>CAVHXA010000062.1:0-11053 GCA_963639765.1 Oscillospiraceae bacterium | reverse complement strand
CAACAGGGCTCGAACCTGTGACCCCTTGCTTGTAAGGCAAGTGCTCTCCCAGCTGAGCTATGCTCCCGTGCGCTGCGTTCTTTAGCTCAGCGACGTGCCTTAGTCTATCAGATGCAAAGGCGTTTGTCAAGTGTTTTTTTCATTTTCTTTTGTTGTGGCCTGTGCAAGAAGTGCGGTGATCTCTTCAGGCGTGAAATGATAGATCGTATCGCAGAACTGACACTCCAGCTGCTGTGTCTCGCCGGAATCGATCATGTCGCGCAGTTCGTCTGCTCCCAGGCTGATCAGAGCCCGCTCCACACGCTGACGGGAACAGCCGCAGCGGTATTCCACAGGCCGGCTCTGCAGGAATTCGAGCCGAAAATCCGGCAGCACGGTCTGCAGAAGCGCACGGGCCGACAAGCCTGCGTCGAGCAGGGGTGTTACGGCTCCGGCCGCGGCAATGCCCGCCTCTATGCGTGCAATCACGTCTTCGGGTGCGCCGGGCAGAAGCTGAATCAGATAGCCGCCGGCAGCCTTTACGTTCAGGTCCACGTCCACCAGAACACCCAGAGCGCAGGCTGTCGGAGTCTGTTCGCTCTGCGCGAAATAGGCGGTAATGTCTTCGGCAATCTCGCCCGAAACCAGAGCAATCGAGCCGACATAGGGCTCCTTGAGCCGAAGATCCCGCACCACGGTCAGAGAGCCGTTGGTGCCGACGGCCGTGCCCACATCGAGGTGCCCGCGGTATTTTTCTGGCAGATCCAGGCCGGGGTTGCCCACATAACCGCGTGCATTGCCCTCTGCATCCGACACGGCCAGAATGCTGCCCAGCGGGCCCCCGCCGCGAATCTGCAGCGTAACGGAGCCGTCTTCGGCCTTTTGCATGCTGCCCATCATCGAGGCTGCCATCAGTGTCCGTCCAAGAGCCGCCGTGGCCACGGGCATGGTGTTGTGGATCCGGTGGGCGCGCTGTACCATCCCGGGGGCAGTAATGGCCATGGCGGTAAGGAAGCCATCATCGGAAATGGCGCGAATCAGTTCGTCGTACATGGTGCTTCAGTCCTTTTTGCTGCATAAAATACGCGCTGGTCGCCGGGCTGCGGGCTGTTCAGGCGACGGTCCGCAAAGCAGCTTATGCTGCCAAAGCCCGCATTTCTCAGCATTGCGGTCAGCTGAGCGTGGGTATAGGCATATTCGAGATGCTCTTCAAAGCTGCGCTGCCACAGTCCTCCCCTGCGCCGAAAGAGATCTACGCCATAGGAGCAGATGCGGGTGTCTTCGTCAAACTGTGTGCGCCACACGCAATAGCTGTCGTCTGTTTCATCCAGCCAGACCTGGTCGTGCATGGCGCGGAATTTTTCTGTGGTGTTGATGTCAAACACAAATATTCCGCCCGGGGCAAGACTGTCGTATACCCGTCGGATTGTTTCGGCCGCGTCCTCCGGACGGGTAAGATAGTTCAGGCTGTCGAGCAGACACAGGACAAGGTCAACGGGCTGCGGCAGCTTCAGCCTCTGCATGGCCTGATGAATGAAAAAAGGACGATTTTCCGGGCAGCCGCTCAGAGCCTTGTCATAGGCTACCGTGAGCATGTCTTCAGACAGGTCCGCACCCACAACCCGATAGCCCTCGCGAGCCAGCAGCACACTCATCGAGCCCGTTCCGCAGGCCAGATCCAGAACGGTTTCGGGCTTCGAGCCCAGATAGTCGAGAACCCGGTGCAGATATTGCAGCAGCCCGGGGTAGTCCACATCACAGGTCAGCTCGTCATAGGAGCCGGCCAATGTCTCATACGCATTCACGGCCGACCCACCAGCTCGGGGTCCAGCTCCTCAAGCACGCGGCGATAGCCGTTTTCGCCGTAGTTCAGGCTGCGGTTTACACGGCTGATGGTGGCACTGCTGGCACCGGTACGGTCAACAATGTCTGTGTAGATATTGCCCTGATACAGCAGTCCCGCCACCTGAAAGCGCTGCTCCATGGCCTTGAGCTCCGAGACCGTGCACAGATCGCTGAAAAACGCATAGCACTCTTCGGCTGTGCGGATCCGGCTGATTGCCTCATACAGAACGCTCTGGGCATCCGGTCCTCTGGTTTTGTTGTTCATCCCGGCACTCCTTTCGCTGCGTGTTTTTCTGAGGCAGCACCGCAGCATCCGGCAAGGACGACGAGAAATTGATTGCCGAATCGAAGAAGAAAGCCGCAGGCATATACCGTGTATGGAAAAAGCGACGATACATCGGCGGAAGAGTCCCGCAAAGCGGCATGATTGTGCGGTGCTGTCCCGACTATACCACAGCGCTTTAAAAAAGTAAAGTACCGCCTTGTGTCGTTTGCGCGGCAAAAGGGACCTGCCGAAGCAGGTCCCGAATGTGCGGTGTTCGGATGAGATCGCGTTATGCGCGGACAGTCAGAACGCCCTCGTAGGTTTTGCCGGATTCGGGGATAATCTCCCTGCCGTCCTGCAGGAGCTTGCCATTGAAGCTGCAGCCGGCACCAACGGTCAGTGCGTTGATAATGCCCTCGCCCGTGACATTCCACACAGCGCCGTCTTTGAGGGTTACCTCCACAAAGTTGTCGCCGTTGAAGAAGCTGCGGTTGGCCACATGGCCCAGATAGTAGAACTCGTTGATGGTAAAGTGGGTGTTCTGCTCACCCTTTTCGTTTACGTGGATGGTCTCGGTAGCGGAAATCGCCCCGTCGAGCACGCAGCCGGTACCCAGCTCAACCACAAGCTTTTTGGCATCCTGGCCATAATAGCCGCAGCCATTGAAGATATCGCCCTTCAGGGTGACGTTGGTGGCCTGGAAGAAGTTGTAGTCGGTCTGATAATCCTTGGCAGGCTCGTTGAACATGCCGGGACCTCCGGGACCTCCGGGGCCACCGGGCATTCCGCCGGGACCTCCGGGGCCGCCGGGACCTCCGGGACCGCCGGGCATTCCGCCGGGGCCGCCGGGACCGCCGGGCATTCCGCCGGGACCGCCGGGGCCACCGGGCATTCCGCCCATCATGCCGCCGGGTTTCTTTTCCATTTTGGAGCTGATCTGGCCGTTTTCAGAGGGCCAGCCGGCCTTTTCAAAGAAGTCGGTATTGAAGCCGCCGTTGCCCATGCCAACGGTGGAGTCGTCGTCGTCGATGACCTGGACCAGCACACCGTCTTTGTTGTGGATGACGCAGTTGTCGAGGATCATGTTCACGCCCTTGGACTTGATGAGGAACAGTGCGCTGCCGCATTCGACCTCGGTGCCGTCTTTTACGGTGATCACGCCGTCGCCGTGCGCCATAAAGCCGAAGGCATCGGAGTGGATGCGTGTGATGCTGCCCTTGCCCTCTCCCTGATAATAGATTTCGGCATCATTGAAGGGGCAGGGTACGGTGATGGTGCCCTTTGAGGACTGGTAGGTGGCCTTGCCGCCGCGCAGGATGCAGCCCATGGTGCCGACCTTCATGTCTACACCAAAGAACTCCTCGTGCGCGTTGCCGATGACATAGGTGCCGTAGCCGGAGCCATAGCAGGTGCTGTAGGGGTCTTTTTTGTCGTTTTCAGACAGGTTGGCGCCCATGAGGGTCATCTTTGAGTCGATGACATACAGCTGCATGTTGGTGCCCGAGTCGGTGGAGAGCACGCCCCACTGATTGGCCTTGAAGTCGCAGTCTACGATGGTGGCTGCGCCATAGGAGCCCTCAAGGTTGATACCGCGGGCATTGCCGGTGATGCCCAGAACCCAGGGAGGTGCGACCATGGTCTTCTGGTTGGCAGAGTTTACATAGCCCTCGTACAGAGTACCGCCGTATACGGAAACGTCGCAGTTTTTGAACAGACCGTGGGATTCGTTGTCGGAAAACAGGGCGGGCTTGGCCACGCCGACAGAGACGAGCTTGCTGTTTTCAACGACAACGCGAGAGCCCTTGAAGGCGGAAATCAGGGAGCCATAGCCCGAAAAATCGCAGGTATGCCGGCCCTGAGCCGCAGTGTTGAAATGGAATTCGCTGTTGCGGACGGTGTATTTGCCGCCGACGAGCAGAACGCCGGTAAAGTCTTCGGACTCGGAGGTGATGGTCACACCCTCGGCTTTTTCGTTGTCAAAGCTGCCGCCCTTTACCGCACCTGGAACGGAATGGTCTGCCATGATGCCGTCGGGACCGATCATCAGCGCCGCGCGATAGGGCTCCACGCCGCGGGCCGTAAAGCTGCAGGGCTGCTCGGTGAGCGGCTCGGTGTAGATGTATTCGGCGCCGGGCACATCCGGAGCATAAGTCTTTTCCACGCCGTCTACCAGCATGGTTATCAGTTTCTCGGAAATGGGAATCTCCTCCTTTGTGTGTTGTGCGTAATAAGCCTTTGTGCTGCGCACCTGCGCAGCAACCCTATACATCTTCATTCTACCAAAGCCTCTAAAAACTTGCAACCTTTTTTGTTATTTTGTCTTCAAAACAAATCAACCTAAATCATCCGCCCTATGCAGGAGGCCAGCCGCCGCCGTCAAGGCACCGGCTTATGCCTCGCTGTGCGGCCTTGACTGCCGCTTCCATCTGTGCAGCTTTGTCATCAAGAGGCCAATGTGCCTTCCTGCACACCGTGCCTGAAGAAATTTACACACAATTTTGGACATGACTGAAAATATGTGAAACTTCCCGATTGGTATGCTATGCTGACAGCACAGCGTGTGGAATTTCTGCGTAAATCCGGTTGCAGAAGCATCACGCCTTTTTTGTGGAAACGGGTGAGGAATAAAAGCATGTTAAACAATTCTATAAGCAACTCATGTAGCAGAAATGCGTAAATCCAGATTGCTTCTGGATTTACGCATTTCTTATTTTTTGAAAGGAAAGGTGAATAGAGATGGATGCCGGAAATCAGCTTTTGGTGGCAGAGCGTATCGAAAGGCTCATGCGGCAGTACGCTGTCCCCTGTATTATTTCGCTGTTGGTAGGTGCGCTCTATAACATCGTTGACCAGATTTTTATTGCAAACGCAAGCTACCTCGGCTCCTATGGCAACGCGGCCAACACCGTGGTTTTCCCTCTGACCGTTGTGGCACTCGGCATCGCCGTGTTTATCGGTGACGGCTGCTGTGGTTGGTCAGGTACTTACGGCGGCGCTCTCCATCCGGTACCTGCAGCACATGAAGGTCATTACACCGGAAAAGGGTAGCTTCCGGCTGAACGGAAAGCTGATCCCCAGGTTCCTTGTGCTGGGACTCACCAGCCTCCTTGCACAGATTTCGCTGGTTATTTCAATGGCCGCAGAGTATAAAACCTTGCGGGCCCGAAGTGGGCAAAACCGCCTGCGCATGGGTCCGATTTATTCTGCCAGCCGGGCATAGTAGGCATCCAGAAGCTCCTGGTTGATGTCGATGATGGTCTGAACGTCCATGCTCTCAAGCGTACTCTGGAAGTCGGCATAAATGTCACGGTCGAAGGGCTGTGTGCCGCAGACCCAGCCATAGATGGTTTCTTCGGTGTAGGTGTCGATATCGCTTTGGATGCTGTTGATAATCTGAGACTGCTCGGTGGTCATCAGGCTGCTGGCCGCCTGGGGAATGTTCCCGCGGTTGATTCCAAGGCCCTTGAAAAGCTCCATGGCGTCCCACTGAACCTGCTCAAAATCGTAGTAGGTTTTGGACATGTCGTGGATGCTGGGCAGCGAGCCGTTGGTGCACAGGATCAGAGCCTGTGTTTCGGACCAGCCGTTTGGATTGTTCAGAACCATGTCTGTAAACTGCGGGCTGCCCTCGGCGTCGTATTCGAAGGTTACGCCCTCTTTGCCGTAGTTATAGGTCAGCTGGCCCTGCTCGGTATACAGCCAGTTGAGCAGCTGCGCGCACAGCTCCGGATGGGGGTTGTCGCACGACCAGGCCATGGATTCTTCTTTGATGATGGTGTCCTGCCTGCTCATCAGGGGCTCATCGCCGTCGTGCATGCCGAGTGCGCCGATGGGCCTGATCTCGATGCTGTCCTTGCCGCCGGGCGCCCAGTTATACAGCTCACTGATGCCGCTTGGCCCGTTGACCTGACACATGGAGCATTTGCCTGAGCCGAAGTCCTTCTGGTATTCGGCGTTGTCTACATTAAAGAAGCTCTCATACATCAGTCCCTCGGCATACCACTGCCGACAGGTTTCGATAAAATCATAGCCTGCATCCTGGAACCAGCCGTAGATTACCTCGTGCGTTTCGTCATTTTGATACATGCCGGAGCTCCAACCCATGGCATTGGTCAGAATCTCCATGCCCAGGGCCTGGTTCCCGCTGAAAATCTGACCGCCATGATTTTGATAGGCTGCCAGTGCATATTCGTGGAATGCATCGATGCTGGTTATATCCTCGATCCCGGCCTCGGTCATCCAGTCACCGCGAACAACATGACCGCCGTTTTCGGTTCCGGCTTCTTTATACAGAAGCGGCACGGAGCCCATGGTTCCGTCAGCCTGAATATACTCAAACAGAACATCGTCGTAGGACATCATGGTGTTGAAGGCAATGGGTGCCTCGTCCCGGATGAGGTCGTAGATGTCGATCACAACCTCGTCGGTCAGTGCCTGCAGAATGCCGCCATTGTACAGGCCGCCGCACTGATAGATCCAGTCGCAATAATCGCCGGCGGCTATCATGAGATCGAATTTTTCGGACTGTGCCATCGCAGGGACGCCCGTTATCTCGATGTGAATGCCCGTCTGTTCTTCAACATTTCCATAGAGCATATACACATCCTCGGGCTTGTTTGTGCCTACAATTTCAACGGTACGGGGGTCGAGCCCGGCCCATATGGTGATGGTTTCACTATCCGCCAGCGGCAGGGAAACCGGCCCGTATTGTGCCTCGAAAATTGCGGCGCGTTCGGCGCTGTTAAGGCCCTCGAGCTCAACCGGCTGTTCTTCCTCTGCGGGCTCGGTGGCCTCGGCAGGCTCTTCGGTTTTCCCGGCTTCGGCCGGAACTTCGGTTTCCTCAACTTCGGCCTGAGCGGGCTCTTCTGCCGGAGCAGCAGCTTCTGTGGGGGCAGCAGCCTCTGTGGGGGCAGCCTCAGACTGGGTTGTTTTCTGTGCGCAGCCTGCCAGACACAGGCAAAGTACCGCAACCAGCAGCAGAGCAGTCAATCTCTTTTTCATGGTTTGGTTGTTCCTTTCTCCTTTGTGTTTGTGAAAACGGTGCTCTTCGTTTGCATGCAAATGCTTCGTATACGAGTATAGCACTCCTTTTATCGTGATGTCAACAGAAATCTTCGTGAATTCTTCTATTTTACTTCACACTTTTGTCATATTTGTGGAGGCGGCCGTACTCCTTCTCCGGATGGACCGGGGGTTGCCTCTTTCGGAAGATGTCCCCGTGGAACGGTCCCGATCCGTCCCAAGCGGGTGCAAGGCCGCAGGCCCTGCCTTTGGGGAACCCCGCTCCTCCCGGAGGGAGGCAAAGCCCCGCAGGGCTTTTAAAAAAACCCCCTCCCGCCGGGAGGGGGTCAGGGGGCGGGGTACCTCGCAGAGTTTGCGCCGTCCGGCGCAAAGAAATTCGAATCATTTTTGACTGCGGCGTGTACGTCGGCAAAAATCCTGCCCGGGCGGCAAACGTGCGAGCGCAGCGAGTGCGCTGCAGCCGACCGCAAAATTCCGGAGCCCGAACGAAAGCGAAGCGGTTCGGGCCCCTGAAAGCGGCGGGGACCATTTTCCCGACGGCCGGAAGCCTTTCTCTCGTGACGGTTGAAATTATCTCCTGAAGAGTGTTTCATAAAAAGAGACGGCCTTATCTGCAATACAAACGATCCACGCTTCTCTCGACATGGGAATCCTTTCCGGATTCAGCGGCCACATATGGCAGTATATGACATGGCTGATTCTTTCGTCAACATGATAGAATTTTTTCGCGTTTAAGCAGGCTGTCCTTGCGTGTCTGAAGCCATGCAGGCGATGTGCTCCATGGTCCTTTTTGTGCCAGTCGTAAAGATAAAAATCGTGGAGCATTGCGCCAAGCAGCAGCACACGAAGATCAGACCGCAGAGAAAGCAGTCGGTCTATGTTATAGCTTAGTTTCGCCACATTTTCACAGTGCTCATAGGTAGAGACATTCCCGTGCTGCATATATTTTTTCATCTTTCGAACATTGCGGTCTGCCTGAACATCCGAAAGTATCTGATACATTTCCTGATATTTTTTCATTTTTTCTTTCTCACTGAGCAGCGGGAGCATTGCTTCTCCGTTTTCGATCAGCCAAATGCCCTTTTGCTTCGGATAAGTAACGGAAATCCCGCTTCGTCTTCCAGACTTCCCGACATTCCTGTGATGCCGGACTGTGTATAGCCCAGCCGCTCCGCAGCAGCGGTCAAGCTGCCTGTTTCTGCCGCGGCTAAAACGGCTTCGCACTTTGCTGTGTCCGCAATTTTTCCATCAACAACGACATTGCATCATAACAGTAATAACATTCTGCTGTTTGCGTCATGGATAAACAGATTTTATAATGGCAACAATAGCCTGTCAATTACAAACTCAAGCAGAAATGCATTTACCTTTTTCTCGGTCTTCTGCGATACAGAACCGCAAATAGCATTGCTGCGGCGAGAACCAGCAGAGATACTCCGTACAGGATCAGATTCTCTGCGGATGCTGCCGAGGACGTGCTTCCGGAACTGCCGGGAAAGTTGCCCATAGATGGCATACCGTCAAAATTACCACCATCAAAACTACCATCGCCGCTATTCGATGTATCTTCCGCGGCCTGCCGGGTCTTGTCTGAGGTTCCGCATCTTTTATCGGCGCTTTATTCGGACACAACCTTTTGTTTGCGGGAGCCGGTGGATTATCCGAAGGCTTTATGCAGGGCGGATTCTCCCCTGTGGCACATGTGGAGATGAATGCCTTGCCCTTTGCTCTCATCAGAACGAAGACTTCCTCTATCACCTGTTTGGTAAGAATACGGAACTGCTCATTGATCATGCATGATGGTGACTTCGATCTGCCGCAGCACCTCTCCGTTGATCCTGCTCACCGCCGTACCCAGCTCGGCGGCGGCTTCCGGGGTGTTGAAATCGAAGATGCTCAGGAAATCCTCATGCTCGAAGCGGTCGTCCGCTTCAAGCCCGCAGCGGGACATGAGCAAGTAGGAGATGCTGACGGCGGCGGCGCTTTGGAAGGCCGCTCCTACATTGAACTCATCATACCCGTAAAGAAAGGAACTATACCGCAGTCAGTCCCTCCGTGATTTGTTTGAAAAAGTCTGCGCTCCAGATATCCGGCACGGAGGAATCGTGAATGAACGGCTCCACATCCTGCCTTGCCTGTGCATAATCGATGCTGTCGAAGCGTTCCGCCAGCATCGCTTTGATTTTCGGCAAGGAACAGTCCGCATCGGCAGAAATGTACCCGGAATCAATCAATCGTGCCCGAAGGTGTTTTTGATTGACCGCCGCACCCCTTGAAAGATAGAATACATAGTCGTAAAGATCCCTGCCCTTGATGCGGCTCTGCCACGCACGGCAGATGACCGCATGGATTTTTCCTGCGAACAGGGAGGGCATATCGTACAGCCGCACCTCATACGGCACGGGCAGCAGCCGGTATTTGTGCTCGAATGCGGCGAAGGCGGGCGGGTTAACGTCCACCTCGAACTTAATCTTGACCGCTTCATTCTTCGCCACGCTTCCCGCCACCTTTTCATCCGCGTAGAACAGCAGGAGATGTTCCTTTGTGTTCCCCTTCAGAAAGGCGGAGCGGATGGTGCTTTCTTTTGTCTTTTCCTTTTCCTGAATCTCCACATTCAGCCCAAAGGCTTTCACTTCCTTCTCCAGCACAGGAAAGTAGGCGGTCAGGTCAAAGTCCAAATCCTCCGCTTCCAGCGAAAAATCCAGATCCTCGGAGAAACGGTCGAGACCGTAGAAGATTCGCAGGGCGGTTCCGCCGTAGAACGCCGCTTTTTTGAAGAAGCCCGCACGGGACAAGCCGCAGAGCACGATCTCCTGCATGATTTCCTTCATGGCGTTCTTTCTGTCGTAGATATTCTCTACATGGTAGCTTTTCAGCATCTGTTCAATGGCACCGCTCATATCAAAGCCTCCTTAAAAGCGAGCAGAGCTTCTTTACGTTCGTGGAATGATACGCTCCGCTGTATTCGCAAACCTTATTTCCGTCCAGCTTCCCAATCTCCGATTCCTCAATCCGCAGATCCTCCGTCAGCAGCCGGAAAAGCTCCTGTGTGTTCGGTACGGGCGGCATAGTATAGAGCCGGTCGCACAGAGCCTTTTCCGGTTCTGCGATTCGGTAGAAATAATCGCCCTCCTGCACGAGCCGAATCCCCAGCGGGAACGCCTCGGACGGCACATCCCGATAGGTGAAGGTTCCGAAGGGAGTTTCGTACTTCTTTTTCTTTTTCTTTTCAAAGGTGGCGCAGGTAACGGCATATACCGCCTCGGGAATCAGCCCGTAGCGGCTGAGGGCATATTCAAAGGAAATGTATGAAGGTCCGTAAATACTGCCCGCAAGCAGGTACGCAGGAACGCTCCGGTCAGTTTCATACAGCCCCCTTGTAATGGGAAAGCATTCGCCCCGCTCCGCCATACGCGCCAACTTTGACTTCGGAGAACCGTATCCCTTCAATTCTTCCAGTAGCATTGCTGTTGTCTTTATCATATTTTCACCTCGCAGTCTTATTATGTGCAACTATCCGGTGAAAATCAAGCGTTTTCAGAAAAACAGTGCGAAAACTCCCTTCTCATTCTGTGCGTTTTCCGGGGAGAACACGCCTCCGTATTGACACTTTTTCTTTTGTGGTAGCATTACCCATTGTTTCATCTACAGCTTCGGACGTTTGCGTCCCAAGTGATAGATGCACATGATTCCTGTTGAACATTTTTGCGGATACACGCATTTTGTCCAACAATGCGGCAGTGCAGACAAGATAAGCATCCCGGAACTGGAACGATATATCGGTCTGGTACAACAGATCAAGGACAAGACCAAGGAACGGAAGAATCTGCTTGCGGAGAAAAAGGAAACGCCGTTTTATCAGTTACCCAAAGGAAACAATGGTAGCATTCGAGCAAATATAATCACATAAAGCAAAACCGCTGGAATATATCCTCCAATGGA
>CAVHXA010000061.1:10273-11059 GCA_963639765.1 Oscillospiraceae bacterium | reverse complement strand
ACACTTGCCACAGCATTTCCGGATGGTATGTTTACACGGATGATGAAACCGGCCGTGTTCACCATCTCGTCGACCCTGATTCCAAAGAGCCGCACACTTTGTACCCCTATGTTCCCTCCCCCGGCGGCGGATGGGATAACGCCTGCGGGGACCTGACGCTATCCGCATTGCGCGGTCGCATGGCGCGTAACAGTGTCAGCTTTTTCTAACCCGTGGCCCGGCACCTGTGGAGATTGCGCAGCAGCTTGATTTTGCAAGCCTTGCCGCCGATCTGCTGGCATGACACGAAACCGCCCCAGACACTCTAGCAGGGCTGCACCGCTCAAAGCAGCCCCGCCCCATCGCCCCGCCGGGGCTATCACGAAACGTGAAAAGAGGTTTTATTATGACAACGCCAAACGATGCCCTGGACTTCTACCCCACGCCGGACAATCTGGCATGGGAGATGATCCACAGCCTGGAAACCGAAGTCCACGGCTTCCGCCGCTTCCCCAGCCCCGTGCTAGAACCGTCCGCCGGTGATGGGGCACTTGCCCGCCAGATTCACACCGCGAGCGGCATTTACCACGATCCCAAAACGGGAAAGGTCCGCCGGGAGTATCTGGACAAGCTGGAAAAGGTCGATCTTGACTGCATCGAGCTTTCCAGCGATCTCCGGGCGAAGCTCAAGAAAGACGATTTCCGCGTGGTCCATGACGATTTTTTTTCGTTCCGCCCCTGCAAGAAGTATGCGGCAATCGTGATGAACCCGCCTTTTTCCGCCGGGGCTGCCCACCTGCTCAAAGC
>CAVHXA010000061.1:8754-10263 GCA_963639765.1 Oscillospiraceae bacterium | reverse complement strand
GCTCAAAGCCCTGGACGTGATGAAGGACGGCGGCAAAATCCGTTGTCTGCTCAACGCGAATACGATCCGCAGCCCCTGCACCAACGAACAAAAAGAGCTTGCGGCACAGCTGGAAAAGTTCAACGCCACAGTGAAGTACATCCCGGACGCTTTCAAAAACGCCCGCCGCGCCGCCCGGGTCGAGGTTGCGCTTGTGTCGGTAGACATCCCCGAGCGGGAGTCAGTAAGCAAAATCCGCCTGGAATTGCAGCACGAAACCACGGAACGCCTAAAGTCCAATCCCGAGGTTGCCGCGCTGGTATCTGCGGACCCCATCACGGCAGCCATTGAGCGGTACAACGCCGCCGCTGAGGGTATCCGCCGCATCTTCGAGGAGTACAACGGGATCAAATCCCTGTTTTCCTCCGCTACGGCAGACGACGAGGAAAGCGAGGTGCTTGCATTCAACCGGGATTATAACCAGGCGATCCGCCGCCTGCGCGCCCTGTACTGGGAAAAGCTATTTGACCTGCCGCAAATCCGGGACAACCTCACCACCGATATGCAGAACGGATACCGCTCGCGAATCGCCGAGCTTTCCGACTACGATTTCAGCCCCTACAACATCTTGACCGTGCGGGAAGAAATGTCCGCCAACATCGTGCAGGGTGTCGAAGATGAAATAGTCGGGCTGTTCGACAGCTGGACAAACCTTCACTACTGCTCCGAGTATTCAAAGAACATCCACTATTACAACGGCTGGCGCACAAACGAGGCTTACAAGGTCGGCAAAAAGGTCATTTTCCGCTGCTGTGCCTTTAGTGACTGGTCCGGCAGGTTTGAACCGTCTTGGCGCGTAGAAAGCGCACTTTCTCAGATCGAGCGGGTGCTGCACTACCTGGACACCAACGGCCAGAAGTACAATGGCGATGAACTCCGGGCAGCCCTGAAAGCCGCAGAGCAGGCCGGGCAGAGCCAGAAGATCCAGCTTCACTACTTCACTGCCACGTTTTACAAAAAGGGCACCTGCCACATCGAGTTCACCAACGAGGACGTTTTGAAGTCCTTCAACCTCTACGCCAGCCAGAAAAGGGGTTGGCTGCCCCCGTCCTACGGCAAAAAGGGCTATCACGATATGCCCGCCGCTGATCGGAAGGTGGTAGACAGCTTCGAGGGTGAGGAAAGCTACACCGACACCCTCACCCGACACCTGATCCCCACGAAATCCACCTTCTTACAGCTGAACGCATAACGAAAACGGATACTCTGGCAGGGCAAGCACCGTAAAGCAGCCCCGCCCCATCTGCCCCCGCCGGGGCAACCGTTCGGAAATCCCGAACGGTTCACATCACGAAACAGCAAAGGAGTGTTAAAAAATGGATTTACAGCAAACCGCCGGCATCTGGTTTCTCATCGGAATGTTCACCGGCTATATATTCAAGTGCTTCAAGATTCCCTTTTGATTTGGCATAACGGACGCTTTGAAGGGCTGCACCGCGCAAAGCAACCCTATCCCACGCCAAAAAGGCG
>CAVHXA010000061.1:0-8744 GCA_963639765.1 Oscillospiraceae bacterium | reverse complement strand
ATATCAATATGGCCGCCTTTACTGCTGATTTTAACGGCGTTTATATCTGGCTGTGCGACCACAACGACAACGAAAAAGTCCGAGCGTTTATAAGCAAGTACGCTTCCGCTTTTGACAGCTGCAAAGAATATTGCTTTAAGCGCCTTCTTGAAAAATTCAACGAGTACCGCGAAGATCTCGTTGCGAGTGACAGAGAGGCCGCCGCCTTTATGTCAACATACGCCGCCTATATGGCGGATGAGGTCAATAAACTCCGCAAGCAGTTTTTGCCAACTCTGGTAGAAGCTGCACCGGTAGAGGTTGCCCCAGTAGAAGCTGCCCCGGCACCTGTGGAGATTGCGCAGCAGCTTGATTTTGGCAGTTTGGCCGCCGCGCTTTTGGCTTGACGAAATCGGACACTTTGAAGGGCTGCACCGCGCAAAGCAACCCTATCCCACGCCAAAAAGGCGAACAAAAATTGAAACAAAAAAAGGAGAGTGAAACATGAAGCTGAAAGAAACACGCATTCTGGACGCCGAGGCTGTCCGCTATGCTTGCATTGCCAACCAATATTGCACCCGGGCAACCTGTGAGGAGTACGACATGATACTAAACGGCGCGGCCGAGGCAAGCCGTAAGTCGGGAGGCATCACGGTAGACGATCTCGCACGAATCGCCGAGGCTATCAAGTCCCGCAGTGAAACAGACGACGATGTGCCCGCTATTGCCTTCGCATTATCCCGACGCACTGTATCGCATTTTGATGAAGCTTAAACTTGCATTCGGCTGTATCACCTGCTATGCTACAAGAGCAAAATGCAAAAGCGAAATGCAAAATCAAAATTGCAATTTAATTTAACAAAAGGAGGCATTATGGACGACAACGAAATCGCATTCTTTGCGCCGTGGCGTCTGGTAGCTGAGTTTTCGGACGGAGCGCGCCTGACGTTCGACGGACTTACCGAAACGCAAGCCTATGATGCAATGGTGGCGGTCTGCGACGAACACGGCGATCTTGGCTGGTACGACGGAGTTACAGATGTAAACTACGAAAAAGGGCAGTACTACAAAACGCTGCCTCGGCCGCCTTGCGTGGATATTGTCGATTTTTCGGGTTATGATGGTCCACTTGACAAAAACGGCTTTCCGCCCGGTCTGCTGGACGAAATCACGCAAAACCGCATCGACGACGGACGCGATCCGGATGAGCCCCAAATCATCCTGAAGCGAAACGCACCGCCCGACAACGAAAAGCCAAACGAAACGCAGAAACGAAGCATGTAAACAAATTACCCGGCAGGTTATTCACCCGCCGGGTAATTTGTTGCCTCGATACTCATATTTCAGCAGATTCGTGTTTGTTTTCCTCGCAGCCTTACACATAATCATGGAAGCGTATTCGCGCAAGGACTCGTCAGTCGCTCTCTCGTATAGTCAAACGCCGTCGCCTACGCTCTGTGTGTCTCGCATCGTCTGACAGTTCGCATTATACGCGCGCGATACTATCGCGCCGCATTCCGGCAGGCTTTCCAGGCAGTTCCCGAACATAGCAAGTGCAACGTTCCGCAGCCGTTTCATGTGACGGACGCTATAGTTTATTTTATCCCCGATTTTGTCCCATTTTTTGTGCTCAATGTAGTAACCGGACAAAATCAAATTGTGCACACTTGGCAGTCTATCAATTTGTCTCTGAATGGTCGCCCAGTCAGATCGCAAAATCCTTTTTTGCTCTTCAAGTTCACGCAGCCGGTCTCCGATTCCCAAATCCACCATTTTACACGCCATGGAGCAAACCGCATCGCCGGGGACTCCGCTTTTTGGCATCCCGTCCATAGCAACGCCGTGCAGCGTATCTGTTTCGTCCTCCAGCTCTCTTTGGCTTTGATTTATAATCGCAATGCGGCACGGTATGTCCGCGCAGTACTTCAGAACCGTTTCCGCATCATGTATCTTCATCATCATCCTCCAGTGTCAAAATTCTGCGCCAAAGATAGGTCCTTGCCCATCAACATGTTCTACCATGGCTCCTACGCCATAAATATCTTCTACAACGCGTCGCAGTTTTTCATATGCAACTTCTTCACCGTCTTCCGACCAGCCTAAAAACTGGTCAAAGTTTGACCTTGTCTCACGCATCACTGCAGCGATTTGCTCCACGGTGAAGCCCATATCGTGCAAAGCCTCCACGCAATATCTCGACACCATGTCCGCTGCATCTCTGCGTTCGGCAAGTATCTCGCGTTCGTTTGCCGTCTTGCCCAGTTTTCCCGCAGGGAGCAGAAATTTTTCCAGCATCAGCGGTTCCGTGCGCTGTTCCAGGAAAATGCGTGCTTTTCTTGCTTTATATTTTTCTCTGTCCAGCATGTACCGTTCCGCTGCGTTGTTCATCTTCACAGTCAGCACCGCAGCATTCCCCGCGTCAAAATCAAGAATGTCATGAGCCGCTGCTACAAAACAGTACGATACAACCTGTCCGATCGCCTCGCGGTTCAAAGTTACCGCCTTCTTGTTACGCCCCAGGTTGATTTGACGCACAACGGCATTCTGAATATTCTGGCGGTAATATGCCGGCATTCTTGCTTTACTTTTGCTCATAGCGTACCCCTCTCTGTCTGTTTTGCAAGACGTTTCCACTCTTTTTCTTCGCTTTTTGTGTCTGGGGTGATGATTTCCCGGAACACATAGCCCCGCGGTTCTGCGATCAGGTCAACAAAAAGCCTGCGGCGGTAGATATAGTCTCTCTGTTGCCGCCGGGTGAATTTTGACTTAATTTCAACAACTTCAACCGTCCCATTGGCATACACAAGCACATAGTCAGCCGTGTAGCGCGCCGCTGGCAATCGAATGCCGCAAAAATCCTTTTCCGGCAACAGAGCAAAGGCAACGTGCGGCATTGCCTTGATGATCTCACCGGATTGCAGTCCCGGCAGCACCTCACCCACGTAAAAATCATACTCGCCCTTGCTGTCAAACTCTTTATTCAGTTTTCTCGCGGTTTTTATTGCACTTTCGATTTCCGTCTTTGTTCCGCCGGGCGCCTTCCTTCCTTGCGATGCAATCTGCGCCTCGGCCTGCGCTCTGTACCTTGGCGGCAGGTCGTTCAGTTCCAAACGAAAAGACATCGCTAAATTCTCCGGTTTCCTGTAACGGAAATCAGGTCCTTTCTGTACAAGTTCACGATTAAATGCCTGGTATTATTCCCCGTAATCGCAACATCGCACCGATGCAGAGTATACCCCGGGTACATCTTCTCCCAGAAGTCGCGATCTTCCAGGCAGTTCTCGCACATATGCTTCAGCTTGCTTCTGCTCACCTTGCTGTCATTCGGTCGCGGCATGAGCGGCTCTTGCAAGCCTCTGCTTTGGCGCCAACGTCGTTTGCATCTCTTGTTTTTCGTGATATACATCGCGAGACTTTCAATACTGCCATGGTCAAAATGCAGAGGTTCGCACCGTACAAGTCCCATTTTCCATATCTGCTCCACCATTTCTCGGGTCAGCCCGATCGTGTGCTGCAGAACAACATGATGATGGTGCCTTCCAAGCACTTTGCCGGTCTCTTGATCCGTTGTGCAATATTCGGACACAACGACCCATTTCGGTCGTTCTATGCCTTTCTTGTCGCAAAGGCGGTAAAGACGATTCTTTGCATTTGTAAAGTCCTTGTCAGCCCTTGCAAAGTCGTCCGGTGCCGGGTGATGTTCGCTGTCGTAGGTAAACGTTACGCTAAAATCGCCCGGTCGGAAATTCGTATTGAGCAACAGTACAAGATGCCGCCTCGATTCTTTCATGTTGTACGCTTCTTTCGCTATGCTGGTCGCCAGTTCTCTCTTCTTTCTCGTTGTTGCCTTGTGTTCGGTGTCTGTCACTTCAAAAAAGTCTGCCCGCATCGTTAATGCAGTAGCGTAACCTTTGCCGCAGATATATTTTTGCTCTCTAACGTAGAAGCCTCTGCTCATCTGTTGCACACCTCTTTCCGGTAGGCTTTATCAATCGTTTCTTTTCTGTGGACCAATCACACCAGACGGAGGAACGCAAGGGTGAGACAACGCCGGGCAGGGAATATAGCTTGCTTTTCCATTGACTGTATCGCCCTGCCCTCTGTTTTCTCCCCTTGACCCCTCTTTCCCCGGCTGCCATAGCTCTTAAGTTATCTCCGGTATACAAGCCCCTTGCCGCCTCGTCAGGGCGGCAATTTAACGACGGGCTTGCTTATTCAATCTTCCAATTCGTAGTTGCTAATGGCGTTTTCGGTATCCGCTTGCCGCCAGCATTCGCAGCAGCTATTCATATCGGTGAAGTCTGCACACTTTTTCGATCTCCCGTTGAAACAAACTTCTGAAAAGCTTTCGTACCACCTGCACGCACCGCATGTTTCTCGCTGCATTGTTTTCTCCCGGCTCATTTTCAGCTCATCATGTAGATGTAAATGCCAATGCTGTTGATCGCCGTTCCAAGTGCAATCAACAGCATTGCAGCATCTTTCAGGTCATCTTTTTCCTGCGAAACAGCACCCAGCCAGACTATGATCAATCCGACGATTGAAATGTAGCCTCCAATCTTGCGGATCATTCTGCCCCCTCCGTCACTTCAACATCCGGTGTCGGCTGGTCCGAGCGGTTCAATGGGCTGTCGTACCAGTAAGCAGACATGTCTTTTTCTCGGTCATCATGCCGTTTAAGCCCGTTTCTGATGGCAAGCCATACAACTTCCGCTCGGTACGCTTCGCGCATTTCTTCGTTTGACAGACTTCCGACAAGCTTTTTGTACAGCGTATTCATCAAGTCTTTCATAAGGTCTTTGCGGTACACAGCATCACAGAGCCCTTTGTTCTTTTCGTACTCGTTCGCATATCTGCCCTGCATCTCTCTCGTGAAATGCGGTGATATGCACAGCGCCTCAGCAAGCATTCCAAATTGCCCCTTATGCAGCCTCGCATACATCTCGCACGCCATCTCAACGGCTTCCGCTTCTTCTCTTGTCATGGTCAGTGTTACGATTTGCAGTTTTGTTGTGCCGTTCATGGTTTTCATCCTCGCCCTCATTCTGATTTTGGCATTTCGCAAATTTCTTTGCCATCGCGGCAACTTGTATCGCCTCAACAGCCAGATTAACTGCCGTTTCCTGCATTTTCGCCAACTGTTCCGGTGCGATCCGTTTATTGCACTTTACGCTGTTCCACATGTTGGTAAGCGCGATTTCCAATCGTGTTATTTCCACCTGTGCCTCGTCCGTCTCTTCGCGTATTACGGCCCAGCCTTCATGCGAACTTGCAAACGGTCCGAATTGTGCGTTGGCTGACATCAGTTCCTTCTTAACCAGACGTTTAACATCTCTTGATACCGCATCCATCAGTTATGCACCTCCCCAACTGTTTGTAGTTCAAATCGTTCAAAACAGATATAGTGCGTAGATGCCTGTTTCCTTGCATTTTCAATTGCTTCCAATGCGGTCAATGCATACACCCTATATTGCAGCCATTCCGGCCAGCAGTTGCCTCCGACAGCCTTCAATATTACCTGATACTGTTTTACGCCTGTTCTCATCTCATCACCGCTTCAAACTGAGCCACCGGGTTTGCAAAAACCTTTAGCATCGGTGCATTTTTTGACTTTGGGAATCGCACCATCCGCTGTTCAACGATCATAGTTTTCGGTCTTTCGTCATCCGGGTCGATCGGATGAAGCGTCCCGTCCTTGATTGCATCCTTTGCACACCGGCACAGTTTTTCAAGTGCGACTTCCATGCCGTCCTCGTGTCCCCATTGGTTCAGCTGGTCAAAGTTCGCAATGCTTGCTTTCTTCAGACGTTTCAATCTGTCGGGGCCAAAGCGCAGCACTTCAACTACAGCGCTTGCATATATCTTCCACGTTAAGTCCGCCGCATAGTTTCCCGTCATCAGCAGTTGCTGCTCTTTTCGGTTTTTTGGTGCTCTTAAAACAGGCAACCTGTATTCACCAGCCTCAACGCCTGCCGGTTTTATGTAACCAAGTTTGTCAGTAATAATTCCCAGTCTTTTTTTGCCGACTCCAAATTCCTGATGCAGGGCAATCGTAGTACACCAATACACGTATTGGCTGACCGATTGTCGTGTCTCTTCCATAGCCTCTTCAAAGCTTACTTTACCGCACATGTTTTTCTCCTTGTCTTAATCTGTGTCGTGCATCATGGTTTGGATGATCCATACCCGATGCGTTCCATATCCGCTCCATGCAAGCGCATTGCTGTGTGTATCGACGGCTACATCCAACTTGTTTCCCTGGATAGCTCCACCTTTGTCCTGAACGATGCGAATGCCCACATCCTCGATATACAGCACCGTTCCATACGGGAACATGCTTTGATCCGCTGCTACCGTAACCCCTGCCTGAATCGGCTGGCCGCTTGCTGTAATGCCTTTACCCTCTCCACAGATATGTTCATACTGTTCCGTGCAGTATGCCGTACACAAAAACTCTCCGGCATATTGTACATCGACTTCATCCGGCAGGGCTTCCGTTTCCATTGTCATCTGTACACGGTCCAGGTTTTCTTCTGCCTCCAGCGCTCTCTGCTGCCAGTTTTCAAACCTGCTTTTGTAGATATCTCTCTGAGCTGCCAGGTCGTCAATGCGTGCTTGCTCTTCACAATAATTCACAGCCGATGCAGCCACTACCGCCGTGCAAAGTGCGGCAATAATCGCCTTTTTATATCCGCAGTAGTTACTTTTCATGCCGTTTCTCCCACAGCTCCATCACTTCTTCCGCTGTCAGCCCTCTCAGCATTCCGCTTCCGCCTGTCAATTCATCGCCTATAGCTTCCAGCAAGCCGTATACTCCCATGTATACGCCATAGGCGGTTACAGCGTCCCAGAGATATTTCCCTTTTTCGTCTGTTACCGTAATTTGCCAGCCCCAGTCGGTATCAGGGAAGTCTCTGTCCATTTCAGGAAATCTTCTGTGCAGATTGTGTGGGACACGTTTTTTCGTCAGCATTGCATCCAGCATTTCAATTTCAGTCATAGCAACCTCCTGTTGTTTCTTGTACGGATAGCCGGAGTCGAACCGGCATTACTAAGAATCGGGGTGAAAACTCAGTAGTCGCCTTGTATCCGCATATAAACCACCGCCGAAAGGTAAAGCGGTGGTCGGCTTAAAGCCTGTTGCCTTTGTTCTGGGCAATTTGGACAGAGCGCATTGCGCTGCGCAGCGGCGAGCCTCTCCAGGGTGTGCCTCCCCATTGCCGAGGATCGACTTGACGTTCAAAGACAGCCCGGCTTTTCATCGGGCTTGTGCGGAAAGGAGGTATCGCTGCTGTACAGCATCTCTGACGTCCTGCTCAAGCAGGTAAAATTGCAAAAAGCCTGCTCGAGTTCCGGCAAAGTGGTTTCTGGTAAAGTAGGCGCATTCCGGAATTGCACCGGAAAAGCGGGTGTCGCAGCTCCCGCCTGGCTTTCTGCGCCATGAACGCCGTCTTGACCAGCAGCAGTCAAGGCGGCTGTTATCAGTTGCTATGCAGGCAGTGCCTTCGTTTATGCTCCCGGCGCCATGATGCCGCCGTCCTTCGGTTCTACCTTGCGCAGCGTCTTTTGATCTCCCAGTACTTCAAGATCTGCGACCGGTATAACATCATGCGCTGCAAGCTCAATAACGACACTTGCACACAGGCAAGTTTTGATGTCTTTCAGCTTTTTCTCTGCCTCTTCAACCGTTGTGCTATTCTCTGCGATCATGCGTCCAATTATATTGCAGCACAGCGCTATAACTTCATCCGTTTCGCCGTCACTGGCATAGCTCAAGCCGTCGTCATCTCCGACAGACGCATAGATATAAGACCTTGCATTTTCTCCGATTTCCATACCGTTTCCTCCTGTTGATTCATAAATGTTATTCGTATATTCGTGAGGCTTCTCGGGGTTGCACCGAGATGATACTGACAGCCTCATATAAAGCCGACGCCCAAATTGTAAAGGCGTCGGCTGCCCGTGCGGGCCGCCCTCTGTATTCTTTTAGTCCTCACAAGGTAGGACTTCATCTCCCGTCGGACCGGAGACGTGCGACCGAAGCGCCTCAGTTGCGGCCGCCATGGTGGGCGGGTAGGTCTGCCCATGCCGTTTGCACTTCTTATTCAGGTGGCGTCTCGCTTTGCTCCTGTCCTTTTCAGGGCGGCAGTGCATTGACGTCATCGTGCTGAATCTGCGGTATGCTCCGCCGTCATGCCTATGTTTACTACTGTTCATTTTTGTTCTTCTTTTCTTCCGCCGCAAGCAGCATGTCTTTTCTCCAATTCCCGTAAGATTTTCCCGCCGCATCTGCCGCTCTGACATCATTAGACAGGTCGCTTAGCGGTTGCTTTGTGTTGGCTTTGCGTACCTTTCTCTTTTGGACTTCCTTTTGTTTGCAAACTGCGCATAAATTTTGATTCTTTACGGTCGCTTCGAACTGTTGGCCGCATCTAATGCATGTCGTTATTTTCATTATATTTCTCTTCCCACTGATGCTTTTTGTTTTTGATGTACAGTCGAATATGTTCTTCAAACTCCTTCCGATCGCGCCGACGCTTTATCTCAGCGATCATGGTACATACAAACACCGTCGCCAATCCGCTCAAAAGGACAATATCTATATTGTCGATCAGTTCCATTCCCGCATCAATCAGTCTCATTTTTCATCCATCCCTCACCAGGTTCATAATCAACCGTATAAAAATCTTTAGCTACGAATATGCTGCGCCTTCCTTCTTCGTCGACCACACCTCCAACCAGCTGTCGCCCTGCGATGTAAAAGT
>CAVHXA010000060.1:0-11476 GCA_963639765.1 Oscillospiraceae bacterium | reverse complement strand
ATGAGCATTGAAATCCACGACAACAGCAAAGAAGCCGCTGAGCGCATTAAAGCTGCGCTGCTAAAAGGGCTGGAAACGTGCGGGCTGGTTGCGGAGGGTTATGCAAAAAGGCTATGCCCCGTCGATACCGGTAATCTCCGCAACAGCATCACCCACGCGGTGGACGAGGACGAGCCAGCGGCCTACATCGGCACGAATAGTGAGTATGCGCCGTATGTGGAGCTTGGCACAGGCAAATATGCCGAGGGCGGCGGTGGACGACCTACGCCGTGGGTGTATCAGGACGCAAAGGGCAATTGGCACTATACGCACGGCAACAAGCCGCAGCCGTTCCTAAAGCCTGCCGCCGCAGGCCATGCCGCCCAATACTGGGAGATATTGGAGGACGCGATGAAAAATGGATAAGGAAACGATTAAGGCCATTATGGAGGCACTTGAAAAAGGCTTTCGCGTCGAGCTGCTGCGAGACAAGGACGGAAACATCATCGTGCAGACGATCCAGCGAAAACGGCTTAAAACTGAACATAGCACCCACGCCCTAAATGTTGGGCGGGACGGGCTGAATGGAGCCGACTGACTACGATTTGTAGCCGGTTGGCTCTTTTTGTTAATTACCGCAAGGGACGGCGGTTATTATAAAAACTATCGCCCCCGAAGAAATGGGGCCAAAGAAAAGGAGATAGTGTCATGGCACTTACACGCAAACTTTTAAAGGGCATGGGGCTGACCGATGAACAGGTCGATACCATCATCGAAGCACATACCGACACCGTGGACGGCTTGAAAGCTGATGTCAGCAAGTACAAGGCGGACGCGGAGAAGCTGCCTGGCATCCAGAAGCAGTTGGATGACCTCAAGGCGGCGGGTGATGGCGGTTATAAGGAGAAGTACGAGAAAGAACACTCGGCCTTTGAAGCTTATAAGACCGACATCACCGCAAAGGAAAGCAAGGCGGCAAAGGAAAAGGCCGTCCGGGCTTACTTTGAGAGCAAGAACATCACCGGCGCGAATCTCGACCTTGCAATGCGGGGCTGTGGCGAGGAAATGGCCGCATTGGAGATGGACGGCGACAAAATCAAGGATACCAAGAGCCTTGATACGCTGATTTCCGGCACTTACAAGGGCCTTATTTCCACCACGCAGAAGCAGGGCGCGAATCCCGCCAATCCCCCGGCAAATCCCCCAGCAAAGAGTTACACGACCGCAGAGATCAAGAACATGACGGCTGCGGAAATCAATGCGAATTGGGATAGCATCAAAGCATCCCTGAATCAGAAAGGAGTTTAACACATGGCTGTTACCACTTTTATTCCCGAACTTTGGAGCGCGCGTCTCCTGTACGCCCTTGACAAGTCTCATGTGGCGACCAATCTGGTCAACCGTGAATATGAGGGCATCATCGCCAATCAGGGCGACACCGTACACATCAATTCCATCGGCGCAATCACCGTCAAGGACTACACCAAAAATTCTGACATTGCCGCGCCCGATGCGCTGACCACTACCGATCAGACCCTCGTAATCGACCAGTGCAAGTATTTCAACTTTCAGGTCGATGATGTGGACAAGGTGCAGGCTGCCGGTGAGCTGATCGACACCGCTATGGGCCGCGCCGCTTATGCGCTGGCTGACACGGCTGACGCATTCCTACTCAAGACGATTGCCGCCGGTGCTGCATCCGGCAATACCATCGGCTCCGCTGCCGCGCCTGTTGCGCTGACTGCGGCCAATGTCTACGAGAACATCGTCAAGCTCCGCACGAAGCTGGACAAGGCGAACGTCCCCAACACCGGCCGCACCATCATCGTGCCGCCCGAGGTCTATGCACTGCTGCTGCTGGATGATCGCTTTGCCAAGTCCTCCGCAGCTGCCGGTCAGGATGCCCTGATTAACGGCAAGGTGGGTGAAGTCGCGGGCTTTACCGTGTTCATGTCGAACAATGTCAAGACCGGCACAGGCACGGACGCCGGCAAGACCCCGTATTTTGAGATCACCGCGCAGGTCAACGCTGCGACTACCTACGCCGAGCAGATCATCAAGACCGAGGGTTACCGCATGGAGAGCCGCTTTGCCGACGGCGTGAAGGGCCTGCACGTTTACGGTGCGAAGGTCACGGACGGCAATCAGATTGCGAAGATTTTCGCGTCTGTATCTTGACAATGAGGGGGCAGTGTAATGCTTGAACAGATTTTGCGGCATCTAAACAATTGGTTTCTCGTGGAAATCCACGGGGGCACGTTCGCCGTGGAGAATGGGAGCATTGCGCTGCCCTTTCTCCAAAACAACCAATATTTCCGGATTGTCGGGTCGGTCTTTA
Organism: Oscillospiraceae bacterium; assembly: GCA_963639765.1. Lineage (GTDB taxonomy): Bacteria > Bacillota > Clostridia > Oscillospirales > Oscillospiraceae > CAVHXA01. The sequence goes on along the minus strand of CAVHXA010000060.1, from coordinate 9,159 downwards.
ACGATGGGCTGCATCAATACCCCGCATACGATCTCGCAGATGAAACTTTTGATGGTACGGTGTGGGTGTTGGCCATTCCAAACGCTGTTGTTGATTTGGCGAAAGATATCGCAGAGTGGGAAGGAAAGAACGGAGAGGCCGTCGCAAGCCCATATCAGAGCGAAAGCTTTGGGGGGTATTCTTACACCAAACGCAGCGCAGGAGGCGACAGCGGCGCATTAAATGGCTGGCAAGATGCTTTCCGCGCTCGGCTAAACACTTGGCGGAAAATCAAGGGGGTGTAACTGTGAGCCTACTGGATGATTTTGCAAGTAAGTGCGTGCTGATGGAAAAAACCAGAACGCCGGACGGCGCGGGCGGGTACGAAACAACGTGGACAAGCGGTGCGGAATTTTTGAACTATCAAGCACTGGACACGTCCATGGAAGCCCGTAGAGCGGAAAAGGGCGGCGTAACGAGCGTTTATTCCGCTCTTGTTAACAAGGCGGTTCCCATTGAATACGGAGATTATTTCCGTGATAAGGCCACTGGCAACACCTATCGCGTTACATCTAATCCGGAGGAACGTGCCGCCCCAAAGGCGGCAGGGTCACTGATTCAGGGCCTGAAGTTCTTCACCGTTGAACGGAAGGAGCTGCCGCAATGACAAAAGACAAAGCGCTGCATGCGTGGTTTTCACAGTTTTTGACGGCGTATCCTACCTCCAACGTGCCGGAAGATGCAACGTTCCCGTGGTTGACGTATGAGCTTATTACCGGTGCGTGGGATAGCGGGGAAATCAGCTTGGCCGTAAATCTCTGGTACTATACAGAAAGTGAAGTCACGCCAAACGCCAAAGCGCAAGAGATCAGCTCTGCAATTGGCTACGGCGGCACGGTAATTCCGTGCAGCGGCGGCTATATCTGGATAAAACGCGGGTCTCCGTGGTGTCAAAACATCGCGGACGAAACCGACAAAAACATTAAGCGGCGATACCTTAACATCACCGTTGAATATCTGACCGAAAATTGAAAGGGGTTTGCATATGAGCAAATTTACCGTAATTCCGCAGGACACCTTTGAGAGTTTGCAGCTTGACGCTGGTGTACTGCTCAAGAACTTTGACCCTTCTGCCGTCGCCGCACCGGCAGACGCAGATATCATTTGCGCGACCACCGGCGGTATCAATGCATCTTGTACGCCTACATACTCCGACATGGGCGAGGATGTGGACAACTGCCCCTCGAACTTGAAAGAATTGAAGCATCTGGATGGCTGGGAGTGCAAAATGAGCTTTACGTCTCTTGGCACGTCTCCGGCTGGCATCAAGCTGTCGCTGGGTGCGGCTGACATCGACACTACAAACACGAGTAAAATCGTGCCGCGCAGAAGTTTGAAACAGACCGACTTCTCAGATATCTGGTGGGTCGGCGACCGTGCAGACGGCGGCGTTGTTGCTATCCAGCTGAAAAACGCGCTGTCTACGGACGGCTTTACCATCCAGACGAGCAAAAACGGCAAGGGACAGATTTCTGTCGGGTTGACCGGTCATGTGTCGATTGATGCACAAGACACCATGCCGATGGTATTCTACAGCATTGATCCTACGGAGGGCACCTAATGAAGCTATCTGAGATTCGGGGCGACCGCGTTTTTGATGTTATCGCCGACATTATTGACCCCATTGCCAATATTGCCACCAGCGAAAGCGCGGCTGTGCTTTTCAAGCGCGAAAAATGCCCCGATGGTATGACACCAAAGGCGTTTATGGCACAGCGCATCAGAAAGGCGCTTCCGTCGCTGCTGAAAGCGCACAAGGCCGACATTATCGCGATTTTGTCCTCTATCGAGGGGGTCAGCGCGGAGGCATACACGGAAGCACTGAACCTCGCAAAACTGATGCAGGATACGGCAGAGCTTTTGACAGACGAGGCGTTTGGAGAACTTTTTGTCTCGGCGCAGAGCGGGATTTCCTCTGGCTCTGCGCCGGGGAGTACAGAGGAAGCCAAAGAGTAAGGCCGTTTTTACAGTACTGTCTGGCCAAGTATAAAGAACGGCAAGACAGGCTTGTGTATCGCATTTATGTGACTGATGCGCTCCGGATCATTGCGGAGAACACGGCAAAAAATGTAGGCGGGTCTTATTTGCAGGCGCGATATGTGGATTTTGCCATACCGCAGAAAGAAGAAACGCGCACGAGCGATGAAATCATCGCTCACATGAAAACCATTATTGGCGGACTGGAGGTGAACGAATGAATTTGCTTGATTTGTTTGTGAAAATCAGCGTTGACGATCAGGCAAGCGAGAACGTTGAAACACTGTCCGATAAGTTCAAAAGCGGTCTTTCCACCGCTGCAAAGGTCGGCGCTGCGGCAGTTACCGCCGCAGCCGGAGCAGTAGTCGCCCTGACGAAACAGGCCGTTGAAAGTTATGGCGAATATGAGCAACTTGTTGGTGGTGCGGAGCTTATGTTTGGCGACGCATATGATTTTATTGCGGAAAAAGCTGCAAATGCATATGGCGCTGTGCAAATGAGCCAAAATGAATATTTGCAACAGGTCAACGGATTTGCGACCGGCTTAAAAACCGCGCTTGGCGGCGATGAAGCGGCAGCAGCAGAGCTTGCAGACCGCATCATCACGGCAGAGGCCGATGTCGTCGCGGCGACCGGAAATTCACAGGAAGCCGTCCAAAATGCCTTTAACGGTATCATGAAATCCAACTATACCATGCTTGACAACTTGCAGCTTGGTATTACCCCGACAAAAGAGGGATTTCAGGAGCTTATCGACAAGGTGAACGACTGGAACGAAGCGAATGGACATGCTACCGATTACCAGATTGATAACCTTGCCGACGCGCAAAAAGCCCTTGTGGATTACATCGATATGCAAGGGCTTGCGGGTTATGCAGCTGACGAGGCTGCCGGGACTATTCAAGGCAGCGTTGCGTCGATGAAAGCCGCATGGGAAAACCTTGTGTTGGCTTTTGCAGATGACGAGGCAGATATCGGTGCTCGGATGGATGCGTTTATAGATAGCGCGGTAACTGCTGGGCAGAATCTCATTCCGCGAATCGAAACAACGATTCAGGGCGTTTCTAAATTTATTTCGTCTGCGTCTGAAAAGATCGTCCCGATGGTTGTGCAGACGATTACGGACAATCTCCCAACTATCCTTACGGCGGGAATCGATTTGGTTTTTGCGCTGGTAGATGGAATTTTGGACAACATGGACGCAATTATAGATTGCGCTTTCCAGATTATTTCCATCATTGCAGAACGGCTGGCAGACAACACGCCGAAACTGGTGGAGAGCAGCGTCCAGATCATTCTGTCCCTGGTCAATGGCTTGGTGGAAAACCTGCCCATGCTTCTGGATGCAGCATTACAGATTATGACAAGTCTTGCACAGGGCTTGATAGAATCTTTGCCGACATTGATCGCGGCACTGCCTGATATTATTGTTGGGCTTGTTTCCGGTCTGCTTGAGTTTAGCGGAGAGATAATGGCGGCTGGCGTTCAGCTGTTTGTCGCGTTAATTGAGAATCTGCCTACCATTATCGTGGAAATTGTAAAAGCAGTACCGAAAATTGTTACCGGAATTGTCGAAGCCTTTGATGGCCTGATGGGTGAAATTGTCGATGTCGGTGCAAATCTGCTGAAAGGCATCTGGAACGGCATCAGCGACACCGTTGGTTGGTTGAAGGACAAAGTTTCCGGTGTGGTTGACAAAATCAAAGGCTGGTTTACCGGGAAAAACGGATTTGACGAGCATAGTCCATCAAAGTGGTCTAACACAGTGTTCCGGCGCGTTTTGGAGGGTGCTGCAAACGGTCTTGATAATGGACTGCCGTCTCTAATGCGCAAAGTGGACAGTGTCACGGGGCAAGTCCGAAACGCTATGGCGGTTGGCTCAATGGACATGGGCGTTAATGTTGGCAATTTTGGCACGTCCAGCATGGCGGTTCCCCAACTGGCATATGCCGGAGCTGCGGCGCAGCCTATCACTATTCCCATCACGCTTGAGCTTGACGGCGCTGTTTTGGCCAGAAAGACATACAGCTATAATCAAGCCGAGAACACGCGGCATGGAAAATCGTTTGTGAGGTAAAGCATGACAAAGCCTATTTTTATCAACGGCATCGATTATACCTCGTATTTTACGCCAACGGGATTTGTTTGTTCCTACGAAAAGATTGATGGCGGCAATGGCGGCACAATGAAAAACGGAGACATGGTGCAAGACACTATCGCCGTCAAAGCACGAGGGCAAGCCACCTGTATGCCGCTTACCGAACAGCAGCAATCCAAACTTCTTACAGCAATACACGGCACGCAGCCGCTTTTGCTGCAATACTACGATGCAAAAGCAGGTGGAAGCCGAACTGTTGAAGCCTACATGGATACCAGCGAAACGGTTTTTCGCGGCACTGGCGGCACTGGCGTGGATTACTGGACGGGGATCGTTGTTACGTTTTCTGAGGTGTAGGCATGAACAAAATTACAACGCTTGAAGATACTTACCTTGATTGCAAAATCGAATCGGTAAACGTACTCCTTGTTGAATCTATGACCGGCACGGAGTTGGAATACGATGTGCTTGACGCGCGAATCGACCCCACCATCAGGTGTCCAACAATTCTAAAGCCGTCTGATAGTCACGGAATTATGTCGTCGGATAGCTTGATTTTGGGGTGTCGCCCGTTTATTACGGTTCTGGCATCCAATCCATCGCAGTACAGGTACGGACGGGCGGTGTTGTATTATCACAAGGGCGTGCTGATCGGCAAGTTTTTCATGCAAAAATGCTTACGCGTGAAAAAGAACCTTTACTCAATCTCGTGTGTTTCCGGTATCGGGCTGCTTGGCAAATCCAAGCACTACGGCGGACTGTACTATACCGGAACAGACATCTTTTCTGACATTGTGGCTGATATTATCGGCGGCTTGGTGTCGTATTCGATTGACGAGACGATCGCTAACCAAAAGGTTTACGGTTGGCTTCCAATCGCCACGCGGCGGGAAAATCTCCATCAAGTCCTTTTTGCGATGGGCGCGACGGTCAAAAAGGACGCAAGCGGCGATATGTTTATTACCGTCTTGTCATCTACCACAACAACAGATATCCCCGATAGTCGTATTTATGTAGGCGGTAGTGTCGAGTATCCCGAAATGGTCACCAAGGTGTCTGTGCTGGAACACGCCTACTTAAACAAGGGCACGTCAGACGAACAAACAACGCTATATGAGGGTTCTGTCGTTTTGCCGGATGAAGCGTTTACGTCACCGGCTGGCGCGTCTTTGACCGGAATGCTTGTTGAATTTTCCGAGCCGATGCATAACTTGTCAGTGGACAACGGCGAAATCTTGGAAAGCGGGATCAACTACGCTATTGTCACGGCGACTGGCAGTATTACGCTGACCGGCTACAAGTACACTCATACAACAGTTGAGCGATTTAAGGGTGACAAAAACGCTGATGAAGATAACACCGTAACGGTGACGGACGCAACTTTAGTTTCTCGCGCCAACAGCAACAACGTTGTTGAGCGGCTGTACTCATATTACACCAGCGCCAAAACCATAAAAATGGACATTGTGTCTAACGGTGAGCGGGCTGGTGATGCGGTCAGCTTTAACGATCCGTATGATGACGCGACATCTGGGTTAATCAGTGAATTGTCACTTGTTGGCTCTAATGTTTTAAAAGGGTCGGCGACAATCATTGCCGACTATGCGCCGACATGGGGCAACGACTACACAGACGTTATCGTTGTTACCGCGTCGCAGACAGTGACGTTACCCGCAAACGCAGATAAATGCCGCGCGGTACTGATTGGTGGTGGGCATGGCGGCAGCATCGGCGGCACGGGCGGAACCGGCGAAACCGCAGCCGGGAATTACAAACGCGGCGGTACAGGTGGCATTCCGGGTGTCGGCGGTCTTGGTGGAAAGATCATTGAGCCAATTATCGGCGAGAGCTGCGGAGGTCTTACCTTTGATTGCGTAGTAGGCACTGGGGGATCAGGCGGCACACAGGATAGCCCGAACGGTGAGGCCGGAACCAATTCCACCATCAGCTACACGAAAGATGGCACAGATATTACACTGACCACCGCTGACGGCTCTCCGTCTTATAGCGGATTTCAAGACTTTTTGACACCCGTAAATGTTTATGGTGCGCCGGGAGAATCCGGACAGGCTGGCGGAAAGGGCGGCGGATCAGACGGTGACGCGGGTAGCGTTATCTATGATGACACAACATATATCGGGGGCACGAAAAAAGCAGATTCTCAATCCGAAATGGGCGGCGGGAGCAGCGGAACACTTGTGTCCGGTGTCCGCTGGACAAATTACAGCCCCGCAATCTATCTAACTGTAAGCTATTATGCATCCGGCGGCAGTGTCACGTTTAACGTCAGCGTAGACAAGCCAAGCAGCTATTATGAGTACGCCATGTACATCAAAATTACCCTTGGCGGCAGCTCTAAAACCGTGACATTGCAGGGTAGCAAGTCATCAGGATGGACAACATTAAGCGGGTCTTGCACGATATCCGGAAGCGGTTATTGCTCAATCGCGATGTGGGCATCCGGCGGCGACAGAACATCTCAAACAACGATGTTTAGCGGCCAAATCAGCGCAACCGACCCATTTACCCGGACATCCCATTATGGATACGGGAGTGGCGCTGTAATTGCGGCAAACGGCACGAACAACAATGCTCTCGTTGGGGCTGCTGGCGTTAATGCGACTATAGCGGGCGCTGATGCAACGGTTAAAGGCTGCGGCGGCAACGGTGGAAATGGCGGCTCTGGTGGCGGTGCAGGTGGCTACACGCAAGACAGCGATGATGGTTATGTTGTCAATTACGCTGGCGGTGTTGGTGGTGCTGGCTCTAACGGCGGCAACGGCGCAGACGGGATAATCTTGATCTATTACGGAAAGGAAACAGAGTAATGTCGCAGATTACAATTGATGGTGTGACCTTAAATTTTAAAGATTCCGCTTTTACTGGCGACCAGTGGGAACAGGTGGCCGGATGGGTGCTTAACGATGGCGCACAGATGATTGAAGAAAATGCCCAAACCGCCACCGAAAAAGCCAAACAGGCGACACTATCTGCATCAGATGCGGCGGCATCTGCTACGCTTGCAAAAGAATCGGCGGATGAAGCCAAATCCGCCGCAGAAGCAATGCAGGAATGCGCACCCTATGATGCAACAAAAACATATGCCGTCGGCAATATGGTGACGCGCAGCGGCTCAACCTATCGCTGCATCGCCGCCTGTACGGGCGTACTTCCACCCAACGCAGAGTATTGGTTGCTGATTGCACAGAAAGGCGCGGACGGGACCGGTGCGGGTGACATGACGAAAACCGTATATGACCCGGACAGCAAGGAACAAGATGTTTTCGGTTATGCAGACCAAGCCGCGAACGCTGTACAACTGGCGCTGAATGCGCATGCGGTCAACACTGATATCCATGTGACAACGACAGAAAAAGACGCATGGAACGGCAAGGCTGAACCGAGCGACATTCCCACAAATTTAAGCGAGTTAGCGGAGGATTCCGCGCATCGGCTTGTTTCCGATGCAGAAAAAACAACGTGGGGAAACAAGGCCGATAAGCCTACCACCAAAACCGCCACGTTGTTAACGACTGGGTGGAACACATCGACCCTAAAGCAGACCGTGTCGGTTGACGGCGTGACGGCGAGTGCCATCATCATCATTACGGCAGCACCGGACAGCTATATTGCATACGCAGAAGCGGGTATCCGCTGTACAGCGCAGGGCGCTGGTACGCTGACCTTCACCTGTGAGGACACGCCCACGGAAGCACTGGCGGTCAACGTGTTGATTTTTGGATAGGGGGATGATGGTGTGATATTCAATCTTACAACGCCCGCTGTGAGCAAACTGCCAAAGTTTACCTATACCGGCACATACGAGCTGATAGAAGATAGCAGCAAGAACTGGCGCATCAAGTTCTTGACGAGCGGCATATTCACACCAGCCAAGGGCATGTCGGTAGACGTGTTCCTCGTTGGCGGCGGTGGCGGTGGTCCTTATTCCATTGGTTCTGGTGGTCGTAACGCTGGTGGAAGTTCTGGTGGCGGCAGTGGTTACACCACTACGCAAGAATCCGTTACGCTTGAAGCTGTCGGCTACGAAATCGTAGTTGGCGCTGGCGGCAATGGAGGCACAGATGGGTACACAAATCAGGCGACCGACGGAGGTAGCACTAGCGCCTTTGGATTTAGTGTGGATGGTGGCAAAAGGGGCTCGGCCAGTGTATCTCTCTCCTCTAAAGGTGTTGCCGGTGGTTCGGGCAGTGGCGCTGGTGGTTTTGCCAATGAAGATAATTACACATATGCGGCTGGCAATGGCGGCAGCGATGGTTCCAATGGTGGTAACAACGCTCTTGGCAATCAAGGTGGTACTGGTCAGGGTACGACCACGCGAGAGTTTGGCGAAACAACGGGCGATTTGTATGCCGGTGCTGGAGCAGGTGGCGGTGCTGAGTTGAACGCTTCTAGGTATGGCGCTGGTGGAACTGGAGGCGAAGGTGGCGGTGGCAATGGTGGAACCATTGTGAATGGGACGCCTATTGCTGGTGGCGCTGGGACAACTAATACTGGTGGTGGTGGTGGCGCTGGTTTTACGTCTAAGCATAACAGCAGCAGAACTACTGCTGGTGGCGCTGGCGGTTCCGGTATAGTCATCATTCGAAATCATAGGGAGGTTGCAGTATGAGATATATCACTGCGCAGATCAACCGGGAAATCGTAATCGGGCACGCGGGAGAAAACGAAGCGGTTTCTGTCGTTTTCAATCTCGCGTACTTTGAAAAACATTGGCCGGACGGGAAGCCCCTGCTACTAGTCCGCAGGCCAAATGATACGGAAGCCTATCCCGTTTTAGTGGAGGTGGCCGACCATAAATGCGTCTGGCTGGTTTCTTCTTCCGATTCTGCACAGCCCGGGAACGGAGAGTGCGAACTGCAATGGAGTGTCGGGGACATCATTGCAAAATCTGATATTTACAAGCTGAAAATTGTAGAATCGCTGGATGTCGGCACAGAACCACCGGAAGACCCCGCAAAACGCTGGTTTGACAAAATCGAATCGGAAAAGCTTGACAAGAACCAAGGCGCGGAAAACGTGGGCAA
>CAVHXA010000059.1:0-11585 GCA_963639765.1 Oscillospiraceae bacterium | reverse complement strand
CCATATTATCCGATACAAATCATATATAGCGGACAGCTGCTCCTCTTCCAGAAGTGACTGCCCGCTATTATTGTGTAGATATTGCGCCTGTTTTCAAAATTCAAAAAGATGCCGGGGAATTTTATGGTTCTTCACGGAAAGTTAGGGAGAGGAATGGACAGGAACCTAATGAGCATGAAGAACCATAAAAGAAGAGAAGCAAACCCTGCGAGGAGGGTTTGCTTCTTTTTGAAAATGAAAGAGATTTATTCTTGACTCATCATTGCCAAACTGTTGCCAAAACAGCCCAGGCGGCTCTAAATGAATCTTCTTTCGTATTAATAGGTTGACTGTAAAATGAAGTTGGACGCTTGAAAGTGAAAATCCGAAAATATTTCTTGTCTTAAATCACTTCATTTCACTTTTGGGGATTTTCCCTCTTAAAACGGACTTGCCATCCCCTCTTCTAATAATGCCCCATTTTTAGGGTTAATACGAACTGCATGAATTTTATCGGGAGCAATTCCGTGTTCTACCCAGTCTACAAGCGCTTTCATTCCGGCAGATTGAGTAATACCGGGGCCATTGCCCCAGCAATTGCCGTGATTATCACCGGGATTGATGTATAATCGACAGAATTTATCGACTTCTGCTTTTTCGCCAAAATGTCGTACCAATTTTTTGTAATAGTCGATTGTGCCTTCTGTCGGAATCAGCGGATCATCCATTCCATGATCCATCATCAGTTTACCGCCTGCCTGCACAAAGCTATCAATACAAGCGTTATCGGCTAAGTTATCCCCAAACTTTGCAGTTCCCTTATCAAACAATTCTACATACTCATCCCATGTCATGGCATCAAAATTCTGCTTAGGATTTTCCGTAATCCACCGTGCATAGAGAGGTCCCAAAATAAACGGCTTGATTTTCTTGGAGAATGGCGTGGGATAGTAATAGGTTCCGATTGGTATCAGTACCTGCCAGTTTTTGCAGCTGGGATAATACCCATACCACAGTTGTTCCCCATTGCGGCGGTGCGGGCCACGCCATATTTCGTTCATGACGTCGGCATCGGCCTGTGAAATCACCCCGCCGGGAGATTTCATTCCCACACAACTGTTAGCATCAAATTCCGGCTTTTGAGTCATATGATAAACGAATTCATCCCCACCGTACTTCTTGTGTACCTGTTCAATAAAAAAGGCGTTCTTTTTTGCAGACAGAAAATGATTCTTTTCCCGCATAACCAGGTTCGGCCAAAACCCGGCCAGCAGAAAATGATTCCAATTTATGGCCGGGCAGGAAGCCCAAACGCCGTTATAATCTTGTGGGTAGTTCTGCACTTCCATCAAGCATTGTCGGCCACCACCGGAGCCGCCGTTCATGTAGGCGTACTTCACTGGGCGATTGTGCAAAATTTCGGCTACGGCCTTGCCAAACACGGTCATATCATGCGTACTGCGGATGCGCCAATTTTCGTACAGTTCACAATCCAATTCTCCGCTTTTTGCATCCAGGGTATGATCATCCCAGCCATCAATATTACCCGCGTACATAGTAGCTGCCGTAAAGCCGTTGCATACCGCATATGGCACCGTCCAGCCACGGCTGCAATTATCCGGCTTGGTCAGATAGTTCCGCCCACCAATGCCCGTTCCGCCGCCTGCCGTACCGGCAAATCGGTCATTCCATGTAACCGGCGACCACACAATCAATTCTTCTGTGTGCCGACCGGTCTTGTGCAGGATATCGACCTCATAATATTCCGGCAATCCTGTAACGGGCTTTCCTGCACCCCATATTTTTTCAAACCAGCTGGCTTTTGCCCTGTATTTTCCGGTACTGTTATGCGTCACGGTGATTTCTGTAAAAACATCTGTGGGAAAGCGTCTTTCGAGCTCTCGGCGAATATACCTTTCATTGGCTCGTTCTGCAATGTCTGTTGTGGCCGTATAATGGCTCATATCGAAAAAACAAATATCATCTCTTACGTTCATTGTGCAAACTGCTCCCATTGCCATGTAGTGTGCCAGTGTATCTGCGGGATTTCGTTTTCAAAAGTTACCGGCAACCAAATATATTCTGCCTTGGATGTGTTTTCCGGCGGCAAATCCAGCGTGTTTTTTATAGCCGCTGCTTCCTTAATGTGTCCGGTAAACGCCAACTCAAATACTTTTTCCACCGTTTCATAGGGAATATCCATACAATTCGGCAGCCATCGGTCGGCCAAGGCAATCCAAACATTTTGATGGGGGATTTTGAACACGGAACTGATTTGGGAATGAAAGGACGTGCGGGATTCATCCCCGATGTGAGGGTTACCTACTTCCGTATAAGCATCAAACAGTCGTTCTGCCGTGCTTAGCAGACTGGGATTGGGAAAATATCCCGTCGTACCACTGGTAATGAGATAATGCGCTCCCTCCTTAGCAAAGTGCGCAGGAGCCTCTCTCACTAACGGCGGGTATGGTCTTGGCAGAAAGCTGACAAAATCCTCCACACCTAAATAATCTGGCGTTAGGCGAGCACAAATCATTTCGGAGTGTACTTTTTCAAAAAACAGACAGGCTTCCCCATCTGCTTCCGCGAGATCAAAGTCACCTCCGGAAAACCCCAGCGGGCGGAAATGGTCTTTTTCCAGCTTGTAAGGGCCGAGCAGATGTTCCGCAGACAAAATCGTGTAATCCTGCGTTCCATCCTTCTCCATGATTTTAATCCAGCAGACAAAGCGCCCGGTGTTTTGGCAAAGCAAAATGTGCGGACGATCTGCTTGAGAAGTTTGTGCCAAGGTTGGCGAAATCTTCTCATCTGCGGGGATGATGATTCCCTCAGACTTCCAATTGTACAAGTCACTGCTGGAATAACAACGTACACCATTCCACCATATACCATTTTCGCCATTCGTCAGCTCTTTGTTTTCACCGTACCAGTAAAAAATCCCATCTGCCACGATGATGCTGCCGCCGTGTGCCTGAATCGGGTTGCCGTCCGTGTCCAGCCATTGGCGAGTGTTATCAAATTCAGAATACATAGGTGCCACTTCCTGTTTTGTGATGCTGCCCATTCCAAATAATCTCTGCGGTAGTATTCGGCGGTATCATAACCGTGAGAGTATCCTTCTTGCGGCATACCCGAATAGGCCCGTGTTCGCTGATAAATGTGCGTTCAAATTTATCAAAACCACTGTCCATACAGGGCGCAATTTTGATTTTGTCAAAACCCGGTGCAGCAGCCTGGATACCACAAACAGTCTCGGTCAGATAGGTATCCACCACACCGAAAGCATAGTGGTCAAAGCTTGTCTTGTTAGGTGTGCCGTCCGACTGTACCGCACCCCAGTTTTCCCAAATACTGGTGGCCCCCATTTTGACTTCATACAGCCAGCCGGGGCAACCCGTTTGCCACAGAATTTCTTTGGCCAGGTCGTGTCTGCCAATGCCGTCCAGCACCTGCAAGATGAAGGGTGTTGCCAAAAATCCTGTGCCTAGCTTACCGTTTCTCTCCTGCACCAGTTCTGCCAATTTGTCGCAATAAGGTTTGTACCATTCGCCATCGGCCAAATCAAAGGCCAAGGCCAAAATGTATCGTCCCATATACTCGGCATAAGGCTTTTCAATGGGCAGAATTTCCTGTTGGATAGCCCGTTTCATTTTTGCCGCATAGGCAGTGTAGAAAGCGCTGTCCTCCATTTTCCCCAGTATTTCTGCAATCTGCCCCAGCAGACGAACGGATTGATAGCCAAAGAACGGTGCAATATACCATGCCGTTTCCGGGCAAGCCTCAAACCCCGGTTTTTCCTTCTCCGGAACAAGCCATTCCCCAAAGTGGAAGCCCGTGTTCCACAAATAGCGGTCATTATCGTCCTTTTCCGCATTGCCGCGCCGACTTGCCGCTGTGGTGATAATGCTGTTCCCGTATTTTTTCATAGCCGGATAAAGCTGCTGCAAAATATCTGCGTTGCCCGTCACCTCGTACATATACCAAGGCAGCCAAACCAGTACATCGCTCCACCCTGCTACCGAGGGTAACGCACCCTCGGCCACGGGGCCATCTTCGCCAGGCAGAATATCCGCCAGCCCTTTGGCAGGGGTAGAAGTGTCAAAGTCGCGCCCCACCTTTTTTACCATGAAATCATACATTTTTGTCGAAGGTGAGATAATAGGAATTGCGCCATTTTCTTCTTGATCTGCAACGAGACCGTTCAGCCAGCTTTGGTAAAAGGGCGTCATTTCCTCATTCAGCATACTGGTTTTACTGTACACCAGCACATCCCCGGTCCAGCCTGCTTTTTCGCGCTGGGGGCAGTCTGTGGGAATAGACATCATATTGTTGCGCTGCGAATAGCGGATATTTTTATACAGCTGTTCAAAATCGGCATTATCACAGTGAAAGCTGCCCTTATTCTCCTTTGGGGTAGACAGCAGTACTGCCTCGAAATCTTCCGGCTGTGCATTCTCAGCACCTTCCACCCAAATGTAGCGGAAACCGTGGAACGTGAACATCGGCTCGTAGGTGATTTCATCGCCGTTGCAGATGATCGTTTCCCGCTGACGGGCGCTCAACGCTGCAAAGTAGCTGTTGTCTGTATTCAGCATTTCGGTATGGTGGATGCGCACCTCCGTACCGGGCTGTTCCCGCAGTTTTATGCGGCAGCGCCCTGCCAGGACCTGTCCAAAGTCATAAATTCTCTGCCCTTTTTCGTTTTCGACGACTTTTTGTACCTTGAACGTTTCCACCGCACGAACCGGCTCCAGCGTTTGCGCGCGCAGTACATCCAATGGATACGTTTGTACCTTTACAGGTGCAGGGGCTGACCAAGCCTTGGTAAAATCGATTTTCTCACCCACAAACAAATCTGAATACAAAATATTGGTCTGGCGGCAAAGTTCCGTGCCGTTGCTGGCGACAATCTCGCTTGTTCCGTCTGCATAGGTGATTTCCATCTGATACAAAACGGACGGTTTTTCGTGATCAGTGCCTACGGTTGCAGTCTGGCTATTAAAGTACCAGCCGTCGCCTACCAGCATTTCCAAAGTGTTTTCGCCCTTTTGCAGTAAAGACGTCACATCATAGGTTTGGTAGTACAAAATACTCTTGTACGCGGTAAATTCCGGGGCAAACTCCCGATCATCGGGGCGCTTTCCGTTGACTAAGAGCCGATAAGCTCCATAGCAGGTAGCATACATCGTGGCGGATGCGGCATCCTTGGAAAGTGTAATCTTTCGTGTAAAGGACAGTACCGGATTTTCAATACCGTCCGAGAGCATCTGGTGCGGATTGCGGGAAAATGTAGATTCTACCCATTGCGCCTGCCAATCTTCGCGGAACGGGCCCGTGCGGAAAATGCACGTTGCATCAGCACTGTCACCATAATGATCCTTAGCATGAATGGTGACCGTGTATTTTTTTCGGCTTTGCAGAGGAAGCCCCTCATAGCAGATAAAAGACTGTTTTTTATCCGTCATAATACCGCTGTCCCAATAGCAAATGCCGTCCGCCTGTACAGTGATGCGCACCTCAGCCAATACAACATTTTGTTTCTCGGACTCCACGAAAAAGGAAAATTCCGGTGTTGTGTCTATCACAGGTGAAATTCTATGGTTTACCCGCAGATGTGTCAATTTCATAATGGTATCCCTCTCGTGTCAGTATCTCTTAGATAGTTTTTGTTCACATTCGGCCCGGCTGATTTTCCCCGCATTGCACTGCGCCATAAGGGCGGCATCTTCATCTTTCAAATTGTAAAATGCCATAACTACTACGCCCAAAAGTGTACCGATTGCGGGAATCAGCATATAAATCACCCACAGAGAATCCAGCGCACTTTGCGGTTGAGCCACCTGCAAACGCGCCAATTCTTCAAAGCTATCGGCTTGCACGGAGACCCATGTGGACAGCCCCAACAGGAAAATTCCCAGCGATGATGCTATACTGGTGGTTAGTTTATTGATAAATGCCGTGAGAGAGAAGAATATTCCGGAGCAGTCCTTGCCGGTTTTATAGCGTGTGTACTCAACCGTATCGGGGGTGAAAAACGTTTTGGCTATGTTGGCAACATTGCCGGGTGCTGCCTGCAACACCAAAAGTACTGTGACCATGAAGAAATTATGGTATCCAAAGAAATAAATCATTCCATATAGTACCGCAGCTAATAAGCCGCAGAACATATACACTTTTTTCTTGCCGAATTTGCTGCACAATTTATCTGTATTCAACTGCGCAATCAGCTGCGGGAAAAAAGCAATTGCAATCGGAACGACTAAAATCATGGAATCACCGTACAGGTAGTAGGATGCATATGTTCCCAGCGAAGCACCGGTCTGTAATCCGCCGTAAATCAGCATGCTCAGCAAAATAATGGCCATGTACTTATTGGTTTTGATACAGTCCAGCATATCCCGCAGAGTGTAGCTTTGTGTATTGGTTTCTTCTTGAGCATTTTTCAGCTCCGCATTATGCTCCTTTACGCCGGAAGCCAGAGGCAACATCATAAAGAAGAAAATGATTGAGGAAACGATTGCCACACTGCGCATGGAAAGCCCCACATGTTCGCTGATGAGTGCCATCCATACAATACCGGCCGCCACTGTACCGATGCCGGACAAAATTCCTTTTGTTTGTAAAAGATGGCTGCGTTCCCCATTGTTATCCGTCAAGGAAACGATCATAGAATTCATAGGAACTTCTACCAGCGTGTAGGAAAAATCGTACAGTAGGTACGTTACCATAAACCAGACGATTTTGGCTGTATCGGGGATATTCTTTGGCATCAAGAAGAACAGCACTGTAAAAATCGGAAACAAGAAAAAGGTAGCCCTGTACCACGGCAAATATTTCCCCTGCCCCGCCATCTTGCCGAAAATACGACTTTCTTTGATATTCAGCTTGTCAATCAAGAAGCCGAACACCATATCATCGCAGGCATCAATGATTTTCACAACCAGTATAGCGACCGAAATACGCACAAGGTCAATGCCTTGAAACAGCAAAAAGAGAGTCATAAATGCCGTAACAATGTATCCTTCCAGTGTGCGGCCCAAATCTCCTATATAATAGTTGATGCGCTCCCGTTTTGTGGTTTTCCAACCATCTCGATTGACTGCGTTCTTCTTCTGTTTGTCTGCCATTATCGCATACCTTTTTCCTTCAGTTCTTCACGCATTTTATCGATTCCCTGCTTTTCCAAATCAATTTTACTAAAGAAAAATGCTGCCAATCCGAAAAGCACGGCCGGGTACAGGCCTGCCAGAACGCGGAGCATCAGCAAAGCGCTGTCCGGCTGCGCTACAAATGCCGCATCCGTCTTGCTGATATAACCTGCGGCTTCCAGCATAACCGAGGCAATTCCCGCCGTGAGGCCGCTGCCGATTTTCTCGCCCATAGCGGAAGCAGAACTGATTGTACCATCCATAGGCTTGCCGGTCGTATACAAGGCGTAGTCGCAAATATCACCAGTAAGCGGAATTAATGCAATAAAATACGGAATAACTGCCAAACCGGAAATCACCTTGCCCACCATAAACAAGCTGAGATTGTCATTTGCAAACAGAATCAGAATGTGGCTTATTGCCGATGCGCTAAGACCCACCATAATCGACTTGCGCTTGCCCCATTTCCTCACAACAGGGATTGCAAACGGCAGCAGGAAAATCATAAGCATACTGGGCAGGTTGATAAGCGTTGCCTTGCCCACATCCCCAAAGATGTACTTAGAATAATAAGTAGCTACCGGAGCAGCCGTCAGGTTATAAGCGATAACGCCCAACGCCATATAGATAAAGTATTTGTTCTTGATCAGTGCCCGCAGTGATTCACCTACATTTTGCTTTCCCTGCACATGATCGCGGGAACGTTCAGTGACATTTTCCCGAATAAGCACAAACGCCAGCACACCGGAAACGATAGCCATGATGGCAAAAATAGCCGTTACAATTGTATAGGTCTGCTGGTTTTCGCCCATAGCGGAAAGCAATGACGGCACTACAAGGCCAATAGCCAAGACCGGAATCAACGAACCGTAAGACTTGAACACACCCAGCACCGCACGGTCATCAGACTCTGCCGAAATCAGATTGATAACACTGTGGCTGGCAACGCCCACCATTGTGCCAAATACAGGGCAAGCCAAGAAATACAGCGCCGCGCAGAAAAACGCTTTTCCCAACATGGAAAAATTTGCAGGGCAGCCGAACAGCAGCATCATCGTTGCCGCCAGGCCAAAAGCACCGGCCAGCAGCCAAGGGCGGGCTTTTCCCATCTTGGTATTTGTCCGGTCGATAATCATACCCATGATAATATCGGATATACCGTCGGTGATTTTGGTAATCATAATAATCAAACCAATGGTTCCGATGGACATACCAACCGTGTCGGTATAGTAGAGATTGAGGTAGGATGGAATATAGCCGGTCGCCACGGCGGAGGCTGCGGCAGCCATCATGGCGCCAATTTTAATGCCAAAGCTAAGCTCGGTTGTCTTTTTACCCTTGTGATTTTTCTCTCGAATTGCCATTTTCTTTTCTCCTCCTATGCGCTTATTTATTGTGGTGTTCTACCGTGTCCAAGAATGTCATGCCCCTTTTCAACCATTCCTCCAAAGGAGTACCCGTTCCGGGGCCGAAACCATGCCCGCCTGTGGGACCAGTTTCCATTTTGTACGGCACATTGCAGCGTTTTGCCGCTTCTGCCATCTCTGCACTGTCTTTAGGGCTTACCGTCGTATCATCATCTGCGCGTACAAGATAAAACGGTGGATAATCCTTTGTCATCTGCCCGGCAGCATTGTAGAGGTCTGCCAGTTTCGTACTTTCCGATACACCGAATAATCCTTTACGAAAGTAGTTGTTCAGCGGTTCGGGAATATGATTTAGAGAAATCAGTGGATACCCCAGCATCAGCCCGGCTGGCAGCGGCAGTTTGTATTTGGGTGCGCCTAGGGATGCTGTTCCCCATAAAGCTGCTGCATGACCGCCAGCCGAAAAACCCACTACATAATAGGGGTCTGCTTTACCACGCTGTTCCTGTATGATATGTACCGCTGTTGCTAAATCATCCAATGGTTTCGGCATCAAGCCGGACACAAAGCTTTCCTGCGTGGCGGTACGGTAGTTCAAGCAGTAACAATCCACGCCTAAAGCGTTCAGCTCTACCGCTGCGGGCAGTGCTTCACACAGCGTGCATACCGCACCATAAGCACCGCCAGCCAGCAGAATTGCAAAAATACCAGTGCTTTTCTTTGGTGCTGGCAGCGCTATCAAATTCGGTACGGCATCGCTGCCAAGCGGAATATAGGTCGGATGAGGTGCGCACCCCAAGCGTTCCAAGCCTTTTACCATGTCCGCCACAGCCCATGTTGGATTCTTTTCATGCAACTGCTGTAAGGTCATGGTCCTGTTTTCGGCTGAAAAATGTTGTCCACCGGGAATCAAGTACTCTGCTCCAAACTTCTCAGCCAATGTTTGCAGTGTGGTATCTTGACTTATTTTCATAGGCAACCTCCTTGTAGGATATTGACAAACGCGCAAATCGGTGTTACATTTGTATCTGTTACAAGTGTATCACCGCAAAAGCTAAATTTCAATACGAAAATGCACAAACGCGTTCAAAAGAAACAAAATACAGGAAGGTGTAACATCATGGCCGGAAACGCAGAAGCCCATAACCTTGTAATGGAAAGCATTACAGAGGCACTGATACAGTTGATGCGCAAAAAGCCGCTGGCTGAAATCAAAATATCGGAGCTATGCGAAAAAGCCGGTGTCAGCAGAGTTTCCTTTTACCGCAACTTCGACTCCATTCCTCAAATTCTCACACAAAAGCTATCTGATATTACAGACCATTGGTGGATGAGTTTCTCCCAAAACAGTGCTCCCTATATCCAGAAGAACTTTTGGCCGGAATTGTTGGAACAATATCGCAGTAATCAAGATATGATTCTGCTGATGTACCAAAACAATCTGTCCTATCTTATTAGGGATCACATTTTTCAATGCTGTGCTGTGCATGAGACGGTTTCTGAGCTTGAAGCCTATCGGCGCGCCGCGCTGGCAGGAGCGCTATACGGCATTATCGACGAATGGATTCGGCGCGGCATGGGAGATATTCCTGAGGAATTGAGTTTGCGAAGTATGCTGCACATCTTCCCAAAGGAATTGCAATAGTAAAAAAAGGAGCTAACGACTATGGACATGCAGGATATCCAACATACGATTGATGCCTATATTCAAAACCACGAATTGGCCGGCGGTGCCCTGTTGGTTCGCCGTGATAACGAAATTCTTTATGAAAACACCTTTGGCTATGCCGATATTGCAGCTGATGCTGTGATTGCCAAAGATTCTATCTATCGCCTTATGTCCATGACAAAGCCTATTACTGCGGTAGCTGTCATGCAGCTTGTGGAGCAAGGAAAGATCGAGTTAGATGCGCCGTTGAATCGCTATCTGTGTGGCTTCACCAATATGCGCGTTGTGGATGATAAACGCTATGCCTATCATGAGGGCATGAATGCTTTCGACCTTTTAAAGGGACTTTTGACATTTCGTATTAAAGCGCCCCGCACCGTTTCTGCCGAGCGTGATATTACGATTCGGGATTTATTGTGCCACGCTTCCGGGTTGGAACAAGGAATTTATGGCCTCATTGGCATGAAGCTCAACAAGTCCAAAAGAGAGAGCCTTGCCGAGCTTGAGAAGAAGTACGGCACTATGCCGCTGGATTTTCAGCCAGGCAAAGGCTCCGGTTATTCGCCGCTTGCAGGATTTGATATGTTGGCTCGCGTGGTGGAGGTTGTCAGCGGGCAGTCATTTGATGCGTATTTACAGAAGAATTTATTCGACCCACTGGGTATGTGTGACACCACATTCCGCCTGGATAATAAACAGTCTGCACGGTTGGTTCATGTTTATAAACGTAAAAAAGAGATTCTAAAGGATGTGACCGACACACCTGAAGATATGGACAAGCTTCTCAAGCGCGGTGAAAACTACACAGCCGGATGCGGTGGGCTGTTTTCAACATTACATGACTATGACCGCTTTGCGCATATGCTGTTGAACAAAGGTGAGCTTGACGGCAAACGTGTGTTGCGGGAAGAAACCGTTCTTCTCATGGGCACAGAAGGTTCTCCGGATTACCCAGAACCGGATCCCGGCTGTGTATGGGGACTTGGCATGAAAATTCGCAAAGATCCTATGAAAGCAAAAAGCGCCTGCTCTGAGGGAACCTATGGATGGAGTGGCGCTTTCGGCACCCATTTTTTTATCAGCCCTAACGACCACTTATCAGCGGTATGGATGATGAATCGTTCTGATATGGATGGTGCCAGCTCTTATATCAGCAAAAAGATCGAGGAGCTTGTATTTGGCTGCTTTGCGTAAGTGCGTGAAAATAACGGCCACTGGAATTTCACGAACTTGCGTTCACCGGACAAATCTGTTACCCTGCGATCATGTCAAAAAGGTAGGCCTGTGAAATTCTTTCTGTAAATATATTAGGATAGCGAAAAGGTGAAAAGAAAACATCCGACCTTCAAGGTAGTCGGATGTTTTTTTACGCGTTTTCTTTTTGACTTTGCGTCACACTATGACCGTATTATGCGGCGTTGC
>CAVHXA010000058.1:0-11848 GCA_963639765.1 Oscillospiraceae bacterium | reverse complement strand
TAATAACATCGTAAGATAAGGAACAGACACTGTAGATTGCAGTAACGCTTTCTACAGTGTCTGTTCATTTTTGCTTTTGCCTTGCCACATTGGTTTTTGAATTATATTCCTATGTGGCTGTCACATTCTGTGAGCACCGCTTTTTTTGCTTAGATTCTCCGATTTTATTCCAGCGTCAGCAGTACAACATCGTTTGTCTGCATGGAAAGTCGAATCGTTGTATTGCCGTTTTCCATGCCGAACGGATGCGGCTCGGAGACAAGTTTGGTTTTTTCTTTTATCATCGTCACCTGCGCGGGTGTGAGCAGATCCGGCTTTCCCAGCTTTATCCACTCGGCTTTGGGGTTGCAGTGTAAATCATCGATAACCTGCTTTGTTACCGATTGGGCAGACGTGTTTATCGTAATCTCTATTTCGGTTGTATCGCGCTTTTCGTAGTCGAAGTCCTGCGCGTACAGAAGAATTTGAGTTTTGTCTCCGTCCACAAAGACGGCATATTCCACATCATTGTTTGTTACGGGAAGGTCAAGACGCTGTGAAAACAGCCGACTCAGTATCTTAAAGCCCCAGAAATTCGGTTTGGGAATGCCGTCGTTGCTCACAATGCCGTAGCTTCCGTGAAAAGGCTTGCCCAGAATAAAAAGCTCTTCGAATACATCCGAACAGCACCAGAACATGTAGGCGTCCATGATGCCTTTAAGATCCATTATACTTTTCACGAGAAACGCTGCCGAGTATTTTTCGTCGTGAACCGGAGCACTGTATACGGCCATGGAGTTCCATTCGGTCATAAACAGCGGTGTGTCTCCGGCTTCCGCGCGGGCTTTTTCATCCAGCTGTCGGAGTATTCCTTTTGTCCATGTTTTGTATGTTTCCGGCTTAAAGAAATATTCGGTCAGAGTATCACCAAGATCCACGCCGTTTTTGGCGCTGTCATGAGTGATTTTCATCATCTTCAAGGCATCCTTTGCTCCGAATGAATTGCCGAATCCGTCGCCGGGATAATGATGGGTTGTCAAAAAGTCAAAGGGAAGATTGTTTTTTTCGCAATATGTTTTGAACTCACCTACCCATCGGCAGGCACTGGTGGAAGGGCCGCCTACCCGCAGAGCCGGGTCCGCTTTTTTTACTGTTTGCACCGTTGCCGCATACAATGCAAAATAGTCCTGCTGCTTTCCGTGAAAGAAAATCGGAAGATCCGGCTCGTTCCATATTTCAAAATACCAGCTTTCCACCTCCTCTTTTCCGTATCGATCCAGCAGAAAGAGGATGAATTTTTCAATCAGATCGCACCAGAGCTCCATATACTTCGGCATATCAATGTGATTTTTATAGCGGAGCCCGATTTTTTTTCCTTTCGCAATGGCAGATGGCATGAAGGACAGCTCCACAAAGGGTTTCATGCCGCATTTCAATACATTGTCGAATACGTTGGCAATTTGTCGGAAACTCAGCTCCCGAACCTTTCCCGCCCATGGCATGGCGGCAAAATTAAAATAGTCGGTCAGACGCTGGATTACCAGCAGATCGTCATCAAAAATTCCGTGAAAGCGAATGTAGCGGATTCCCAACTCATCGTGTACCAGCTTGACATGTTCGCAGACATCGGTGCGTAGCATCTGGCAGGCGTGGTCATTGCCGATGCCGAACTGCCAGGAAAAATCGGTGGGAATGGTTTTTATATTTCGATCAATAATGATTTTCATAGCTACTCCTTCAAATTTCTTCGCCGTTTGTTTCAATGATGTGCTTATAGTCAAAAGCCGAATCTTTCATGATTCGCTTTCCGTCGGAAAAGTCAACATAGATAAGCCCGAACCGCGGATCGTATCCCTCCGCCCACTCAAAATTATCCATGACAGACCAGTGCTGGTATCCGAGAAGCGGGATTCCTTCGACCGCAGCCCGTTTCAGCTGCCCCAAATACCGCTTCAAAAAGTCGGTGCGTTTGGGATCGTGAACTTTGCCGTCAAGACCGATCATGTCGTTTCCCGCCAGACCGTTTTCGGTGATCATAATGGGGAGCTTGTAGCGTTCATAGATAAAGCGCACATTCCAGTACATACAGCGTTCGTCAATGACCCAACCGAGCGAATTTCTGGGTGTGCCGGGCGCGGCTTTTTCACTTGAACCCCAGTCGGCGTAGTTATAGGATGTATATATGTTCAGCCCGATAAAGTCAAGCGGTTGATATATCGCCGCCATGTCCTTTTTGCGGCTGGCATAAATTCCGTAGGCACGCACCGGTTTGCCAAGCAGCATGGGATCCATCCACCAGCGGTTGCCCATCAAGCCGTTGCCTGTTTCTGTGGTCCGGCGGCGGGCTTTTTCGATTTCTTCCGGCGTTTCGTTTTGCGGTACATACGCTCCCGTTGAAAACGCCGCGCCCACCTTTACCGGCTGCCTGGCATACTGCCGAAGGACTTTGACCGCCTCCGCGTGCGCCAGCATGCAGTTTCGGGACAGCTTGGAGAGCGCAAGATAATCTCGCTTGAACGGAGCGTGTACGCCCTGCAAATAGCCGTTCATAATGAAGCAGCCGGGCTCGTTGATTGTTATCCACCATTTGACACGGTCGGACAGTGCCTCAACCACTACCTTTGCATAGTCTCTGAATAACGGTACGATTGACTCCGAAAGCCAACCGCCTTTTTTGCAGACCCAAAGCGGCATATCCCAATGAAAAACGGTCACCAGCGGTTCTATGCCGGCTTCGAGCAGTGCGTCCACCAGGTCGGAATAGAATTTCAGCCCTTCCGGGTTTACCTTTCCTTCCTCCGGGATTACGCGGGACCAACTGATGGAAAATCGGTAGGATTTCAGTCCCATTTCGCGCATCAGCGCCACATCCTCTTTCCAATGGTGATAATGGTCGCAGGCTGTATGGCAGTTTTCTCCGTGTTTTATCTGCTTTTCTTTTGCCGCATCCCAAATGCTGGGTGTTCTGCCGCCCTCGTTCCAGCCGCCCTCGATTTGGGCGGAAGATGCCGCCGCACCCCAGAGAAAATTCTTCGGGAATCCCTTTGTTTCCATGTTATGCCTCCGAAAATGTGATTTCTTTCAAATTCAGTTTTCCGCTGCCGCGATATTCGACAGTCAGCGCGTAAACACCGTTCGGGAACGGCCCGTTGCATACAGCCTCCGTCCATTCATTGCATGGTGTAACCGGGATTTCTCCGATGCACCCGCCGACCTGAATTTTCACCTTTCCGACCCCGCTGCATCGGAATGTTATTCTCACCTTGCCCGTATTGAGAAAATTGAAATACTTGTAGCATAGCCGTGTCCCGTCTGCCATGTCCGCAACAATGACCTCCCCGCCGATTTCGGTGATTCTCGGCTGTGTCTGAGGCTTTCCAAGCCCCGGCTTTATCGGCTTTCCGACAGTCAGATTACAGCAGAAGGCCGCAGGGAAGCTGCCCGATGCGGGAATCGGAACATTCGCCATACCTTGTGTCGTAATCTCCACCTGCGGAATACTTCCGTCAGGTAAAATCGAAATGGGTTCCGCACAGGCCTGTCTGGAAAAATCTGTGTTGTTGGTACAGCGATGGTAGAATACATACCATCTTCCGTTGATTTCTTCTATTCCGCCATGGATTGTACCGGCAGCGGCTTTGGGTATTTTATTTCCTTTATAACCGAGATCACTGCCTGAAATAATCACCCCTCGATAGGTGAATCCGTGATCGGGGTAGGCACCGGTGGCATAAGCCAGCTCGTTGTTTTCCCCGGAGGAATAAATCAGATAATAAGTATCCCCGATCTTTCGGATGGAAGGTGCTTCATAAAAGGCATGATGATAGAGTTCGCTGTTTTTGGGCGCTGTGGTTTTGCTGTCCAGAACCGCTTTCGGCTCTGTTTTCACGGTGCGCATATCCTCCTCAAGCTCCACAACGGCGCAGGAGAGGATGCTCGGATTTGTCGCCTTAATTTCAGCGATGCTTCGTCCGAACAGCTTGCTCTGAACAAAATTGTATAGCGGCGCAAGCAACTTGCCTCGGAAGTCGCGGGCAAGTCCCCAACCGTAGTAAAGCCAAATTCGGCCGTTGTCGTTGAGTACGGCCGGATCGTTCGTCAAATATTTGAGCAGCGGTGTTCCGTCCGGATATTGTATATCTCCCAGATATTCAAACGGACCGCTCGGCTCATCGGATACCGCTACCGACATGGGACCGAAATTTTCAGTGTTGGGACCCATGGCACAGTAGTACAGATAGTATCTGCCGTCGTTTCCGCGAACGCAGTCCGGAGCATAGAAGTCCACTTCCTTTCCGGGCGTTGACCGTGGATCCTGACGCTTTCGATAGGTCACACCGTGACACTTCCAAGCCGAAAGATCATCGATCGGTGCAGACCAGACCGTATAATCACGTACACAGAATCGGTCGGAATTTGCTTTGTCATGGGAACCGTAAAGATACACACGATCGCCGAATACATGCGGTTCCCCGTCGGGGACGTATTCTGTCAGCGGTAAAAAAGGATTCACTTTGATTCCTCCCCAAAGTTTTTGCAGGTCTCACTCTTGAAAATCAGTTCCAGCACCCGACCTGCGGATATGTTCAGAGCCTCCCGACTGAGTTTGCCGTCTTTCAGCGCCTCATTCAGCTTTTTTGCTACGGCAGAAGTCCCCGGCATAATCAGATCATTTCCGGCGTGAATGGCCTCGACATAGGAGCATTGCTCGGTGGCGTTCCAGTCACTCATAACCACGCCGTCAAAGCCCCATTCCCGCCGAAGCACCCCGGTGCATAAATCATAGGTGTTGCATACATGTTTCCGGTTGACACGGTTATAACCGGACATTACCGCCCACGGCTTCCCCTGCGTAACGGCAATTTGAAATGCCCTGAGGTAAATTTCACGAAGCGCACGCTGCGACAGGTTGGCGGAAACCCCGGTACGGTTGTCCTCCTGATTGTTGCAGCAGAAATGTTTTTGACATACGCCGACTCCGCCCATGCTCTGGACGCCTCTTGTAATGGCGGCCGCCATTGTCCCGGCCACTATCGGATCCTCGGAATAATACTCGAAGTTTCTGCCGCACAGAGGATTGCGGTGAATGTTCAGTCCGGGAGCCAGCCATACGGAAACGCCGATCTCACGCATTTCTCTGCCTACGGCTTTCCCGATTTCTTCCAAAAGTTCCGTATTCCATGTCTGTGCCTGTACGGTCTCGCCGGGCCAGGCGGTCATGTATCTGTAATAGGTTGTACCCTTGCCCGGAAGATGCTTTATGAGCGGCTCCGCTTTTTTCAGCCATCCCCAATTCCAGTCGGTCGGAAGCCCTTCCGGATACTTTGGCGTGCCCCACGTCGTGGTCGTTGTCACGGGAATGACATTGATTCCGGCAGGGCCGTCGGCCATGACAATATTCGGAATGCCTTTTTTCAAAAGTTTTGTGCAGGTACGTCCTGCGGCTCCCATAACATTGTTGTAGCATCGGATAGAGTATCCGCCGCCTACCACCAGCTGTATCTTTTCGTAGTCGCCGAGTTTTTTCAGAATATTTGCCACCTTCGGAGAAAAGACCGTTGCATACGGCTTTCCGTTTTCTCTGCCAATCGGTGACAGCTTTGCGGATACCCTCTCTGTGTCCCGAACGAAGCTGCCCACAGGCGTATCATTGACAAAAACAATGTATTCTCCGGCCTCCAGCACGAAGGCACCGCGGCTTTCGTCAAAAGAGGCAATCAGGTCGGAATCGATCGGAATTGTGATTGTTTGACTTTCGCCGGGCTGTAAAGACTTTGTCTTTGCGAATCCCGCCAGGGAACGGATCTCGTGATCGATCTTTCCGATCGGTTTGGAAACAAATATTTGCAGTACATCCTTTCCGACAGAGCTTCCGCTGTTTGTCACCGAAACAGTGACGCCGTTTTCCTCAATGTGCGTGACTGTCCTTTGAAATGTTGTGTAGCTCAAACCGTATCCGAAGGGATAACGGGGCCGGATCGCTTTTTTCTCAAACCGGCGGTAGCCCACATAAATATCCTCGGAATAATTCTCGTTTTCCAAATCTCCGTTAAGGTAACCGAATGTATCGGCACATGGATAATCCGCATAACGGACAGCCCATGTGTCGGTCAGTTTTCCGCTTGGACAGACCGCACCGATAAGAACGTCGGCTAAAGCGTTGCCGCCTTCGGCACCGCCCTGGCCGAAGAAAAGCACCGCGTCTATTGAAATCTCGTCAAGAATACTCAAATCAATAACGCTGCCGCAGTTGAGTATCAGAATCAGTTTTTTGTAATGTTTCCGCAGTGTCC
The DNA here is from genome assembly GCA_963639765.1 of Oscillospiraceae bacterium. GTDB lineage: Bacteria > Bacillota > Clostridia > Oscillospirales > Oscillospiraceae > CAVHXA01. The sequence continues at coordinate 5,576 of CAVHXA010000058.1, read as the reverse complement.
GCAGACTTTCGGCCTCCACATCCGAAAGAAGATAATCGCCCTTTTCCACTTTGCGATCCTTTCCTTCGCCCGCCTGTCGGGAGAGAACATAAATTGCCGTGTCTGTCTCCTCGGTCAGTTCGTCCGAATGCACCTCGGTACAGGCGGGGAAGGGCATGGGATAATTCCCGATGAGGCAGAACATCTGCATGGTCTGAAACACATTGAACCCCCGGATTTTGTCCTCCACGTCTGCACGCCATTCGGCAATATCACGGTCATATTTCTCACGAAAGCGATCCATCCAAAGCGTCGTCGGGAAGGTAAATCCGGCATTTTTCAGCCCTTCTTCAATGGTTACGCTGTAGCGTTCTCTCACATCGCCGCTGCCGCTTCCGCCTTTGACGGTCATGCGGCTGCCGGGGCCGTAGAGTGCGATTTTCTGCGGCTTCAACGGCAGCACGCCGTTGTTTTCAAGCAGCACGATTCCCTCTGCCGCCGCAGCTCTCGCCAAGGCCCTGTGTTCCCGTTCCCGCAGAGATTCTTCCGGGACGGTTGCTCCAAATGCTTGAAATTTCATGCTATTACTCCTTTTCAAACGGCTCTTTGATACAGTGGACACCGCTGCGAAGTTCAAAATTTTTACCGCTCGGCAGTACCAGCCGACAGATTGTTGAAACAGGGACGTTTAGGGTGACGGAGAAAATGTCGTCTTGAATTTCCCAACGCACCCGTATTTTTCCGTATGGTGTTCCCGTAAATCCCTCTGCCCATGTCAGCCCGCCTCCCGGCATCGGCTTTACCGTGAAAATCCGGTATCCGCCCTCCGATGGTTCAAGTCCCAGTACACGGCGGTACAGGAAATCTCCCACTGCGCCATAGGCATAGTGGTTCATGGAGGGATCGCGCGGTTTTCCGTCCTGCGTGATCGTGTTCCATTGCTCCCAAATGGTGGTGGCACCCATTTTCACGCAGTATAGCCATGACGGACAAGTGTCCTGCATCAGCACACGATAGGCCGTGTCCGCATAGCCGTTATCCGCCAGCGCAAACAGCAGATAGGGCGTCCCGGTAAAACCGGTATTCAGATGATAATCATTTTCGATGATCAGTCGGTTAAGATTTGCCGCCATTGCCTTTGCGTTTTCTCCCTGTTCCATACCGAAGTACAGCGGAAGAACGTAGCCGGTCTGAAAACTCTTCCGAAGATTACCCTTTCCGTCGGTCAGCAGATTGCGGTACGCCCGACAGACTTTTTCACGAAGACCGGCGTAAAATACCGCGTCGTCTTTTTCTCCGAGCACATCCGCAATCTTTGCCATAAGACCGCAGGAATTGGCAAAGTAGGCCGTGGCGACCCACTTTCCCTTTGCCATCCAATCTCTGATATATCCTTCGGGTGCGCACCAGTCACCGAACTGAAAGAGCCATTTCCAAATATATTTTCGGTCGCCGAAGCCCGAGAGAGATGCCCAAAAGCGAACCGCTTTCATGTATCGCTTCATACACGGATACTGCCGCCTCAGAAGCTCCGAATTTCCGCCTGCCAGATATTCCGCCCACGGAACAAGAATGCAACTGTCGCCCCAGCAGGCTGTGGCGACCACCGGGGTGGAGCATCCGTGTAATGGAATCACCGTCGGGATACCGCCGCCGCGGCCCTGCTCAAGACGCATATCTTTGAGCCACTTTTCATAAAATCGGCTCAAACTGAAGTTATAGCAGGCGGTAGATGCGAAAACCGCAATGTCGCCCGTCCATCCCTGCCGTTCATCCCGCTGCGGACAGTCGGTGGGAATATCCACAAAATTGGAAATCGCGCTCCATCTGATGTTGCTTTGCAGTCGGTTCAGAAGTGCATCCGAGCAGGAAAAGTTTCCGGACTCCTCAAAATCGGAGGAGAGAACCAGAGCTTTCACCTCCAAAGCGTCCGAGGCGATTCCGCTCACCGCAATATAGCGAAAGCCCATATAGGTCAGACGGGGCGAATAAGTTTGTACCCCTTCTTTGCAAATATAACGGATTTCCGCTTTCGCTGTGCGAAGCGATGCGGTATACAGCCGGTCGCCATCCAAAATCTCGGCATGACGGACGGTAATGACCTGTCCGGCCTTTCCGCAGATGCGAAACTCCGCAACCCCGGCAAAATTCTGCCCGAAGTCGTAGATTGTTTCCCCGATGCTGTTTTCAAAATGGGAAACAGGATGCAATATCTCCCGACAGACAACACGGCTGTTTTCCAATGTCATTTTCGGACCGAACGGAAGCCGCATCATATCGGCGGGTTTCCATATTGCCTGTTCCGAATTTACGGTTGCATCGTAGCTTTCTCCGTCATAAAAACAGGCTTTGCGGTAATTGCCCTGAAGAGTAACCTCCCAGCTGCCGTCGGTAACGATTCTTTCCGCAGTGTCGTCGGTATACTCTGTAAACAGCTCCAGCAGAAGTGCCTGTCGGGGCGCTGTAATCTTGTTTTTGTTCTCGTATGTAAAACGCCCTACGGCCCAACCGCCCGCAACAACGGCAATGAGAGTGTTGGAGCGGGTAAGCTGCTTTGTAACATCATAAAATTGATATTGCAGATTCTTTTTGTAGTCGGTAAAGCCGGGGGCAAAATAGCTGTCCCCGACTTTTTCGCCGTTCAGCGTCAACTCATAAATACCGATTGCGGAGGCGGTGATATAAGCTCGGCGAATCGGCTTTTGCGTGACAAATCTTCTGCGGAAGGTCATGGGAACGGGAGACTGTTTTTTCCCGAAGGAGTAGTCCTTGTCGGTAATCCATGATGCCATCCACGGAAGCGTCAGGCGCCCGGTTCGGAAGGAAGCCGCCGCGGCGGCTTCCTGTCCGTGGTTGTCCCGGACTCGAATCTCTATCGGATATTCGGTAAACGGCTGCAAATCAAGCCCCTTCAACGGAAAGCCGGTCCGATTGTTTCCGCAGTCGAATGTTCGACCGCAGACGGTTACCTCGGCATCTGTCAAATCGGTATCGGGAATATCACTTTCCGGCGTGAAAGCAAGTTCCGGCTCCGAATGATCTGTTCTGTTGTCGTTTTTTCCGTCTATTCTGATGTTCCGAATCTCGAGCATAACCGATTACTCCTTATTTTTTCTTTTTTGCCGCTTTCCTCGCCTGTTTTTCCAGATATTTTGCATTTTCGGCGTCAAAGTCAAGTCCCTTTTTGGCACATTTGGCTTTGAGGTCCGAGATTCGGTTTTCTTCATGGATACGCTCCGCTTCCTCTGCGTCCAAACGCTCCTGCTCGGCGGGCTCAATCCAGGTTTCACCGCGGGCAAGGACCGCTTGTTTTTTCCGTTCGAGCAGCTCGGCGTTGATTTCCGGCAGATGCTTCTCTACATCGACAAAGGGCAGCAGAATTACAACGACCGCCGCGAGAGCGGCATCCAGGAGGTAGAAAGACGCATTCATAAACCGAATGACATCCGTGCCGGGGGTAATGCCCTGAGCATCAACAAATCCCAGCTTCAGAATGCCCGCTTCAAAGCCGCCGGCAAAGGGCGCATAGATCAGCCACTGAATCGCCGTGATAATGGCGACGCCCATCATGCCTTCCAGACGCATACGGGATTTGTATTCCACGCTGTCGTAGGCGTAGCACAGGAGGGTTGCGAAAATATAGGCATTGGGAAGCCAGCCGACATTTCGGATAAAGCCGCCGATCAGCACGGGAACCATTTGATCGGGGAATATGAAGCCGATGATGCTGCCGATCAGCACCAGAGCATAGCCTCCGACCGTCAGATTTTTAATTCCCACCTTTTTGGCAAGCGGATAGATTGCAAACGCGCCGATGCCGAGGGGAATGCCGGTTACCACCTGATAGATTGTGTACATCAGAGGATTGTCCGCGCCGCCCAAGAGAAATTTGATGTAAAAATACTGAACGTTGCCGCCTTTGTAGTTGTCCACAATGCCGCTGACCGTGGCAATGATAATTAGAATCAGATAATATTTGTTTGAGAATAATGCTTTGAGCTGCTGTTTCAGCGGGATTCGGGTTTCATCCTGTTGTTCGTATTCCACCGCCACATCTTCGGTTACTCTTTCACGTGTATAGAAGTATTCCAGCAGAAGAAGCGGTATTGCAAGAACCGAAATGACGATCATCAGAACAGGATAGCCGTTGATGTCATTCTCCAGCCACATGGGCAGAAGCACCATGTTGAATATCATGCCGATTACGATGCCGGACAGCAGTGTCCACGACATCTTGCGAATGAACTGAATTTTCGCTTTTTCCTTTGGATCACGGGAGGTCAGAGAGCAGATGGTGTCGCGGAATAAATAGAAATAAGACGAGCCTACCGTATGATAACAGATCAGAAGGAAGAAGAAGTAGTACCAGTAGCTCTTTCCCATGCTGTTGCCCGGAAACAGGAAAATCAGACAGCCGATGATAATTGAAACAAAACCGAAGATCAGATGCCACGGCCGCATTCTTCCCTGACGGGAATCGGTGTGCTGAATGAGCCAGCCGTTGAGCAGACCCGTACCCATGGCAAGAATTTTTGCCACGGTCATGACGACCTCATATACGCCGCCCATCTGCTGAATCATGGCGATGTTTTCGGCACCGTACATGGCGCCGGTCTGCTGGGTGAAGAATTTCTCCACCAATGCCGAAATGGTGTTGATCACAAATATCAGTCCGAGCGGACCGATTAAATGGCCGAGTACCCACTCTTTCGTGGATACGGTTTGCGTTTTTGCGCGGCTGTCCATAAAGGGCTTGTCAAACAACCCTCCGCTGAGCAGCGCTTTCTTTTTTTTGTCGGATGTCATTTATTTTACCTCCAAATATATCGTTACCGGTTCCACTCCGGTTGATTTTACGGTTATTGCGGCATCTCCGGGCTTGTCTCCCGCTTTCAGTACGGCTAAGGCCCTGCCGCGGTATGTTTCATGGGACTGTTGGTTGAATTTCTCGTTCGTCTTGTAAAGAGCGCTGCCGAGACCGATTAGGGTGACTGCCCCGGTTACTTCCACATGCACCCGCTGCTCTGCCGCGGGAAGGAGTTTGCCTTCCGCGTCCGCAAACTCGATGGGCAGATAGCACAGATCTGTGCCGCCTGCACGCAGTATATTCTTTTCCGGCAGAACGATCAGCCGCATGTTTCCGGTTCCGCTTGACAGAGTGAAGGAGGAGAGCAGTGTTCCGTCGGCATTCAGCGCTTCCGCCGTCAGCGTCCCCGGCTGATATCGTGTGCGGAATATCGCTTTGAAATCTTTAAGCACCTTCGTTCCGATTTCTTTCCCGTTCAGCGACAGCCGTACCGAACTTCCGGGTGCATATACCTCAACGGTTGCTTTGGTGTTCTCATAACCCGGCCAGTTCCAGCTGTCTATGGAATCTGTAAACTGCCATGAGCCTTTCGTGGGAGATTCTTTTGCATGGTTCAGCGGACGTACGCCGATAAACGGCTCTTTTCGAAGCCCCCAGACCACTTGCAGAAAGGCCATCTCCGCCAAAGGTTTTCCGGTAATATCGATCATTCCCTGATTTGCGAGCAGCGGCAGACCTTTGTAGCTTTCATAGGTCCAGCCCATGCAGCTTTCGCCGAGATAGTCCCATG
>CAVHXA010000057.1:0-12215 GCA_963639765.1 Oscillospiraceae bacterium | reverse complement strand
AGGCGGCAAGTCCGCCGAGGACATGGAGAACGGGCTGACCGCCGTAACGAATTACACCGGAAACGAGTGGAAGCTGACGCTTTTAGACAGCGGTCGCAAGTTCAACGTCGCGACCACGGCGTATGATGAGACAAATAACATCGTGACGGTCAGCTATTCCGGCGCAACGCCTAAATCAGACACCGCACCCAATGAGTATATTTCCGCCATTATCAAAGACAGCAGCGGCAGCATCACCCACTACGGGCGCATCGCGCAGCCCGAAAGCAAGGACGGATCGCTTCAAATCGGCCTCTCCGGCATAGATATGACAGGCAAAACGCTCTATGTCTTCTCCGAGCAGTACAACGGCGATTATAAAACCGACTACGCCAGCAACCTGGTTCCGGTACACTTGACCTCCTTCACGGTCCAAAAGACCGATGACAGCGGCGGGCCCCTTGCGGGAGCAATCTTCGAGCTTCAGGGCACGGATAACAACCTCTCTGCCTTCTATAGCGCCATCAGCGGTGCGGACGGCGCTGCGGTTTTCTCCGGGATCGCGCCGGGAACCTATACCCTCAGCGAGAGCGAAGCCCCCTTCGGCTATCTGGCCTCAACGGATGAGTATGAGGTCATCGTAGCCCCGGAAGCCAACGACGGGAATGTGATCTCCGTCCGTCAGATCAGCGGCGGGAGTACAGGCGAAGCGGGCGGGGTCACCGACAATCCCGGCGATGGCAATCTTCCGCCCGCACCCTCAAACCCGACCTACGACAAATATGCTTCCGGCGAGACCATCGCGACCTTTGTCAATGCGATGGATGAGCGCGTGGAGATTCAGCTGCCCGTCAGCAAGACGGTAGAGCTTCGCGGCAACGCCGCTCCCGGCGCGGAGCCCTTCACCTTTGAGCTGCTGATGGTCGACGGTATAGACCTGGATCGCAATCCTGTCTACCAGCTTGTCGATACAGCCACGCTTACAACGGCCGCCGGAAACAAAACCACGAGCGACACGTTGACCTTTGAAATTCCGGAAAGCCTCGATACTGTAGACAGCTTCAGTCAGCATGAGTTCTATCTGCGGGAGAAGCAAGGCGATGCGGCTGGCTGGAGCTATTCCACGGAGCTGTACCGCGTAAAGCGCTATACCGATAACGAGACTCAGCAATATCGGTATTCGTTCACTTTGCAAAATCAGGAACAGACGGAATCTACCGAAACCGCCTCTTTCACGAATACCTACACCGGAGTCACCTATGAGATCCCCTTCACCAAGACGGTAAGGCTGGGCGGCAACACATCCCCTGGACAGGAGACCTTCCAGCTTGAAATCTTCGATCCCGGCAACAGCAATTTGAAGGACTACGACGACCTCTACACTGCCGCCGTCACCACCAACGGAAGCGGCAGCTTTCCTGGCGAGCTGGTCATCAGCGGCTCGGAAAACGAGGTAAGAGCCCTCATCAACGAGGGCTTCTATGTCCGTGAGAAAGCGGACGGTGCGGAGAACTGGACCTATTCCGATGCGGTGTGGTATGTGACTCCAAATGGGCCTGACGATGACGCCGACAAAGAATTTGCGCTCTACTTCTACCCCGCCACGCTGGAAGAATCGGACGACGGCAGCTACTATGTGCCGAGCGAGACCCCGGCGAACGAGATGTCCTTTGAGAACGTCTATACCCGCAATACCTCCGGCGGTGGCGGCGGATATACCGGCGTGACCATCACGGCCAACAAGACCGATGCGCAGGGCAAGGCTCTGTCCGGCGCGACCTTCGTGCTGGAGGACAGCCGGGGGCGGGAGGCGTACACGGCCACCTCCAACTCCAGCGGTGTCGTGCGCTTCACGGGCGTCGGCAGCGGCACCTATACCCTGCTGGAAAAGAGCGCCCCGGACGGCTATGTGACCTCCGGAGACAGCTATGAGCTCACGGTCAGCGGCTCCCGTGTCACCATGAACGGCAAGACCTATTCCCCCGTGACCTTCGTCAACAAGAGGGCCGCAGAGCTGAACCGCGATGACCACTTCACATTCCTGGTGGGCTATGTGGACGGCACCTTCGGGCCGGAGCGCAACATGACACGCGCCGAGGTGACCACCATGTTCGCACGACTGCTCACCGAGCAGATCGACGCGAACAAGACCTACGCCAACACCTTTACCGATGTCCCGTCCACTCATTGGGCGTCTGATTACATCGGCTACATGCAGCAGTTCGGCATCATCACCGGCTACACGGACGGCAGCTTCCGTCCAGACGCTCCCGTGACCCGTGCGGAGTTCGCCGCCATCGCCAGCCGCTTTGAAAAGCTGACCGAGGGCACCAAGAGCTTCAGCGATGTACCCAGTACCCACTGGGCTGCAAAATATATCAACTTCGCAGCCACCCGCGGCTGGGTCACTGGGTATTCGGACGGGACCTTCAAGCCGGAGAACAACATCACCCGCGCCGAGGTGGCGGCGGTCACCTGCCGTCTGCTGGAGCGCAGCGCGGACCAGAGCTACATCCGCAGCCATCTGAGCGAACTGCGTACCTTCCGGGATATGAGCGAGAGCCATTGGGCCTACTGGTACGTCATGGAGGCCGCCAACGGCCATGATTACACCAAGAGCGGCGGCAGTGAGACCTGGAGCCGCACCCATCGCTAAATAAACACAGAAACAGAGGGCAAGCCCGTAAATGAGCTTGCCCTCTGTTTCTGCTTATGGGGGATAAGCGATAGAAAAGCCGTGTTCCTTTTCATGCTCATCCCTCCTCGCGACAGTAGTAATTGTGATGGTCCCGGAATGTGACCTGAAGTCGATTTTCAAAAGATTCCCCTGTTATACCTGATCTGGGCATACAGCATAAAGCCAATTCCAACAAGAATGGCGGGGGTAAGAATAAAGGTGATGGCCGATTCATTCCAGAATGCCACGACAAAAGCGGCGATCAGAGCTAAGCCAATGATCAGAGTGCCCGTACCCATCGCCCGGCCATACTTCGGCATGTCCTCCTCATTGACCTTTCGCCTGTTATAGGCGTGCACGGTGCTGATGTCTCCTGTAATATTCAAAATACCAACGAGGGAGAGAAACAAGCCAAGAGTCAGTAACGTTATGTTTTTCATATTTCAAACTTTTCCCTCCGTTTGTCGAAACCCATTCTGTGGAAATCCCCTAAGGCTGCATGGGTATGAGCTCCCTTCTGCGCGAAGAGTATGCCAAAGGGAAACCTCTCCGGAAAGCTCTTGCCAAATTGCATGATAATCAACACGTCGCAAGCTTTTGTTGCCTATCTTTCAAACGGTGTTATGTTTGTCGCTTGCTCCTTATGTCCTTTTATAGTATACTATACATATGAAAGATAGTCAACACATGTGCCGTTATTTTCGGAGGAGGTGCAGTCCGTGATCGCAAGAAAAGCGCAAGACTTTTGGTTGTCATTACTCTTATCATCGCGCTGCTGGGCTGTTCCAAAACAACAGAGCTGGCGCAGCCGGACACGGAACCTGTCACGCTTGAGGTGGTCGATCTGACGCGCATTCTGGAAAACCTGGATCCCGCCGGAGCAACGCTATATTACTACGGGGAGAGCGAAAACTCATGCTCTGCAGACAGCGCCATTCGCGCCTCATACTACATTGAGCAGCTTCGCAGCTATACATGGGATTCGTTTCAATCGCCGGAAGAAAGGGGTGAGAGTACCGGATACCGCTATATCTTTGAAGGAGTCGGAGTGACGATTACGGCATATCAGACAGGGACCGGCGATTTCATCCCCGTTCACGCGGTCACTGCCACCGGCGACGGGTGGTTTGCTCTTTCGTATCTGGAGGACGAGCACGGCTTACTCAGGCAGGCCGGCTGGATGGCCTATGATACCTTCGCTGCCTGGTTCGCAGAAGCCCGCGCTGCTGAAACGTATAGGGGTGAAGGCACGCCGCTTTCGGCGGAGGAGCTGGGCGATTTTCAGACTTACACTGCATCCATCGCATCTGAACTTGACGAAGAGACCGGTGCCTACTCGTCTGCGGCAACGGCGGTCAGCTGTTTCTTTTCGTCGGAATATGATGATCCGCGAAACCTCGAAGCCGGTGCGTTTCTGGCGTACTGCCCTGCACAGGGGGATTTAGCGCCCGGCAATGCAGACGATGAATCCGAATTCTGGCTTGTTCAGGAAAAGCTGGATTGGCGGGGCGGTGAAGACAGTCATCTCCTGTCTCTTGCTGAAATGCCGATACCCTGCCACCGCCTGCCCAAAGCCTATGTGGAGGATATCCTGATGCAGTACGCAGGAATCCGCCTGGAGGATATGCATACAGACTGGGAGAGCGAGGCACTCTATATCTCCGAAACAGAATGCTTTTACACCTTCACCAGCGATTTCGGACCGGGCGTATTCAATCCGCTGTACGGCGAGAAATCCGGAGAAGTTGTCACGCTGTGGTCCGCTGCGCATGTCCTGAAGCTGCAAAGAGCCGGGGACACCTGGCATATCCTTTCATATCAGGCGGGGAGATAGCAGAGCAATTCCGATGCAAACAAACCACAAACTGACGGGAGGTTGGATTATGTCAAGGGCAGCAAAAATTGCTTTGATAATCGTTTCTGTGCTGGTTGCGGTGTCGCTTCTCGTTGTCTGTTGCACGCACAGAAATTATGCAGCAAACCGGCTCTGCGCCAGAAGGAAACGCGCTTGACCGGATGAAGGATAAAGTGAGTATCCACAATGAACAAAAAGAGGATTCTACGAATGATCAGCCTGCTGATGCTGGCAGCAGCTGCGGTTTTTGTCTATTGCGCCGTATCCTGTCCTACGCTCGGCCGCACAATCCAAATTGGAGAGTATACCTTCGGAGCGGAACACTGGCGCATATGCTACGTCCTCTATATTCTTATCATGATCATACTGTTCGCCGCATCGTTCTTTGCAGGAGAAGAGAAGAAGTAGCTCTCCCTGACATGCCATGCGCCAGATAGCGAATCTTACAGTCCCCGTCAGCAATGATCGGGGACTTTTTGTAGAAAATTCCATCACGCTATTGACTTTATCACGGCATGCCGATATAATATTAGCAAAGGCAGGTGAAGGATCATGATGCTTCAGAATCTTCTGAGAGAAAAACATATGTCTGTCTACAAGCTCGCCAAGGACAGCGAGGTGCCGTATACCACATGCAGCGATATCATAAATGGCAAGACGCAGCTGGAAAAGTGCAGCGCAGAGACGGTCTACAAGCTCGCCGGAGCGCTGGATGTGTCCATGGAAACGCTTCTTGAGCCGTGTTTTATCCGACGCAGCAGCTTCGAGAACTTCAAGAGCACTGTCTGCCATCGCGTGAAGGAGCTGGGGGATCTGGACTTTATCCTGGAAACGCTGGAAAGCCAGGATATTCGCCGGTACTATGATCGTAAATGGTATCCGGAAAGCCTGTACCTTCTTGCCATGCTGGACTATATCAGCCGTGAAAACAGCATTCCCCTCTGTGACGAGTATGACGACCTCCGGCATTGCAAGCTGGAAAAAATTATCTACCCCGCAAGCCTTCTGGCAATGTCTGCCGCAGCTAAGAGCGACGAGCCATTAAAAGCAGCGGCAAAAGCCGCCCTTCCGGAGTTCAAACGCTTCAACATCATCGAAAGCGAGGTGAGAAATGTTGTCTGAAAAACAGATCGAGTTCACAAGGGACAATATAGACACCTACTTGAAGGAAGTCGCTAGAGAGTATCGGAAGCAGGTGGGCAAAAACATGCCTGCGGAAATTGTGTTGATTGGCGGAGCCTCCGTACTTATCAATTACGGATTCCGGGAAATGACAACAGATATTGATGCCGTCATTCAGGCTGCATCCGCCATGAAAGATGTCATCAATCGTGTCGGAGACCGCTATGGTCTCCCTAACGGCTGGCTGAATCAGGATTTTACAAAAACGGCATCCTACTCGACGAAGCTGATGCAGTTTTCCGAATACTACAAAACCTATTCCAACGTCCTGACGATCCGGACGGTTGCGGCGGAGTACCTCATCGCCATGAAGCTTCGTTCCGGCAGACAGTATAAGAGCGACCTTTCGGATGTGCTAGGGATTCTGGCAGAGCATAAGAAAAAAGGCAACCCAATCAAGCCGGAACAGATACAAAAGGCCGTAGCCGACCTTTACGGCAGTTGGGAAGCTCTGCCGAAAAGCTCACAGAACTTCATCCAGAACGTCATGCAGGACGGCCGATTTGCCGATTTGTACGAACAGACTGTTATCGGGGAGAAGGAAACGAAATCCTTGCTTCTGCGTTTTGAAAAGGATTATCCAGGCGTGACAACCGGGGACAATGTAGACGATATTTCCGAAACCCTGCAAAAGAAAACCAGCAGAGCATCCGTTCTGGCCGCTCTCAGAGAGAGAAAAGCCGAAGCTGATGCACAGCGCTCTGCTGACACGAACCGGCAAAAGGATGATCCGGAGCGTTAACAGAAGCGTTCTCCCAGCACAAAGACGACACAAGACAACGCATTGCGCAAATCCATCATCTCAGTTCAGACCCCCTTAAGCAATCCTCGCGGCCGGCTATCCATTGCCGTGCCTAAGAGGAAGCGAAAAGGTTATCGGTGCAGTAAATAGACGCGGTTGTTGTTTACAAGACGTATTCATTCCGCTATTCTTACTCCAAGAGCGTAAAAAGCAACGTATGGCTCAAGAAGTACGGCGGCTGCTCTATGTGGGGCAGCCGTTCTACTTTTATCTGCTCCAAGATATTGACTGGAAAGGAAACCATACGTATGTCAGGAGAGCACAGGAGGTGTCGCTAACTCTGCAGTCCACCGCGCAAACAAACGAATCGCTCATGTAGCACGCGCCGGGACTCCGGCGCACGCCTCTGCTTGTCTTAATCTTTTATCGCACCCGCGCGCCCATACAGGCCTATGTGCCTGCATGGGCGTTTTTCGTTTATTCCGTCTCTTTTATGCCGTGGGCTGCCGCTCTCCGCCGCCCTCCGTTTGAAATTGTTCCCAGGAAAAATTCAAACGGAGGAAAAATATATGACAACAATCAACCTGAAGGACCACTATCCGTGGTACACCGAAGACTCCTTTGTGGAGGTCTCCGAGGAGATCGCCGCCCAGTTTGAGAGGTTCCGCCTGGACGATGAGGCCGCACGCATCCGTGCGGTGCGGGCCGGTCCCCACTTTTCGCTGGATGCCGATGACGGCATTGAGGCTGACGCGCTCATGCTGCCGGAGCGGCCGGACGAAGCGCTGGAGCGAAAGGAACTGGAGCACACGCTGCGCGATGCGCTGGCACAGCTTACGGATACTCAGCGGCGGCGTGTACTTGCGCATATCATCGGCGGTCTTTCCCAGACGCAGATCGCAGAAATGGAACAGACGTCCCAGCCTGCTGTGAGCAAGTCCGTCCGCAAGGGACTTGCACTCATGGAAAAGTATCTGAAAAAATACGATTGAGAGGGTTATAAAAAGCCCGTTTTTTGTACTGGTATATGAGGGAGATTCTATCCACCCTCGCCTCTGCTCTTTGACAACCGAATAGACACCGGCATCAGCACAGACCCCGCGCGGCCAGACGGCCAAGCGAAAAAGGCGCGCCGCCATGACGATGTCCTCCCACCCTCCGGGATGGGCAGCCATCCGAGCGATCTACGCAGCCTTTACCCGATGTGTGGCAGCATCGGGCGCGATGACAGCGCGGGCGATACGCAACCCCTGCTACGGCCTCCCACTGACTTGAGGGGGATCCCTGCCGCGTTCGTGAGCCTTACAAGCCACGGCGACGGCGGGGATGGGACAGCCTTGCCAAAGGCGGCTGATGTCGGTCCCAGAGGCTCACTGTGAGCCCTTCACCGGGGGAAGAGATAAATACGGTGAACGGAAAGAACATCTTAAAATAAATACGCAGGCAGCCGCGCCGGAGCTTCGACGCATGTTATGCGGCACCAAAACCCTCACGGCGCGGCTGTTCTGTTTTATATCAGATACAGACAGGCTGTGTCTTTAGCAGCCTGTACCAATAATACATAAACTTAATCCGGAGGTGCGTTTATGCAGAAGCAAACCATCCCCAACAGACCGTCCGCTTCCTATAGGGAAGTTCGGATCGGCAAGACATTATACCGCGTGACCAGTGTGTTCTCCGGCGAGAAGGATCTTGCAAAGACGCTGGAGCAGCTTGCACTGCGCCGCGCCATGTCCGAAACAGAACCGGCGGCGCAGAGCCGTCTCGCCATCGGATAAAGTATCAGCCTCCCTGCGGCGACATCCTTGCGCGAAGGTGGTATCCCGGGTATCATATTCCTGCAGGGACAACCTGCGAGAGCCATCACGCCGCACGGATGTATGAATCAAAGAGAATCGGGAGGTAAAACACAGATGACAGGCAAAACATACAACGTGGGCATCTACTGCCGCCTTTCCAACGACGATGAGAGAGACGGAGACTCCGTATCCATCGAAAATCAGAGGCTCCTGCTTCAAAATTACGTGCGTCAGCAGGGCTGGAACGAATATTCGACCTATGTCGACGACGGGTACTCAGGTACGAATTTCGATCGTCCAGGCGTAAAACGCCTCATCGAAGACGCAAAGGCAAAGAAAATCAACCTGATCCTGGTAAAGGATCTCAGCCGTTTTGGCCGTAACTACATCGAGTTTGGCCAGTACACGGACTATCTGTTTCCCTCACTGGGCTGCCGCTTCATTGCCCTGAACAACGGCATTGATACTATGAGTAACAACGGCAGCACTGACGTCATGTGCTTTTTGAACTTATTTAACGAATTTTACAGCCGCGACACCTCCAAAAAGGTCAAGGCAGTCAAAAGAGCCTGTGCGGAGAACGGCAAGTTCATGGGCACATATCCCGCCTATGGCTACAAGCGCGATCCGGCAGATAAGCATCATCTCCTCATCGACGAGGAGACCGCACCCATGGTGCGCCGCATCTTCTCCATGCGCGCCTCCGGTATGGGCTTTCGTGCCATCGCCGTGACGCTCAACGAGGAGGGCGTGCTGCCGCCCGGCGCACTCTATTACCAGCGCAAAGGACGCACAGATCCCCGCAACGTCAACCATAAGTGGGCGGATGCCACCGTGAAATCCATCATCCGCAGCGAGGTCTACATCGGAAACATGGTGCAGGGCAAGACCGGCACCCTTTCCTACAAGTCCCGCAAGCTCATCAACAAGCCGGAGGAGGAATGGATACGGGTGGAGGGGACCCACGAGCCCATCATCTCCCGCGAGATTTGGGACACCGTGGTCAGCATCGACCGGAAGAAAGTGCGCAAGTCGCCGCCTTCGGACGGGATAAAGAGCATCTTCACAGGCCTTGTCTACTGCGCCGACTGCGGATTCAAGATGCGCAACCACACGGAGAAGTTCACCTACAAGGACGGCACGCCGGGGCGGTACAGCTCCTTCATATGCAGCAATTATGCCAGAAGCGGAAAAAGTGCCTGCACCATCCACTCCATCTACGAGAATGTGTTGGAGGAGCTTGTGCTGACAGATATCCGTGAGAAGGCACGGTTTGTTGAACTGGACGGAGAACGCCTTGCAGAGCAGATCAGCCGGATGAAGGAAAAAGAGGGCCGCAGCCGCATCTTCTCCTGCGAGCAGGAACTGAAAGCGGCCACGGCGCGTGTGAGCGAGCTGGAGCGGCTCATGCAGAATCTCTATGAGGACAAATGCACCGGGGCCATTCCCCAAACGGTCTTCCAGACCCTCATGCGCAAGTACGAGGCGGAGCGCGCGGAAAAGGCCGCCATTATCCCCGAGCTGGAGCAGAAGGTCCGTCTGCAGCTGGAGACGAAGCTGGATGCGAATCGCTGGATGGATATCATTCGCCGCTATACGGAGATTACGTCACTGGACGAGAGCATTCTCTTTGCACTGGTAGACCGCATCGAGGTGGGCGAAGCCCGGAAAATCGACGGCCAGCGCGTTTGCGACATCAAGGTGATCTATCGCTATGTCGGAGATGTGGACGATGCTCTGACACAGGAGGAGCCGTATGATGAAGCAATATAAGGTGGGCATTTACTGCCGTCTGAGCGTGGACGACGCTTCCAACTCTACCAAGGCAAAAAACTTCATTCCAACCGATGAATCCGTCAGCATAGAAAACCAATACGAGCTGTTATCCAGGTTCGTGATGCTCAACGGCTGGACAGAGGTCAAGACCTATCGTGACGACGGTTATAGCGGCGGAAATTTTCGGCGGCCCGGGTTTCTGGAAATGCTGGAGGACGCGCGGCGCGGCCTGATCAACCTGATCCTTGTGAAGGATCTATCCCGCCTGGGTCGTGATTTCATTGAGGTGGGACGATATACGGATGTGATTTTCCCGTCCCTCGGCTGCCGTTTTGTGTCCGTCCTCGATTGTCTGGACAGCGAGGGTGATAACACGGACATGCTGCACTTCCGCAGCCTGATGAACGACTACCATTTGAAGGACCTGTCCGGTAAGATCAAGTCCGTTCTCCATGCGAAAATGCGCAGCGGTCAGTTTCTTGCCGCCTACGCGCCCTACGGGTATCGCAAGAGCGAAGAGGACAGGCACCGCCTGGTCATCGATGAGGAAGCTGCCGCTGTGGTACGCCGGATATTTGAACTGAGGCGCACCGGCATGGCCTATGGTAAAATCACCGCTGTCCTGAACAGCGAGGGGATCCTCTCTCCGCGCTGGTATTGGGCGGTGAAATACGGAAACGGCTCCTGCAAGTACGCGAAGCTGTGGATGTATGCCACGGTGAGAAATGTGCTGACCAATGAGGTCTACACAGGAACGCTCGTCCAGAACCAGACCGGCTCGCGCTCCTATAAGGATAGCACCATGATCTGTAAGCCGAAATCCGAATGGATACGGCATGAGGGTGTGCACGAGGCAATCATCACCCCGGAGTTGTGGGCTGCGGTGCAGGCGATCAATCAGGAAAAATCCCTGATCTCCGCTGACAATGCCCCACCGAAACCCTTCCTGTTTACCGGGAAGCTCATCTGTGCCGACTGCAACACTCCTCTTCAGGGCAACCGGGAGACACATCGCCGTAAGAACGGCACATCCAAAACGTATGTTTCCTATGTCTGTTCCCGCTATATAGGTTCCGGGTACAGTGCGTGTTCACGGCACACCATCTATGAAATGACGCTCACGGAGCTTGTGCTGAGCGAAATCCGCGCCCACGCCGAAAAGCTGGAACTGAATGAGGCTGACGTGCTGGACAGGCTGAAACGCCAACGTATTGCCGCAAGCGCCGAGCACACGGACGGTATCCGGCAGGAGATTACAAAGCTGCGCCGCCGCATCTATGAGCTGGAGCAGACCACCGCCAAGCTCTATGAAGACAAGGTATGCGGCATCATCACGTCTGAGACCTTCTCCATGCTCATGCAAAAGGCAGAGCAGGAGCGCGTGCAAAAGGCAGAGCGGCTGGAAGATCTGCTTTCCGAAACGCAGCGGCAGGAACAGGAGACCGCCGATATGCAGCACTGGTCAGAGATTATCCGAAAACACCTGCACATCCGGGAGCTGGATCGCGAGATCGTAGACGAGCTGATCGACCACATTGAGATTGGCGAGAGCACCGACGTTGACGGGAAGCGTGTGCGGGATATCAAGATCTTCTACCGTTTTGTCGGAAATATCTGAATGGAGGTCAGATCATGGATAGCAATAAAAGCAAACGTGTGGTATTCTATTGTCGGGTAGCAACGCGGTCACAGCTTGACGGAGCCCACTCTCTGGAAGCACAAAGTGTCCAGCTGCTCGAATACGCCGGGCGCAACGAGTATGAAATTACGGGCGAAGTCTTGGCATACGGGAAAGACGTTACCC
This sequence comes from Oscillospiraceae bacterium, assembly GCA_963639765.1. Taxonomy (GTDB): domain Bacteria; phylum Bacillota; class Clostridia; order Oscillospirales; family Oscillospiraceae; genus CAVHXA01. The sequence goes on along the minus strand of CAVHXA010000057.1, from coordinate 401 downwards.
TCGATCGTGACGGCTGGAAGGACACTTGCCGATTGGCCGCCGAGAAAAAAGCCGGCATTGTCCTCGTCACCCAGCTCGACCGCGTGGCGCGGGATCAAGGTCTTCTGCTGCAAGCACTGAGTGCGCTTGCCGAAAACGGGATCTGGCTCCAGTCAGCCGCAGGGCATGACCTTTTAACAGTAAATCCGCTTTCCTACCTAATGCTGCCGCCGTCGGTTCAATGGCAGATGGCAGTTTATAACATATGGCAAAACTACCGCAGGAACGCAGAAAACAGCGATTGATTGTGCAGATTCGTCTGAAGAGGGAGAAAATACTACTTACCTTTCCTGAACATATCTTGTTCTTCATGATGTTGAGGAAGGGGGCAAATTCATTGCTGTTCTGGTCATCACTGTCCA
>CAVHXA010000056.1:0-12391 GCA_963639765.1 Oscillospiraceae bacterium | reverse complement strand
ACAGGTACTTGAACACCGTGATCAGGTTTGACACGATGACAAACAGACCGCCCTCGCGCACCCACTTGGCAGCGGCAGGGTGCTTTTCCGCAAAGTTGTTCCAGAAATTCATATCGTTCCTCCCGTGTCACTTGGACTGTTCGTCCAGCTTGGCCTGATAGCGACTGTTGTTTACAAAGTTCTGCACCAGTCCCACCAGTGCCCGCAGGATGCCGATGATCCAGAAGCCCTTTGCCTCCAGCACCAAACCATCCACGAACTCGTCCCCAATCATACCATTGGTCATCTGTGCCAGTGCGCGCAGCGGCATGTTGTACTGGAACAGGATATTCAAATCAGGCTTGCCTTTTTTCTCGCCTGCTTTCAGCAGCAGCGTCAGAACTCCTGCAATCAGCCAGCACAGCGGGCTGCGGCTGTGGTTCAGCTCACCCAGCGTCATGGTTCGATCAATGGTGGTTTTGTCTTCTGGAATAGCGCATCCCAACAGTGTCTCAAATTCATCATCCGGTACAGACTTGATCGTTGCAGTACGGTAACAAGCAAGCTTTTTACCGGCATAGGGGTCGGGCGCATCGGTGCCTTGCAAGGTGATTTCGGAGCTCAGGCGGATGTCCTGCACGCTGGCACCTATCAAAATCTGATAGATACCGCCTTCTACTTCCCACTGATTCGTCTGTACGTTCCAATACCGGAACGCTTTATCATCCAGCGGGACAGTTACACTCTGGCTTTCACCGGCTTTCAGGAACACTTTGGCAAAGCCTTTCAGCTCTTTAGACGGGCGAAAAACGGTAGCATCAGGCTTTGCAATATACAGCTGCGCAATCTCAGCACCATCACGATCACCAGTATTCGTGATGGTAAATGTCACCTTATCGGTAGTTACTTTGATGTCCGAATATGCAAAACTTGTGTAGCTTAAGCCGTAGCCGAATGGGTACCGCACAGCCTTGCCCGCTGTTTCGTAGTAGCGGTATCCTACATACAGCCCCTCACGGTATTCCACGTTCTGCTTTTTACCGGGGAAATAGTTGGCAGCAGGCGTATCCGCGTAATTCAGCGGAATGGTCTCAGCCAGCTTGCCGCAGGGGTTCTGCCAGCCGGTCAACACATCCATCATGGCACCGGCACCAGCCTGCCCACCCAGATAGCCGTGCACTACCGCCTTGCACTTCGTGACCCAATCGGTTTCGATGACACTGCCCGCACTGACCACGACCACCAGATTTTCATTGACTGCGACCACAGCATCCAGCAGCTGCTTCTGCACCGCCGGAATGCAAATATGGCTGCGGTCCAATCCTTCGCTTTCGCTGGATTCATCCAGACCAATGCACACAACGACCGTATCGGCCAGTTTTGCCTGTGCCACGGCCTCATCCAAATATGCCTTGTTCGGTTTACCGCTGCGCTCATAGCCGGAGCAGCAACCAATCAGGTTCAGTCCAGCTGTTTCAGCAGCATCTTTCAGGCTGTCCAGCTTTGTCGGGTTCACCATGCTGGAGCCTGCTCCCTGATAACGTGGGGTCATAGCAAAATCGCCAATCAGAGCAATCTTCATGCCATGTTTCAGCGGGAGAATACCGTCCTCATTTTTCAGCAGAACAATACTTTCTGCCGCCGCTCTTTTTGCCAGCTGATGATGGGCAGCTTCATCAAATTTCCGAGGTGCTTTCTGAATGGCCTCGTCCGTGGAAAGTGCAAGGTCTAACAACTCATCCACACGTTCGTCAATGGTTTGTTCGCTGATTTCGCCCTCGTCCAGTGCTTTCAGCAGTTTTCTGGCAGCACCCAGACCCGGCGAAGGCATTTCCAGCGTAGAACCGTTCTTCACGCCTTCCACATGGTCGTTGGAGCCGCCCCAGTCCGTCACGACTGCGCCGTCAAAGCCCCAGTCTTTGCGCAGGATGTCCAGCAGCAAATGCTCGTTTTCGTTGGCATACGCACCATTTATTTTGTTGTAAGAGGACATGATCGCTTTTGGCTTAGCCTCTTTTACCACGATCTCAAACGCCGTCAGATACAGTTCCCGCAAGGTACGCTCGTCCAGAATGGAATCACTGGCCATGCGGCGCAGTTCCTGACTGTTTACAGCAAAATGCTTTGGACAGGCTGCAACTCCGTTGGTCTGAATACCACGCACATAACCGGCTGCCATTTTGCCGGAGAGATAAGGGTCTTCCGAGAAATATTCAAAGCTGCGACCGCACAGCGGGCTGCGCTTGATGTTCAGACCGGGACCAAGCAATACGTTAACACGGTAAGCAGCGGTTTCTTCTCCCAGTGCTCCGCCGATTTCCTCGCCCAAAGCCGGGTCCCAGCTGTTCGCCATGGTGGCAGCTGTCGGGAAGCAGGTGGCCGGTTCCGAGGGGTTCAGGCCCAAGTGGTCGGCTGCACCTGCCTGCTTGCGCAGACCGTTGGGACCGTCCGACAGCCAGATAGACGGCACGCCCTGTTTGGGGTAATACTGGGTCTGCCATGTATTTTTGCCGGATAGCAGCGCACATTTTTGCTCGATCGTCAGCTTGGAAATAATATCCTGATGTTTCATGAGAGTTCCTTTCTGTCGGGGCTGCCCGGCGTAATGCTTACAGAGCCGTGAGGACCAGCAGGATCAGACAAACGGCTGCAAGCACCAGTGTTTTTCCACCGATCTTTTCCAGCAAGCCGGGTTCCTTTTCAGGAAGAACGATTTCCTCTTCTTCCTCCGCTTCATCGGCATTTTCAGCCTCTGCATCTGCGGAGGCTTCCGTATTCTCTGCAGCATCTTCTTCCTCGTCGTCCTCTTCTTCCTCATCGAGGTCAAAGTCATAAACGACCGGAGCCTTGCTCAGACTCACAAGCACAAAGGCAACTACACCGGCAGCTGCGCCAACCGCAAGATTCGAGGTAAACAGGGTACCTGCAACCGTCGCAAGAAACGGCACGCTCTGGTTCAGGTCGCCCCAATCCATCCCTGCACTGTGCACAGCCATGCCAAGCCCCACCAGAACCATAATGATATCCGCCACGGAAAAGCTGCACTCGGTCAGATATTGCAGTACCGTGCCATAGTGCCCATACATATTAAAGGTGACACCGTAGCTGGTAACAGTAGCCAACAGGAAGGGCACCACCCAGACAAACGCACTGATCAGCATAACGATTGCTGCCACCACACTGCCAAGACCGCTCTTTGCGTGGTCATGCGTGCCAGCAACAGATTCCTTACCGATGGCAATCGGGCCTGCACCTACGATGGGAGCCACCACGTTAATAGCTGCATTGCACAGCAGCGGCAGACGATGGTTTACATCCTCTGCATCACACTCGGATGCAACAGCAGTCAGGGTCGTGTCAGCGTCATAGAGGTTGAGCAGTAGATTTGTCAGGATACCGGTAGCAAACAGCTTGGCAACGTTGCCCCCAGCTTCCGTATAGGCAGTAAAGTCCATTCCCTTGGCAAAAACAGCACCAATAGACAGATTTTTCAATACAGCAGACAGATGAAGCTGCATGGAGTCCTCACTGCCCACCATCCATAGACGGGCCCACATGGAATCGAAAGACATGGTCATGTTCTTCCAGTTTACGCAGGTAAGAAGAACACTTCCCAGCAGGAACACCACGGTTCCGCTCAGCAGAGCGGTCAGACACGGACGATTGGAGCGGCGACGCAGCAGATAAACAACGATGGCTACCAGCACCGATACGGCACAGATCAACATCGTGGGGTGATACTTATCGGTCAGGTAAGAATACTGGTCAAAGGAAACAAAGCCACTCAGTGCCACATTAGATTCACTGGCTTCCAGCACAGAACCTGTACCATAAACCGGGATCGACGATGCCTTGACCGGGAACACGCCGCTGAGCTGAGCCGCCACCCATGCCAGAAGCAGACCAGCCGCAGCCGGAAGTGCTTTGCGAACTCCGGAAGGCAGAGCGCCTACCAGCAGACCGTAACCGCCGGGAATCGCCAGAATGACCGCATAAATCACGCTGCTCACCAGGCACAGGAACAGCAGATTATAATAAGTCAGCCCAGTGCCGATGCCTACCAGAGAAACCAGCACAGCCGACAGACCCAGACTGGACACCTGCACCAGCGGCAGTTTGGTCACAAGGCCGATCAGCAGGCTGCCTGCAAAGGAAACCAGCATCGAAACAAAATACATCTGTGCAAAGGTTTCACCATTGGCTGCCATGTCCGATGCCGCAGCAGTTGCCGCCGGACCGGAGATCTGATACTGTGCCAGCAGCTGCATGTTCATAAAAATACCGCACACCGACAGCAGCCCCATACAGATACCAGCTGCGATCTCGCCGCCGGTCGTTCCGCCGCGCTGCTTGTACGGGAAAAGTTTTTCCATAAAACGCCCTCCATTCGCTTTTCAAAAAATATTTCCCCGCACCGCACCCGATGCGGTGCGGGGACGTGCCAGAATATTATCGAACGCTGTTATTCATCCACGATCTCTGCAGAAATCGCATTGGATGTACATCCATCCACACGATTGTCCTGCACACCGGGATTTGCACCGGGCATATCCATCATGGTGGGGTCCGTCCAGTTCTCGGTACGGCCGGCAGCAAAGTTCTCGCCGCTGGGCTCTGCATCCGTCAATGTAATCTCTACTGCACTGCTGACCTTGGAATCATTTGCATAATCCAGTGTGGACAGGGCCTGAATCGTAACATAGTAAGTTCCCGCTTCCAGTCCCATGTCAGCCAGCGTATACGGGTAGTAATCACCGTTGAAGTAGATATTTGTGCCATCGCTCAGTTCAATGCAGAACATGCCGTCGGTTTTTGACCAGCCCCAGTAATGGATCACGCTGGGCGGGTTCATGCCGTGATTTTCTTCATACATCTTGTCCAGGCTGACGGTATCGCTGAACACCTCATTGGTGCAGGCGGCATCGTTATACACACTGAACTTGATGTCCGGCATTGTTTCGAGGAAATAGTAGTCACACAGGCTCCACCAGTCAATAACTGCTGCCATCGTGTTTCCGCTTGAAAAGACCAGCATTTCCGGCTGTTCAAAAGTCAGGTTCACACCATAGTGTGCAGTTAACACTACAGCATCCGGGGCGGTCATATCCGTACCGGCCGCAGCAAAGCTGACCAGCTTGATATGGTAGGTGCCCCAGCCGATTTCGCTGGTATCAAAGCTGCCCGTGATCGTACCGGTCTTATCACCGTTGATGCGGCTGGAGCTGGCGGCATAGGAGTTGCTTTCCACACCGTTTTCCACCTTGTAGACACGTACATTGTAATAGCCCATGCGGTCATCGTTAGCAGTAAAACTGAACTCACCGGTTTCTGGGTCCGCAATAAAATCCGTAGGTGCGACCAGGCCGTCAGTGCCTGCTGTGGAAGATGCTGTCGCCGTGCTGCTGGAAGAATTACCGCCGCAGCCTGCCAGTACAGCAGCCGTTGCCGCCGCACCGGTCAATGCCAGAAACTGTCTGCGTTTGATTTTCATATTTTGTTCCTTTTCTGTCCGTACTCAGGATTCCAGCACAGCCGAGGTCGTCTGGCTTCCGCCAAAGTCTACTCTGTCATCATGTGCACCGGCAACGGCACAGGGCATTCCCATGACCTCCGGGTCCTGCCACAAACTGGTGGTTGCATTCGTAAAGTTGTAATCCGGAGCATCTGCCGTCACAGCAAATTCAACTGCATCGCTGGGCTGAGAATCCGAAATATCCGTCACGCCGGAAACAGCCGTGCAAGTCGCATAGTAGGTGCCCGGCTCCAGATCGCTCATCGTAACCTCAGGCAACAGGGTCGAACCGTTGACATACGGATAATTTCCGCTGTTGTTGTACTCCCAGATGTATGCGCCTGTCGGATGCGTATCCATCGTCAGGGTGCTCAAATCAAATTCTTCACTCTTGACTTCGGTGGTGCAGTCTGCATCTGAATAAACCGTAAACTTTACTGTGGGCAGATACTGATAGGCCTTGTAATCAGACAACGTATAGTGATCCACAATAAACTGGACCTCGCTGCCATCGGTAATAACCAGCATCTCCGGACGTTCCAGCACGCCGCCGACACCGTAGTTTGCTGTTAAGATCACAGCATCCGGTGCATTGGCTTCCGTGCCCGCTGCAGCAAAGCTGATGAGCTTGATATGATAAGTACCCCAGCCAATCGTGCTGGCATCAAAGCTGCCAGTCACTGTACCGGTCTTACCACCGTTGATACGGCTGGAACTTGCCACATAAGCATCCTGCTCCACCCCGTTCAGCACAGGAAAAACGCGCACGAAGTAGTAGCCCATATTTTCATCATTGGCGGTAAAACTGAACTCACCGCTTTCCGGGTCCGCCGTAAAGTCAGTAGGTGCTGCCAGATCACCACTGGCGCTGGTAGAAGACGCTGCAGCCGATGTACTGCCGGCAGAACTGCCACTACAGCCAGCCAGCAGAGCCGCTGCTGCCATAGAACCGGTCAGGGTCAAAAATTCTCTGCGTTTCATGATAAAAGCTCCTCCTTCCGGTGCTGCTCTCAGTTCTGTTCTTCGTCAGACTTCTTTGTCGCAGCAGTCTTTTTCTTGGCTTTTTTCGCAGCGGCCTTCTTGGCGGCAGCTGCCTGTGCCTTCTTTTTCTTGTTGGCGTTCACACCGACCACACCGGCTACAGCAGCAATGGCAACTACAGCCACACCGCCCACAATGCCTGCCACCGGCACACCGCCGGAAGAAGAACTGGATGCTGTAACAACACTGCTGATGGTGTTGCCGTCTTCATCCACACCCTTAGTTCCACAGTACTGGAACAGGCAGTAACGCATAACGTTGTGCAGACACTGCTGTGCGTAAGCGTACTGCGTAGCATCGCCGTAAGCAGCCTCGGTAGCAGCCGCATTGATGTAGCAGCCACGGTTCAGAATAGAGCCCTCAATGCAAAGCATCGCCTGCGGGCTGTTATAAGTATCGCCGTCGGAGCCGTCACCATCGGTGATCAGGTAGCCCTGCCAGCCCCACTCATCACGCATCATGGTCTTGTACATGCCGTAGTGGAACCAGCTCATACCGATGCGGTTCAGACTGCCCATGATGCCGTTGGCTGCATACTCCTTGCAGCTGATCTCGTAAGGCACCATGTACAGCTCGCGGATAGCCTGCTCGTTTGCCCAAGTGGTGTTGCCGCCGCGGTTTGTATCGCCATCGTTCAGCGAGCAGTGCTTGATAAAGACATTGACACCCGTGGACTGGATGCCTGCTGCCGCATTGCCGCCGATACGACCGGAGATGAAGCCATCCTCGGAATAGTACTCGAAGTTACGGCCGCCAAACGGAGAACGGTGCAGGTTCATAGCCGGAGCGTATGCGCCGCCGACACCTGCCAGAATGGCCTGATGACCATAGGCTACGCCTTCGCTGCGGGCCAGCTTGGTGTTCCAGGTAGCAGCAATGCTGACGGCGCAGGGGAACCAGGTGTTGCCTGCAAAGGAACCGTTGGCTGCCTCGCCGGGGCCGTCCTGGCACTTCTGTGCAGCCTTACCCACGCTGCTCACAGCGCTGACATTCCAGCCGGAATTACCCTGAATTTCAATTGCCTCGGAAATTGAGGTTTCCTCTGCCAACATGTCCCAGATCGCAAGACCTGCATCGGTATCGATAGGCACGTTGGTCATATCGGTGCAGCACAGCTTGTGGTAGCTGCCGCTGGTGGGCTCGGTTTCTACGACCTTCGGCAGGTCACCATCGGTCTCGCCCTCAACGACATAATACGTCTGATCCCACAGCGGGAAGTCCATACCAGCTGCATCGATGCCGTCCGGCGTTGCAGCGGAGAACGGCATCATGTTATTGCCCTTGGCATAGATGGTGCTTGTTTTGGTGGTCTTGACACCGCCAATGTAGGTCTGATAGGTGTAATCGTAGCTATCCGTACCGCTCAGGTTCAGACAGGTTTCAATGCCGCTGTCCAGCACCTCATTTGCTTCCTCATCGGACTGATGCTGCATGATGCTCTTCATACCGCCGGCAATGTCGTTGCGGGACAGATATCCATCCAGCATGCAGCCATCACCTGCAGTCACATCGTCCAGTGCATTCCGGGCTGCGACCTTATCAGAGCTGCGGGCACCGGCACCGGCATCGTCGTAAATGATAGACTCGTCCAGGGTGACCGCCAGCTGTGCGCTGGGTGCATGACCGCTGTCGGCATCACCCCACTGGTGCGCATCCTTTTGGACATTAAACTTGTACTCGCCGCTTTCCAGAACGTAGCATCCCTGACCAAAGTTATCAAAGCTTGCCAGTGCGTCGGTGTCAAAGCTGATGGTCACTTCCTGTGCCTGACCTGCTTCCAGTTTGTCCGTCTTTGCAAAGCCGATCAGCACGACCTTGGATTTTTCCAAGCCAACACCTTTGATGCCAAAGCTGTCGGTATCTGTCTGATACGGAGCCTCCATGTACAGCTCTACAACATTCTTACCGGCCACATCGCCGGTGTTGGTGACCTTGACCGTAACGGTGTTGGTACCGTGTGCTTCCAGCTTGACATCGCTCTCGGTGATTTCTTCCGTGAAAGTGGTATAGCTCATGCCATAGCCGAACGGGAACTGCACGACCTGATCGTAGCCGGAAACACTGCCATTTTTGAAGGTCAGCGCTTTGAAATCATCCGAGTCAAAGTAGCCCACGCTGTCAGCGGTTTCGTAGTAACGGTAACCGACGTAGATGCCCTCTTCGTACTGATAGAAGGTCTGCCCGCAGGTATACTTGTTATCATCCGTGTTGTAATAGGTAGGGTTGGTGGTCATATCGTAGGCGTAGGTATCCACCAGACGACCAGAAGGATTGTTGCGTCCGGTGAGCAGTGTACCGACACCCACGACACCAGCCTCGCCCGGATGACCGATCCACAGGCAGGCATCCACGTTATATTCTTCGGAATCAATAAAGCCCAATTCCATGGCCACAGCAGAGTTGACCAGCACAATGGTGTGGGTAAAGTTTTCCTTGCAGAAAGCCAGCAGTGCTTTCTCATCATCGTTCAGTTCCAGATAAGTGCTGCCGGTCAGCGTATCACCGTTTCCATCGTAATCCATGGAAGGAGATGCACCCTCTGCACCGCTGCGGCTGAAGGTGACGATGGCGTAATCGGTGTAGCCATCTGCACAGATGGTGCTCTTGGCACCAGCGTAGACGCTGGAAGCAAACTCATGAATGCCGGTATAGCTGGTCCAACCCACACCTGCAGGATCCGAGCTGTCATCGCCGCGCTTGCCGCCGCACTGCTGTGCCAGCCAGTCCCATGCTGCGCTGTTCACATCCATGCCGGCCTCAATGAAGGCATCGCTCATCAAAACAGTGTTCTCATCATCCTTGCCGCCGGCGGAGCCGGTGCCGCCTTCCACATAGTTGTAGGACATAGCACCCAGAACGGTGACCTTGGTTCCCTCTGCCAGAGGCAGGCAATTATCCTTGTTCTTCAGCAGAACAGCGCCTTCCGACTCCACATTAACGCAGATGTTATAGCCTTCTTCATAGCATTCATCTGCCGAGAACGTCTGCTGAGCCGAACTGGTGTCGCCATCTGCAAATGCCACTGGTGCAATGCCGGATGCCAGAACACCGGCTGTCACGCCGCTTGCCTTGAGAAATGTACGACGAGAGATTTTCATAGTGTACCTCCTGTTTCTTTTCCTCTGTTTCGTGTTGTGTGCAATTTGCACAGTTTATTTTCCGCTGTACAAATCACTCTTATGCTTGTTTTATATATAATTTTGACGTACACTGCAATAAAAGCGGAACAACAGGCACTGCTTGCGGCACAAATTTTATATCTGCCGGAACAAACGGCGGCGAAATCGGAACAAACGGCGCAAAAAAATCCCCTCGCAGAAACACTCTGTAAGGGGATAAATCATGTTCCGTTTTCAGAACAACATATTATCTTCGCTCTGCATCAGGGTCAGGAAGAGCTCCTTGATCTCACCCAGCTTGCGCCGTGCAATCGGCAGTGTCTGGCTGGTGGTAAGTAGGAGGTCTGCCTCATCAATGCGGCGTATAAAGCGGTAGTTGACCAAATATCCTTTGTGTACGCGCAAAAAACCATAACGCGTCAGCTCATTTTCCAATTCCTGCATACTTCGACGCACTTGAATGGGTGCAGTATTGTCCTTCACTACAATATCCTGATATTTGCCCACACCCTCTATATAGATAATCTGATCCATCTGAACAGACTCCATGCCGTTCTGGGTATGCAACACCAACTTGGGATGCCTTCTCTGTTCTGCACGATTTTTTAGATAAAGATTCACGATCTCCGCTGTGTCCTGCAGAAACCGGCTCTTGCGGATAAACCCTCTTGGCATAGAGCGCAGGGAATCGAACACGCGGTCTTCCCGATTTGAAATATAAATGATTTCAATGTTGTTATGCTCTGCCCGAAGATGCTCTGCAAATGTGATCCCGTCTGTACCTGGCATATCAATATCCAGCAGCAACAGGTCAAACACCTTGCTGCTCAAATCAGCCCCCAATGCATCTGCCGAACCGTAAACCTCCAGTTCCGCTTCTATGCCGTGCTGTGCAAACACACCCTTCAGCGAACTGGCGATCATATCGCGTGCCGTAATATCATCGTCACACACTGCAATGTGCAGCTTCTCCATAGGTCATTCCTCCTTCCTGCTGATTCTGCAGCATTACATCTGCAATGAATGTTTCATCTTCAATCGAAAATTTTACGGTTCCTCCATAATTTTCCGCAATACGGCGAATGATACGGGTACCGTAACCGTGCAGTTCCGGCATTTCTTTGGTTGTTTTCAACGTCAGACGATTCTTCGGTGAAATTTCACGAACATCCACAGGGTTTTCCACGCGAATCATATAGTAATCCATCTGCGGCCGGATACTGAGTGTAATGGTTTTCGACTCTGCATCACTGTCCACGCAGGCTTCCAGCGCATTGTCCAGCAGATTGGACAACAGGCTGCAAAGGTCCGCATCCTGATACGGCATCTGTGTTGGTACCGCCAGAATCGTTTTAATCTGGACATCATACAGCTTTGCACGGGAGATATAGTTGTTGACAACCGCATCCACCATTCGATTACCGCTGCTCACATAGTGTACCAGCTCAGACGTCTTCGCCTGACAGCTTTCAAAGTAGCGGCGCAAACCATCGTAGTCTGCTGCGTCCAACAGCGTTTTCATATATGCGGTATGATTCTTGATCTCATGGCGCACCTCACGCATTGCCTCGTAAGTCTGCCGCGCCGCAACCATGTTTTCCTCATCCAGTTCCTGCTTGCGCTGCTGCGCCAGCAGCATAATTTTTTCCGTATGTTCACGGCCAATCGCATAATAGAGATAATAGCCCAGCAGGATGATGATCAGAAAGCTGACCGCAAGAAATAGGTTATAGCCGCGTACTGCAGCGTCATTTAACTCGGCGGGGTTTACCTTCATCATACTATATAGCTGTGTGGATACCGCCAGTGCACAGATTGCCGTCATCAGCAGCGGGTACAGACGGGGCAGCATCTGCGCCTCCCCTGCCCGGAATCGCCGCAGATACCACACCGCTCCCAGCATAGACATTAGCATAACTGCGTCTGTCATGGAGACATCGTAGTATTTCCAGCCTAGCTTGTCGGTATAATTACCGATTCCCTCTGAGATGCGCAGCGTCAGGATAAAACAGCTAAAAAAAGTCACTTGTTGCACCAGCCGCTCAGCAGCGTCCGGATGCTCAACCAGCTGTCCGTATACCATCAACAGTGCAAACTGTACCACCAATGTAAGCCATGTACTATTGGGACAAAAGCTGTAAAAGATGCTGCACAGCACAAGCCATGCTGCCAGCAACAATACAAAGTCCCGAATACTGCGTAAAATGCTCCGTGATTGCTTTTTATGCACCCGGAACAGCAGTACACAGGACAGCAGATATATCAACGCTGTCAGAAGATACCCCATGCCATAAATGCGCTTTATGATGTAGTCTGAAATGAATGCAAGCATCTGCTTTTCCTCACACTTTACAAAATTTTCTGTATTTAGTATAGCTGGATTTTGCATTTTCTGCAAGATTTTCAATAGCAGCTGCGAAGAGTCAAAACCACCGGCTAAGCCGGTGGTTTGAATAAGCCCTAGAAGGGCGTGATACGGACAACGTCCCTCAAGGAGCCTTGAACGATTCGGCCAACTGCATTGCCGACTCGTGGCAGGCCCTTAAGGGGCGGTTTATCCTTTGCCTGACGGCTGCCGTCAAAGGCACGGCTGGCGTTCTCCATAAACTCTGCCTTCCAGTTCCGCAGCATATTGGGGCTAATGCCGTTCTCTGCTGCAATGGTATTCAGTTCCTTCTCCCCTTTCAGCACCTCAATGACCAGCTTGGCCTTGTACTCCGGTGTGTATGTTCTTCGTGTC
>CAVHXA010000055.1:0-12507 GCA_963639765.1 Oscillospiraceae bacterium | reverse complement strand
AGCACCACCTGCAAGACATTCACGTTTTCCATAATAAGCAAAAAGACGGTCAGAGTCTGGTATGCTCTGCCGTGACTTTGGGCTTTGCCAACTTTTCTTCCGCAATGCGTGCTTCAAGCTCACGCTTGGTTTCTTCGAGCTGCTCCAACCGTTCCTTGATGGAACTGGTCAGGATTCCAGCTTGAATCGCGTTGAGCATATTCTGAATACCGGACTCCGCATCTCGAAGCTGTTTCTCATAGAGGGGAATATTGGTGTTCTCCTTGTTTTGCAGCGCCATGACCTTGGCGATGATGGATTCCATGGCGGCATCATCCCGGACAAGTTGCGATGTCCCGGTACTTCAATTCGCCGATATAGCGGCGGTTGCTCAACATGTGCTGGATAACATTGAATGTCATCGGCCCACCACGCTTGTTCTTAATGACTTTTTCGGACAAGTCGGCGGAGTAATACTCGGCATAGCCCTCAAGGACGGATTCCAGAATGATGCCCTCCGGCCCCTCGGAGATGATCTCGGTAGCCGACATGAGCTTGACGCCGTTCTTCTTCAACTGGGTCTTGTACCGGGCACTGTCATAGCGGTTCCGAGCAAAGCGGTCATGGCAGGCACCTCCATTTATACATCATTGAACGGTAATACGTTCATCAAAGCAATGTTTCGTATAATGTATACACCATAGATTACAGAGAGTTGCAAGTCTTTTCGTCTTATTTTTATAAAAAACACACCTCAAAATGAATACCGTCATTTTGAGGTGTGAGCTATCATTAAATGGAAACTATACCGGAAAATTAAGGCTCATCCTACCAAGGCAACAGCAACATCATTGACATTTGTGCCGGTTGCTCCAGTGATAATCAGACCATTCACCGTTTGCAACGCGTGGTAGGCATCATTGTTTTGCAGAGTGTCGAACACATTCCAGCCTTTTGCGGCCAGTGCGGAAGCTGTGTCGCCGTCTACATAGCCGCCTGCGGCATCGGTAGGGCCATCCGTACCGTCACTGCCCACGGAGAACACTGCTGCGTTTAGGCCATCAAGCGCCAATGCCGCCGCAAGAGCCAGTTCCTGATTGCGTCCACCGAGGCCTTTGCCCGTCAGGTGGACGACTGTTTCGCCGCCTGCGATAAATGCCAGCTTTTTACCTTGCCCGGCGTGAGTGCGGACGATGGAGCCAAGGAAGCTACCTGCCTCTCGTGCTTCACAGCAGAGCTGGTCGGTCAGAAGGATGGGTTCATAGTCTAACTTCTTGCAGGCATCAGCAGCAGCCGCACAGAGCTGTCGGACGCTGCCTGTGATCTGGGTCGTCACATTGTCGAGGGTCTTGGGTGTTTCCTGTTCCAGCAGCATCTTTGCCTGTTCCGACAGCTTCAGCCGGTATTTTTCCGCGATGTCGAGAGCCTGTGCACAGGTGGAAGTATCTGGCACCGCCGGGCCGCTGGCGATCATATCCAGCGGATCACCGAGGATATCGCTCAGCACAATGCTGAACACCTGTGCAGGTGCACAAGCCTGTGCAAACCGTCCGCCCTTCACGCCCGAAAGACGCTTCCGGATTGTGTTCATCTCCACAATGTCAGCACCGCTTGCAAGGAGCTGGCCAGTGATATCCTGCAACTCCTCACCGGGAAGCATCGGCTTTTCAAACAGCGCACTGCCGCCGCCGGAAAGCAGGAACAGAACGGTATCCTTCTCTGTCAGACCGTGCACCAGCTCCAACGCCTTTTCGGTAGCCGCAAAGCTGTTTTCATCCGGCACCGGATGGCCCGCCTCATAGCATTTTACTCCTGGAATTTCGCCTTTCACATGGTCATATTTCGTCACGACCACGCCGCCATCCACACATTCCAGTGCTTCTACCGCGGCATGGGCCATCTGCCATGCGGCTTTGCCCGCCGCCACAAGCAGCACCTTGCCGCCCTTCGGCACAAAGGATTTCAGCGCACGGCGAACTGCTTCATCCGGCAAGACAGCATTCAGGCTGGAACGGATGATTGTCTCTGCATCCCTGCGCAAACTCGTGTTCATTTTCTGCTCCCTTATCGACCGATCTTAATACCGGTCAGATACTCGTAATACTGAGCGATGGCACTGTGGTCTGCCTGACCCTTCTCGTGGTTGTGAAGCCACTGCATGATCTCCTGCACCTCGGCAGTCATCGGGACAGGTGCGCCGACGGCGTGGGCGCAATCCAGAACATTGTTCAGGTCCTTGATGTGGAGGTCGATCTTGAAGCCGGGCTTATCGTTGCCCTCGATCATCATGGGTGCTTTCGCATTCATGACCGTAGAGCCGGCCAGACCGCCCTTGATGGCGGCAAAGACGGCGTTGGGGTCAACGCCCGCCTTCTGTGCCAACGTCAGGGCCTCGGCCAATGCCTGAATATTGCAGGCGACGATGATCTGGTTTGCCAGCTTGGTGGTGTTGCCCGCGCCGACCTCGCCGCAGCGGACGACCGAAGAACCCATAGCCGACAGCAACTCTTTGTACTGGTCGAACACTTCCTGTTTGCCGCCGACCATGAAGCTCAGCGTACCGTCAATGGCTTTCGGCTCACCGCCGGAAACCGGCGCATCCAGCATCTCGATGTTCTTCTCGGCCAGAGCCGCAGCAATCTCTTTCGAGGCCACCGGGTTGATGGAAGAGCAGTCGATGAACACTGCGCCCGGCTTCATGTGGGCCGCCACGCCGTTTTCGCCCAGCATGACTTCCTTGACCTGCGGGGAGTTTGGCAGCATGGTGACGACGACATCGCACTGGTCGCCGATCTCCTGCTGGGTCGCACCCGTTGCTCCGGCTGCTTCCAGCTCTTTAACAGACGCCTGACTGCGGTTATTCACCAGCAGGTCGGTGTAGCCTGCTTTCAGCAGATTTTTTGCCATGGGCTTTCCCATGATGCCAAGACCAATAAAACCAATTTTCATTTTATTTTCTCCTTTTTGTATCGTTCTACCGTTGAAGAATTTCAGGAAATCACGATTGCTTCGTACGCTCCCAGTCGATCCAGTGTCAGTTCCAATGCAGTTCCATGATCCTGTACTGTCACCGTTCCGCCGTTCAGCGTATGCGCTTGTTTCCCTGCGAGGCCGGGGAAATGCAGGATCACGTTCTGCATCGGAATTGGCTCAAAATAGCTATTCGCAAAAACACCACTGCCATTTACAAGCTGTACGAGCAGGGTGCTTTCTTTCTGACAAAGCACCAATTCCACACTTGGATGCAGCTTGGGTGCAAGTTCCGGAATCCCACATAGATTATGTAGAACATCCTGCATCAGATGCAGCGTATTGTCGAACCCTTCGTTGAAGTAAAAGCTTCCAACAAGCCACGGGATGCAAATCCCTTTTCCCTTTCCATAGGGAGTCACGCCGATGCCGGAAATTTCACTTACTTCTGTATAATAGCAGAGTTCCGGCGGACCAAAGGGATGTTCTGGGATCAGGTGCAGGAAGGTTTCCGTTTCTTCTCGGAAGGCAACGTCTGCCAAAACCGCACCGGGGGTAATAAAATGTGCTGCTGCGCTTCGGGGAAAAACCGTTTCTTCATTTTCTCCCAATTCAAACACACTGGACATCCGATCCTTCCAGCCGTTCCGGACTTCCTGAATTCCCAGACAGTTCAGTTCCGGCAGAACTCCTGTGGCAAGAAGCGTTCCGCCCTGTTCCACATAAGAATCAAACATACTGGCCTGCGCAGGCGTCAGCTTCTTCATATCACCCAGAATGATAACATCCCAGCGAGGCAGCGATTCCGGAGTCAACTCTGCCAGTTTGACTTCATCAAACGGAATGTGACTTTCGGTCAATGCACGTACCCAACCATAGTTCTCCGGATCGCTCCGTGCCATGATCGGCTTATTGACAAGCAGAACCTTTGCTGCACTTGTCAGACCGGCATAAATCTCTTTGTTCTTTTTGTGGAATTCAAACGCCGGTTTGCTGGCGATCAGGGCTGTTTTGTCTTTGTGATTGCCCATATGCCCCATGATGTAAAGGCTTACGCTCCCTGCGTTCGCCAGATTCTGCCACTGCCGAAGTGCCAGCTGTGGACCGCTGACCGATGTGTCCCGATATCGAAAGCCCATAAAGTCCACGCTGGCATTATCCGCCGGGCGAGTCCGCAGCGGTCCGGCCGTTTTCCGGGCATTGCTGGACGCGCTGTACTGCCACTGCGGAACGCCGATCTCGGTAGCAGATTCCGTGCGGATGTAATCCAAACCATTGATGGCAAGCTCCGGGCTGATCTCACGAATCGTTCGCACCAGACGCTCACGATATGCCTTGATGCAGCCAGCCTTGAACGCAGCATATTTTTTGTAATTCGGGTCGCGCGGATCGTCCTTTTGTGGAACCTCCAGCCCATACTGTTCGCTGAAAAGCCGCTTGCAATTCTCGCAATGGCATGGGCCATGGTAGACGCCGCTGTAATCCACCACAAGAAAGCCGCTCATATTGCAGAACACACCATCAAAGGGATGGGTCGTCAGGACTTCACGAAGGATTTCCAGACTTTTTTCCTGCTGGTAGCCTCCATTGGGACAGGTCTGGATGTTTCCATTATAGTTGACAACATTTCCATCCTTATCCCGGTAAGCCCAATCCGGATGCTGCGCAAACACATCTTCCCGCAGTTTGGAAAAATCCGTCCGTGCAATCACACGAATCCCCCGCTTGTGGCAGGCGTCTATGATCTCACGCAGACTGCTGCCGGTCAGATAGGGGCTTTGGGTCTGAAATTCCAGTTTCGTCTGGTAACTTGCAATGATTCCCGCTGCATTCAGCGTGACTACGGTCGCACCATAATCGGCAAGCTGCTGCGCATAGGTCTCGGCATCGATCTCCGCCATATCAATTTCGCGGAGATTGGTCTGGATCATGCGCCATGGATAGTTTGTCCACCAATGTTTTTCACTCATAACCGTCTCCTCACATCCATTCGGACGGGTCAGTCCATCCGCGTTTGCCCAGATATTTTTCCAATCTCTGAAGATCAATTTTTTCTTTCGGAACATTGCTGTTCATCATCCGTGCCCAGCCGCCTTGGGACTTTTCACCGTTCATCGCATCCTCTGGCCGCATCTGATTCCGCAGAGGTTCTCCTGCTTCAAACCGCCGTGCATTTTCCCGGATGATCTCAATGCTTCGGGCTGCCCGATCCGGCACCTGCGGCGTGGAATGGGGGGTGATATATACCTGTTCCATTTTCCACAGGGGACTCTCCGGTGAAAGAGGCTGTTCCTCAAAGACATCCAGCCCGGCACCACTAAGTTTGCCGCTGTTCAAAGCTTCGATCAGGTCCTCCGTGCAGACAATGCCGCCGCGCGCCATGTTGACCAGAAACGCCCCGTCTTTCATCTGAGCAAGCGTTTCCTTATTGATCATATGGTAAGTTTCGTCTGTCAGTGCCAAAGTCAGCACCACAAAGTCGCTCTGCTCCAACAGCGGCTGGATCGTATCACCTGCATCCGCACAGTATTTCTGGCTGATGTAATCGTATCCTTTGATGGGGAACTTATCATAAGCCACAATGTTCATGCCGAACGCATGAAGACGATCGGCCAGCATCCGGCCATTGTTACCCATGCCGACGATTCCCACGGTGCGGCCATACAGACCGCGCCAAGTATTCATACCGTCCACACCCCATGTGCAATTTTCCTGTGCACGCAGCAGTTCTTTGGTGTGGTAGCAGCCCTGCATCATAAAGTAGATGCAATGCTCTGCCAGCACCGGTGCGCTGCGGCCCGCTGCACCGGTAACCGGGATCCCACGGGCGAACACTTCGGGGCGTGCGCTGCCGTTCAGCCCGGCATGATCACAGTGGATCCATTTCAGGGTGTTCTCTCCCAGTAGACAGGGGTCAACATCTCCCATCAGGATTGCAACATCGGCATCCTTTACCTCTTGCGCCAGTTTTTCTTTATCGAAAAAATCCACATAGCAGAACTCTGCATCGGGAAACACTCTGCGCAGATCGTGCATGTTCTTCTTATTATACCACACTGTGGCAACAACTTTTTTGATTTTCGGCATAATTAACTTCCCTTACTTCTTTTTCGGGATCGACTGCAGCGTTTCATTCAGAGCGGCGATCTGCTCTCCGGTAATAGCCTTTCCCGCACGCTTGAGCAGACTGACAAATTTTGTCTGCGCCATCATCTTTTGCAGATTTGCATTGCCCGCGGTACTTTTTGCCACATCGCCCCGGCTTGCACGCATCCGGTTCATAAGGTCTCCTACCAGTTTGCCCGCCTCCGGGTCTGCCATCAGTTCACCCAAGGTATCCTGAATCGAGAAGCAGTCTTCGCGGAACTTTTCATGGTCGAACCAGTTGACCACCTCACCTTTCTGCACCATTGCATAAGAAGGATTCGGTTTTTCTACATGGCGCAGACGCATCGAATCCGAGCAGCCCTCCGCACGCACCTCAATGCAATGCTCTCCTGTAAGCTTTACCCGGAAACGGAAGATCGTCTGCCCGGTCTGTTCTGCAGCTTGGACACCATCCACGAACAATGCAATCTTCTGCTGATTCGAGTACACTTTGATCTCCGTCTCTGCTTCCGGACGTTCCTCATAGCGGCGGCCGCACAGATGAACAAAGGGTTCTTTGTGATTCCATGCCGCCTTATACAGATAGAACGCATCCTTTTTCAGCTTGCGGTCAAAGGTGACAAGGCCCTTCTGGTTTTGTCCGTTCTTTCCGCCCTCGTCCCGTCCATCGGCGGCAAAGTCAAACATATTCCACACATGAGTCGCCCAGAGATACGGCCGCTGCTGGATGCAGTGCAGAATGTGTTCATGGTAGATACACTGATATCCCTCCGTGTAATCGCCCTTTTCCGGATTTGCATCCTGATACTGCGGGTTCGCATCTGCACCGTACTCGCTGAAGCCGATGCACCGCTGCGGATACGCCGTGTGGTACTCGTCAAAGAAGCTGTCGTTCTGCTCCAGTTCTCCCAGATACCACCCGAAGTACAAATTGTAAGAGTCCAGATCTGCCAGTCCGACCAAGGGGCTGTCCTGCTCCAGCATAAAGACATGCGCCATTGTGGTAGGCCGGGTCGCATCCATACGGTGACACAGCTCATTCAACAGACGGTGATTTTCCATCAGATCCTCTGTCGCTTTACCACTGGCTGTGATCTCATTGGAAAGTCCCCAGCAGACGATGGACGGGTGATTATAACATTGCGTGATCAATTCCCGCATCTGATCCAGCGTATTCTGACGGCCATTCGGCATGTGCATCGTAATATAAGGTATCTCTGCCCAGACGATCATGCCATACTCGTCACACAGATCATAAAACTCCTGTGCGTGCTGGTAGTGTGCCAGTCGGATCGTATTCGCACCGATCTCGCGGATCAGCTCCATGTCTTCCCGGTGCTCTGCCAGCGTAAGGGCATTACCGATCCCCATCCGATCCTGATGACGGGAAACGCCACGAAGCGGATAGCTGCGTCCATTGAGGAAAAAGCCTTTTTCTGGGTCAACATGGAACTCCCGGCAGCCGAAGCGTGCCGTGATCTCATCGGTTTCCTTGCCATTTTCCAGCAGAGTCGCCGTCACACGATACAGGTATGGATCTTCCGTTCCGTCCCAGAGGTGGACATTCGGGATTTCAAACACGGCACAGGCATATCCATCCTGACTGACGGCTTTTTTAAGCAGACTGCCGTGGGGAGTCGGAATCTCAAAGATGACGGTATCGCCAGCCGTCTGCCATGTCTCCACGGTAACAGCGGCACTGCGCTGTTCCAGATCAACAACGGGGGTCACCCGGATGCCCGGCGTACCATCTTTGCACAGTTCAAAATGTGCCTGTTCCGCCGTGATCAGCTCGATGCTGCGGTAGAGACCGCCGTAAAACGTAAAATCTGCTCTCTGGGGGTAAACATGGTCGTTTTCAGAGTTATTTACCGTAATGCACAGCAGATTCTCTTCCTGAAGATGTTCCGTCATATCGACCCGGAAAGCTGAGTAACCGCCCTCATGCCGATAGAGCAGCTGACTGTTCAGATAGACCTGTGCCGTCATAGCAGCACCGTTCACGGCAAGAATGGCTCGCCCATTCTCCGGCAGGTTCGGCATCGAAAACGCCTTGCAGTACATAGCGGTTCCCCGCCAGTAATCGTTTCCGCCATCCTGCCCATCCTGAGCATTCCATGTATGGGGCAGGGTGACTTTCTGCCATCCATCGGGCAATTTCTGAGGGAGCGTTTGTTCTTTGGCAAAACGCCAGCCTTCATTCCAAGATATGATTGTACGCATAAAAATCCCTTTCTGTTTGCATCGAATCCATCCATCTGTACGCATCGTCGGCTTGCATCCCCATCCTATAACATGTTATACTGAAAAACGGAGGTGTCGACATGGAACAAAGCGATCGAATTTCTTTGCTGCATGACTTTTTATGTTGTGGGCAGAATATCGACTATTGGCTCTACGACAGCGACCGGACGCTGGAAACAAGTACCAGTCAGGCGGTCAATGTGCTCAACCCGATCTTCCGGCATAGCGGCTGTCTGGATTATGCGTTTGATACTGATACCGATCAACCGCTGATCCTGTCCAATCCTTCGGGGATGACATGGATTGCCATACGTCAGATGCAGGACGGACAAGTCCTCTGTCTGCATGTACTGGGTCCCTGTATGGCTTATTCGCTTTCTCCTTATACTTTGGACGAGATCCGCAGCCTTCTGCGTCAGTCACAAGCACCGGACTCTTACAAAGAGCGTCTGCTGGACACTTTGGAAAATGGAATCCCAACGATACAGGGAACTTTACTTTCCAATTATGCCCTCATGCTGGATTATGCCGTATCTGGCCAGCATCGGGAAAATGTTGAGATCCACTATCAGAACTTCCAGTTTCAAACTTCCGATCTTCCGTTTCCGCAGGATGAGAGATACCGGAAAGACCGGATGCATGTTTATCGTGGAGAGCGTATGCTCCTGAACGCCGTGCGGAATGGCGACATCGGCATTCTCGGTGCAAAACAGTCTCCGACCGACGTGGCAAATGTACAGCCTTATGTGCCGGAACCTTTGGGTCAGCTTCAGATTGCCTATACCATCCTCACCAGTCTGTGTGTGCGGGCAGCCATTGAAGGCGGTCTCTCTCCGGAAAAAGCCTACTCTACCGGTGATAACTATATCAAAAAACTATTTCGTGCACGCTCGATCACCGAATGCCGGGCTCTTCGTCAGCGGATGTATGCAGAGCTTGTAAATGCGGTACACAACGTACTGACAGAGCACAGCACCTCCAAAGTGGTCAAAAGCTGCTGTGATTACATCGAAACGCATGTTGAGGAAGACCTCAATCTGAAATTGCTTGCAGACCGGCTTGGCTACACGAAATATTATCTTTCCCGCCGTTTCAAAGAGGATGCACATTGCAGCGTCAACACTTACATTCAGATCGCACGGGTCGAACGGGCCAAAGTTTTGCTGGCGTGTTCCGACCTTTCCGTGATGCAGATCGCCGAAAAGCTGCAATTTTCCAGCTCCAGTCACTTTTCTACAGTGTTCAAACGGCTGACCGGCTGCGCGCCTTCCCAGTTCCGGGAAGAAAAACAGAGCCTATAACCTTATAACCTCCCAAGAGCTTCTTTCTCTTGGGAGGTTATTGGTTTTATATGTAGTTTGATTTACTCTTTGCTTGCAGTTTTTGCTGCCTCGGCCTCAGCAGCCGCCCGGTTCTCAGCACGACGCTGTGCATTGACAGCCTGCACCTCGACCATCTTTTCCGGAGTCAGGGGATACCAGCGCATCGCAATGATCGAAATGAGCCAGCCCAGCAGCGGCAGACCCAGCCACATCGTAAGGGTAGCGTATTTCAGCATTCCGGTAGCGGGGTCACCCGGCTGCGGCGTAGTGGAAACATAACCAGCCCATGCAAGCAGACCTGCCAGAATCAAGTCGCCCACCGATTTCATGATCTTGCCGAGCATATTGATGGATGCGACCACCAGACCCGGCATATATTTGCCGCTGAGGTAGAACTCGTAGTCTGCAATATCCTGATACATCGTCAGAACGCAGGAGTTCGTAGTCGTCTTCGATGCGGAGAGCAGTGCATACAGGATAACAAAAGCGACCGTGATAACGGGGTTGATACTGATTTGAGTGTAGTCGACCACCATCATAAAGGTAAACATGACCAGAACCACAACACAGGCCAATTTCGTAAAGGTCAGATAAGCTTTGCCTGCGCCCATCTTGCGAGCCAGACCCGTGATGTAGAAGATCAGCACGATGGAAACGATGGTCGTGTAAATGCTGATGCTGCCGCTGAACTTATAGTTGCCGATCAGAACACCGAACAGCAGCGTCGTAACCGTAGACGCACTTGCGACTTCACTTGCCATTTTATCAGAAGCATCCGAAATGACACCTGTCAGGAACGCCGGATTGTGGCGAAGCATCCGCAAAATATCAACCAGAGAGATCTTCACGCCGGGACGATAATTGGCAGCGATATTTTCGTGGGTATCCGTCGGGCTGATCGCGATGCAGCCCAGCAGAACGAAGAAGAAACCTGCGATCACAGCCGTCAGACCAAGGACCTGCAGCAGCTCGAAGGTCAGACCGCCAAAAATGGGGTACAGAACCTTGCTGCGATAAAGAGACATCATCATGGCCAGCACCAGCGTGTAGATCGCAGAAGCACGTCCGATCAGAGGACGCTGGCGAGGCTCGTTCGTCAGAATGTTCGAAGCGATATTCTTGCCCTGATTCAGGATGGTACGTCCGAAGATATAGCCAAAGTAGCACAGAGCGTAGGGAACAATGCCCTTGCCAGGGAAGACATAGGCAATGCCCAGAGTGGAAAGTGCCATCACCAGATAACCGGTCATGATAATGGGGCGGGCCGCACCAAACCGGGTATTGATCTTAGGCACGACGACGGCTACCAACGGGTCCGTAATGGCGTCAAAGATATTTGCGTAAGACGAGACGACTGCTGCTGTTGCCACTGCAAGGCCATAACCGCCGTTCGCAATATAGGAGTTCATCATAAAGAACACCATGAACAGGTTGCTGACCGCAGGAACTAAGGGATATAAGAAAAGCTGCCAGAGTTTGCAAGTCGTATATTGCGGCTTGCCCGCAGAGGAGATATTGGTTTCGCTACTCATGTTAAATCCTCCTAATGAGTATGTTGCGGATCGGTTCGGACAACTACCGCAGGTCAGCGCTCCACCTGCTTTTGCTGGTTCGATTATGGCATAGCTTTTGCCGAAAGTACATTCATTGTTTCGTTTTTTGTTTTTTCTATTTGTCATTTTTTCAAATCGTGGCAAATTCATGAATCAAAAAGCGAATCCGTGAAATCACATTGCATTCTTTTTCTGCTATACTCATCTTGCAAGATTTTCCCCACACAAATCGATCATCATTCAACTACATTGAAAGAAGGTTTTTTATTATGAGCAAAATCGTAATCATGGAATCCCTTGGCATCTCCGCCGAAGAGCTTGCCGCCCGCAAAGCACCGTTTGAAGCACAGGGCCATGTGTTTGTAGACTATCCCAAAACCACCGATCCTGCCAAGCTGGTCGAAGAAGCCAAGGATGCCGATGCCATGATTCTTGCCAATATGCCGATGCCGGCCGATGTCCTGCGCAAGTGTGACAAGCTCAAGTTTATTGATGTTGCTTTTACCGGCGTGGATCATGTTGGTCTGGACGCTGCCAAGGAGAAGAATATCGCCGTCAGCAACGCTTCCGGTTACTCCAATGAGGCAGTTTCCGAGCTGGTCATCGGCACGACCCTTTCTCTTGCCCGGAATCTCCGCAGTGTGGAAGACCGCTGCCGTGAAGGAAAGGACAAGACTGGTCTCGTCGGCTGGGAGATCAAGGGCAAGACGGTCGGTATTATCGGTCTTGGCAAAATCGGTACCCGCACTGCCGAGCTGTTCCACGCATTTGGTGCGAATGTTCTGGCTCAGAGCCGTACTCACCATGAGGGCGTTGCAGAATACATCGAGCAGGTCTCGCAGGAAGAGCTGCTCCGCCGCTCGGATATCGTTGTTCTGCACTGCCCGCTGAACGACTCCACCCGTGGTATGATCAACGCAGAAAAGCTTGCGATGATGAAACCCACCGCCCTTCTGGTCAATGTTGCACGCGGCCCTGTTGTCGTGGAAAAAGACCTCGCCGCAGCACTTGAAAACGGAGTGATCGCCGGTGCCGCCATTGACGTCTTTGATAAAGAGCCGCCGCTGGACACCGCTTCCCCCATCCTGCACGCTCCCAACTGCCTTGTGACCCCCCACGTCGCATTTGCCACGCAGCAGTCTATGAGCCTCCGCGCCGAAATCGTCTTTGACAATCTCGCTAAGTGGATGGAAGGCCATCAGATCAACGTTATTCTCTGATTTCTCCGACATTTACCGTTTTTCGGCTGCATTCTCCGGAACATTTTTCTCCTTGAAAACAGTCCAGCGCAGCAGATGCCCCCCACTGCATGTGCTGGGCTGTTTCTATCA
>CAVHXA010000054.1:0-12516 GCA_963639765.1 Oscillospiraceae bacterium | reverse complement strand
AAGCAGCCTCAGATAGAGGTAACGCCGAATACTTTCAAAATAATCCTTCCGAATATGAATACCATGCCGGCCGACGAGCCCAAAAAGGCAGCCGTAGTTTCCCCTCAAATTCAAAAGGTACTGGATTATATACAGGCAAACGGTCAGATCACCGACAAGGAAGTCGGCGAATTGCTTAATCTCAAAAAGACTCGAGTATTCAATATTACAAAGCAAATGCGTGACTTAGGGATGATTCAGGTAATCGGCAGAGGCGAACAGAAAAAATATGTGATAGCCGGATATGATGAGTAATTAAACAGAAAAATATTTTAACAAATCCCTCAAGGAGAAAAGATATGAAAACAGTAGATTTGCCGCCTTATGCTCCGACTCTCATGGAATCAACGAGGGCAATCGGATATTCAATAGAAGCTGCCATTGCCGACATTATCGATAATAGTATTGCGGCATCCGCAAGTCGTGTTGACATTGATTTTTTTCCTATTGGCGAGTCGTATATTGCTATCCTTGATAATGGTTGGGGAATGACATCTGATGACTTGATTACTGCTATGCAATATGGCAGCCGCAATCCGCTCGAAACACGTGACGAGAATGATTTGGGACGTTATGGTCTTGGTATGAAAACTGCATCATTATCACAGTGCAGGGTTCTTACTGTTTTATCAAAGAAATCTGGTGTATTAACAGGTGCTCAGTGGAATCTAAATCACATTCAGCGCGCGGAATCATGGTCACTTTTGCTTATTGATGCGGAAGAGGCTAAGGAGTATCCGAGCTTTGGTAAGTTAAATCAGTATGAGAACGGAACACTTGTTATTTGGCAGGATCTCGATAAGTTTGCAGTTGGAGAAACTGACATCGCCGAAGCGTTCACCAGAAAGATGGAACTAATTCGCGAGCATCTTTCTCTCGTTTTTCATAGATATTTGAGCGGTGAACCAGGGTTGAAAAAGTTAGACATTCGCATGAATGAGCAAAGTGTTGAGCCACAAGATCCGTTTCTCATTAAAAAAAGCACCCAGCTCATGGATGATGAAATTATTATGGTACGCGGTCAAAAGGTTCGCGTTAAACCGTATATTTTGCCTCACACTTCAAAGTTGACGCAAAAAGAATTGAAAGCTTTGGGCGGCAAAGACGGATTGCGCAAGAATCAAGGTTTTTACGTGTATAGAAACAAGCGTCTACTTGTATGGGGCAATTGGTTCAGACTTATGAGGCAGGGGGATTTGTCAAAACTTGCAAGAGTTCAAGTTGATATTCCTAATTCTTTAGATGATCTTTGGACCCTTGATATTAAAAAATCTACTGCTACACCTCCGGAGGAGGTAAAGCGAAATCTTTCCGTAATTATTCAGAAAATTTCTGATGGTAGCAAGAGAACTTGGACATATAGAGGGAAAAAAGAAACTAATGACAATATTGTCCACGTGTGGAACCGTTTGATTACGCGTGACGGAAATGTTCTATATGAGGTAAATCCAGATCATCCATTGGTAGAAAGCATAGTATCAGCACATCCCGAAATGCAGTTGCAAATTGAGGCATTGTTGAAACAGATTGGAATGTCTCTTCCAATAAACTCGCTGTACATAGATTTAACAAACGATGAGAAAATGGACAATGATGGTGATAACAAAGGAACAGAAGTGATAGCTCTCCTAAAAAATGTTTTATCCACATATTCCGGAGAAGATAAAGAAAACTTTATCAAGACGCTAATGATAACTGAACCTTTCTGTAATTATTCTGATGAAATAGAGAACTCAATGAAAAGAGGCGAAATCGTATGACTGATAATATGAAAATCTTAATTGATCAGGTTACCACGGCAATCAACAGCGAATATGGAGATTCTCTGCCGACGCTCGAGCAAATTAATGATAAGGCAGATACTTTTCGTACAATTTTTGCGCCGCTTTATCCTATATCAGACGAAGAATACATTCGCGTGAAAAGAGAGTTAGCAACTAATATACTTCACAGAATAGGTGTCGCAACAACACTACGCGGTCATGACGCAGAACACCAATCTTGGTATTTTATTCAAGAGAATGATGGGTACTATTGGAACCGGTATAAAACCTATTTAAAGAATGTTAAGCACTGGGGCATTGACGTTGTAAATAGGCTAAACCAGACTACCGACGAAGTAATGGATGACCTTGGAAATCCCAGAGATGTAGCCCGTCCTTTCCAGCGGAGAGGTTTGTTGTTGGGTGATGTTCAATCAGGTAAGACAGCTACATATACCGCTATATGCAATAAGGCATCTGACGCAGGCTATAGGGTTATTATCGTTCTTGCCGGAATGATGGAGAATTTACGTGTCCAAACGCAGGAACGACTTGACGCTGAATTTGTCGGAAAGGAAAGTAAATATACCCTCGATAAAAAAGCAGAACAGGAAATACGAAATAAACCAGTTGGCGTTGGAAAAATCCCACCAGTACTTCCTGAAAAAAGCATCGCTTGTTTCACCTCTGTAGCAACAGATTTTAACAAGGCAATCCTGCGTGCTTTTAATTTGAATTTACGAACGTTGAATGGAACGGCGCTTTTTGTTGTAAAAAAGAATAAAAGCGTCCTTAATAATTTGTACAAGTGGCTTCTGGAGAATAATGCTGATCATGAAACTGGACTGATTGATCTTCCACTCCTTTTAATCGACGATGAGGCGGACAATGCTTCTGTAAATACCAATTCAGAAGAAAAAGATCCTACGGCAATCAACCAAGCAATTCGAAATATTCTCAATTGTTTCAGACAGGCTTCATACCTTGGCATTACTGCAACACCTTTTGCAAATATCTTTATTGATCCGGATACTGATGAAGCTACAAGAGACTTGTTCCCAAAGGACTTCCTTACGGTTCTTCCGACTCCTGAATTATATATAGGTGCCGATAAAATATTCGGCAATGGAGATGCTGATGAGTGGGATGACAGTGTTCCTCACACAAGGACTGGAGGAATATATGGAGATTCGATTATTCCGATTCAAAATGAAGAACAGGAATCGTTCTATGTGTTTAAGCACAAAAAGGAACTTGCAGATGAGTTGTACGATTTGCCAGAAAGCATGAGAAAAGCAATCCGCTATTTCATACTTGCCTGCACGATTTCTGATATTCGGCAAGATAATACGGAACATAGATCTATGCTCGTAAATGTCAGCAGATTTACAAGGGTTCAGAATGTAACTGCTGATCTCATAGAAGCATATCTTTCAAGCATAAAAGCAGATCTTGAAAACTATTCTGCCCTCCCAGCAGAAAAAGCAATGCAGATAAAGAATATTGCAGCGCTTTATGCTGAGTGGGATGAGTTCAAGCTTGAAGAAACGGCAAACACCACATGGGAATCTTTCCTCCACGATTTTCTGCTCAAGTCTGCGAAACGAATTGAGGTACGGTCAGTCAACCAACAACATGGGGCGTCGTCTCTTAACTATTACGAATACAAAGGCGTAGGGATGCGCGTTATTGCTGTCGGTGGAAATAGCTTGTCCAGAGGTTTGACGCTGGAAGGCTTATGTGTCAGCTATTTCTATAGGAACACAATGATGTACGACACTCTTCTTCAAATGGGAAGATGGTTTGGATACCGTCCTAACTACGATGATCTATTCAAGGTGTGGATGGCAGAAGATGCTATTGACTGGTATGGATATATTACAGATGCAATCAATGAGCTAAAAGACGAACTGCGCAAGATGAAGCGTCAAAACCAAACACCTGAGGAATTTGGTCTTAAGGTCAGACAAGCCCCAGGCTCTTTGCTCATTACCGCACGAAATAAAATGCGCACAGCTACTTCTGTTAAAAGACCTATTACTGTTTCCGGAAGAATGATTGAAACCCCAAGATTAAAAGGAGATAATGTGTCGCTCCAGGAAAACGAGTCTCTGTGCCGCTCGTTTATAGAGTCTATTTCTGCCGATATTCAGTGTGAATATGACAGCTATACCAAAGCTTTTATTTGGAGAAATGTTCCTAAAAAGGCCATTACAGAAATCGTAAGAAGCTATATAACTCACCCATGGAACTTGAACTTCCAGCCGGCAGCACTTTCCGAATATATTGCCGCAGACGAAGGTCCATTGGATTTCTGGGATGTCGCTATACCGCAGGATTCCGACGCAAGTCAGACGGTCAAAATTGAACTAATAGACGGTACCACTGTTGATGTTCATCCGAAAGGAAGACCACTTGAGTGGGATTTAACGAGTAAAAATATGCTAAAAGTGTATGGAAGGCATGTTCGTATTGGCTCAGGCGGATGTACAAAAATAGGATTGTCGGAACAAAGAATAAAGGAGCTCCGTGAGGAATTCGGCAGCAGCAAAGACAGTACATATCTGCATACAGAACGCAATCCGCTTCTCCTTATCCACGTATTGACCAATACAAATCCGGAAATGAAACCTGGCGATCCGAAACAGGTATTTGCTCTTGGCCTTGGGTTCCCATATGACGGCAATGAGCGCACGGCAAATTATATGGTCAACGTTAAAGAATTGAAAAACTGGGTTGACATAGAAGACGAGGATGATGACTATGAGAACGATTAATGATTTATATGAAAAATGGAATAGCATTTCTCCATATACAGGCGGATTTTTGCTTATTTCTGATGAGCATCCACTGTCATTTCATATAGGTTATTTATCTGATTCTCAAAAGTGCTTTATTGTATTGAATACAGGGAGACTCGAAAAACTATCATCTTCAAAAGCGATAAATGTTGAGAATATACTTTTGAGCGACAACTCTTTTGCGCTGCGATTTTCTTTGAATTATCCTTCTTTAGATGAGATATTTGTCAAGCTTTGCTGGGACCTTATGAGCGCTTCGAAATATGATCCGCGACCTATTGAAAAGATTGTAGCACAATATAAAAAATGGCTTAGACTTTTGCATCAGATCGGCAATGGATTATTGCCGTCTCATAGTCAAAAGGGACTCATAGGAGAGTTGCTGTATTTAGCTGACCTTATCGATGAGCACGGCGAAAATACAGCACTTGGCGAGTGGGTTGGACCGGAAGGGGCAGATCAAGATTACAATTTTGAAGACGGTTGGGCAGAAGTGAAAACCACAATTATTGCAGGAACTTCCGTTCAAGTGTCGTCGCTGCAGCAATTTGACCGTTCTGATGAAGGGACACTAATTGTATATTTTCTTGACAAAACATCGTCAACTGGAGCAACTACTATATCATTGAATGAAGTGGTTGAATTAGTTGCTTCAAAAGTCCTAACACAATCCAACAGAGACTTGTTTGAACTTAAATTAGCAAAGTGCGGGTACCAGAGCAGAAATGCAGATGAATATTCGGCTTGTCGTTTTAAGTTGTCAGAAAAACGAATGTATTGTGTTTCATCAGATTTTCCGCGGTTGACGAAAGATAGCGTGCCGTCAGCAGTTATTGAAGCGCAATATAGGATTGACTTACCATCGATAGAAACGTTTAGAAAAAGAGAGGATTAAGTTATGGATGTTCAGGAATTCCACAAAGATTTTTTGGAAGAGGTAAAAGCGACTGCTGCTACCGAAGGTTCTGGCTCCAATGCTGCTTTTGTTAGTGTTGCAAGCAGTTATCTTGTAAACGCTGAAGTGCTTTCCGATTTTACTGCTGCTTTCTATCTCGGCAAAAGTGGTTCAAAAAAGTTGAGAGTAGATGGATATGTGTTGGATGAATTTGACTACACGTTTAACCTGATAATTGCAGACTATACCGGCGATGAGAAAAGAGATTCCGTAACCAGGACATATGCTACACAGCAATTTAATTTTTTGATTCACTTTATCGAGGAATCATACGGCAGCAAGTTATATCGTGAAATTGAACCGAGCACTCCGGCGTCAGACTTGATTGAGCAGCTGCGTTTTCATAAAGAGCGGATTAGAAAATTTCGCTTGATACTGCTTACTGATGGTTTTATGAGCAATCGCATCAATGAAATTGAGGCAAGGACCATCAATGATATCCCCGTTGAGTGCCAGATTTGGGATATCGATAGAATATACCGAGTTTGTTTTTCCGATCTTGGCCGACAGGATATCGAGATTGATTTTAAGGCATATACAAACGGCAAAGGTATTCCATGTTTGGAGGCAAGCAGTGCCAACAGTGAGGATTACCATAGCTATCTTTGTATTATTCCGGGTACGGTTTTAGCAGACGTTTATGACACATATGGTAGCCAGCTGTTAGAAGGAAATGTTCGTTCTTTTTTGTCAACAAAAGTTGCAGTAAATAAAAAGATCAGGGAAACGATTTTGAGAATTCCCCAGAATTTCTTTGCGTATAATAATGGCGTTTCCGCCACAGCTATGGATTTGCAGTTTGAATCAACACCGGAAGGTAAATATATTACTTATGCGCGTGATTTTCAGATAATTAATGGAGGGCAGACAACGGCCTCCCTTTCAAATGCAAGGCATAAAGATTCCGCTGATCTGAACCAGATTTATGTTCAGATGAAGCTAACAGAAGTAGATAATAATGCCGATAAGTCGAGCGAGTTGATTCGAAACATTTCTCGCTCATCTAATAGCCAGAACAAAGTTAGTGATGCAGACTTCTTTGCAACGCATCCTTTTCATATTCGTATGGAACAGATATCGCGGCGTGTTTTTGCCCCTGCATCAGGCGGTGCTCAGTATGAAACAAAATGGTTTTATGAACGTGCACGCGGTCAATATTTACAGGCTCAGATGCGCATGACAAAGGCGCAAAAAGATAAATTCATGGCCCAGAATCCGAAAAAGCAGGTTATTACAAAAACTGATCTTGCGAAGTATCGTGATTCTTGGGCAGGTATTCCTCAAGTAGTCAGTAAAGGTGCGCAGACAAACTTTATGAAGTTTGCTGAAATGGTTGACGAAGCATGGAATAAGTCAGACACCCAGTTTAATGATAAGTTCTTTAAGGATACAGTGTCTTTGGCTATTCTATTTAAGCATACAGAATGGGTTGTATCTCATCAGCCATGGTTTGAACAAGGCTATCGTGCAAACATAGTTACATACTCCATCGCTTTACTTCACCGGTTAATAAAATCTCAGTTTCCAGATATGGACCTTGACCTTCAGTTGATCTGGACACGTCAGCAGGTGCCAGACATTGTCACAAACGAGTTGGTAAAAATTACTAAGTTTGTATTTGACAGAATTACAGATCCTTCTCGCGGAACAATTAATGTTACTCAGTGGTGTAAAAGAGACGCCTGCTGGGATGATGTGAAAAAGTGTACACTTCGTCTTGCTCCCGGGTTTGACAAGGTGTTGGTGAGTAAAATCGCTGCAAAGTCTGCAGAAAAAGAAGCTAAGCAAGATCAGAAACTAATTTCTGATGTTGAAGCACAGGCAAAAGTCCTTGAACTTGGCGCAGACTATTGGACAAAGGTAAATGAATTCGTTTTAGCTAAAAGGGTGGCCTTCTCTCCTGACCAGATGAAGGCAATGAAATATGCTTTGAAAATTCCTGTTCAATTTCCGAGCGCTTATCAAAGCGCTCAGCTTCTTGCGTTGCTTGAAGAAGCAAAAGCAAATGGGTTCAAAGCATAAGGAGATAAGTTGAAATGGAAAAATACTCAGTAATTGATTTGTTTGCTGGGGCAGGAGGCTTGAGCCTCGGATTTATGCAAACAAATAAATACGATATAAAAGTTGCATTTGAAAATAACCCTGATATGCAGGCTACATATCGAGCAAACCATCCTAACGTGGAAGTCCTCGGAGATGTATGCAAGGCAAACTACAAGGAAATCCAAGAAAAATATGGCTCGATTGATGTTGTAATTGGGGGGCCTCCATGCCAAGGCTTTTCAAATGCAAATAGGCAAAAAAACCACGCTATCAGCCAGAACAATATGCTTGTAAAGCAATATCTTCGAGCCATTCTTGAACTTAAGCCCAAGGCATTTGTAATGGAAAATGTCAGTATGCTTCGTTCAGAGGTCCATAGATTTTATATGGAACACCGAGACGAGGAAATCGTAAAAAAATGCGGCATTCCGGTAAAGGATACTCCACTTCATCTTCTCGATGCTAAATATTTATTTGATTCTGCAATCGATATTGTTCAGGATGAGGCGGAAATTATAAAGCATATTTGGCCGGAAGAAGATTATTACGCGCTGAATGTAATATACAAAAACTCAAAGAACCTTCCCAAAATGAGGAAGGCTCTTGATAAGCATAAAATCAAACTTCTGCAAGCAGCAGAAACTTATCTTAAAGATGAGGATAATGAACATATTTCGCTTGAAACTCAGAAAGCATTTAACGCCATTATTTCATACTATGACGGCAAGATACCCGCAGAGAAAATAACAGAAGTAATTGAGCCGGCAATTATGCTCCAGCGGATGCTCAGTAAGGCCCAAGAAATATTCAGGAACGACATAGTAGTTGATTCGTATTCGATAGAAGACGGTCTTTCTGCAAACATAAGGTCTTTTGCGGTATTTGACTACTTAACCGGTATTTTGACTGCTCCAGAAAATGATTATATAATAAATAGTGATGTCCTTTGTGCAGCTGATTATGGTGCGCCTCAAAAACGAATGAGGTTTGTCGTAATAGGGATTAAGCGCAGCATAGCAACAAAAATTGCGCTTCCTAAAGGCCGCTTTGATGAGGATGAGTACCGAACAGTAAGAGATGCTATCTCGGACCTCGAAACGGTGCCTCCGGTGTATGATCTCGAAGAGGACAAAGAAGGCATAAACATAGAGCACATTGATGGCTTGAACGAGCTCGCTGCATCTTTACGCAATAAAACTGTGTTAAAGAATCACATTATCACAAAAACAACAGCCACTGCAATGGAGCGCTTCAAGGCCCTTAAACAAGGCCAAAATTTCCATGCGCTTGATGATTCGCTCAAGACAAACACATATACAGATGCCTCAAGGACACAGAATACAATATATCTTCGCCTGGATTATGACGAGCCGAGCGGAACAGTTGTAAATGTACGTAAGTCAATGTGGATTCATCCCACGCTTGATAGGGCAATTAGTGTACGAGAGGCCGCAAGGCTTCAAACGTTTCCCGACAGTTTTGTTTTTTGTGGTACTAAGGATAAGCAGTATCAGCAGGTTGGAAATGCAGTTCCTCCTATTATGGCCAAGTCTATTGCGAAAAAACTTGCTCAAACACTAAATAAGAGCTTGTTGCCTAAAGAAAAAGATAATAGCTGACAATCATTCAAGAGAAGTTCGCAGCATGAACATGTCCCATATTCGTAGCAAAAATTCAAAGCCGGAATAGTTAGTACGAAAATATCTGTTTTCGAAAGGGTTTCAGTATATGAAGAATGTTAAAACCCTGCCGGGATGTCCGGATATTGTTCTGCCGAAATACAAAACAGTAATTTTTGTCAACGGTTGTTTCTGGCACAAACATGATTGCCCGCGATTTGTATGGTCAAGTTAAAACGATGAATACTGGCGTCCTAAAATCACGGGTAACGTGGAAAGAGATAAAAGAAACATCGCCGAACTTCAGGGGCTTGGATGGAGAGTGCTTACAGTATGGGAATGCGAACTAAAGAAAAAAGTTATTGATAGCACACTATCACAGCTTGAAGACCGTCTTTGCAAAATAGGAAGTGAAAAATAATGAATAGATATACCTTCTCAACTCAATCAGGCAAGGCCTATTACTGCAATTCAATACCAGGTTTTATTGATGACAACTCCACAAATATTGTTGGTCAGCTTGTCAAGCATTCTTTTGAAATAAATAAGGATCAGTCGGACGCCTGGGAAAATCAGATAAGTGAGTTGCAGAAACGCCTTGAAGAATGTCAAATGGAAGGCGATATTATATTCGAGTATGATATCGTGCGGCTTGGAAAGCGAATAGATGTTATTCTGCTGATTCGCCACATGGTATTTTCTCTTGAGTTTAAGAACGGGAAAAATGTATTTACTGCACAAGACGCTCAACAGGCGGAAGACTATGCGATAGATATAAAGAATTTCCACAAGGAATCGGAAGATCTTTATGTCTGCCCTATTTTGATAGCGACAGATGCAAGCCCATATCCCAAAGTGCAGTCGTCCGATTGCTACCCCGATAGGCAGATTCATTTGCAGAGGGAAAATATTGAAACGTTAGTACCGAAGATTTCAGCAATTTCTGAAATGTATGGCGATGACGGAAGTATTGATTTTGAAAAGTGGTTTAACTCACCGTATTATCCGACACCGACTATTATTGCCGCCGCAGTAGAAGCGTATAGCTCTCATAATCTCAGTGAAATAGCACAGTCAGAAGCTGGTCAGGAGAATATCAACCAGTGCGAAGAAAAAATAAATGCGGTGATTGATTATGCGAGATCGAGCAAGAAAAAATGTGTTTGCTTTGTGACCGGCGTTCCGGGTGCAGGAAAGACACTCGTAGGTCTGGATGTTGTCGCAAAAAACCTTGATAAAAAAGGTGATAACCTAAGCGTTTATCTTTCAGGCAACGGTCCGCTTGTTGAGGTTCTCCGTGAGGCATTGAAACGAAGCGTAAAAGGGCAGAAAAAACTGAATCGAGAGACCGAAGCGGCAATAAATGCACTTATTCAGAGCAGTTTCGCCTTCAAAAAAGATAATGCTTCTCACCATCGCCCCACTCCCGAGAATATACTTATTTTCGATGAAGCGCAGCGTGTTTGGAATCAAGAAAAGATGACGCGCAAACATAATGATCCAACGATGGCCGTCAGTGAACCACATCTGCTATATAGTATCATGGATAGACATCAGGACTGGGCAGTGATGATCTGCCTTGTTGGACTGGGGCAGGACATTTATGACGGAGAGGTCGGAATCAATGAATGGTTCCGCTGTGGAATTGAAGACTATCCCGGATGGGAGCTATTTTACTCTCCAGAAATCTTCTCGCAGGTAGAGGATAAAAATATCGACAAGACGATGATAGTGTCCTGCGACAGATGTCACCCTATGGACGAACTGCATCTTAAAACATCAATCCGTTCTTTTAGAGCAGACAAGCAGTGCCAATTTGTCGATTCGCTACTTGATAATAATCCGCAAAAAGCGAAAGTAATTTATCAGCTGATTTCAGAAAAATATCCTGTTTTTGTCACTCGAAATTATGAGAAAGCAAAGAACTGGGTTAAGGCGCAGGTCAGAGGTTCACAAAGATGCGGTGTCTTAGCCTGCAGCAGTGCACAGCGCCTCAAACCCGAAGGCATTTACGTCCCTACTGATATTGATGTTAAAAACTGGTTCCTTGCACCGAGCGACGACTTGAGATCCTCAAACATGCTTGAAGTTGTTGCAAGTGAATTTAAGGTTCAGGGCCTTGAAATCGACTGGGCTATTGTGTGTTGGGATGCAGATCTCCGCCGTAATAATAAAGGCAATAACTGGGATCATTACTCTTTTAGAGGGACAAAATGGACGCATCGAAATAAGCCTGAACAGCAGCGGTATCTTGTTAATTCTTACCGAGTTCTTCTTACAAGAGCGCGTCAAGGAATGGTGCTATTTGTCCCCAGAGGCGTAGATTCTGAGGAAGATCCGACGCGAGATTCGAAATACTATGACGGTATTTACGATTACTTGATTTCATGTGGAATACAAGAGTTATAATGGGATTATATAGTGAAAAGACTTTCGAGTAATTACATTTTTGGCAGAACGAAACTAATTGCTAATAAGATTACGCTACAGGTGGATACTTTTGATTCAACAAATAAATTCTGCATCGAGCGATGAACCAACTATGGCAGTTGTATCTGCCCCGCAAATGTAAAATGTAATGGATTATTCAAAACCGGATACTCGACCGCATATATAGGAGAATGTCATGTCATTAAAAGAAACAAGTAAATTCATATCACTCATTCTTCGCCACAAGCCTGAAGAGATAGGCATTACGCTCGATGAGCACGGTTGGGCGAATGTTGATGAGCTCATTGCAGGCATTTCGAAAACACAGCCGTTTGATATGCCCATGCTTGAGGAAATTGTTCGCACGGATGAAAAACAACGGTACTCCTTCAATGAGGATAAAACGCTGATTCGCGCTAACCAAGGACACTCTATTCCTGTGGATGTGGAGCTTGAACAGAGAACGCCGCCGGAGATTCTATATCACGGCACCGGTGAGAAGTATACTGCATCCATTGATGCGCAGGGACTGATACCGAAATCGCGGCTTTATGTTCATCTGTCATCGGACTATGATACGGCAGTGAAGGTCGGCTCACGCCACGGAAAGCCGGTTGTTTATACCGTTGCCGCCGGTGAAATGCAGAAAAACGGGTACGTTTTTTATTTGTCCGTCAACGGAGTATGGCTGACAAAGAGTGTGCCGGTGCAATATTTAGAGCGAGGCAGCGACGAAAAACTCGACTGTCAAACCTGCAAAATGTAAATTTACACATTCGCAAACATCCCTCCCGACGGGTACAATGTACCCGACAGGAGGGATTTTCATATATGGAACTGAAAGAACACATTACAGACGAAAAGAC
>CAVHXA010000053.1:0-12573 GCA_963639765.1 Oscillospiraceae bacterium | reverse complement strand
ATAGTGATTGCCCTCCCTTGGCAGATGTTGTGTGCAAACTTCATTCTACCATGCAGGGGAAAATCACTATGGATTTTTTCTTAGGTGTCCAACTTCATTATGCAATCAACCAGGAGTAAAAAGCACATGAAAAAGAAACTAACTGCAATCTTTCTCTGCGTCGCTCTTGTAGCCATCGCCGTCGTAGGCGCGTCTCTCGCCTACTTCACCGATACGACCGAAAATGTGCAGAACACATTTACGATGGGCGGCGTCAAGATTGACCTGACCGAGCCCGAGTGGAATCCGGATGAGGTTCACAAGCTGATGCCCGGTAGCACCTTTGCGAAAGATCCGACCATCACCGTTCAGGAAGATAGTGAAGACAGCTATGTATTCCTCGAGATGTCTCTCAATAAATACAGCTCCCTGCTTTGGGTTATGGCCGCCGATGCCAGCGCCGATGCCAACATCAATTTCACCATCTTCAATGGTGACGGCAGTCTGATGAATGCTTATAAGAATGATAACGGCGTATTCTCCACTACCAAGTTCCTCTCTACCGTGCAGGGAAACAAAGCTGTTTTCCAGGCCATCGTGAACAAGTGGTTTGGCGGCATCACACACACGGATTGGGAAGTGGTCTCCCTCAAGTTTGGTTCCAATAATGATGTGGACAGCAAGATGCTGACCATCCGCCTTGCTTATATCGGCGGCGAGAACGGTGGCGTTCTGGCAGCCGGAGAAGCAGTCACCTTTATGACGAGCTTTGGCATGCCTGCGTCCGTCACGCAGGAGATGATTGATGCTGGCAAGGAAGTCGGCGGCATGCAGAACAATTTCAACACGGATCAGACCGAGCTGAAGCTGAATTTCAAGGCTTACGCTGTTCAGGCTGAGGGCTTCACTTCTGCCGCTGATGCGTGGAGCAAGACCTTCGGAGCATAATTCCCCCTTTCAGTGCAGTTGTCTATAAGCTGTGTCATTTCCCTCTGCTCATATGGTTCTGTACCCTTCGGGGTACAGACCGTATGAGAGCACCCGGTAGCCCCGGATGTTCTCATATGGTCTGGCGAGGCCATGCAGCAGCTCTGACTTCAAATCCCGGAGCTGAGGAACGCAAATGCAACTCGAAAGGAGCAAGGACTATGAAGCGAAAACTTTTGATTTTGTCGGTGCTGGTCATCTGCATCGCCACGCTTGCTGCCGGAACCATTGCGTACTTCACCGCAGAAGGTAAGGCGCATAATGTGATCACAACCGGCGGCGTGGAGATCGCGGTGCAGGAATGGGCAGACGGGGACAGAACCAAGCCCTTTGAAGATCTGACCGGCGTGATGCCTAACTCGGTCGTCACCAAGATTGTGGAAATCAAAAATATTGGCGCGTCGGATGCATGGATACGGGTGAAGGTTGAAAAAAATATCGAGCTTCAAGGCGATGGAACGCCGGATACCGGTCTGGTGGAGCTTGAGCTTAACACCGCCGACTGGACAGAGAAGGACGGGTATTATTATTACAGCAAGCCGCTGAAGCCCGGAGAGATTACATCGCCCGTCTTCACTGCTGTGACATTCAACGCCAAGATGGGCAATGAGTACCAGAATGCAAAGGCAACGGTTGACGTTTCCGCGCAGGCTGTACAGACTGCCAACAACGGAGCAACCGTCATGGATGCCAAGGGTTGGCCCAATTCATAAGGAGGAGGCAGCGCTATGAAAAACAAAAAAGGACTTGCACTGTTCATCAGCCTTGTGCTGATCATTGGCATTGTGCTTCCCAGCACATTAGCTGTTTCCACCGATCAGGCGGACTCGGCTGGCGAGTTTACGGTTGTGGATGAAACCACGCCCCCCGCATCGACGGGAACGGAAACGCCCATGCCAACGGAGGAACCCAAGCCGACGGAGTCTCCTGTGCCCTCCGAGAACGAGAAGCCTTCCGATACCGAAACTGAGAATACCGGGAACACGGACGAGACCGCGACTCCCACCAGGGACTGCACCTGCGCCCCCGCGCCCGCCGAGGGTGAGGCTCACCAGGAGAGCTGCCCTCTGTATGTGAAGCCCTCATCTGATGCTTCCAAGCATATTGATACCTGCTACGACGACTGCACCGACAAGAGTTGCACATGCCCTTGCCATCTGTTTGACAGGGTCATTGCCTGCACCACGCTCGATGAGATATGGCTGCTGCTTGAAGGAGCATCGGAAGAAACACTCAACGCACTGACCGAGGATCAGGTTGCCCGGATCGGTACCAAAATTGATTCGTTGACGCCTGCCCCCGCGCCGGCAATTGTCATCGAAGAGAGTGAGCCGCCTGTCCCCAGCGAAGTGGACTACGCAATGGTGAGCTATACAAACGTGGCTCCTCTGGGCGATCCCGTAACGGGTCGTCATCAGTAAGACAGGAGGCCGAGAATGAAGAAAACGAAAATTTTATCGCTGCTTTTGTGCCTGTCTCTTTTATGCGCCATGTTTACGCCCGGCACGACGGCCTATGCGGGAAACGATCCTGCTGATGACGACGGCATGAGAATCAGCAAAACTGCGACAGCCAAAGGGGCCGGCACTTATACCGTCACGCTGGAAGCCTACGCGACCGGTGAAAAAACGATCAGCACCGTTACCAAGGATGTGCCCACGGACATTATTCTGGTGCTTGACCTGTCCAGCTCCATGACGCAGAATATCGGAGAAACGGTCTATAACCCGTACTCGAGAAAGACCAACGAACAGCTTTATGCATTGCGCCACAATGGCGGCGATGCAAATCTCTGGTATTACAATCAGGAAGCAAATAGCTATTACTCCGTCTCCGTTCAGAGAACGGGTGAAAACCCAAATTATTCGGACGTCACAAGCCAGTCAAACAGTTATCTGTACAACAACAGAAACAACCTGCACGCCTTGGTCAACGGGACGTATGTCAAGGTGACGGTGGAGCGAACCGGAAATTGGAGGAACTATACCTATACCTATACCTATACCTACAACAGCACGTCGGTAACCAAGACAAGCACTGAGCAGAATGGTACGCCGAGCTTTGACAGTGGCGTGACCCTGCATGTACTCACCAGCACGGACAGCACGAACGCCGAGTACGCCTACAGCTACACCGACAGCACCGGGGCAATCCAGCCGATCATCACTTCCACAGGTGGGACTGCCAATCCGACCAGTGCAACTTTCTATTCCCGCAGCACGAGCACCAGCGGCGGCGGAACACGTCTTGCGGCACTAAAAGCGGCCTGTACAAGCTTCGCAGACGCCGTGGCTGCAAAATGTACCGCTACCGCCCAACACAGAATCGCGGTTGTGGGCTTCAACAGTGACAGCACGCGGTATACGGGCACGAGCGATGCGTCTGCACTTCAGAACATGAGCGTTGCTGCAAATGTGACAAGTGTTAAGAACGTGATTAGCGGTTTGGAGACAGGCAGAGGAACCGTGCCCGGTGCTGGTCTGGCCACGGCGAACAGCATCTTCGCTGCCACCCCCATTGCCGCAGGCGAGACAAGAAACCGCGTGGTGATTCTGTTTACCGACGGTTATCCCAGCACCTCCGGTGCGGATAATTTCGATTCAAGCCTTGCAAATGCGGCCATCAATCAGGCCGGCATCGCAAAGAATACCCATGGCGCGACCGTATATACCGTGGCCGTCATTGCCGGAGCGGATCCCACCAGTGCAGGAAATGCAAATGGCACGAATCCGGAAAAGGTCAACTGGTACCTGCAAACAGCTTCAAGCAACAACGGTACGCCGAGAACCCCCAGCTACTATCTCTCAGCCTCAGATGCCGTTTCTCTGAACAATATCTTCCAACAGATCAGCCAGCAGATTGAAACGGGTGGCTCGTCCACGACGTTGGGCAGTGAGACGGTTGTGAAGGACATCATTTCCCCATACTTTACGCTGCCTGCCGGGACGACGGCAAGCGGCATTCAGATCGATACTTATGACTGCACCGGAAAGACTGGCAATACCTACACATGGAGCAACACCAGCGGCGGCAATGGCGGCGCATCTGCCACGGTCAACGGCGAACAGGTCAGTGTGACCGGCTTTGACTTCTCCGCAAACTGGTGCGGCACAGAAACGGGCACGCAGGGTACTACCGTCCGGGGCAAGAAGCTGGTCATCTCCTTCACGGTTGCCCCCAAGAACGGCTTTCTGGGCGGCAACGATGTCATCACCAATGCCAGCGCTGGCATCTATGAAAACGCATCCGCCCAAACTCCCATCATGACCTTCGAGCAGCCCAAGGTAAACGTCCCTATCAATGGTGTGGCCGTGACCGCAGAGGATAAGAACGTGTATCTGCTGGGGGATGTGACCGCTGAGCAGCTCAAAGAGGGTGCTGAGGTCAAGGTAGGCGACATCAATCTCGACTTGAGTAAGGCCTCCGATGCCGATATGGCTTACGGACTTGAACCGTGGCAGACGGAGTATGTGAATATCTCTGTTGCCGTCAAGGACAAGGAAGGAAATGCAATTCCTGCTGGCGGTCTGAAAGACCTGACTGATGATACGACCTACACCATCGAAGTTACCGTAGCGCCCAAGACAAACGGTTTGACAAGCAGCGGCACTCCTGCAGCGACGCAGTCCGGCGAGAATAACCCCGCCGCAAAGGTCAACGTTTTCAATCCGGAACTGACATATAAGGACTCCGAGTCGTACTACGGTGCTGACGTGCCTGAACTGAGCGGCAATCTTTCCAAGACGGAGTGGAAGCATGAGGGCACGCAGGATACGGCGGCAATAATGCTCGGAGACAAGCCTGCATTGGATATCACCTGCACGCCGGAGGCTGACAAGCTCAGTGACGGAAAGATCAACACCAAACAGGACATCGGGGTTGATGTGACCGTGAAGATTGGCGGCACGGATGTGACCAATGAGACGACCTTCCAGCATACGACCTGCGCAGACCAGACCTGCACACTCCCGGAAGGCAAGGAGTTCCTGATCCATATCAAAACATGCACGCTGGCCATCAGCAAAGCCGGGGGTGCGGACGATGAGACCTATGTGTTTGACGTTTATAAGGACGGCGTCAAGTATTCTGAGGTTACCATTGAGGGCAATACGACCCAGACCCTGTATGAACTGCCTGTCGGTTTTTACACCGTTCAGGAGAACACCGGCTGGAGCTGGCGGTACTCGGCAGATAATGGCATCACTGCAAACCTGAGTTCCGCTTCTCCCAACGGCAGCATCACCTGCACCAACAGTTCCAACGGCAAGATTTACTGGCTCAACGGCTTTAGTCAGGCGGTCAGAAACATCTTCGGCATTAGCCACTGAGAAAGGAGGGGACGATGATGTATAAAGGAAAATACGAAGGCAGGCACAGCAAAGCAAATGCGCAGCGTATGTGTGGAAAAACGTATCACAGGGATAAACTGACTGCGTTGATCCTCGCAACGACGTTGCTTCTGGCAATGGCCATCGGCGGCACCGTTGCATGGCTCATTGCAAAGGAGACCCCAATCACAAACACATTCAAGCCCTCCACTGTGGCCTGTGAAGTGACAGAAAACTTTAATGGGACGGTTAAGAGCAGTGTAAATGTGAAGAACACGGGCGATACGGAAGCGTACATCCGCGTCAAGCTGGTGACGTACCGGACAAATGACCAGGGACAGCATATCGGTGGAACGGCCTCGCTTCCTTCCTTCACCCTCGGCGAAAACTGGGTGGAATCCGGTGGCTATTACTACTACACGCTTCCTGTCGCTGCGGGTGGAAAGCCTGCGAGTAACCTGACGGAGAGCATACCTCTGACAACCACCTATGTTGATGCGGACGGAGGCCATCAATCCATTGACGTGCTGGCAGAGGCCATTCAGAGCGGTCCCGCACAGGCAGTTGGACAGGCATGGGGCGTGAGCATTTCACAGGGCAGCGTGACTGCCTATGCCGGCAATTAAGGGGGTGGCAATATGAAAAAGTCATGCAAAGCGATATTCTCAATGGTTCTGATGCTGCTCATGGTCATGAGCCTTGCATCCACGGCGTTTGCCGCCTCCCCCTCCATCACCTTCGCGGGATTCACCAGCGGCTTTGACTTCCAGCCCGGCAGCGAGTACACGGAAACAGATCTGTTCGGTAATTTCAAGAACGTCATGCCCGGCGATGTTCTGACCGAAACTATCACCTTTACCAATTCCGCCACGGACTGTGACTTCGTGAATCTTTACATGAGGGCTGAAGCACATAACGAGACGGATAATTCCCTTACTTACAGCGAGACATTTGAGAACACCGACGGTAAGGATCAGGCCAATATTTCGGGGCAGCGCGACGAGACCGTCGCTACCATGACGGACTTCCTCTCCAAGCTCTCCATGAAGGTCTGGAACGGCACAGAGTTGATCTATGACGCCTCCCCCGATGAGCTGGACGGTTTGAAGGATAACAAGTTCCTCGGTACTTTCCGCACAGGTGAAACCGCTACGCTGAAGGTTGAGCTGACCGTACCGATTGATTTAGGCAATGAGTACGCCAACCGCGTGGGCGAAGTGGACTGGATCTTCCATGTGGAAGCGTACAATGAAAGCCAGCTCTCCGTTCGCAAGGTTTGGTCTGACGGCAACGCCAACCACGCCAACGACAGCATCACC
This sequence comes from Oscillospiraceae bacterium, assembly GCA_963639765.1. Lineage (GTDB taxonomy): Bacteria > Bacillota > Clostridia > Oscillospirales > Oscillospiraceae > CAVHXA01. The sequence continues at coordinate 5,960 of CAVHXA010000053.1, read as the reverse complement.
GTGAATCTGCTGAAGGACGGCAGGGTGGAAAAATCTCAGGTGCTGAATGCCGAAAACGGCTGGGCATACACCTTTGATCGGCTTCTGGAAGGTCATACATGGACGGTTGAGGAAGCGAGCGTTCCTGCCGGGTATACCGTCAGCTACAACAGCGTAGGTACGATGACCACCATCACCAACACCCTGAATTATACGCCGCCCGATCCCCCCACGCCGCCGACCTATCCTCTGAACATCACCGTATATAAGGTATGGAGCAGCGACGATGGGAAAGATCGTCCGGATTCCGTGACCGTGACGTTGTATAACGGCAATGTGGCCTATGACACCGTGCGTCTCGGCGCGTGGAACAACTGGAGCTATTCATGGAAAGACCTGAGCGCCTACGGCAACTGGCAGGTCGTTGAAACCAACATTCCCAAGGGCTATGTGCCGTCCTACCGCGTCAATGACGGCGTTGTGACCATCACCAACACCCGAAGCCTGATTCAGACCGGTCAGCTCAACTGGCCCATCTGGGTGCTGGGCGGAGCCGGACTTGCCCTTGTTGCTCTCGGCGGGGCGATGCTGGTGAAGAAAAAGAAGCAGAATAATGCCTAAGAAAACGGGCATTGCAATCGTAGCAGTGGGAGCAGTGCTGATCCTGTCGGCACTGCTCCTGCTCTTATATAACCGTTATGAGGACGCACACGCCGGGCAGGAAGCCGAGAGCCTGCTGGCAAGTGTGGAAGCGGCGATATCAGCACAGGCAACGGATGCGCCTGCGGCAACCGCACCAAACAGCCCGGAAGCCACGGCTACTCCGTCCCCAACACCCCTTGCCCCGGAAATGCCGGTGGTCATGCTGGACGGCTATGAGTATGTTGGCTATGTAGAGATTCCGATCTTGGGGCTGAAGCTGCCGGTCATGTCCGAATGGGACTATAACCGGCTGAAGGTTGCTCCATGCCGTCAGTTCGGTTCCTCCCGCACGGACGATCTGGTGATCGCCGCACATAATTACGAAAGCCATTTCGGGCATCTGAAAGACTTGTCGGTGGGAGATACCGTCACGTTTACGGACATGGAGGGCATCGTCAACACCTACTCGATTGAAGAGATTGAAACGCTGAACCCAAACGAAGTAGACGCCGTGCAGAACAGTGGCTATGACCTTGTGCTCTACACATGCACCAAGGGCGGCAAGACGCGGGTGACTGTGTTTTGCAACCGGGCGGCGGTAATTACTCCCTCTTCTGCTCCGACGCAAATGGAAAAATGAGGTTGAACATGGCAAACGACATAAGAAGCAACCGTCGTTCTCGAATAGGCGGCAAGCGCAGAAAGCAGATGGAGCGGTGCGTCCTTTGCTGGCGCATGACCGATGTTCCACAAGACACACCGCTCTCCCACCGAAGATACTATGTGCAGGGTCAGGGACAGCTCTATGAAAACTGCTACTACGAGCTTTTTAAGCAGGGCGTTTTCTCTGGCGAGGACAATGCGGACTTATAGCATGGTGGAAACAAAAACAACACAGGGCCTTGAAAGCGGCCAGCGGTTTGGACGATGGACAGTGTTGGATAGGTGCATAACCACTCAAAAAGGCGAAAGAAAGTATCTGTGCCGTTGCGACTGCGGTACGGAACGGTATGTGCTGGAGCGGTCATTGCGGTATGGAGGCTCCCAAAGCTGCGGCTGTCTGCGGAAAGAAATGACGCATCAGGCCAATGCTTACAATTTGCTGGGGCAGACCTTTGGAAACCTCCGTGTCGTTGGAAAGAGCCGGAAGCGCACCAAGATGGGCGCATACTGGACATGCCTGTGTAGTTGCGGCTATACCTGCGAGGCTACGGCGGCGGAGTTGGTGTCCGGGCGCAAGACCAACTGCGGATGTAAAAGCGTGAAGAACTATGCTTCCTCCGACATTGCCGGTCGGCACTTTGGCCGGTTGACTGCGCAATACTCCACGAAAAAGCGGGACATAAAGGGCTTCGTGATTTGGCATTGCCGCTGTGACTGCGGCAATGAGATCGACGTTTCCTACAACAGCCTGATGTCTTGCGGTCAGCAGAGCTGCGGCTGCAAGAAAAAGGAACATGACAAGGCGCTTGCAGGGTATCTCACCCATGTGGATGGTACAAGCATAGACGCGCTGAAAAGCGATAAGCTTCCCAAAAACAACACCACAGGCGTCAAGGGCGTGTATTTTATCAAAGGGCGTTATCTGGCGAAAATCGTATTTCAGCACAAGCAGTATTTCCTCGGCACCTATGAATCCCTTGAAGCTGCGGCAGACGTCCGCAAAAAAGTGGAAGAGCTGCTGAAAGAGAAGGTGGTCGGCTTTTATGAGAAGTGGTCTGAAAAAGCGGTTACCGACCCTGTTTGGGCGAAGGATAATCCCATAAAGATTCACGTCAGCAGATCGGACAGCGGCGAACTGGATGTGGCGCTTCAACCGACGATATAAAAGGAAATCTATGAAACGGTTCAGACAATGCGGGGTACCCCGATGAAAGAAGAATACACGCTTAAATATTTTTGTGAACATCAGGACAAGATGTATCTCCTGCAAGAGTGGGACTGGAGCAAAAATGCACCGCTGACTCCCGATACCATACATAAGGGCAGTCATTTGAAGGTCTGGTGGAAGTGTCATGCTGGACACTCATGGCAAGCCGAAGCGCGGAGCAGGTCGGGCGGCTCAAGGTGTCCTTACTGCACAAGGCGCGTCCTATGGGCAGGTGACAATGACCTTGCCGCGGTAAGTCCGGTATTGGCTGCACAGTGGGATGCGGAAAAAAACGGCGACCTGACCCCCTCAGACGTGCTGGCAGGAAGCGAGAGATATGTCTAGTGGAAATGTGATAAGGGTCATTCGTGGCGGGCAAGCGTCCTGAGCCGGAGCAGAGGCGCTGGATGCCCGGTTTGCACGGGGAAAGCAGTGATACCCGGCGAGAACGATATAGCGACGCTCTATCCAGACATCGCTGCGCAGTGGGACGCGGAACACAACGGCAGGCTGACGCCCGATCAGGTAACTCCTTTCAGCAACAGGAAGGTCTGGTGGCGGTGCTCCCTTGGACATGAATGGCAGGCTGTCATAGCCGCACGGGTCGTGGAGAACTCCGGCTGCCCATACTGCACAGGGCGGCGAGTTCTGGCTGGCTTCAACGATCTGGCCACGCTCCATCCGAAAATCGCTGCCCAATGGGACACTGGTTTGAACGGCAGTCTGTCGCCGGAGATGGTGACGCCGGGAAGCCACAAGCGGGTGTGGTGGAGATGCAGCGAGGGGCATGTCTGGAAAACGGCCGTCTACTCCCGAACGGGCAAGCAGAAATGCGGGTGCCCTGTGTGTGCGGGAAAAACGCAAAAAGGAATGAGACATGGTATCTAAGGCATTGGCTCTCAAGCAGACATCGAAAAACAGTAGAGAAAATTTCTCTGCTGTTTTCGTGATTTATAGGATAGTATTGCGTTAAATTAAAGAAAGCCAGCGGCAATTTAATGTGTGTCCGTGGTCTACGGTATCAGATTATTAAATTCGCCTGCCTCAACCAGTACAATAAAAGTGCTGCAAAATTGAGGAGGTGCAATATGGTGTTAGACTATAAAGCCATCGGCAAGCGCATCAAAATTGCGAGGATTAGAGCCAGCTTGAAGCAGGAGCAGTTGGCAGAAACCGTTGATGTATCCCCCACACATCTGAGCAACATTGAAACCGGGACTACCCGCGTCAGCCTGCAAACGATTGTGCGCCTTGCAAACGCGCTGTCGGTATCCACCGATGATCTGTTGTGCGATAATGTGGTTAAGGCAAAAGTCCAGTTTGAGAAAGACATCGCCGGCGTCATAGAGGATTGCGATGATTATGAGATCCGTGTGATTGCTGATATAGCAAAATCCGTCAAGGATACATTGCGCAGGGATGCTTGTTTGAGAAAAAATGAAAATTGAACTGTACAGCATAGCTGCGCAGTTCTAAGGAGCTGCTCGGTTATGCCAATAACCGGGCATTTTCTGTTTTATGAGAGGAGCGGCAATCATGGGAAATACTACAAATACTCAGCACAAAGCACTTCTCGCACTGGATTTTCAAGCTGCGCTTCAACGTATAGAAGAGCAGCTCCGTGACTGTGAAGATTCAGAGACAATTATCAACAGGCTGTTGCAAGGCGCAGCAGAATTTTATGGTGCAAACAGAGCCTCCGTTGTTGAAGCGGACTGGACGATGAACATCGGTCTGCTTACCTATGAATGGTGTGCTGAGGGCGTAGAGCACCAAAAGGATATGCTCCAGTATCTTGCCGTAGAGAGCTTTCCGCGCTGGTGCGAGTTTCTGCCGCTGAACCAGCCTGTTGTTATACCGGATATGGAAGCGATCAGAGACACGCACCCGGATGAATATGAGTTCTTCCACCGTTATGGCGTAAAATCCATATTGGCCGCACCGTTTTCCAAACGCATCAATCAGGGCTATATTGCCGTAGATGACCCAACCCGCTTTCGGGACGATCCGACTTTTCTGTTTATCATTTCATATGCCGTCGTTGTGGAACTGAATGAAATCAAAATGCAGCAGACCCTTGCTGCGGCGCAACGCGTCTCGAAATATAGCAAAAAAGACGTTTATATCAACTGCTTCGGCAGTCTGGAAATAAAAGGTGCTCATGGAACGCTGACCGATGAAGATTTGTCCTCCGACCTGTGCGTCAGTCTGCTTGCCCTGCTGGTTGTCGATCGTAAAGCCTCCGTTTCCACCGACCGTATTGTGGATGCACTATGGCCGAACGATGTGATGGGAAACAAATATCGGTCGGTAAGCAATATTCTGTATCGGCTGCGCAGAACACTGAGCATTATCGGACTGGAAGATCTTATCATCAGCAAGAACGGCACGTTCAGCATCAACCCAGATTACCATGTATACACGGATTTTGAGCGTTTTGCGGACAACTGCACAAAGCTGGAGACAGAGCAGAATCCGCAGAAACAGCGTTCACTGTATCATGCGGCCGTCAAGCTCTATCGTGGGGAGCTCTTTGAGAAGATTTACCACCAGCATTGGCTGATGCCGACCGCTGTTTTCTACCATAGCATGTATATCCAGATGGTCAAATGCTTCATTCAACATAAAATCGAACAGCATGACTATTCCACAGCTTACCGCACTTCCATTGCCGCTCCGAATTTTGCGCCATACGACAGCGACCTTAATACGGCTATGGTTATCAGCATGTTTCATCAAAGCGGGGCCGAACTCGCGAAGCAGTTTCTTGAAATGGCAAAGGACTACATGAGCGATGAGCAGATCGCCTCCGTTCGAGCACTGTGGGAAAAACAGCGATAAAAACCAGGTGAGATGTTCGTGTGACTTTTGTGAGTACGTTCCGGAGACTTTTGTGAGTGCATTTTGGAGACTTTTTCGACGACAGAAATGAGACTAATTCGGTGATAAAACGGAGGCCTTTCTGAGACCAAAATGAGACTTTTTTGAGGTCGTATATGAGACCTGGGATGAGACCATCCGTCGGGTAAAATCAGTTACCGGTAGGAAATATCGGAATTGAGCCTGACGGGTGGTCTTTTATGTACAGCTTAGGCACATCATCTCCCGACCTCTGGGGACAGCATTGTATCTTGCAATGGCGCATGCTCTGCGCCTTTGCGTCTTTGCGTTCGATTCCGATTTTTCTAAGCCTGGGATCTCTCCATACAACGATTCTTTATGCCCGCAGCAACTTCGCTGCGGGCTTTTCTGCGTCTTTAGGGCTTCATTGCCGTTCTCCGCCTTCGCGAATTTGAGATTCCACATTTCAAATTCACGGAGGTTTTTTATGTATTACAACACGAAGGCCAGCGGAGCGCGGATTCGTGAGCTGCGTCTGGCGAAAAAGCTCGACCAGATAGAATTGGCCGAACTTAAGTGGCAAGAACCAAACGAAAGACAAATCCGGTCATTCCGGCAGCGGAAGCTC
>CAVHXA010000052.1:0-13279 GCA_963639765.1 Oscillospiraceae bacterium | reverse complement strand
TACTTTCGAGTTTTGTTTCCACCTGCTCCCGTTCCACGCAATAGCGCAGAAATTCGTCATCGTACAATGATAAATCCTGCGGGAGACAACGCATATGCTTGCCAAACTGATTGAAAATGCCTGTCATGATAAACTCACTCCCTTCATCGCTGAAAACAGGCGAGAATAAAAAACAGCGCAGTCCACCAGTGCCATCATCACTGGTAGTCTGCGCTGCAATTTCTCGTTATCAGCGTAATCCTATATTGCTGTCAGGTATTCGGGCTTAACAAGCTCTCAAACTGCGTTGGGGCGTGCAGTAACTTTGACGGATCCATATCCAACGCATCTGCAATGTTATAAAAAACTTCCAAAGAAAAGGACTTTGCTAAGCCCGGAGCTTCAATTGAGCTGATAAGGGATCTGCTGACTGATGCACGTTCTGCCAGCTGCTCTTGAGACAATCCCCGAAGCTTTCGGATTGTGGAGATAGTAATCCCAAGCTGAATGAGTCTGTCTCGATTCTTAAGGCTCATTTCATTTTCCAAATGCCAGCACCTGCCTTTCCTTTGGTATAGTAATATTTTACCGTAAGGCAGCGGGCTTTACTGCTCCTGCTTAAAAGCGTATGCTCACAATAATAAGCAGCTCGTTTTGACATGGCAGTAGAATTCCGTATTTTGTACATTTCTGTCATCCTCCAAGTGTTTTGCATACTGTTTTAGCAGTTTTGTAAAACATGGTGGAGAACGGCCAGCATGAATTATTCTTTGCGGCAGGGAATAACGCATCTGGAATTGGATGAATACAAATAAAAGCACAGCCGCCATATATACAGGTGACTGTGCTTTTACAGAGTATTAACTGTATTCGTTTTTAAGCAACATAAAGTGCCCGCAAAGGAATTACATGATACGATGCCAGCCGGAAACCTTGTATCAGAGATCCTTCATTCCGTCTTTTTTTGACCGAACCACTTTCTTAATCGGTTTTGTCTACCATGGTAATTAACATTTTGAGTGGAGCAGAAATACCACGGAAAACTTTCCTCATCGTATTTTCTGCACCGCGGACAAACTTGTTCCCCTTCCGGAACATAACAGCCGCAACAGACGCAAATGTCCGCTGTTTTCAAAATTCTTATTTTTGCCATGTGTCATCTGTCCTTTTGTAAAATTCACGTTTGATTTTCTATCAATTGCTTCTTCATTCGTCTATTCTCTCGCAACGAACCGTTACGCGAGCAGCACCGCCGACCGTACAGGTAAAAAGCGTCAGATCCCAATCGCCGCTTGTCATCTCATCAACAGCAAACGGAGAAAGAGTCTCAATTTCGATAACCTCGTATCGGAATGCATTCCCGTCCATATCGGTAAAAGTGACTTTATCGCCCTGCGACAGATTTTGCAAATATCCGAAGTGACTATAATAGTTGTGGGCGGCGACAACCATATTGTCCAGATACGCAGAACCGGCATAGCGGCAGGGTGCAATCTTCAAGTTCGGATAGCTCCACTCACTGATGACCGGCAGTTCCAACGACAGAGCTGGAATCTGCAGCACGCCGATATATTGCTGCCCATCAATTTCCTCCTCCGGCATGTCCATCTCTGGATTCAGGATATAGTCTGGGATATTGGCCTCTTCCAATGAGTCGCCAGAGGGGATGGCAGGCAGACTGACATTCCCTTCTACCGCATCTTCAAGCTCTGGCGTGAGCTGCTCCAAAGCCGTATCAACCGAGGCCCCTGCTTTCGCATCACTCCAAAGATTGTATGCTGTAAGAAAAAGGGCCGCTGCCAGAAGCAGCAGCCCGATTCCTGTGTAAATTTTTCCACGCTTACTCATGTTCTTTTTTCTTTCTGCTCAGAGCTCCCACAATCAGGAACGTCATGCCTCCAACGGCAAGCAGTGGCACCGGCCACCACAGGGCACCAGTCTGCGGCAGTTTTTGCTTATCTAATGTATTCGTCAGAACAAAGGTATAGCCATTCTGCTTTACGTTGGAAACATAGCCGGAAACAGATGCTTCATGAATCGTCCAACTATATTCCTTACCATTTGCATCGCATTTGGGCAGATCCTCCCAGGTATATAGCCAGCCATTCGCCTCGTTAAGGATCACGGAATCATAAGCTGTACCGTTTTGCAGCAGCGTCACCTGCACGGACTTTGGGCGGTTGCTCTCGTAGCCCTTATCGTCCCACACCTTTGTTACGATACGCTTTACAGTATCGTTCGTTGTTGTCGGAGTGTAGGTATTCGTCACCGTAAAGGTAATGCCGTTTTTCTCTATGAGCACCGTGTAATCGTCCACCGTTTTTTCTGTGACCGACCATTCTACCTTTGAACCGTCCTTGTTGTATTTCGGCAGCTCGTCCCAAGTGTGGCTCCAGTCGCTCTTTTCGTTTAGCGTCACGGTATCGTAGACCTCGCCGTCCTTCAAAAGCTGAATGATGACCTCCTGGGGGCGAAGTTTCTCTACATCATCCTTCCAGACTTTCAGAACTTTGCGGCTCACGGTATCCTCTGACGGGCTGGGTGGCAATTCCTCGCGGGTGTGCTTGGGCTCGACGGTTATATCATAGCTCCATGTGTTAGCATTGCTGTCCAGATTGGGAAGGGAAACAAGGAACGGCTCTGTTTTATAGCTGTAGACGTCTTTGGTCAGCGTCTTACCCACAACCAGATAAAGCCCCGGTTTTAGACTCGCCTGGTCATTAGGAAAAGATAATGTTCCGTTATCATCCGTTTTGCCGCTGTCCAGCGCCTTGAGCTTATCCCGCTCTGCATAGCCCTTCAGCGTCTCCGCCAGCGTCTTCCAGCCATCTGTCGTCAGACCGTTTACCTGAACCGGATAGTCCTTGAAGTCACCTGCAAGGGAAAATTCCGCATATTCGTTTACGTCTGCCACATAGTAGAGGTCAAACTGGACATCGGATATGGCTTTCCCATTGTGCGTATAGCAGATGGTAAGCGTTACATTTTGATTCAAATCAATGGCTCCTGCCGCAAAAGCCCTTGTTGGAAGCAGCGCCAGTACACAGAGCATACTGAGCAGCAGCGGCAGAATACGGTCACGCAGTTTTCTCATCTTCATTACCTCCGGAGGATTTCTTTTTATTTCCCGACAGGAACACAGTCATCAGTAAAATCAACAGGATTGGGGCGGCAATCATTGGGGCGACAATGACCGGCTCAATTTGGATTGCATCTGATGTCACACGGACAGTGATGGCTTCCTCAACATTCTCAATTCGATGTCCCCGAACCAGAAGCCGATGGGTATTGATACCGTAAGGTGTACAGGTCACAAGCGTACAATAGTCCTCGCCGGGAACAATTTGCAATGCCTCGATTTCACTTGGCTCCACAATCAAAATCTGGTCTACCTCATAGGTCAGAACTTCGTCCAGCGTTCTGAGAAGAAAGGTATCGCCAACCACAAGCTTATCCAGGTTGGTAAACAATTTAGCACTCGGCAAACCTCTATGCCCGGATAAAACACAGTGCGTACTCTCTCCACCAATCGGAAGTGATGTCCAATCAAGATGTCCAATCGCAGAATTCAGCACACTGTCAGAAGTTCCATGATAGATTGGAAGTGAAACTTCAATAGAGGGAATTTCAATATAACCCATTACACCATTCCCATCCACATTGAGGAGTTGTGAATACTGCTCCTGTTCCTCTTCTGTTCGTTCATAGCTTTGCGGACTTTGCGCAAGAGCGGTATTATATTGCTTAGCCTCCGCGAGAATCGCTTCATATTTTTCCGCATCCATATTCTCTACACTTTCTGCGTATGCGGAGATTGCTTTGGATTGATGAAGTGAATTAACATAATCGCTCAAAGTCGGATATATCAGCAGAGCCAAGCCTGCAAAGAAAATCAAAATCAACAAAATCGTGCTAAAATGCTTTTTCATATATCGCGGCTCCATATCCGCCAATTCAGACGGTTTTGTCTTTTGATTTTTCCTGGACGTAAGAAAATAAAAGTGTCTCTCAATTTATACTGTTCCTCCTGTCTCTGTTTTGACCTGTGACGCTTTGCCAGAGATCCATTACAGCGGAAAAGACAACCCGATGATTTCCCATCAGGCTCTCTTTTCCGCTGTACCCCGTGGGAGAACCCACGGGGACAGCAGAAAATTATTTCATGCGAGGTATGTAAAAGAAGTTATTGAGCAGCACGGCCCATACGCTTCTTCACAACCAACAGAACTGCTGCGCCAACAGCCAGTACTCCGCCCAGTGCATAGAACAGGGTGGTGCCCATGCCGCCGGTGGAGGGAAGCTCGGTGCCCTTGTTGTTCACGATGACAAGACCTGCAACGCTTGCGCTAGCTTTATATTCTTTTGTATTATTTGTGACCTCATTGGTCACTTTGCCATCTGCGTCCAGATATGTGGTAATTGTTGTGGTATACTGTTCTTTCAGCTCTGCTGTCACTTTAGTAACGCCGTTCAGGAGATTGTAACCCAGGGGAGCGACCTCCTCCACTACGTTATAATGACCAGCCTCAACACCCTTGATCACGAGTACGCCATCGTTATCAGTTGCAAACCGAGCGGTAGCTCCCTCGGTACCCTCAACGCAATATTCATAGACACCTTTGGTATCAGTAGGTTTTGCATAGATGGTCTTATTGTACTCATCCGTGACAGAGAACTCAGCGCCCGTCAAGGTTTTGCCCTCGGGATCAACTTTTACAACACCAAGTGCATAGACATAGGTCGTGGTAGTTTTCTCATTTTCAGAGGGGAATTGAGGTTCGGGATTCGGGTCGGGGTTTTCCGTTCCAGGCTCCTTGGTGTCATAGGCAAAGTTTGCGGTGTTGAGGTTGCCGCCCTCGGCCAGCACAGCATCGTTCTCCACCGTTGCGCTGTAGGTCACTTCGATCTTAGCGTTAGAGCCATACTCTTCTGCGTCGTAGGGAAGCGTAATCTGGAAGCTATTCGTACCATCAGGATTTGCATTAGCAGTAATGGTATAGTCCGTGCTAAGCTCCTTCTCTACACCATTTACAAGGACCTTAATATTCTCTGCCGCACTGAATCCAGCAGCCAGAGTATCGGTGATGTAGTAATAAGTAATCTGCTCATCAGCAACATAAGCAGTGGCATTGACTGCAATGCTGAAGTTCACGTTGTCGCCAAAGTTTGCAGTATTCTCGGTTACCTTGTTGCCATTGGCATCAATGATAACTTTACCGGGATTGCCAGAACCGGGGTTATTAGGATCTTCGTTATCCCAGCTGGGTTCCTGGTTCTTATCGATGACTTTTACATCCGGAAGTGTGCTGTCGATGGTGAGTACGGTGCCAACCTCACTGGTCACAAAGTAGTAACCATAGTCGAGATTTTCGAAAACAAGTTTAGAAGCATCCGCTATCTTCTTAGCAACAGGCGTGAGATTATCTTTCTGTTCATTCAAGAACGCAGAAACGTCAGATGCCGATTTGCCGGCAGCAAGAGAGACGTTGTATACGCCCGGCGTAGTGGTCTCTACGAGAGCGAAGGGACTGTCACTACCCTGAAGGGCAGTGAGAAATGCATCGGGATTGCTCTCGCTGGTGTAGGTGTAGGCGACATTGGTCTTGTCGTCTACAATGCTGTAGGTCAGGTCGAACACCTTGTAGACAGAATATTCTTTGCCTACGGTTGCGTTTGTGATGGTGATGGAGCCGTCACCGCCGGCCGCAAACGCGGAGGTGACACCCATTGCCAGCAGCATAACCATTGCCAGCAACAAGCTGGCGAGTCTTTTTGCGTGTTTCATGATAGTATTCCTTTCTTTTGAATAAATTTGAGATATTTTGTCCGCTACGAAGCGGAGGAGTTAAAATTACCAAAGCCTCCTTTCCCGCTTCCAGCGTATAAAGTATCTATACATCAGCGCACTCGCCAGGGTCATCAGACAAAGTCCGCATAATGTAAACAAGATTGTACCGGGGCCGCCGGTTTCGGGCAGTTCATAGCTATTGGCTGTGTTTGTAATAACCAGAACAGGGGTGGATGTCGAACCGCTTTGATATCGGGATTGGATGTAACTCATGGTTACTTTTTTGCTGTCAATTTTCTCAACGTTACCATCCTGTTTCAATGCAGTAAAATTCCAAGATATAATGTTAATCGGGTTTCCATCTTCACCCAGTGGCATATCGCCCATTTCAAAGGTGTACGCTGTATTTTTTGGCAAAACCGGCACTGACGGGATAATCTTTCGTAAAGGTTTTACCGTCATCTGTGTAACAGGTAATGGAAACAGTTCTGACATTTTTCTTGTCCTCTGTGCATGTTATCGTAAACTTTGCCATGGCTGCATAGCTATCGGTGGTGTCGGTGTCCTCGGAATAGCTGGCTTTATAGCCATCCGGAACATCTATCTCTTCCACGGTATACTGGATGATTTGTGCATTGCCGGAGCTATCTACCTTTACGGTTTTAAGATCATCAATTTGAACCTCCCAATTATTATCCTCGTTCAAAGTATAGATATCGCCAGTGTCAGTCCCGTTCGCGAGGAGTCGGAATTTGACCTCCGGATTATCCCAGGTGGGGGCTGTTTCCCAAACCTTTCGAACGATCAGACTGGAGTTTGTTCCTGCTTCAACCGCATCCACCCAAACCTTTCCGGATTTCTCCAGGGCATTCACTGCTGTCCTTGTCGTTTCATCTGAGAAATTCTTGTTCTCAGACGAAACGCTCTCCGGAGTAAAGGTAAGCTTCAACGTTCCAACATAGTTTCCAGCCTGCGACGGTGTGAAGGCTTCCGAAATGTCAGGTAACGTATCCGGAACACCGTTTTTAACCGTCACACTCCCTATGGTTTCACTTGTCCCATCCGGCATTTCCCATACATAAGAAAGCGTTCCGTTGATTTGAGGATAGTTGTCCAACAATTCCTCAACCTGTTTTGGAATCTCGCTGCCAAGGTCTTTCAAATTGACCTCGGTATTTACCAAAACCGTTGTTTTCTCTCCGTCAACCGTATTGTAGCGTATAGGGACATTGACCTGCGGTGTATCAAAACAGTTTACATCATAGATTTTCGTTTCCCCGGTTTCATTACCGTCTGCATCAAGCACGTCATGCTTGTAGGTCAGCGTTGGCGTTTTTACGTTTGTGTACACATTGTTGCTGCCGATGTAGTCTTCCCTGGCAATAATTCCAAAATGCAGCGTACACTTCTGACCATTCAGCGCGTTCCCAAAATTGTAGGTAACCGTAGTAGTTCCGTCTTCATTCTCTGTAAAATTCAGATCATTCTTGGTAAGCGTAAGCGTTTTTGTTTCCGAACCATCCTTATTCGTGATCGTTGCAGTGATTGGCTCGTTTTCGTCCAGCATAAACTCCTTCTGGATGGTATCCGTTACCGTTACATCTTCCACATATGCATTGGGGGCATCAATGTCGATTCCTTTTTTGCCCATTTCCTGTTCCGCAATCTGGACCAGATACTCGTATACAAGGTCTTCCGTGGTGGCAACATATTTCTTTGTAAACGCCGTACCACTTCCTTCAGAATAGGGTGTTCCTGACGTGTTTCCAGAATAGTCCAGCCAGGAAAGCTCGCCGTTTGTAGCATAAGATGTTCCATTATTGGTGCGAATGCCATACACGGAATCAATTTCACTGTTGGCAAATGTACTCCACGGAAGCGTACAGGCATAGCCGTTTTCGCTACTGGCGTTTTCTGTCGGTCCTCCGATAACAACAGCCACTTTTCGAATATCATCATAGGGAATAGGCTTGCCATTGTTATACTTAAGGTCTGCCAAATTATTTGAAAGGTTTTTTACTGCATTCTGCAACTGCTTGGTATCATAGTGTACGTGCTCGCAGTTACCAAAGGTGTCCCACTCAAGGATAGAATTCCGCAGTATCTCATAATTATTGGATACATAAAGTCCGTTTCCTTTTTTATCGCTTCCAACAAACATGGATTGTGACTTAGCGTGCTGTGTCTCAGTAATTCCCAGCACCAGATTATTACCGGGATACTTGGTTTCCATGTAGTCTACAAAACGCAGCAACGCCTGTTTTATGTCATAGAGTGTGGCAAGCTCCGTATTGTTCGCAACGGCACCTACCTCTGTAGCCCCCTCATTCTGCAGCGCATTGGCATGTTCCAAATCGAACATCTGCCAGGATGTCTGAATCTGCAGGATGATTGCAACCGGTCCTACCGCCTTTGCCTGCGCATCAGCCGTGATGTCAACCAGATATTCTCGCTCTGTGTTTTCATCACCCGCCAACTTTGCAGTTGCTTTTTTCTTCAATCCGGTAACAAAATTTCCATAATCAACACCCTGCTCCAGATAGTTGTAATCCAACGCATCAATCTCAGGAGTTCCTGTTGTATGGAAAGACGATGCACTATCCTTTGGCCAGCCCAGGTTCTGATCTCCATAGGTAGCTCCGTCTTCTCCCGGATAGCCTTCATTTTCATTGCCCATTTTTCCTTTGTCATGGGAAGGGTCATAAATGTCGTAAAGGTATTTATGCCACGCGATTTTTACTGCATCGATTCCCTCGTCAAGATACAATTTCGCCAGATATTCGGCATAGCTTTCGGCATCGTCAAAGGGGACTCGGCTGTCTTTCGCTACATTCCCGTAGTAAAAGTAATCGGTAAACTGCGTCCCATTGATTGCCAACGAGCCGAGATTCAACGTGCTGTTGATTTCCTCAATTGCTTTTGCATATTTCTCCTCCTCGGGATTAAGCTCCAAAACATTGCTCATTCCGTAGGGCTCGGAAGAGTCAGCTGTATATATGCCGCAGCGAATCTTATGGGTGCCGCTTTGCAGAACATCGACCTCAGACAGATTGATTGTTCCGGTGCTCGTTGTGCTGAACTCCTGCCACTGTTCATCGTCGTCCAGATACTGCCACTGATAGGTATATGCTCCGTCTGGCGTAACATCAGCCCTTCCCGTATATACACCATCATCATCTTTCGTTGTAGCGATAATGACAGTGGCAAGTTCTCTATACTTTGCGAACGCTGTATAAAGTTCCTGTACTGTTACCGGGGCTGTTCCGCCATAAACCGAGACATAGGCATTTTCCACCCAATCACTAAAACCAGGTTTTATGCCGTCCAGCAATTCCGGGAGTGTAGCAGACCGAACAACCGATTTATCGCTGTAAACCCTGAATTTAACAGTATTGTAGGACAGGGCCGCATCCAGAGATATGTCAGCCGTCAGAGTAATGGCTTCTCCTTTGCTGCTCTTTGCCGTTGCAATGGTCGTCCAGTCTGCTCCGTCGTTTAGACTATAGTCCAGTGTATAATTCTTGCCTTTATTTGGCGAACTGAAGCTCGCAATAACCTGAGAAATTGCATTTTCATTCCAAACGGCCTTAAACTGATCACCGATGATTTCATTTGTTTCTGCAACTGTGGAAATAATCCATGTTGAAAAACCGGATGCCTCGAAGATAATATTGGATTCATCTGTAAATGTGGCCGGAACTTCTGATGCAGTGTCTGTATCGCCGTCCACATGGGAGATTACCAAAGTTTCTCCTTCAGAAAGACTGAATCCCGGCTTTGTCAGGCTCACCGAAACAGGACTGGTCGGCTGCCACTCCTTTCCATCCACAATAATTTTGATGTCATAAGCATAGGCAGTCTCTGCTGTCCCATCCAAATACCTGCTGAGATCGTCTTCCGAAAGGGAAACCGGTGAAATTTCAGCCTGTGCACCATCAGGAATTGTACCGGAAATTGTAACCACTGTTCCATCTGTAGCTGTCGCGGAAATTGTAGCCGCTGGTTTTTCCGGCAAAATGCCATAACCAATGATGCTGACATCAGAAATATCGTATGTATTCTGCTTTACAACGTCGCTGGAATTTCCCTCGATGGTAATAATAGAGATAGGAATTCCATCGCTGTCTGTTTCAATTTCTTCCACCAGCCCAACGTGATCTGCCGTTCCATCCTGTTCATAGTCGAAGAAGATAATATCGCCACTTTGGGGCGTATATTCCCCAGCATCCGCATACATATTCTTCCGTTCAAGCTTTTCTATCCATTGAGGGCAATTTGCCTCATATGGAACAGACTCCGTCGGAATTTCTGCATAGTGTAGGCAGAACGATACAAACATAGCGCACCAATCACCATAGGGATCGCCATACCACGCGCCATAGCGTGTGTAGCCCTTCATGGTCACGCCGTCGTCCAGAACAGTATAGTTTGCCGTGCTCTCAGCATAACCAAGCTGGCTGTTTGCTACCACTACCACGTTTTCCGCCCAGTTGTCACCAAGGTCCTGCGGAAGGGTGCGCTCCCATACGGCGACGCTTTCCACATCTGCCTCCGGGTTGGAGTAGCAGATCAGCGTATGTTCATGCTCCTCCTGCTGGCACACCAGCTTTTCCTCATAACAGGCATCTGTATGCGTATGGCCGTCGGGTGCAGATTCCGTTTCCTCCAGCCCGCAGGTCAGACTGGTTTCTTCCTGATAGCAATTCCCGTCATGCGTGTGACCTTGCGTTTCTTCCTGCTCACAGGTCAGATTTCCGTCCTCGTCATAGCAGCCCTCGCCATGTGAGTGGTCACTGGACTCGTCAAGACCACATACAAGAACGCTCTTCGTCTCATAGCATTCGTCCGTATGGGTATGACCGGACACGGGTTCTGTGGCTTCCTTTTCTTCCAAATCACAGACCAGAACGCGCTCATAGCATTCCTCCTGCGTGTGCGTATGTGCCTCTTTCCCGCAATAGGTTTCTTCGGTCATAGTGACGGCGGGAAGAATCAGTGCATAAGTTGTGCAGAACACTACAACGCACGCCAACGCAGTCACAACGCGTCGCCAATGCTTTTGACGCAAGTGCTCTCTGATGGAATCATGTACCTTCTGTGGTAAGTTCTTTTGCATAATGCTCCTCCTGCCGTGCTATTGTATCGGTCCAAACTGGCTCAGCGGCCAGATACGGAAAATAACCTTTCCCACAATCTGCTCATCCGAGACGCAGCCCACCGCCGTATTCCGGGAATCCACGGATACATCCCGGTTGTCTCCCATCAGGAAATACCGATTGTCCGGCACCTGGTAGGGAAGTTCAATGTTCGTATCACCATAGGCTTTTTCGGCAATATACGGCTCATCAAGAGCCGCTCCATTGACGGAAACATTTCCGGCAGTGTCAATATCTACCCAATCTGCCGGTCCGGCAATAAATCTTTTAATCAGCAGCTTGTTGCCCTGATAAAATGCCACGATATCTCCCTGTTCAAAGTGACTGCTTTTCACCGTAACAACGATCTGTCCGTCTTCCAGTGTCGGCACCATAGAGGTGCCGTATATTCTCAAAACGGGCATCCAGAGTGTCGCTACCAGCACCGCAAGTGCTGCCACAACAACTAGGATTGCAATCGTACTTTTCAAGGTTTTGCTGTATCGCCGCTGATAACGCAAGCGTTTGCGCTCCTGCTCAATCTGTTCGGTGGTCGGCAGATCGAGCACTTCCTTTTGCTTTTTCACGTGCTGCTTCCTCCCGCCATAAGGTTCTGTAATGCTTGATGGGCGGCAATCAGGTCGTTGGCACGGTGCTCAAACGCAGACCACTTCTCTGCACACTGCTTATCTGTTTCCGCATTCATAGAAGCCGCCCGCTGTTCCGCTCTACGTACCAAATCATTGGCCTGCTGCTCCGCATCACTCAGAATTTTCTGCCGCTTTTCTTCTGCCTCCGCAAGCGTTCGTTCCATGTTTGCTGTCGCAACTTTGACGGAAGCAAGATATTGATCCGCAGCGGCTTGCGCTGCCTCAAACACACCGTTTACGCTGATTGCCGCTTCCGCGATGGAACCTGCCTTCGAAATGCGGAGCGTCCGTTCTTCCAGGGCAGCCCGCAACTTCTGCATTTGCACATCTTTTTTATCATTCTGCTTTTGTAGTTCATAGATAATGTCGATCAGCTCTGCGCGGCTGAGATGTCTCAATTCTTTATCTGTCATGTGCTTACCTTTCTTCTTTCAAACCGCCTTGATGCGGCAATGTAGTATCCCATATATTCAAGCCGAGCTTATGGAACAACAGGGAGAAAACCGAGCGATAAATATCCTCTGCCGAAACAGCGCTTTGCGGCATATAGCCAAGATGGATTTTTACTGCCACTGAAACCGAATCATCAATAATCATTGAAACAACGCTATCCAGCGCGGTGATGTCTGAAAAGCCAAGCTGTGCTCCCGCACTCTGAACAAAATCAATGAACACCGCGAAATTTTTCTGCCGTTCTGCCAGCAGTTCCTTTGTGTAGTACCCGGACTGATAAAAACGCCAATAGAAAATTGTCCTTTCTGCGTAATCCATTAAAAATTTCCAATAAGCACTCCAGAGAAGCCAACACTTTTCTTCCAAGTCGTATGCTTCCGTCTGTGCTTGCTTTCTGATAACGGACGCGATTAAATACGCAATTTCTTTGTCTATTCTCATGAAGGTGTCAGTCATCAGATCCGTCAGGTCGCTGTAGCACTGATAAATATACGGGTCAGAAAGTTCGCAGCCTGTGGCTACCTTTCGCACGGTCACACTCTCGATGCCACCAGATGCCACCAGACTGAATGTAGAGCGCTGAAGCTTATCTTTTAGCTCTTCTTTAGAATATCTTCCTGCCATTCGGAAACCCCTTTACCAATGTATCTATGCGTTTGACTTAGCGTCCTTATTTGCAGTTGCTAAAAATCTCTCACAAATTATGCCTCAAGGTCTGCCGTGTTTGCTTCCCACACGCAGTCTTATCCCTGAAGCAATGATATGGTAGCAAATTCACACCAACGTAGAACCCACGGAATCGACCGTTTTTTTATAAATCCTATGATTTTTTCAAAAAAATTTTGATCATCCGGCCATCGCAGCCTGATTTATCAGTCTTTGCAGGCTGATTCCGCCAAGACTTTCTGCCAGTTGCCGCTCAGCCAATGCAAATTCATACTTGCCGCAAGCATATAACTCCGTGGAGTGATCAAAGACGGCAAACATATCAGCCGTTCCCTCTATCGCCTGCACAACATCGAGAAGGGTTTTGTTCCGAATATCATCTCCTGCAAAATAAAGCGACTGGCTACCCGCTTTGTTTTCCCTTAAAAATCCTGTTTTCACCAGCTTTGAACACAATCTGGCTGCAATTGTTTGCGGCACCGATGCATGTCTGCACAGCTCGACAAGAAGGATCCCATTTTCGTCCGCATACTTGGCGACACCGAGCATAAGTCTGAGGGCATAATCCGTATCTCGTTTTAATTGCATATCGCATTCTCCTTCGTGAA
>CAVHXA010000051.1:0-13435 GCA_963639765.1 Oscillospiraceae bacterium | reverse complement strand
AAAATGCCGGCATCCCGTTTGAGGAGAGGGATGCGGAACAGTACATGGAGGAAGTAAAGAGGCTCAGATTGACCCAGGCGCCAACCCTCGTGGTACAAAGCGATCCTCCCGTCCTCTATGCGGGCGTGGCCAGAATTAAGGAGTTTCTGAGCCGGGCTGCTCAAGTGGATCAGAAACGGGCAAATCCGTAAGCATCAGCTGCTCAGCCTCTGACACACTGACCATGCTCAGCAGTTCTCCGGCAATATCTGTATTCTGGAAGCGAATAATCTCTGTGTCTTTGCGTCCAAAGGCCAGCAGATCGACATTGCCGTACCAGACAGTGCTTTCATCCAAAACGGCATAGCGGTGCTGCAAGCCATCATGGATGACGGCGTCTATATCGCTCTGACGCAGCATGGCAATGATATCAGCGATTTCCTGTCTGCGCGAGTCCTCCGCGTCGGTATCGCCGGCGGTATGTATTTCCACCTTGACGCCGCGAGCCACAGCCTCCTGCAATAACGGCAGCAGCTTGACGATTCGTTTCCTGTGCATATACGGGCTGACGATGGTGATGCTTTGAGAGGCATCCGAAAGGTCCTGCTCAAATGCGGGTACAGCGGCATTTCCGTTATATACGAGACTGACCGGCTCTGCCGATGAACCAAACTTCACCTGATATCCCAGCTCGCTGTATCCCTTCAGACGCTTATGATACATCCGTTCCAGCATGGGGATGTGGACGTCCACATAGTCGTAAATACGAACCTCATGCTTTCCGGCATAACTCCGATGCAGGCGTCCCGCATATTGGGCGAGTGTGCCCTTCCATGAGATCGGCATCGTGAGGAGCAGTGTATCCAGCCTGGGCGAGTCAAAGCCTTCCCCGATGTATTTTCCCGTGGCCACTACGACCGCCGCTTCATCTGCCGGCAGCGCCTGCAGCAGGGCGAGCTTTTCCTGCTTTTCCCTGGGCTTATCGCTGCCCACCAAAAGAAACACGTTCCGGCAGCGCTTTGTCAGCAGCTCCGAAAGGCGGGCTGCATGCTCCTTGCGCTCTGTCAGAAGAATGGGCGTGCGGCCCTCCGCCACAAGCTTCAGCGCATCTTCGGTTATCTCCGTATTTCGAGCCTCGTTTTTGACAATCAGGTCGTACAGGTCTTGAATTTTGCTTCCGGCCGGGGCTCTTGTCCGCGTAAACCGTGGAATGACAAAGTGTGCAAACTCCCGCTTTTCCGCCTGACTCTTTGCATCGACCAGATACCGAACCGGCCCGCATTGCATGAAAATGATGGGATGATGGCCGTCTTTCCGCACGGGTGTAGCTGACAGTCCGTACACATATCTGGCTTTCGCTGTCTTCAGAACCTTTTCAAAGGTAAAGGCTGCCACATGGTGACACTCATCCACAATGACCATTCCATAGTCCTCTACAAAGGCCTTGACATCCTTTTCCGGCCCTTCAAACAGGGACTGCATAGTGGCGATATCTATGATTCCGCTGTGCGTGTCCTTACCCGCACCGATTTGACCGATCAGGCAGCGCTTTTTCTTCCTGCCACGTTTCTTTGGAAGCTCCGGAAGTACTTCATCGATGATGAGAAATTCTCCCAGAGACTTCGCCCACTGCTCCAGCAGCGCACTGGAGTGCACCAGAATCAGGGTATTGACCTTGCGCTGTCCAATGAGGTAGGCGCCGATGACGGTCTTGCCAAAGGCGGTAGTCGCCGACAATACGCCGATCTCTCCGGCAAGAAGCGCATCTGCCGCAGGTATCTGCTCCGGGCGCAGCGTCCCATGAAAGGAAACCCTGATTTCTCTGCCGGCACAGCGGCGGTCGTCTGCGTCGATTGGAACATCGTGCTGCTCCAGAAGCTCCGTGAGCGATTCGCCGCAGCCACGCGGCACACCGATATACGTATTGTCCTCATAACCGCAGTCAATGATGCGCGGCGTCCCGTATACAGGCAGCCGCATGGCCTGTCTGGAACGAAATTCCGGGTTCGGAAATGCGGCCAGCCGTTTTATTGCATTCAAAGCCGCCTGCGAAAATCCGTCCTTCCGGAGGTATATCAGATTCGATACAGTGATGACCGCTCTTGGCGGGAAGTCTGTGCGTGTCAGCTTTTTGCCTGAACGCTTGCGGCGCCACGGCTCCTGTGCCTTTGCTTCTTCCGCCAACGCCCCCACATCGCCCTCCTGACAGAGAACCGAAAGGCACTCTCCCAGCCGCTCCGGTGTGATTCTCGGTATGGCGGAGAGATACGCCCATTGATCTGGATACGGCATGAACTGTTCATTCACAAACAGGGAGTTGCCGTTCTTCTGCGCCTGCCCCTGAAACGGCAGAGCGATGAGGTTTCCGAAACCGCCCGTCGGAATGGTGTCCTGAGACGGGAACAGCCGGTCATAGGACGCGAAGGACAGCTCGTGACGTCTTGCCATTGTTCTGGTCAGCAGGCCGCTTCCCAGCCGGCGCGCATCTGCCGCTGATACCAGCTCACTGAAGAAAAACCACACATGTGCGCCGTTCCCGGAACGGGAGCGCTCCACTGCCGGGTGAAGGCCGATTTCAGCACAGCATCTGCGGAATGCGTCTACATCGCTTTTCCAGTTTTCCTCATCAAAATCTGTCGCCAGCAGCCATGTGGTGTTGTCCTCCAGCATGGGATAAATGGCGGCTACGTCCCGGCAATGCGCATCACTCCCAATCAGATGTGCCTTGACCGCATCAAAGGACAGCGGCATGAATTCACGGTTCGGGCAGTCGGGGCATTTGTGCTTTCGCTTGTCGCATAGACCCGATGCCCACTCATTTTTACATGCCGGAGTGTAGCCGCTTTTTCCCGTTTTCACACTGTAGTAACGCCTTGCATATAGGTCCGGTCTGCCCCGGAACGTTGAGAGAAAACACTGAATCTTCTCCTGGACGGAGCTGCGGGCGTGGACAGCGAGTCCGGAGTCATTCTGCGGCGCGCCGTCCTGCCAGGCGGATTTCGGACAAACAAAGCGCCTGCCGCTGTCATCTGCGCAGAGGATAAAGCTCTTCTGCTCATCCGGCGAAGACAGCTCTTCCAGGAAGGAGTATTCCTTTCCGTCAATCATTGCCGTATGGTTCACGTTCGGATCACCGCCTTTATGCTTTTTGTAGTTACATTGTGCCGTTGGAGTATGGCCATTTCATGAGAAGGAGGTCTCAACCTTGAATGTAAAAGATTTGATGATGCGTCTGCCCGCAGCAGAGATCGCGGAGGCTTTTGTCGATAAGCTGGATATTGACGATACCCGCAGAGCAAAAGCCACACAGCGAGTGACTGCGCTTATCCTGTCTTTGCGTAAAATTGAACCATGTGAAACAGGCCATCTGTTGCTTGGTATTTATCATATCAACGAGGACGGTGAGTTTCTGGATCCGTGCCTGTATTCCAGAAAAGAACTCAGCGATGAATTTGAATCGGAATCTGAGATTTCCCGGCTGGAGAGCATGGCGGAGATCGATGCGCTGGAGGAGAAAGAAATAGAAAGGCGGGCGCATTGCAAAACACTTCCGGAGAGCTATTCCTTTATGCTGTCTCCGTGGAAGGAGATCCTCGGTTACGAGCTGGACGATCGCAACGTACGGGAAGTCGGTGCTGCCGCTCTCTGCGCAGAGATTCTTTACGAAATGACGTTCTTCGGTTTCGATGAAAGCGCCGTAGAGGTCGAGCGCCAAAAGCTGGATGCATCACTCCGGGAAGCGGAAGAAATCCGCAATCTCCCTGAGGAAGAACAGAACAAATATTACACTTCCGCAGAAGAGCTTTTCGCAGAGCTCAATTTCCCGAAGCCAACACAGGAAGAAGAGGAAGCAGACCACCGAAGACTGTGCCGGGAAGTGCTGGTCAATCAATGGAGGACACATCAGGCACTGCGGAAATATATTGATAACAGCGCGTCAGACAGCAACTAAGAGTTGTGGATGACCGTTTTCCTTTCCCGCTATTGCTTATTCATCAATCCGGTTCATTTTTTAGTATGGAATTCTGAACTTATTATTCTGGATTAGGTTTACCTTCTGAATCTACCGCTTCTTTCTGAAAGCATAGTCCGAAATTGGTGTGACGCTCAAGAGAGTGCAGTCCTTCTCGGATATACTGCCATGACTGCGGATAGCTTCCGGCAACAGAAAAATCCGATTCACTGATGTACTGCATGAAACCTGGAATATCGTCTCGGTATCTTTTGGCAAACGCAAAAGCATCAGCCTCTTTTTCTTCGTCGGTGCTGTTCAGCTTTCCGTAAAGCGCGTGATCCAGATTACAGGACATATAGTAAATCTGATAAGGAACGCCCCAAATCCGAGACGCAGAGGACAGTCGATTCAAACATTCCCGCTTTCGCTGATTGCGATTTTCAATCCCGCTTTTTCTCTGTGTCCGGATTTCTGTTATAGAGTAGAGAGGCTTAACCGCCGCGGCGTCTTCCACAACAGCATCATCGGGAATAAAGGCTCCATCCATATCTGCTATGTGAATGATTCTGCTGAAGTCTCCAGACTTAAATGCTCGTCCTGCATATTTCTTGACAACATCACCGATCTTTGCAACGACATTGCCTGCATTTACATCCAGCTCGGTTGTAATGTCGCAATGCATAACCTGAACATAAACCGCTTTGCTGTCATAAATGCGATTTAAGAGAACGCCGAGCGCTTCTTCATCGGAAGGTCCTTCAACGATAACAAAAACAATCTTTTTACGTGGCATCCGGATTTCCTGCCTCTCTGAACGCCATCGCAATTTCACTGTTGTTTGTCGGCTCGTACACAGGCTCACTCTGTTCTCCGAGTACGATGTCACGGTAATAGAAGTCGCGAAGGTTGTTGGTTGTTTTTACGTTGCTCATACGGATATAACGGTTCTGCGGATTGGTTGTCGTAAACGCAATAAAGGACTTATCGAGCGTTTCCAACGGTCGGAGATTGTGGGAAGTGAAAACAAGCTGTCCCTTTCCTTTTTCCGCGATGATGCGCAGGACCTCGCCAAGCAGATATTCAAACACGCCGGAATCCAGCTCGTCAATCGCAACAGTCATTGATGGCTTGTTGTATATCACAATCAACAGCTGCAAGATGGAAATCAGCTTTTTGATACCCTCAGATTCGTATTGCAGCGGAATCTCTTTGCTGTTCTTGTTGGACATGAGCTGAATGCGGTAGCCGGGAGCACCGTTTGAGAAAAGCTGAGAACCCATATCCTTCACACTGATTGTCAAACCGGGGATGATCTGTTTCAGAACCACGTTCATGCAGTCAATGACCTTGTGGACGACATTCAGTGCATCCTCGGGAATTAAAGATGGCTCATTCAGCTTAATCAGAATGTTGCCGATAGATGCTTTTCCGTTCTCAGCATAGTTGAATGCAAGCGGAAGCGCGTTCATGCTGATGAGACCGGAATTGGTCGTGTTGACAACGAACAGCTGGTAGTTCCCGAAAAACACAAGACTCTCCATAAGGAATCGATGGCAGTCATCCTTGCAGCTTTTCCGAGTCACATTCAGCAATTCCCTTGAGAAGATAAAGGAACGGGATGTCGCCGATGCAAGCTGCTTTGCCACTAGGAGACCGGTCAAACTCTCCTTGTCTTTGCCGACAATCGAACGATACTTTGTAGCCGGGACAAAAACAACATCCTCGGCTGTCCTTGTGTCGATAACAGGAGAAAGGCGAACCTTTTTATCTCCGCATTCATAGGCGTAGGAAAGCACCTCATCGAACAGTACGGCTTTATAGTGCTCGTCAATAGGCAGCTGCTCTGTGTTGTGCTCGGCATTATCAATATCCCGGCGGAGGTTTACCTCGTAGAAAACGGAATAGATGCAGTCCGTTTCCTGATTGCTGACCTTAAAGCCGTATTTGAGTGTTGCATATTCGCTGTCAACGTTGATATAGTCGGCAAAGTAAGCCGGAATCGCTTTTCCTGAAAGTGCAAGGCGAAGCAGTTCCAAAGCGTCAATCAGAGCTGTTTTGCCGGAGCCGTTTTGGCCGTACAATCCAAGGATGCTTGCCTTGCTGCCTTTTTTTGATTCTTGAAAGTCAAGATGTCCATAACCGACATTCTTGAAATTTTTAATCTCAATACTCTCAATCCTGACTGTGGTATTAACCATAGTGCGTCCTCTCTTCGCGCTGTAATGCTGTGCATGCAATAAGGCAGTGTTAGTATAGCACAAATCCGCCCAAAAATCAAGTTCAATCACAAGAACGAAACAAAAAATATCGATTACAAGTTTTGCACTGTATGCCGTTGTAGGAGATGCATATCCAAATGGTCATAGGTGGCACCACATCAGTTGGTTTCTGCGGGTCCCAATTCTCAACGACAGCGGCGAGAGTGCTCAATCTCAGTGACCGCGACGCGCAATCTCACGCAGAGCATTCGTCAGGCTCTATGGGAGCAAAAAACCCCTTCATGCTCTGCGCAATGAGACCTCAAGCCAATTCTCATAAGCGATGAAAATTATTTGACCCTGGTGCATCCGGTGCTTGCATAAAGCTGCGGCGCACCCAGCCCTACCGGCAAGGTGCGCCGCAATGCGGTATGATACGGATGTTCAGGCAAACCAGGCTTCCAGATATCCGCAGAGTGCGGCCGCCAGCTTTTTGATGCTGGCCCCGGAGGTGTTGACAAGAAGATCATAGTTTTCCGGTGCGCCCCACTTCTGTTCGCAGAAGAACGAATAGTATTTGGCGCGTTGGCGATCAATCTCGGCAATCTGTTTTTTCATCTGCGTCTCGCTCAGGTTTTCGCCCTCGGGCCGGCGCTCCATGCACCGTCTGATTTTGCTCTGCATATCCGCATAGGCAAAAATACGCACCGGGCGCATTTCTCGAAGGACATAGTCCGCGCAGCGGCCTACGATGACACAGTCGGACTTGCGAGCCAGCTCGCGCAGCAGCTCGTGCTGTTTCGTGTAGATGGAGAGATCCGGATAGCATATCGGCTCCGTGCTCAGGTAAAAGCTGTGTCTGACCTGAATAGGAAAGCTCATGATGGGGCATTTTTCTTCGATCTGTCGGATGTACGCCTCAGACCGCGCGGTTCTTTTCGCGATTTCTGTGACGATTTCCTGGTCATAGTAGGCGATCTGCAGCTCTTCCGCAATTCTTCGGCCAAGCTCACGACCGCCGCTGCCAAATTCACGCCCGATTGTTATGATACGGTTCATTTTTATGACTCCTTTCCGGCAGTGCCTTTATTTTGGCCTGTTTGTGGACGACACATCAAAATCAGGGATGGAGATGGGGATTGGCCTGCGAAGCTTTGCATACTGCTCTGTTGTCTGTATTATACCAGAAAATTCAGCGGAATGAAAGCTTTATATTGACGATTTTAGACAAAACCATATTTTCAATTGGATTGACCATTGCTTTTCAAGGAAGAGCATGGTATACTTTCTGTGTATATATACAGGCGGGTAGCCTTACAGCTTTTTCGGGCGTTCCCCTGTAATGAAAGAAGGATCTGTTTTTCGTTTTCATGAGAGGAGAATTTCACCATGCTTATTTTCATTCCTGTCCCTAGCGGCTTTGTGAGAATCCGGCATCGGTGATGTTCCATGTTGACAGGAGCTATAATTCGAGTAATGGTTTGGGCACATAAGCCGGGAGACAAGGCTTATGTGCCCTTTTTTCGGCTCTATGCTCCACGCCGTGCGAGGGAGGTGTCGCAATGAAAATTGCAATAGGAATGATAATGAGAGACTTTCTGTCAGCCAGACCCCTGGCGGAGTTTTTGGATAATGCGGAGAAATACGGCCATACGATCAACAGCGTAATTGTGGTGTATTCGAACCAGATGAATCCGGCAGCCGCAAAAAAGCTGGAAGGCAGAGCGAGGCTCTCGTGTATACGCTTGCAGGAAATAAGCGGAACGTACAAGAATCTGGAGAAA
Source organism: Oscillospiraceae bacterium (assembly GCA_963639765.1). Taxonomy (GTDB): domain Bacteria; phylum Bacillota; class Clostridia; order Oscillospirales; family Oscillospiraceae; genus CAVHXA01. Next base: position 5,519 of record CAVHXA010000051.1, on the reverse strand, counting down.
ATAGGCGTTCGGCATACGACCATCCGACAGCTTCTGTTCTGTCCTTTAGCCGATATGTATGGCCTGGTCCCATACGGATTTTTCCACAGTCAGGTTTTGCTGGAGGCGATGTTTCAGGACCTGGATTATCTCATCCTTGTAGGCTCCGACATCCGGCCCTGCGTTCTGGAGCAGACTGCGGACGGGAAAATCTCAAAGCGGGAGATTGACTTTATCGGGACACATCTGCAGAGTTTGACCAGGGGGGCAGATCTCACCACCAGCAATTATAGCGGCTACAGCATATTGCCCCTCGTCGGATTTGACGAGGTGGAAGACCTGCTCTGGGGGCTGTATAGAGAGGAGATGACCGATTTTTGGAAAAGCATTTCTGAGCTTGGCGGGGTCATCGTTCAGAAAAGCGCCAGGTCAAAGTCAAAAATAAAACCTGTGCCCACAACAAAGGTTTTTGCCGGCAATCTCGGCATCCGTATGAAGGCCCTCTCCAATCTGCCCACATTCTTCTCTCCGTATTATTTCCACAACCAGTCTCCTCTTCTTGCCGGCGGACTGGACTCGCTGCTTGACCTGACCAGAGCACAGGGTAGTGTACAGTGCGTGGATATCCAGACTCCGGTTTTTCGCAACACCTACGGAGATTATCCGCAGAAGCCGGAGATGAAATTCGAGGCGCATGTCCGGGATATCTTTTTCTCCATCTGTACCGGATGGATTGGACAAAATGTTTTTTCGCACCGGATCGACAGTCTCTCATCGGATGAAGCAGCATTGAGAAAACGGATGTTGACAAATGCATCCAAGAGCCTGTTCAGGTATTCTGCAGACAGAAGGTTTCTGCGGCTGCCGGAAATACAGGGCACCGCTGAGCCGTGGCTTCCGAATATGGAAAACCAGCATCGAAAGGCAGCGGAGGCCTGGGACGAGCTTTTGGACAAGTGGCTTCGCAGCAAGGCTGGACGGTGATGCCGTATGAGAGATTAAGACGTGACAAAACGCCAAGGGAGGATGAAAATGGAGCAATCCTATACCCTGGTGCTGCTGGCCGCCGATTCCTCCGGCTCGTATTGTCTGGCCGGAGTCCGAGTCGAAAAGGCTCTCAACAGCCACGGCGCTGTGCCCCGCACGCTTGGCAGTGTAGATAAATCCGGGTCATTGTTGCGTTTACAGGAAAAAAAGACATAACCCGAGCGCCGGGCGGTATAGAGGGGCGTTGGTACGGAAGCAAGGTCTCACTGTCGCCGGACAGCTTCGCGTCTGTGAATATGTGGGGCTTCACAACGGATGTATTCCAGAGAGCCGACGGCAGCTTGCGCCGCTTTTTAGCGTGGAACGGAAAGGATCGTTTGCCAGAACTGACGCTGGCGAGTTTTGTGGACGAGCACCTTCAGACCGGGCAGATTTCGGTATCCGTGTTGACCACGGCAGTAGATACCCATATTCGAATTACCTTCCGGGAAGAAATTCCATATATCCGGGCGGCGTTTCATGATCTGGTGCGGCGCGGTTACTACCGAGCTCCGCTGCTGAATGTCCCGAACAGGGGGCTGTAACTGCGTATGTACAGATAAGAGCTCTCAACTATCCATTTCACCTTCCGTACACAAAGACCCCAATAACACCTAAATTCACGGCAATAGTAAACAATAAACCGGCACAGCCGGACAGGAAAGGAAGTCTTAGATGGTTCATAATCAACTGCATACGATCGATCTTGTAATCATTGGCGCATACCTTGTAGCAATGGTGCTTGTGGGCCTTGTTGTCGTCAGGAAGGTCAAGAACATGGACGACTATTATCTTGGAGGGCGTTCTTTCGGACCCCTGGTGCTTATGGCGACCGTCTGTGCAACCATCATAGGCGGCAGCGGCCTGATGGGTCGAGCCGGTGTGGCCTACTCCAGCGGGTTCAAGGCTATTATGACAGCGCTGCCGTATCTGCTGGGCATGTTTATTTTTTCCGGTTTCGCCGGGCGGATATCCGCAGTAGGGACAACATTCAATGTCACATCCATCCCCGATCTCTTCGAGCAGCGCTTCGGTAAAACCGCAAAGGTCGTGCTGGGAGCCCTGATAGCGTTTACCATGATGGGAACGGTGGCATCGCAGGTTACGGCAACAGCCACGATTATCAACATGCTGGGCGGAGAAATCGGCATCTCCTATGAAATGGGCGCGTTCATAGCCTGCATGGTCTTTATTATCTACACGGCAACATCAGGACTTTTCGGTGTTATCTATACGGATGTGTTTCAGTTCATCATGCTGATTCTGTTCGTGTATATTCTTATCCCCAGCGCGTCCCTTTTGAAGCTGGGAGGACCTTCTGTGTTCCTTGAAAATCTTGCCCCCGAGCTCGCCACGCCGTATATAGACGGGAATATAGCCGGAGACATCATCACGTATTTTGTGTTCACTCTGGCAGGCGCGGAAATGTGGCAGCGTGCGTTTGCCGCAAGAAGCCAGAAGGCCGCGAAAAAAGGCCTGTTTCTCGGGACCTTTGTATACGGTCTCACGATCCCGCTGGTCTGGTTTATGGGTGTTGTGGTCCATCAGTTTATCAGCGCGGACAGAATTGCCGCATACGGAACTACCGATGCCGTTGTCCCGGCACTGGCGATTGAGATTCTGCCGGTCGGCCTGACCGGGCTTGCGCTGGCCGGAATATTATCAGTCATCATGTCCACTGCCGACAGCTATCTGATCGTGTCCGTACAGAGCGCAGTCCATGATGTCTACAAGGTGTTCAGGCCGGATATTTCCGAGAAAAAGGAGCTGGTGCTGACCCGCGTTTTTGCCGTCATTATGCCCCTCGGCGCGCTTCTGATCGCTCTGTATATAAAGAACGCATACAATGTGCTCATGTTCTCATGGAGCTTTTATGCCGCGGCGGCGGGGCTCCCTGCCTTTGCAGCCCTTTATTGGGAAAAAGCCACAAAGGCCGGGGTTCTTTCCGGAATGGCTGCCGGGTTTATCGTTTGCGTGGGCTGGAAGCTGGCCGGACAGCCGTTTGGTCTCGGCTCAACCGTTCCTGGCGCAATAGCCTGCGCTGCGGCGCTGGTGATTGTAAGCCTTGCCACATGCAGGAAAGCTCCCGCCCCCTTCCTTAACCCCTACGCGAAAGGCAGATCGGCAAATCAAACATGACCGTGCTTCGTTTACAGAAGTGGAGCGTTACTGTTCATCATTTTGCGTAGCCAGGGAGTAGCTTATTAAACAGACGATGTATGCCTGCAGCGGCTCACAGAGCAAAAGCACAGTCCGTTTTGCAACATCCCACTAAACACCTGCTGCGAAAGCCGCTTCTGCCGTGGACTTGAGTGTGAACTCCTTCGTGGTGAGACAAACAATATCCAAAAGCAGGAAAGAGACCGTGGACGAAAACAATCCCACTCGGTTTTTTTGAAGATGGAACAATACGCACTGTGTGGAGCGAGGAACAGTCTGCAAATAAAAAGTCAATAGGTAATTGAGGAAGTCTGCAGACTCAGGGGGAGACGAAAAAGGGCACAACAAAAAGACCGCTGCCGGTCAAATTGAAAGGGTATGGGAGCGGTCAATCAGTGAAAACGAAAAGACTCTGCCCTATCGAACGGCAGACAGCTTCCGTTATATAATTTAATAGAATGGCTGTGCACTGACCTTTGTTACTGGGCAGTTTGCCGCAGCGGAAAAGGAAGAAGCTTAATGTACAAAAACTATCTGAACCCAATCCCCCTGATCATGGAAGAAGACCCGTTCCTGGCCGAAGCCATGGGCAGAGAGCTCCAGCGCCAGCAGAGCAATCTGGAGCTGATCGCAAGCGAGAACATCGTCAGCCCGGCCGTGCTGGCGGCCGCCGGCAGTGTGCTCACCAACAAATACGCGGAGGGTTATCCCGACCACAGATATTACGGCGGCTGCGCGTTCGTGGACGAGGTGGAGCAGCTGGCAATCGGACGCGCCTGCAAGCTGTTCGGTGCGCGTTTTGCCAATGTGCAGCCCCACAGCGGCTCTCAGGCCAATCTGGCGGTATATTTTGCGTTCTTAAACGCCGGCGATACCATCATGGGCATGAATCTTTCCCACGGCGGTCACCTGACGCACGGAAGCCCTGTTAATATGAGCGGAGTCAACTATCATGTGGTGTCCTACGGCGTAAATGAACAGGGCTTTTTGGATTATGACGCGCTGGCAGAACAGGTCTCAGAAGTAAAGCCAAAGCTTCTGGTGGCGGGAGCTTCCGCTTATCCACGCGCCCTTGACTTTTCGCGCATGGCGGAAATTGCCCACGCAAACGGCGCTCTATTCATGGTGGACATGGCGCACATCGCCGGGCTGGTTGCCGGTGGGGTTCATCAGAATCCGGTGCCTTATGCCGATGTAGTCACCACGACCACCCATAAGACGCTTCGCGGTCCGCGCGGAGGCATGATTCTCACCAATTCAGAGGAAATTGCAAAGAAGTGTAACAAAGCCGTTTTCCCCGGCACGCAGGGCGGTCCTCTGGAGCATATTATAGCGGCAAAAGCGGTATGCCTGGGTGAGGCGATGCGGCCCGAGTTCCGTGATTATGCCAAACAGGTCGTGGAAAACGCGCAGTCGCTGGCCGCTGAGCTCAGCTCCCGGTATGTAAGGCTGGTAAGCGGAGGCACGGACAATCATCTTCTTCTGATTGATCTCAGCAAAGTAAGTTGCACAGGGAAAGAGCTTGAGCGGCGGTTGGATGAAGTGCATATCACGGTCAACAAGAACACCGTCCCCGGAGAAAAGCGAAGCCCCTTTGTCACAAGCGGCGTTCGAATAGGCACACCCGCTGTCACCACGCGGGGAATGGGTACGGCTGAAATGGCCATAATTGCCGAGTGTATTGCAGACTGCATTTTTGATTTTGATGCGCGTAGGCACAGTGTAATGAAAAAGGTGGCGGAGCTTGTCGAGCGGTTTCCTTTGTACGCGTAATTTCACGGCGTGAAACACAGCCGACCTGCCGGGAGCGTAGTGGGATTATTTAGGAAGGCCCATCATAAGAACCAACTGCACAATTTCTGGATTGATAAAAAATATGTTTGCATTTCATGCGAGTAATTGATGCCAGCATATAAAATGGGATGCTGTTCAATGATGTGACTCCGCTTGTTTTGATTATGTTTCGTCCTCTTTGGACATGCCCGCTTCCGCCACGCCCTCAATCATCTCAGTCACCACGGTATTGAGCTGGGCGGCGTTCTCCGCTGTGACAGCCGGACGGCCGGTGTCTGCCTCGATGGCGCGCCGCGCGTCTCCCGCCACCTTGCCGCCGCGCCGGGCGATGGTCCGGCTCTCCTCAAAGCCTTCCGGCTGGTGGGCTTTGGAAAGCTCCGTGGTCGTGGTTTCTGCCAGCATGTTCAGCACGATCTCCAATGTGCTCATGTTGTCCCGGAGGTTTTCCTTTTTGAGACCTTTCAGATTCTTGTACTGCCGGGTGGTCATGCCGGACCAGGCCTTCGTGATCTCGTCGGTGAGGATGGCGTATTCCCGGCCCTGCTCCACGCCCCGCGCCT
>CAVHXA010000050.1:0-13570 GCA_963639765.1 Oscillospiraceae bacterium | reverse complement strand
ATTTTAGCCGATACTTCCGGCAGTATGCGCGGTGAAAAAATCAATGAATTGAATCTATCACTTCGAGAAATGCTGAACGCATTGAATGCTGCAGATGATATTCGTGGAAAATTTCAGCTCTCTGTTATTTCCTTTGGCGGAGATGTTGAACTTGAACAGCCTTTAATCGATATTAATGGACTTACTCTTACAGAGCTTACAGCTTCCGGCAATACGCCTATGGGGCAGGCCTTTGAGATGGTAGCCCAAATGATAGAAGATCGAAATGTTGTATCCTCCAGGGCATATACACCGACTATTGTGTTGATTAGCGATGGACTTCCCACGGACTGCTCGGAAGAAATGTATCGAAGGAAGAATTACTTCGATTGGGAACCACTGAAAATCCTGCATAATGGAGAACGATCCTCGCGATGCCAGCGTCTTGCTCTGGGAATCGGGGATGATGCAGATACTGAAATGCTGAAGGCCTTCATCGATAATCCGGAGGTCCCGGTTATCAAAACCAAGGATGCTGCAGGCATCACAAAGTTCTTCCGATGGGTGACAATGTCTACAGTCGCGCGTATGCATAGCATTAACCCGAATGATACAGGTGCTGTTGCACCTCTCTTTGATATTGACGCGGAGGACATTGTTATATGATTTCGCGACGAAAACAGCTCAACGGCTGCACATTTGTCACAATATCTGATACCGGAGTAAGTCATCGAGTAAATGATATTCCGAATCAGGATGCGGTGGACTTTATCCTGAAGAATAATGACTATGCTATGGCTGTTTCTGACGGTGTTGGGTCTTGCAAAAGAGCTCAAGCTGGTTCAAAGGCAGCTATTACTGCAGTTGAATTAGTCTTTGAGATAATTCAGAAAGCTGGAGAAATTCCTTCAACAGCAGAAATTTCTCAGCAACTTATAGATGTCTGGAAGCAGCAGCTTATCAATGAAGTCCTCGATGATTGCTGCGCCACACTAAAAGCAGTAATGAAATTTGGAGACAAGCTATTGCTTTTCTCCATAGGCGATGGCCTTCTGGCCGTTTCATCACGTGGAATAAAGATTTGTGCACCTATAGACAATTCGACATTTACCAACCAGACCAGATGCTTGAATGGATCGGTGAAAGCAAATGAGCTTTGGACCTCGAGCTTCAGATTGGACTTATATGTTCCCTATACCGTTTTCGTCTGTACTGATGGGATTGCTAACGGTATACAAGAGGGACGGGAATTGGAACTGGTTGCAGAAATAGAAACCGAAATAGCAGCTTCTAGGCTGCAGAATGAACTGGAGAACCTAGTAGTCGATATTGCTGATTATAGTTCAGATGACCGAACGCTGGGAGTGATTAAGTATGAGCGAAAGAATGCAGGACCTGACCGGTGAGACAATAGTCACCGTTGAGGGGAAAAAATACAAATTAGGTAAGCTGGCAGGATATGGAGCTCAGGGAGTTGTCTATGAGGACAATGGTGGAAGTAAAATGATCAAGCTCTATTATCCGACAGGATCTAAAGTCATTGACGAGGATATTCTTGATAGACTTCGTTTTATTCGCAATGTAAAAGTGCCAGCCAATTTTGTTAAAGTTGAGGACCTTATCGATGCTCCATATGTGGGCTATGTAATGGAGAAGATAGTTGATCATAGGCCATTAAATACATATCTGATTCCGGATCAGGAGATGTCCTTTTCCGATTGGTATAACCAGGGCCATGGCCTCCGTGAACGCATATTCTTGGGATATATTATTGCAAAAGCCTTTGGTGCGCTTGAAAAAAACAATCTTTCCTACTGCGATATTTCCGGAAACAACATTTTGATAAAGACCGGAAAGACCGCGTCTATAAAAATGATTGATGTGGATAATATCTATGTTGCCGGAAAAGGATCCGCAGCCGTTCTCGGGACCCCACGCTATATTGCTCCTGAAGTAATCAGCCGCCAAAAGAATCCGGATGTTTTGTCCGACAATTATTCGTTGGCTGTTATTCTCTTTGAGCTTTTAAGAGTAGGCCATCCGTATATCAGCGATGATATTCTTGATGGAACACCGGAGGACGAAGAGGCTGCGCTGGCTGGTAAATACGATTATGTTACAGATGAAAATTCAACAAATATGCTGCCGGCAGATATTGTTCTGACGAATAAGTTGAAAAATTTGTTTGAGAGATGCTTTGTTGATGGTAAAAAGAATCGCCTGGCCAGACCATCTGCACAGGAATTTGAGTTCGCGTTACTTGAGGCTAGCAACAAAGTTATAAAGTGTCCATCCTGCGGCGCCTGGCATTATCCGAGGAAAAAGGGGCGCGCTTATGAAGGTTGCCCCTGGTGCGATTCACCTTCAAAGCCTAAGGCAAGATTGAATTTCTATGACATTCTCACTGAAGGAGACGACTATCGTACGGGAAAACCGATAGACGGCAGTTCACAAGGAAAGCTGGTTAATTCGTATATCCTCAGAGAAGGAGTAAACCAAATTAAGAGCTTATATGTTCTCCGTTATGATGATCCGGGTGCTGACATATCCCGTGCCGCAGATAACTATCTGACAATTGCTAAAGACAAGGATGGATATTGGGCATATAATGCATTCAATAAGAATACGGTAGTAATAAGGAAATATCAAGGTGGACAATATTTTGTAAAAACAAACCGAGGTGTTTCTCCAAAGCAATGTAAGCCTGGTGAATATATAAAACTTAAGGCAAATGAAGCCATAAATCTGAAAAACGGTGATTTCATCTATTTCGAAATGGACATCACCATAGATGTAGGCGGTAGAACGTATTCCTTTGTACGTATGGCCAGATTATTGGAGGAAGCACAGTGAAGATATCTGAGATATATTCGGCAATGGGGCTGAAGATAAAACTGAATTACGAAGATGATACGGTTGACTTTCAGGAAGGAAATTTAATCAATATCGAAGCGACTCAAGATCGTCAGACGTTTCTTGTAAGCCAGTATGGAGAAGGTGTCAAAAATACAAAATCGGTTCTGTGTGGAGTTAGTGTAAATACAGCGAACTATCTTAATGATCTATCGGAAGGTCAGCAGGAAGCTGCTTTTAAGTGCATGTTTTTGATTACAGATATTGAGAACAGTTGCATTGAGGTGCAAACCTATACCTTCCAGTCTGTAACAGAATATAAAACACCTATCAATATAATGGTTTCCAATGATCTTCTGGAGTCAACATCCGTGGAAAAGCTGCAGCAGGATTATGTATGGACTCAGCTTGGAGTACCGGCATTGTTCTGTTTGAACTACAAGAACAAAAAGAAGCAGAATGCCAATATTCGTTTTATCGGTGGAAAAAGATATCTCATTGCTCAGAATACAGCTCAAGGAATTATTGCTGACAGTGTTGCTTATTTAAAGGATAAATATGATGTTCCGGTCGATGTTTTTGTTGCACCAGAAATTAAGTTTGTACCTATCTCCTCCTTTTCTGAAATTAATGAGGCTCTTGCTTCAGATCTTGAAAAGATTTCAAATCCAGCATCTTACTTTGCAAGATGGGAAGCATATGATGAACTCAGCAAGAAACTTTTAGATGTTGAAAGTGAGGAATTTGGAGAGATTCCGTATACTCGATTTGATTTTAGAACCGAGTTGAATGGAACTACCTATGAATTCGAGGTCAGCCAGGAACTTGACGAAAGTCTGAGGGGAAAAGAAATTGGTGCCTCTGAAATAGAGACAATTGAAGCGGAACTGGACAAAAAAGCTCAGCATAAGCGCCAGATAGGTGTCGGACCAATAAAAAGGATTGTCGGAAATAAAATAACAACCTATCTTGAAGGCGCTGACAATACAGATCAGATTCCTGCAAAAGGTGTGTTAAAGCTCTATACAGCTGGCGATCGATACATTATGGCCCGTAGGCTTGCTGCCAGAGAACGTATGATAAATCACAAGGCTCCTATAAAATCTATAGTAGCTTTGATTGAGGCTGGTGCGGCAGGATTTGAATTTGCGAATTCCTGGGGAAATAACAAAGGGGTTACAGACGAATTAAGAAGAAACTTTAAACGTGCCAGTGAGTTGAATCCGGAACAAAGGGCAGCCCTTGAGTTAGCCATTAACACTCCCGACATTGCTCTGATTCAAGGCCCGCCGGGGACGGGGAAAACAACGGTTATCAAGGCTATCGCAGAGCGCTTCAGAGAAATTTTTGAATCGAATCAGAGACGAATGCAGATAGCTAATTCTGAGTATATTATCAGAAGTCCAAAAATTTTGATTTCAAGTTTTCAAAATGAAGCGGTGGACAATGCGATATCTGCACCTTTACCGGGAGATATTCCTGCTTACCGCAAAACTGCAAAAAGAGCCAGCGACAGCAGTAAGGAACAGTATCAGAAATCTCTGGAAAAATGGTATCTTGGGCTAAGGGAGAGCCTCAATGAGATGATTGAGGATACTGTTGCACCGGAATATACAGAAAGAAAAAGGCAGCTCGATGATGAATTTTTGTCCTATAAAAATGCCGGCGAGCCTATTGAAAAGGCTGCTGCTTTAATAGATCAATACCTGAGCTTTGTGGAGATTCCTTATCCGAAGGATGTTGTTGCTGCTGCAAAGGCCATTATTACTGCAACAACATTATCAACGACGGATGATGATTACGAGGATCCTATTGTTAAGCGGATTAATGCTCAGAGGCTAGTCCCGGAGGCATTTGAAGATGATGGCGTAAGAAGCGCCAGACATCTTGCAGCGTATATTCGGCTTAATGATGATTTGGGAATTTCCGACGAAATCTGTACAGCAATTGAAGCTGTAACAGATGAAGAATTTACGGAGGAACAATTTGATTTCTACGTTCAAGCAGTTGAGGCTCTTCGGAGAACCTTCTGCAGAGAACGAATCGAGATAGACCCAAAGGATAAGAATACTATTAATGAGTGCATATTGAAACTTGCAAATGCTTTTTCTGCACACTATCTGAATACCCTATCAACTATGGAAGGGAAAAAATCTCTTATCCTCAGTGATTTTATAATGCGCCTTGAGCAGGATTATGAGTCCATAGTCAAAAAATATTCCATGACAACGGCAGCCACCTGTCAGACAAGCTTGGATCTTCGTGATGGAATCGATAAGACCTATGACCTTGTTATTATCGATGAGGCAGCCAGAGCCAACCCATTGGATTTGTTTATCCCGATGTCAATGGGAAGAAAGATTGTGTTGGTTGGCGACCATAAGCAGCTCCCCCATATGCTGGAGCCGGATGTTCTCAAGCTGTTGACTGAAAATCCGAAATTCAGAGATATTCCTGAAATTGAAAAAAGCTTGTTTGAACGCTTATTTGAAATGTTTTCGAAAGGCCAAAAGCCAAAGGCATTGCCATTGACGAGACAGTTCCGTATGCATCCGGAAATTTGCAGCTTTGTGAGTGAATCATTTTATGATGGAATTCTCAAAACAGCAGAAAGTGTAACGCCGGAGCAGCGAGCAAGTTCGCCGGAAATCAACAATGGCCGTGCATTGACTTTTTGCAATGTTCCGATTGCAAAAGGGGCTGAAACATCTGGGGTATCTAAATCAAGATGGGCTGAGGTTGAAATCATCGGCAAGGATGTCCGTCGCATTCTTGATGTCGAGCCAAAAGCCAGTATTGGCATCATCACATTCTATTCAGCACAGGCTCAATTAATCAAGAAGCACTTGGATAGCTTCCTTAACGAGGAAGAGAAAAGCAATATTGAAATTGGAACCGTTGATGCATTTCAGGGAAAAGAATTTGACTATGTTCTGCTCTCCTGCGTCCGCTCGAACCATCCCAAGAACGGAGCCGCTCCGGTTGTCGGATTTCTTGAGAAGCCCAATCGTCTGTGTGTCGCATTTAGTCGTTCTATCAGACAACTTGCAGTATACGGTGATGCAGAAACATTGATCCAGATACCGTGCTTCTCGCGCTTGTATGATATTTGTGCCATTGAGGGAGGAGGTTGTTATCGTGAGTGTTGATATTCTTAATATGCGTAAATTTGATGCGGACGAGCAGGCAATCGATGTTGCACTTCCTGTTTTTGCAATTGAATGTGAAGCCACTCCGCCGCTTGAAAACTATCTTGATGCATATGAAGAGACGGTACTGAAATTTGTCGCTCTCGGTCTGTCCTCAAACGGTATTTCCAAAACCTTAAATGCAACAGTAAGTCTTATTGAAGAAATATTGTCTCACCTTGAGGTCAAGGAATATGTAGAAAGAGAAATTGGCAAACCCTGGAAGCTTACCGTTGACGGAGAAAACTATCTTAACGGCGAAATTCGGGAGAGGGCTTCTTCTGAATCTCAATATGGATATATGTTTATCAATGCAATTAAGAAGGAAGTACTCCCTTTCTTCTACGCTGGTGATATCGGAAAAATATCACTTTTTCGAGGCGCATCATTACCGCTGAGGCTAACAATTGAAGATGATGAAAATAAAACCTTTGCGCCGATTGCAGTCAAGCACGCACGGCTAAAAAAGGCTTATAAAGCATATTTTCGAAATCTTAAAATCTTTACAGATTGCGAAGAGGGTGAAATTACTACTGAGGAAGCAATCGACCTGTTTGCAGATCTGGATTCCTTTGAGGAAGAAACAGAGGAAAATGAAAAGGCTGAAGAAGTTTCCGAAAATAAAGAGGCTACCAAGAATCACGGCTTGAGCGGCAATATGTTTATACGTGCATTAAATAAAAAGCCGAAAAAACTTTATCTTCGAATGAGACTCATAATCGATCCAAGCTATCCAGGAGGCTACAAAGCAGAGTCTCCATTTGATTTCGGTGGTATTGATAATAATTTCTTTTTAAGACAAATGCAATGGCTGGAGCAGTCAGATAATGCCTATATAGATGGTGAAATCCTGCAAGATTTCTTACAAAAGGAAATTTGCAAGCTGAGTCCCTCTTACAAAACTGCAGATAAGGACTTCCGGGTATTTGTCCTTGAAAGAATCCCTCTGCTAAAGCTGTATCGTTCCAGATTTCCGTATATATATGAAGACATGGAGCGAATCTACTCATTGATTCAGCGACAGCATAGCTTGCTGGAAAAAGAAAACATTGTTAACAACCTTGCTCGATGTGTAGTCGAAGGTTTGTTTAACTCTTATTTCCGTTTCATCGGCCAGGCAAAGCTGACACAGATTCGGCAGAAAGCGCTTGAGGATGTAAAAACCTATGGCGATATCGCATATAAAAAGCGGATATGCAGCAATGTGCATCTAAATGAGGATACCCTGCAGTGGGTTTCCAAAAAGTACATAAGTACAATTTTGACCAGATTGAACAATACCTATGGAAACAGCATCATGGAAAAGTTTATTAATATGCTGGTTATTGAGTACCATCTCAGTGAAACACAAATGCACAGATTTCTTTTCCAAAAAAATATCGGTCAAAAGTACAGCCTGATCGATAAATTAAACCGTATCAGAAGAAAAGTTTCTCATGATACGGATGATAGATTTACCAATGATGATTATGAATTTTACACGGCAAACGTGTTTGGCTTAATTAACGATCTTCTGGAAGCATTCAGGGAGGATTAAAAAATGTCAAAAAAGAAGAATAATAACAGACAGCAGCGACAGCAACAAAGGACTGCCTCAAATCCGACTCCAGTCACTAATTTAGCTCCGGCTGAGACAGTAGCAGAAGCGATTCCTGTAACCATAGATGACTTGTCAGCCAGCACGACACAGGCTGAGTTTGATTCAAAGAAAGAAACCCTAATGCAGCAGGTGGTGGATGAAATCAGTGCATGGGAAGAAACAAAAGAATCTGCAGAAAAGGCGGCTAAAGCAGCTGAGATTGCGCTTGCTGATCTTGAGGAAAAGAAGAAGTCTTTAACAGAGGAAAAAGATACGCTTCAGGGGTTGGTGGATTCACTTCAGACTGATTTTGATAATGCCAAGCAGGCAGTCAACGATGCTGCTGCCACGGTCGAAAGAGTTCGTAGTGAAGCAGATGAATATGCTAAAAGAGTTCGCTCAGAGGCGGATACATATGTGGCTGATACGAGAAAAGCTGCAGATGAGGAGCGGCTGAAGAAACTGAAGGAAGCAGCTGACGATGCGAAAAAGGCCTGGCAGACTCAAGTCGATGATCTGAACAGACAAATAAATGAAATTGCAGAGCGAGAAGCTGTACTTCAGGAGAGCCTGAGAAAACTGAAGAGAGATCAGCGCTTTGTCGAAGACGAAAAAGAGGAGCTCGAGGAACTTAAGGAAGATCTGTTGGCGCGTAAAGCCCGGTATGATGCGGCAAATCCTGCCAAAATTGCCGCACTTGAGCGGGAGCTTGAGGATGAACGCAGCAAATATAGTACTCTTCAGGAACGTTATCATGAGCTTCAGACCAGATTAGAAAAGCTGCAGGTCCTTATGGATACTGTAAAGACAGAGGTAGAAGATCCAGAAAAAGGCATTCGAATTGCTTCTATGAATGAGGTAATCTCAGCACTTCAAGAGCTTCGAGATAAATATAGTCGACTGGCATCTGTTTATGAACGTTATCCGGATGATGCAGCTATTACTGCCTTGGAGGAAAAGGCACAGCATGTCGAAGAACTCGAACGTGCGAATGAAGCTTTGGAGCTTGAAAGAAACCGCTATAGAGAGGAAGCAGTTGCTGCCAGAAATGCAACAAAAGAGCTTGAGGTTGTAAAGCAGGAGGTTGAAGCTACCAATGCATTAAACGAGCATCTTCTGCAGGAGCTTGAAAGCCATAAGACTGCGCTCGAAAGCCGAACCGGTGATACTTGTCCTTCTCTTACAAAGGTTGACAGTGAAACAGAAACAGAGTCCTTTAAGGCGGATATTGCAAAAAGACTTCAGCATACAGAGTTGAAATCCTTACGTGAAATCGTTTCGCATGTGAAAAATTTTGCTGGAAGCCGTCCGGCAGATGAGCAACTTTATTATACAGATGATGATATTCGTGCATTCCTTGCAGGCATGTCTGTCAGTCGGCTGATTATCCTGCAAGGAATGTCAGGAACAGGTAAATCGAGCCTTCCGCGTATTTTTTCCGAAGCAATTTCTGGCTTTAACAGGCTCATTCCTGTTGAATCCTCGTGGAGAGATCGAAACGAGCTGTTAGGCTATTATAATGATTTCAATAAAAAATTTAATGCCAAGAGCTTTACCATTGAGCTGTACAGAAGCAGCAAGGAAAGATGTCAGCAAATTCCAACATTCATTGTACTGGACGAGATGAATCTGGCGCGCATTGAGTATTATTTCTCGGATTTTCTGGCAATCCTTCAAGAGCCGGATCACGAAAAATGGCTTATTGAGCTCGTCTCCTCTGACATGAGAACCCTGCCAATGGAGCTGCCGGATAATGTAAAGGCTAAAATGCGACGTGAGGATCCATCAGTCTATGCTATTTGGGAAAAAATAGAAAGAGGCCGCCAGGGCGACTTTACAGCTGAAACCTCTGATGAGGATAAAGAACTGCTCACAGAATATCTGGATAAGCTTGGGCAGTTAACCGGCGCAAAAAGTCTCATCGACGGTCGTAAGATTCGCGTAACCGATAATATTTGGTTTATCGGTACGGCCAATAGAGATGAATCTACCTTTGAAATCAGCGACAAGGTTTATGATCGTGCGCAGGTGGTATCTCTCAACCGAAAGGGTGCTTCAGAAGGAAACTATACACCAACCAGCGCAAAGTATATTTCAGTCGACAAACTGGATTCGCTGTTTCAGGAGGCAATTCAAAATAACAAATATACAAAAGCTGCCGCTGAGCGCTTAGATGCATTAGATGCTGTTTTGATGGAAAAATTCGATCTGTCTTTTGGCAATCGTATTGTTACGCAAACTATTAATTTTGTAGGAGTATTTACTGCAGCAGGAGGCACCTTGGATAGTGCACTTGATTATCAGATTTCAACCAAGATTTTGCGAAAAGTAATCACAAGTGATGATGAGGAGGCCTTGCTGGAGCTGCAGGAAGTTGTCGCCGCATACCCGGAAACTGTAAGACTTATTGAGAAGCGACTGAAAGAGTTGAGATAATAGTATGAAGGTTTATTACCATTCAGCCCTTAGTGATATTGAGCTTACACCTGGTTGCATTCTGCATGCCATTCCGTGTAAAGCTTATTTGAAATTGCATAGGGAAAAAAATGAGACTCCATGCGAACTCTTATATAATGGCACACTCATCAATTTTGGAGCAAAAGAGATTGAGTGCAATGAGGCTGCTGAACTGGTTGTTAGGCAGAATGGAGAGCGATTTGTGTATTCAGTCAGGCCGCTGATACAGCCTCTTTCAATAAAATTTTCTAAGGCATATGAACAATTTGGTTATGAATACCGTGATATGGAATTCAATGAAATCAAAAGTGTTCAGCGTGGAAATTTAAAATTGTATGCCGTTGATCAAAGCACGGAGGTTCGAGATTATACAAAAATTTTTGAGCAGATAGATGCGGCTTTTAATCCATTTAAAGTAATTTGTGATAAGCCGAAGTCGCATCTTAAAGCTGTAAATGAGGTGCGGCCGATAGAAACTGTTAAGAGAATTGGCTATGAGTCAATTCCGTATTTGGCTGCACATAGCGAAGACTGGCTTGCAAGAACAGCAAGCGGCTTAAAGCCCGCTCGGCTGTACTCTCGAGTAGAGGATGATGAATACCATATATATGAAAACCGTGTTGTAAAAACGCTGATTGATTTGATCCTGATATTTTTAAGAAAAACAGAAAAACAGTTGAGAGATCAGAGAGATCAGCTGCGCGGAATCATGAACAGCAGCGTGCAAACCGGCAGCTTTGGCTTTGATGTTGGTTTCCAACGGGCAGTCTCTGAGCTAATGTCATCTGACGACAAGGGCGATGAGCATCGTTCTAAAAATCTTGAGTTGGTTGAAAAACTGCAGCAGAAAGCATACGCTTTATTAAAGCGGTATCGGACGCTGCGTCAAACACGACTGTATCATTATTTAAAAAAGGCCAAAACTGTGGCAAATCCACTTAATGAAACAAATATTCTGACAATGGATAAATACTACAGTGTAATATTCAAGCTATGGAAGGCTATACATCACGTTATTGCACCAAAAGCAATCGAAACAGAGAATCAAATTGCATTTGATGATACATGTGACGACTATCAGCAATTTTGCGCAACCCTTTGCGGTTATGCAGCACATGTTTTAGATTTTGATTGGGTAGAAAATGGTCAATATATAAGAACTGCGGATGATATCAAAATGCAAGTGGAATGCATGGATACTGGCCTTGTGAAGGTAACCTTAAAGGACATTGCATTGCGTTCGGTTGCCGTACCAACCGGCATTGAAATCCCTATAACTATAGGCAAATGCCAAGAGCGGATTCAGTATGACGGAAACCGTTTGTTATGGCCGAATGATATCACTTCCGATGAAATTGATGCTTTTTGTTCTAAGTTTAAGACAAGGGAAAGTCGCGGGCGTGAGCAAAGCGAGGAAAAACGAAAGTATGCAGCCTTAAAGGGTCTGTTTGATCAAGCACAACGCAATTATGCCAGTCCTAAAGAAGCAAGCTTTTTGATCTTTCCAGCTGTGGTTGAATTGGCGGCCGAAAATCGGCTTGCTTTAAAAAACAATATTCAGGAATATGCAGATCAGCTGTTGAAGGATAATGGAGCTGATCATATTATAGTCGCACTTCCGGTCTGTAATGAAAGCGAGCAAAAGATTACGGAGTATGCGAGGGCGGACAGCATGGCAGTTTCGCTGCTTCCACTTACCATGTTTGACATTAACTCCTTCAGAAGAATGCAAAATGTTTTGTATCGCGAAATCATGAAGCTCGAAAAAAAGCGTTGCCCTAATTGCGGACACGAACTGCGAAAGCACGACAATCAGTATGTTTGTGATAACTGCAATCAATTGACGGTTACCAGTACAATTTGTGCTAATCCTGAATGCAGAAAGAAATATCTATATATGGGCTACGACATAGACAGCATGACGATGAAAAAAATGCTGCAAGTTCAAAAGGAAAGCTTTTTTGAGATGGATGGTTTGTTTCAGTACAAGGATATTGTCCGTATGTCGGTTGAGACCGGAAGGCTTCATGCCTTCTGTCCGCACTGCGGAAAATAAATGTGGTTATTGTTAAGTTGCAGCAATATCCTCCCTATTATTTTGCAGATGAATTTATGGCGATAATATACGGGAGGATATTGTATGTCAAAATATTTGTTTACTGAAGCACAGGTAAAGGATGCTCTTCAAATTAGCAGCTTTCGCGAGATTTCCAAAGCTAAGCTCATGGAATTTGTTTCCTTGATTCCGAATATGGATAAGGACGTAGCATTGGCAGTTATAGATCAGTTTCCCTCCTATACTGCGAGTGCAAAGGTAATGGCAGAACAATTAAATATCATGTGCAACAGTTTGCTGGCGGATAACAAGGATAGTCGTACGACTTATGCCACAGCATATAAAACTATTTTGGATTCGTTACAGGAACTCTTAAAGCATGAGGATCTGAACACGAGAGAACGTGAATATATCACCGAGCAGATGATTCTCATAGCGGACAAGCTTGCAGATAAAGATACAGAAAACAAACAATTTCTATCCGGAATGTTGAAGTACGGTCTTTCATTACTTGGGTTAACCATGGTAATCGGAGGCGCTATTCTGGGAGTTCGTACCAGAGGCCAGCACCTGCCATCGCTTTCCAAAGCCGCATAATTTTTATAAAAATTGTTAAGTTGCCTCAAAACACCCACTATATGATTATAGAACAGGCAAATGGAGGGTTGAAAATGGGATGGGCTAAGTATCTTGAGGATGACATAAGCATTTATGATAATCGAATGTACTTGCGTAACTGTACCGTTAAATCGTTGGATGCCTATGAGCCTCGATTTGTAGTCACTCAAATGCATGTAACGGGAGATTCTGCTGCGTCACATAATGCTATTCAAAAAAATGTTGAGGCTTCTGGCTCTGGGACCAGAGCAAAGCGCATTGGTCTTGAATTAAAATTCCCTGCACATCCCGAAAAGGAACTTGTGAACAAGCTGCGACTTAATGGTTGGTGGTGGAGCAACAGCGCAAGCAGCTGGTGTAATACGGATTCCAAAGCAAATAGACGTTATGTAAAAGAAGTGCTTAAAAAATGGAACCCGGTTATTTTAAGGACTGCATGCTAATTGAGCACCTTGGAATCTGGGCACTCCAAAGATTCAAAAGCCATAGGTTAGCACAAAATTGCCGTAGGTCTTTTTGATAAAGATAAACTATAGAGAGAGCGTCGTATCGCGTTTTACGCAAGGCACGGTATTTGCAAGACGGGATACGGCTTTTCTGCGGACGCCGTAGAATACAGCATTCTTGCGTCGGCCACAGAAGCATTCAAATCGGAAGAATATTCAAAAATGCTCGGCGGAATTACGCTAAGCAAAATAGATTAAAACACAGCACGGGAGCGCGGAATATTGGTCTTAAGGAAAGAGCAAAGAAACTGAAAACGGATATTCCGGTGCTACCTCTCGTCTTGAAAGATGCCGATACGCCGATTCTCGCAAAAGTTCTTAGAGGAACAGTGGC
>CAVHXA010000049.1:0-13734 GCA_963639765.1 Oscillospiraceae bacterium | reverse complement strand
CGCGTGGGGAGCGACGAAGCTCGGTAACTTCTGCGCGTCGATTTGAAAATTTCAATCCACGCTCCCCGCGTGGGGAGCGACCTCGCCAAATGTCACAGCCTCGGTCCTCCTTCGCAATTTCAATCCACGCTCCCCGCGTGGGGAGCGACTGCAAAAACATGAATAATAACTCACATTTTTTGCCAAACTTGTGCATATTCTTTCAAAATGTGCTCTTTAGAGAGACCTGTGAGAGCTCTGGAACACAATTCGATATCAAAAAACGTTTGTTTTCCGGTGCGAACCATATGCAAAATCATGTTTGCTTTCACTTCGCATCAGATAATAAGGTTGCCTTCGGGTAAATATGCAGCTTTGCATCCAAAGTGTTCAATCTTCTTTTCGTACCGATTGCCAAGGTAATAGAACCTCAGGCTGTCTTTTTCCTCATCCATAATTGAACAAAGCTTTGCCTGTAGACTTCGACATTGTGCCGCATCCAGGAGGCACTCAAAGACAGAACATTGGACACGCTGACCATAATTGACGCATTGCCTTGCAATTTGCCGCAAACGCTTTCGGCCCGCTGCATCCTCGGTGTTGACGTCATAGGTAATCAGAACAAGCATATCACTTCCCTCATTTCCATAAAAACGGAGGATAACCGTCAAGATCGCCGCGCAAAAGGCGTGCAAGAAGCTGCGCCTGAACATACGGAACCATACCCCACTGCAGCTTTTCTTCAAGATACGGATGTTTCAGCTGTTCTCGCTTTTTCTCCTGCCAGGAAGCGAAAAACCTTCGACGGCCCTCGTCGTTTAATAAGACGGCACCGCTTTCCTGCCTGATAAAATCCTTTTCTTTTATAATGCGATTATTAACCAGTGTAAGTACAAAACGGTCTGCCATACAGGGCCGAAGTTCTTCCATCAAATCCAAAGCAAGCGATGTTCTGCCCGGTCGATCCCGATGCAGGAAGCCGACATAAGGATCCAGCCCGGCGGCTTCCAACGCTGATGCACAATCATGCGCCAGTATGCTGTAAGTAAACGACAGTAGCGCATTAATCGGGTCAAGCGGAGGACGGCGGTTTCTGCCCTTAAAGGCAAAGGCCGGCTTCCCGCTTAAAATCATTTCATCAAAGACACCAAAATAGCACCTGGCGGAATTGCCTTCCAGTCCTCGCAACAAATCCAGAGATTCCGCCTCCAGCACCTGCGGCAAAAGCTCGCGTATGTTTGCGGATGCCTCCATAAGTGCCTGCACGTCTACGCGCACTGCATGGTCGCGTCGCGTGCGCTCAATGCTCCAGCGGCTGTTGTACAGTTTCCCAAAAATCATTCTCGCTGCAATACGGCAGCTTTGTTCTTCGCTATCTGCCGCACGGTACTGTGTCCGCCGAAGCAGGACATTACCGTCAATTCCTCCGCAAACATGTGCCAGAAACTTTCCGCGCGGTGAACACAGCGCCACTGAAATGCCACGTTCTACACACGCACCCATCAGCGGAATGGAAATCCCTGCATAGGAAAAACTGATAACGCTTTGCAACGTATGCAGCGGATATCTTGCAAGAACTTCCTGTTCCCGTTTTGCTACCGCATTTTCTCCATCGAGAGATAAATAAACATCCTCGGACAGAATATACAATGTGTTAAGCAGCTTTTTCATAACTCTTCCACCATCGCATTTTGCAGATATTCTGTTGTGCTTTTTCTTCGCAAAAGCTTTGGCATGCACAACTCCTTCATCGAGCAGGCACCGCAGCCTTTTGTCGGTTTTACTTTCGGCGTATAACCACGCCGGGCATATGTGTGCATTTCCTCAGTCAGCTCTGTCACACGGCTGCGCAGTTCCGCCGTCAGTGCAACAATCTGCCGCCTTCTGGTTTGTCCGTAGTATAGTGCTCCCTCCTGAATTGAGCAGCAAAGCATCTCTTCCAAACACATCGCCTGTGCGCAAAGCTGCAAAGCATCACAGTCGTTTTGTTTGGGTTCGCCGCGCTTATATTCAACCGGATACGGGAGCCAAAGTCCATCCTTCCCATTCAATCGGACACCGGCAACATTTTTCCGGAATTCTACAACATCACATTGCCCGGATATGCCGAGTGTTCGGGAATAGATGCTGATGCTGCGCATGATGTATCGATCACCGCGAGATTCTTTCTGATTGGGGTTATGCGCTTTTTCATGCAGCAGTGCGCCATCCACTGTATGATAATTCTCCGCCCACAGTTTTTCAATATGAATCAGCGCCCACTGGCGGCGACAAAATGCAAAGTGCTGGATTCCGGATAATTGCAGGTAATCTTCCTCTGCATAAATCGTCATTTTCGGATGCAGATAACGCCATCTGGTAAATTTTCTTCGTTGACCGTGACCGTATAATCCGAGTACGCACGCGGCACACTTACGCCATCTTTTCGTTTGGCCTGAACCAGATCGAACAGACGATAAGCGGGAGCACATCCGAGTTCCGAGCTGTGTTTGAAAATAATCAGTTCCCGTACTGCCATTTTTCCACGCGCTGCGGAATGATCAAACTCAAACATGTTCAGGATTGCCTGCCACAAAAGTTCCAGGTCCTCTTCGGAAAAGCCTGTCGTTTTTCGCGCAAGATTTGCGGAAATATAGCCCTCCGCGCGATAAAGTCCATATGGTATGATGTATTTTCTGCCCATTTCCGTGCCTTTTTTCTCGGCATCTGCTTCCGTTGTGATCGCAATGCGTGTTATCGTTACTTCCTGCGGAACAATGGGGTCAACACTGCGGGCAAATCCGATCTGTACCGGACCGCGAATTTGACCACAATTAAGCGCTCCCTTGACAAAAGTCGTCATCACTGCGCCAAATGTGCGTATATCGTAGAAATTGCCGCACATGAAGTCACGGATCTTGCGGTCGAGATTTGCATCGTCCTTCTTTGCATCCTTGACCTTCTTTTCATCAATGCCAAGATATGTGTACGCCTCTGCATCACTGCGATTGAGTGGTATGCCTTCCTTGATATAAATACGATAGCCGCTTTCGTCCTCCTTGACCGTCTCCACATAGTTGCGGATTTTGCGCTTGAGACATACGTCTGTCACAAGACCGTAGCCGGTCTCAGGGTCGACACGCGGCATATTGCCCGCATCGGGGTCGCCGTTTGGGTTCCCGTTTTCCACGTCGAAGTAGATTACAAACTCATAACGGTTTTTGATTGGTTCCATCATTATTTTCCTCCCTTTTTGTATAACGGCTCTGTGTTTGATGATAATACCCGAGATCGAATGAACCCTGTTGCGGAAGCGTCAGTCGCGCAGGGTATTCCTCGCCGAGAACGGCCTTTAAAGCCGTAACCCGTTTATCCAGGTACACTGCGTATCCTGTATCCATTTTTCGAAGATGCTTTTGATAGAGATTGGACAAAATCGGGAAAATGGTCGCCGGAGTTGCAGCAGCGGAATTGAAATAGCGGTCCTTAATTGTTGTATTAATCCCGGGGTTTGCCTTCTGCTGCGCCTCTTCATAAACTGCAAAAAGTCGTCCGAGCGTATATGGGATGTTTTTGCTTTCCTCGTTCAGTGCCACGGTCAAAACCTCCTTTGGGCAGTCTGCATTTCCATTTTGTAAATAGTAGGCCTTGAGAATCGCTGCGCGTCCGTATGTAACATTCTGCTCCGCTCGAATACGCAACATGGTGTTTTCCAAAAGGGAAGCAGGATAACGCCCACCTGTCAATATTGCTCTTATCGTTGCGCCCGCCATGACCGGACTCGGCGATTTATCACGCGAATTCAGATTCACTGTTTCCCGGAGCATTCTCCAGATCGGCAGCATCTCATCCCTGTTATAGGAAGGGCTCACAATTTTCATGCGCTCGTTGTGATCATTGACGTTTTTCATAAAGCTGCCGAAGGAATCTCTCAGGAAAAAACGAACCGAGATTCGTGCGGCGTTCGGCGCGAGACCAAGAATATAAAAAGTCCGTTTAGGGTCGAGCCTGTATTCATCGCAGGACTTTCCTTCTGCAAGCCGCCTGACGGTGGCGCGCACATCCGCTTCGCTGAGAACGGCGCCGTTACCTTCAAGCAGCATATTCATTGCATCATCCGAGTTGAACAGTACATTCACTGCAAGCGTCTGATATTGTTTTTCCGCACCTTCTGCCCAGCAAACGATGGTTGTGTCCCCGAGAAAGGTCACATTTGGTCTGTCTGCCAGAAGATAATTGAGTGCGGAGGTGTAGGCAAACGCAGCATACTTTCCAACGGGTGCATTTAACCCCTGTTCACCGTCTCTGCCGTAGGAACAAAATGCGGAAGCATTGAATGAGACAATTGCAGCACCGGAGGACTGTGCACCTCGTACGCCGTTGACAGAAGGATGGGTCAGCATCACCGGCTCGTTCTTCCCCGTGATCAGGCACTGCATTTTTTCCCCGTCACCGGAATCGTAATGTGACTGCCATGCAAAGCGAACCACACTATCCTTTTGTGCAAAGCTGCCGTTTATGCGAAAGACAAGGTTGGCGCCTTTGCAAACCTCATTATAACAATCTTTCAATGCGGGGTGATCTGCCGCATTCTGCGGATTCCAGCGGTCAAAAAAGGCAAGAATTGCCTGTGCGGTTTCCGATTCTGCTGAATCAAGCAGTTTATGATGAAACTCCCGTGCCGCTTCAAAGCATTCGCGGCTTCTTTCCGGCTTTCCCTTTGTGTCGGATCCCAGCAAATAACCGGAATTATCCCATAAAAAGTTCGGCGAAATACCAACTGTGCGCTTCACTGCCGCAGGAAGCTCCATCATTTGCGGGCGCATGACGGTTTTTTTCCCGGATTGCTCCTGCTGCAAAAGCGGATCAATTCGCTTTAGATTGCCGTCGCGGTCGATGCAAAGTGCATAACTGATCTTTGCATTTGCCCAACCTTCCTGTGCCAACTTTCCCTGGCCCGTCAAATCTTCATATAGTTTAGTCAACGACTGAAGTATCATCGCATCACCCCCTCACTTTTTAATGGCGGCACATCTAATATCCCATCTCTCAGTATGCCTCTGAAAAACATCGGTCTGATATCCGTCGGATCGGAATAATCCATGTCCAAAAGCATCCAGCCGAGATCGTGCTCACCCAGGAGCTCAGCAGGACATTCTGGAATTGATTCACAAAGCCTGAAATTTGCAGGAAATTCTCGATTTCCAAAATAGGGCTGGTGGTAAAATTGTCCTTTTTGTGCGCGGCGTTTTATGATATCATTAAACTTCCCCGGATTATCTGCTGGTGTGGCACGGTCTGTTATATCAAAATGTGCCTCAATGACATAATGTACATCACGCAGAATCATTGCCGCGCGCTGCTGAATGCTCTGCGATGTCGCCAGATAAAGTTCACCCTTGCCGCAATTCATCACTGTTCGAACATTGCTCGCACTGATCTTGTCCTTGACTTCGTTACGTCGAACATTGGTGAATCGAATCGGTAAACAGACCCGAATGCGGTCAATTCGCCAGACAAGACCGGGGTGCCAGTAAATCGCTTCCAGAATGCCTCGTGCGGCAGATGGCGTCATAACGTCATAACTGACACGCTCCACTTTCATTTCGGGACGGCTGAAGCATGCATAATCACCCCAAACCTCAATTTTTACAGGCATAGACCTTTGCTCCTTTCTTTTGTATTTCCTGCCATAAAGAGTTCATTAAATCATCCACACTTTTTCCGATTCGCTTTCATTTAACAAAAGGCCTGTCTTTTCGTTGTAGCGCCTGCAGTTCATAAGTATCGCACTTTCCTCATCCAGGAGTTCGATATCACCGGAAGAAAGAAGGGCACGGTAATGGCTCGCATACACATTGACACAATACTGTCCTGCAAGGCGGTAATCTGTCCGGTCAGCTGATTTGTTTCGAAGACGATTTAAAACATGTGTATTTTCATCTGTCGGAATGTAAATGATAAATGTCTGTTGATCAATCATATGAAACGCTTCGGCAGCCTGTTCAAATGGCAGCATACAGCCTGCAATTCCACGATTAAATTTATCAATAAGATGTGACTTGTCAATCCCTTCCCCAAGAAGATCACGCAACGAGGAGAAATAGGCCTTTACTGTCTCCGGGTCAGCGGGATTTGCGTCGTTTTCAAGAGCTTCCTGTGCTGCACCGATGTTCTGTCGCATCAGAATCGGTGGTGTATAATCACTTTCAAAAATCGTTACAATACTTTCGTTTTGTTTCTGTTTTCCTTCTCTGTTGCAGCGTCCTGCTGCTTGAAGAATTGAATCCAGTCCGGCCATTTCTCGCCAGACCGCAGGAAAGTCGACATCAACGCCTGCTTCAATCAGCGACGTAGAGACTACCCGACAAGCTTCGCCATTTGCAAGACGCTTGCGAATTGCATCAAGCGCAGCACATCGATGCAACGGATACATCAGCGTAGATAAATGAAATGAACCTTCTTTTGGAAGAAGTTCGTATATTTCCTGGGCTGCTTTCCTTGAATTGACGATGCACAGCACCTGCTTAAGTTTCTCAAGACGATCTGCCACTTCTGTACAGGACAGCCTTCCTGCTTTAAAAAAAGAAACGCGTGCGAACTTGTCATAGAGCATTTTTGTATTTGTACAAATCTGCGGGATTGGCTTTTTCCAACCAAATTGAAGGAACAAATCATCCAGAACAGGTTGTGTTGCTGTACATAAAACAGCCGTCGACTCAAAGTGTGTAACAAGTTCCGCGATCGCGCTCACACACGGCGCAAGATGACAGGCAGGAAGCAGCTGTGCTTCGTCAAAAATCAACACGCTATTTGCTATATTGTGCAGCTTTCGGCATTTGGACGGGCGATTGGAATAAAATGATTCAAAAAACTGTACTGCAGTCGTCACTATAACAGGCATATCCCAGTTTTCCGTTGCCAAAGCCAGCATATGCTCTTTTTCATCAGCATCTTCCGAAAGGTCATAGAGCTTTCCACTGTGGTGTTCCAGCACGTTTTGTTCTCCAAATATCTCACGAAAAACTGCAGCATTCTGCTCGATGATCGATGTATATGGGATAACGTAAATAATGTGCTGCATTCCATGCTGCACAGCGTGGCGCAGTGCAAACGCCATGGACGAAACCGTCTTTCCGCCTCCTGTTGGCACGCTTAATGTATAGACACCTTTTTCTCGTATTCCCGCATTCAGGCAATCCTGCAGAATCCTCCACCGATTCTGATTGATATTACCTGTCGGATGTGACCACTTTTCTATATGTCGCTCCAGTTTGCCAAACAGCACATCCATTGTCTCGTATTGACCGCGAGCCGACTTTCCCGGTTGCATAAACCGCTCCGTATCCAGATAATCTGCGTCTACAAGGCAGGAATACAGCATTCTCGTCCATGTAGCAAATGACAGATTTTCGGAGAGCGAACTCAACTGCCCGGCTGGTTTTGGCAGATCCCCGCCCCAGTTTTGTAAATAAGGGGGGATTCTGTCCTTCTGAGCCTTTTTTAACCGTCCACATACCGTTGCATCACCGGCCCGGTCGGTCTTCATGTTGCCAAAATCAGATAATCCACCGTGATGCCCAGCTACACAGATTGCTTCCGGCAAAGCATGGATCTTCAGACATTCATAAGCACCCGCCGAAGCATGGTCCACCTTTGGCCCGCCATTTAGGCGCTTTTGAAATGCATCCGAGTATTTTCCGATGTCGTGCGCGACGCCTGCAAGATACCCATGTTCTTTCGCTCCAAACTGTTTTGCAAACATCGCACAAAGCATAGCCGTTTCATTCAGATGTTCCTGCAAGGTCTGCAATCGCCCATCTTCCGATTTATGCGCAAAATAGTCCATTCTATTCCCCTTGAAAATTGTAAGTTCAAGTTATACTCGAAACATATCTTACCACTGTTCAGATCTTACGTAAAGAACAAGCTGTGTCCGGAATAATATTTGGAACACACCACACAAACCCGAACACTTCGTCTGCGAAAATCAAACAGCGGCGGCGTCAATAGCCAACGGCAAGGTCGACTTTTTTCTGCACTCTCCGGCCGCCACAAGTTCAGATAGTAGATAACGTCCTTGCACCTTTGAGAATACTCCCGGCTTCCATGCGCATACTGATCAATCCTGAGGAACCTCTGATTAAATCCGCGCTACCGCAGATGCGAGAGATATGGTTTAATAACGCCATCAAAAAGATGGTGGTGCACAGATTTACGGCACCTTTATATTGAGAGCAGCGCAGTCACCCGAATACGGCGGCTGTGCTTTTTCTTTTGCATCCATTCTTTTCCAGGTATTTTCTGATTTTCCGGAACAATAAATATTCCCGGTGTGTCGTTCTCCACCGTGTTTTGCAGAACTTCTATTACAGTGCAATCTGTGCCGGCCGTCGGCCACAGATGCATCGCTCAGCGGCACTTTGCGCGGGCCAGCGCGGATTACAAATAACGGAGGGATTACATATCGCAGGTAAAATTTACGGCAACATTCGCGTTTCCACCCGCGAGCAGAACGAAGACCGGCAGGTGATTGCCCTGCGCGAGGCAGATGTGCCGGAGCAGAACATTTTCATGGACAGGCAATCCGGCAGGGACTTCAAGCGCCCGCAGTACAGGAAGCTGCTGCGAAAAATGAAAAAAGACGACCTGCTCTTCATCAAGAGCATAGACCGTCTCGGGCGCAACTATGCGGAAATACTGGAGCAATGGCGGATTCTGACCAGGGATAAAGGCATAGATATCGTGGTGCTGGATATGCCGCTGTTGGATACGCGGCGCGGTAAGGACCTGATGGGCACATTCCTTTCGGATATCGTGCTGCAGGTGCTGTCGTTCGTCGCGGAAAATGAACGCACCAACATCCGTCAGCGGCAGGCAGAGGGCATTGCGGCAGCAAAGGCCAGGGGAGTGAAATTCGGAAAGCCACCGCTGCCTCTGCCCGATAATTTCCATGAGGTGCACAAGGCGTGGCGGGCAAAGAAGCTGACGCTGAAGCAGGCTGCGCAAATCTGCAATATGCCCGTCGGCACCTTCTACGGCAAGGCACGAAAGTTTGAAAATGCCACCTGAACAAATCACGTCGATAATTTGGGAATGTGTACTTTTGATAATTACAAGATACAAACTTCTTAGACAGGATTATACAGGAAATTTCCAGCCTTTTCAAGGATGTTTTCTCCCTTTTTCCCACAAATCTGACAGTTTTCAAAAGTACACTTTTGAAAAGGAGAGGGGAAAAGTACTATCAAGATTTTCTGTAGGATTGCTCACACTTTATTTATTACAGAGCATTACCGCCACGGTATGGGAGCCAGACAGTCAGAATGAAATTTGAAGGGCCCAACCGCAAACAATGTTGAAAGGGGCAAATATATAGTAACAGGAGAAATAGAAATGGGAATTATTAAGGGCTGCTTGAAAGCAGTTGGAACTGTAGCCTTAGCGGCCACTGGAACTGCTTCTACGATTTTGAATGGTGTATCAGATGCTACAGGTATCGAATTGGCTTCAAAAATCTTTGGCGCAGCAAAAGATATCAGCTTCAATGGTATTCGAAATATGTGGAGTGACAGTGAAACTGCAAACCAGGCCATAGGCAAAGCTGAAGATGCAGCTTTTGGCGTAGAAAATACAGTTCGTCGTCAAATGGCAGATACAGCATATCGAATGGCTCAAGCTGCAAAACGCAATGGCGATATGGGGAAGTTTGAAACCTACATACAGAAATATGAGGAGTACAAATAAGGAGAAAGTTCAATGAAAAGATATTCTATCTCTTTCCGTTATTCAAAAGACGGCAGCTCCTGCTTTTTGCATATCGATCCGGGCGTTCAGTCTGCATTTGTATTCACACTCAAATTGAACGCGCAATCAGCATGTTCAGCATTACATTGATACACTATTGAGTACCCGCTCTCCTTATCAAAGCTGACCGCACAGATACCGGCCTGCATATACACCTTTTCGCCGCTCAGAAACGTCACGGATTTCCAGTCATATGCTGAATTTGTGGACCAGTCAACCGGGACCTTGTTATTGTATTCCCCTGTGAAAATATAATCCGCCCGAATCTCCGCATAACAGGCCCGCAGATTCGCCCGGTCCGCGGTCACCCGGACCTTGTGCAGCCGGGCAGTGAAGACAGGAATCGCAACCGCAAGCAATATGGCTATGATGGCAACAACAATCAGCGTTTCCATCAGCGCGAAGCCTCTGTTTTTTCTCATAATCGATACCTCCCCGGCGAAAGTCGTGTGTCCTTTTTCCAAAAACCCGGTTTCTTCTCTGCCTCATCCGCCGCCCTGAGCAAAAGAAGCAGGGCTCCGCATCCCCAAACCACCATCTGCGCTTTTCAGATTCCGGCAGAGGGCCCCTCCGTGTCCGTCGGTTCTGCAAAGAACTCGGACAGCGTAATCCCCAGTGCCTGACAGGCCAGCTCGATGCTGTCGAGCGACAGCTGCCGTCTGCGTCTGCCTGCGTCCTTCAGGGTGGAACAGCTCAGATTGCTGATGACGGAAAAGCGATACAGGGAGATTCCCCGCTGCCGCAAAAGCGCCTGCAGCCGCGATGCCGAATCAAACATGGCCCGCTCCCGCTCAGTGCACAACACGTCCTACGATGGAAAAGCCCAGCTTCGGATTGATCACAACGGGCTCGTAGGCGCTGTTGTAGGAGCGAAGGACCGGCTGCGGATGCATGCAGCCCGCAGTGTCCGTAAATGCCTCGGCCCTGTCGGCCTCCGGTGTACGCTCGTCGTAGGACTTGATATAACCGCAGCCGTCGTACACAAAGATGCCGACATCGCCGCGCTCCAGCTGCTGCGTTTTCTGGACCCAGACAATCTGTCCGTCGCGATACGAGGGCTCCATGCTGTCGCCGGAAATACGCAGGGCAAAATCGGCCTTTTCCGGGATTTCAAAGGCCGGAAACGCAACCATCTCATAGTTTCCCTCGTCCAGAAACTGCCCGGTTCCGGCAGAAGCCGTCAGATCGCTCAGCGGCATTTTCCGGCAGACAATCGGGTCTTCCGGCTCCTGCACCGTTTCGGGCGCATAGCGGCCGGAGGCGATCAGGTCTTCCCTGTAGCTCTGCAGCTTGCGCAGACCCTCGTCGTTGAGTTCGCGAAATCCGTTCGAGGCCAGATTGGGACCAACCTCGATGCCCAGACACTGGCAGACCGCCAGCAGCTGATACGCGTTCGGGATAGACATGCCAACCTCCCACTTGCGCAGACCGTTTGGCCCGATGACAACCTCGTAGGCCGCAAGGAGCCTGCTCACGTCCGCCTGACTCAGCTTCCGCGCGCGCCGGGCCTCGAGGATTCTGTTCCCAATCACGTTCTTTTCGCGCTCCTGCTCGGCGCAATAGTGCCCGTCGGCCACGGCCGTGAGCGGAAGAATCGGCCGGTTTCGTCTGCCCATGCTCTTCACTCCCGTATCTGATATGGTTCTGTTCCATCCCCTCAAAGCCCTGCGGTATACTTCAGTTCCTTTCTGGATATATGCAGTATACCCGATCCACTGCAGTCCGTCAAGGCCAGAGCGTCCGAAAAGTTCGGTTTTGTACGTTATTACAAAATCCGGTGTGTTGTTTTTCCACTTATGTATAAAGCCGCCTTTTGCGGCATGGCTTTTGGACGAAGGCAGCAAATATTCCGGAAAACCCTTGTAAATCAAGGGCTTTTTGTTTATCCTTTTCCCAATTTGTATGTCTTTGTGCGCAGGAGCATACCGCCTGAATCATGCGCATTCTAACGATTAGGACGCAAGTACGGCCTATACAAGCGGATTTTTTTCGCGTATGCTGAAAGCACCGGCTCAGCCGGGGTGAACTGCGGACGGAGGAATGGATATGAACAGAACCACAGGCGGCGGTATGGACAACGGCAGAGTTGAGCAGCTGGCAGAGGCCGCTTTGCAGCTTTTGCCGGGTTTTTCGTGGCCCGAAGCGGTCCGGGACCTGCGCGGCGTAGCCGAGGAAATGGTTTCCACCTCCGAGACGATCTTTGAGATGTTCCCGCCGCTGCAGGATGACCCGGACTATTTCGGCACAGTGCTTGAAATCATGCAGGAACCAAAACAGTTTATTCTCGAGCTTGAGCAGCGTGCGGCTGTGCAGGCCGTTTGCGAATGATTTTCCGGAGGTATGGATGGAAGCAGTCAAAACACCCTACAGACTCATGAAGATAAACAGCAGCGAGCTGGAAATCCCGGAGGCGTACCAGCGCAGACTGAACACGGAACGGGTTTCGAAAATTGCAGCAGGCTTCTGTTTTGCGGATTCGCAACTCCCGCGTGAGGAGCGGAGCTTGTTAATCTGCTCCGGGCTGTGTGTGCGGGCGTTGTTGACATACGGCACCACC
Organism: Oscillospiraceae bacterium; assembly: GCA_963639765.1. Lineage (GTDB taxonomy): Bacteria > Bacillota > Clostridia > Oscillospirales > Oscillospiraceae > CAVHXA01. Next base: position 1,412 of record CAVHXA010000049.1, on the reverse strand, counting down.
TTTACTTTCTTCAGAAACACCTTTACTTTTTTCACAAAATCGGTTATAATAAGTAAAGGAAAGAGGTGCGCATCTATGGTTTCATATGAAGGACTTATACAAAAGCTCAGTGAAAAAGGTCTTACAAAGACCGCCCTTGCAGATGAACTCGGCATTTCATCGCGGACGGTTGCCAAAATTGGTCACGGCGAAAAAATTGCTGACCGTGTGCTTGAAAAGATTGCTGCGTTTTTGGACTGTAAACCGGAGGAACTGTATCGAAATATTTCGGACAACGCACTGCTGCAAACGCTGCGTGATGAAAAGAGCATCCGTATGCCTGGTGGTTTGTACCACGAGCTTCAAATCCGTATGACATACAACTCCAACCACATCGAGGGCAGCAAGCTCAGTGAGGATCAAACCAGACTGATTTTTGAAACAAACACGGTTGATGTCGGAGAAGGAATCCCTGTCGATGACATCATCGAAACGGTCAATCATTTTCGTGCCATTGATTATGTGATAGACCATGCGGAAGAGCCGCTCACCGAGGACATCATCAAGGAACTGCATCGTATTTTGAAGCAAAGCACAAAAGATTCCGCGCTTGCATGGTTTGCCGTTGGCGACTATAAAAAAAGAGCCAATGTGGTCGGCGGCAAGGAAACCGCAAAACCAAAGGACGTACCGGCAGGAATGAAAGCACTGTTGCTGCACTATGAAGCCCTTGATGCCGTTTCGGTAGAAGATATCATTGAATTCCACTACAACTTTGAGCGTATTCATCCCTTCCAGGACGGGAACGGTCGGGTTGGTCGGTTGGTAGCACTCAAAGAATGTTTACGATACAGCATTGTTCCGTTCATCATTGAGGATTCCAAAAAGATGTTTTACTACCGTGGTCTCTCTGAATGGGAAACAGAAAAAGGCTATTTGACCGACACCTGTCTTGATGGACAGGATACTTTCAGAAAGCTGCTCTCAATGTTTGATATCCAAGCATAATATGCCCGTATTGATACGAGTCTCAAAGAAAATGCCGAAGGGATTCTTTCCCGGCCTGGCATCACCCCGTCCGGTGCCATTCAGATGCTGTACAGCCAGATCGTGCTGACGAGAAGCTTGCCGTTGAATCTGAGCCTGCCGCAGGCGAAGCCGACCGTCATTGGCGGCATGAGCCGCGCGGAACTGGATGCCGAGCCGGCCCGGGGCGTGGATTCCCTCAAAACAGGAAAAGCCTACAGCGCCGATGAGGTTGACGCGATGCCGGCGCAGGAGTTTGGAATATAAATGCAACACTTATTGCCAAAGCAGCCAATCGATGAGGTTTTCAGATTTGATACCATCATAGGATCTATCAAGCCCCGGCTCGAGGGACAGCACAATTTTCTCATAGTTATCGCGAATACTTTGCAACGGTGCAAGCTCCC
>CAVHXA010000048.1:8268-13800 GCA_963639765.1 Oscillospiraceae bacterium | reverse complement strand
CTCCACGACAGCGCCCGCAAGGACGACGTTGTGACCTTCGAGCAGCTGGGCGTGGACCGGCTGTACGTGGACGAGGCGCACAGCTATAAGAATCTCTTCCTCTACACAAAAATGCGCAATGTGGCAGGCCTTTCCACCACCGATGCGCAGAAATCCTCGGACATGCTCCTCAAATGCCGGTACATCGACGAGCTGGCCGGCGGCCGGGGCGTCACCTTTGCCACCGGCACGCCAGTCTCAAACAGCATGACGGAGCTCTATTCCATGATGCGCTATCTCCAGCACGACATGCTCAAGCGCAATCATCTGACTCATTTCGACTGCTGGGCATCCGCCTTCGGAGAGACCACCACCGCCATTGAGCTGGCTCCACAGGGCACGGGCTACCGGGCCAGAACGCGCTTTGCCAAGTTCTTCAATCTGCCGGAGCTGATGAACCTGTTCCGGGAGGCGGCGGATATCAAGACAGCGGATCAGCTGAACCTTCCGACACCCACGCCCATCTACCACAATGAGGTCAGCCAGCCCACGGCGCTGCAAAAGGAAATGGTAAAAGAGCTCTCCGAACGTGCTGCGAAAGTACATTCTGGAGCCGTATCGCCGAGCGAGGACAATATGCTGAAAATCACCTCGGACGGGCGCAAGCTGGGGCTTGACCAGCGCGTTATCAATCCAGATCTGCCGGACGACCCTGCCAGTAAGGTCAACCGCTGCGTGGACAACATCCTGCGCATCTGGCAGGACGGGCAGGCAGACAAGCTGACCCAGCTCGTGTTCTGCGATTTATCGACCCCCAAAAGCGGCACGGCAAAGGGTACAAAACTGGCCGCCAAGACCACAGACAACGCCGAACTCCACGCTCTGGAGGCAGCCCTTGCCGCAGAAAACGTGGAGGACAGTTCTCCCTTCACCATCTACGACGACATCCGGGAGAAGCTGGTTTCCAGGGGCATCCCCCGTGAGCAGATCGCCTTTATCCATGAGGCAAATACCGAAGCACGTAAGAAGGATTTGTTCGCCAAGGTACGCTCCGGTCAGGTGCGCGTGCTCATGGGGTCTACCTTCAAGATGGGGGCGGGTATGAACGTGCAGGACCGGCTCGTTGCCCTCCACGACCTGGACTGCCCGTGGCGGCCGGGCGATCTGGAGCAGCGTTCCGGTCGTATCATCCGGCAGGGCAACAGGAACTCTGAAGTACACATCTACCGTTATGTCACCGAATCAACCTTCGACGCCTATTTGTGGCAGACAGTGGAAAACAAGCAGAAATTCATCTCCCAGATCATGACCAGCAAATCCCCGGTACGCTCCTGTGAGGACATTGACGAGACCGCCCTTTCCTATGCGGAAATCAAGGCACTGTGCGCCGGAGATCCCCGCATCCGGGAGAAGATGGACCTGGACGTGGACGTATCCCGGCTGCGCCTGATGAAGGCCAATCACCAGAGCCAGCAGTACAAGCTGGAGGACAACATCCTGCGGTATTTCCCCGAGCGGATCGAGGAGTGCCGGGGCTTCCTTTCCGGCTATGACGCGGACAGGCAGACGCTCGCCGATCACCCGCATCCTGCGGATGGCTTTGCGGGCATGGAGGTCAAGGGAGACCTGCTTGCCGACAAGGACAACGCCGGTGCGGCGCTGCTGGAGGCGCTCAAGGACGCCAGAGGGCTGGAGCCTGTAGCCATTGGCAGCTACCGGGGCTTTGCCATGTCCCTGACGGTGGAAAACTTCGGCAAGGACTTCGTTCTGACCCTCAAGGGGCGGATGAGTCACCGGGTGGAGCTGGGCAGGGATGCGAGAGGCAATCTCATCCGCATCGACAACGCCCTGAACGCCATGCCGGAGAAGCAGAAAAACGTACAGGAACGGCTGGACAATTTCCAGGCACAGCTGACAACGGCAAAGGCGGAGCTGGGCAAGCCCTTCCCGCAGGAGGACGAGCTGCGGGAAAAGTCCGCACGGCTTGCAGAGCTGAACACTGCACTGAACATCGACGAGCGATCTCCCATGGAGCAGCTGGCGGATGACACGGTGGAGAAAGCTGTGCGGCCTTCCGTTCTGGAAAAACTGAAAGCGCCCTGCGTCCACGGTACGGACAGCAAAAAGAAAACACATGAATTGGAGGAACGATAGGATGAACGAAAAACTGGAACAGCAGCTTCTGGATACGCTCACACGGGAACAGGACAAATACCGGGACTGGCTGAAAAGCCAGCCGCCGGAGGAGATCCTGCACCACGCCTACGAGTACGCTGTCCGGGAGGATATCCTGATGAGCATGAAGGACTTGGCGCTTTCCGAGGCGCAGACGCGGGCGCTGCTGCTGTCTCCGTCTCCGCTGGCGGTTCTTTATGACAAATATTCCGATCTGGAGACCGGATACATGGATACGATCCGCGACAGCATTGAGGAAACGGCGAAGGCCGAGGCAAACCGGCTCCGGGATCTGCCGGTGTATCCCCATCCCGCCGCCTACGCACGGGAGCACAGCGAACTGGCCGAATACCGCGCCTCTCTCCGTGCCAACATCAGCTGCAGGGACGCCATTGAAACAGCTATCCGTGAGCACTACCGGGACAACCGGCTGGGCGTTGGGGCGGTCGGTCAGGTCACAGAGCAGTTTGGACAGGAGCGCACGCTCTATGTACTGGCTGCCACGGTCCGCCATTTTGACTACGATGGGCGCATTTCCAGGGACAACAAGCAGTGGGCCGCCGGTATGCCTTATCCGGAAAATATTGATGCCGATGGAAATGATCGCTCCGTGCAGCTTGTTGTCAGCTCCCATCCGGGGCTTTTGAACCTGTTCCTCACGCAGGCACGGCAGGAGCAGGTGCTTGCTGCGGAGAAGAAGCCCTCTGTGCTGCAAAAACTGAACGCGGCGAAGAAGGAGCTGCCAAAGCGGCCGCCCGCCAAGCAGAAGGAGGCGGAGCTGTGAAATGGCAAGGCAGAAACGGGACATCCTGCTCAAGGTCCGCGTGACGCCGCAGGAGCGTGCGCTGATCGAGCAGAAGATGGCGCAGCTCGGCACGACCAACATGGCGGCCTACATGCGAAAGATGGCCATTGACGGATATGTGGTGAAGCTGGAGCTGCCGGAGCTGCGGGAGCTCGTATCCCTGCTGCGGTATTCCTCCAACAATCTCAATCAGCTGACGCGGCGGGTACACGAGACAGGGCACGTTTATGCAGCGGATATGGAGGATATACTCCGAAATCAGGAGCGTATCTGGCAGGCGGTAAGCGGTATCCTCTCCCGCCTCGCGGCAGTCACATAAGGGGTATACACTCCATGCACGGGGCGGTTTGCTTGATGCAGGCCGCCCCGGCCTTTTTTATTTTGCGGCATCCTTGTCATATGCCGCAATTTCCAGTATCATGAGCATAACAAAAACGATTGGAGGAAAAACGAATGCGGTTTCTGCTGAAAATTCTCTTTGCGCCGGTCATGGCCGTGCTCGCCGTTGTCTCCTGGTTTTTCGTATTCGTCATTGGCCTCTCCAGCGGCATCCTCTGCATCCCCGCCGCCATTCTCGGATTCTTCGGGCTGTTCATCATCTTTGTGGATTCCGTCAGCTACGGCGTGGGACTGCTGGTGATCGCGTTCCTCATAAGCCCTTACGGGATTCCCATGCTGGCCGGCTGGCTGGTGGCAAAGCTCCATGTCCTGCGCTATATGCTGCACGACTGGATATACGGATAGATTCAAAAGTTTCTGCATTTATGAAACGCAGCCATAAATTCACTGAAAAGCACAACGTCCTTGGTTCCCGTTCAACATTCAAAATGAAGTCGAGCGATTTCATCGAGTGTAATCAGGATATTCCTATAGCGCAAAAAACACCCTGCACCGCCATTACCGGCGGAGCAGGGTATCGACCGCTTGCGAATATTCGATCGTTTATTCATTTTCCGAACTGTTCTCGTACATAGAGTGGTAGCGAGTCCTATCACATTTCACTTGATTCCGAACATACTCCCTGTAATCAAGGTACACCGATTCTGTCGAAAAGCGCTCTCCTTGACTTAAGGAAATGGCTGAATTCGGCATTCCTTGTCCCAATCTGCCATCAACCTCTGATGCGGCAACCAGAACGTAATATTTCCCACTTTCAAGGAGTTGATCCCCTTCAAATAGCGAAATACTACGACCATCGTAATTTACTCCACCATGTTTGAAAAACTCAATAGGTTCATTTTTGCACAAATTACCTTTTATGTTTTCTAAAACAGTAATGGAGTAAACTGTGTACGGCTTTCCCGTAATCATGCCGTTTTCATTTTTTTGGATATTTGTATATTCAGTTCTCAACTCTGATTCGACTTTGGCAACAAAAACGTAGTCGCCCCACCCAACAACCTCTGCAGGATTATTAACGTCGACCATAAAACTTGCTTCGTCATAAATGGTCGGAATTTTGTCACTTAGAGAAATGCTGTCATAAACTTTCTCTGCTGAGGGTCTTGCATTGTTGTTGCAGCCCACAAGGATAGTAGCCATCATGACACTTAGGACTAACGCGAATATCTTTTTCATCATACTCCCTCCTCATACACAAGCTATTCAAAGTGGATTGCAGCTAATAGAGTTCTGCTGCAGCGTCATATGAATCCTTGTCATCTTGATGCAAAGATGTTGGAAAATAGTGCGCATCTGTCATCACCGCAGAGGTGTTGTCCGTATTATGGCCTAGCCCCAGTGCATGACCCAATTCGTGCGCAGCTACGGATTTTTGCTCGCTAACTGACAAATCATCCATACTGTAAATATTAAAATAGATTCTGGCATTTGCACGATCCCGGTACCCATAATATCCTGCTGTCGCTGAGTTAATATCGGTAACAAATATATCTTGAACGACCCACGGAGAGTCCTCTCTAATCACGCCACTTTTATAGCTATTCCAGAGATTCATCCCCCATACAGTTTGGCTATAATAACTCGTATCATAATCCCAGTCCAAATGTCCGCCAGCATCAACATTATCCCCAGTGCCCAAATATACAGTGGCATGTGCGGATAGAGATAAGTACATGGTTAATAGCATTGCTGCTAATAACGTTAATATCTTTCCATTTTTCATCTCATACCTCATATTCTTTTTTGTTTCGGCCTTTTTGTGTCGTGTCATCGGTTCCCTAACATTCTTATTATGATGTTTCTTGTAATAATGGAAAAAATAGCCAGAGCTTCAGTCAATGAGTCCGGCAGTTTTTAAGGATCGCGAATTGCTTGTAAAAAGGCGCACAAGCCGACCAACCAACAGCCCGGCTCATGCGCCAACGGAAACGATCTTGATACGACCTCCACATAATCGGGAGCCGCACCAATATCGCATTTGCATAAAACCGACCTGCGAATCATAAAAACGATACATGGCGTTACCTCCTAATCATAGTCTGGCAGACAGATGAACTACCTACATTATAAGTTTACCATGAGTTCAAGCACAAAACAACCTTTTACATACCAACAGAATGTAACTTTACTATGAACTCACCGGAACTGCTTGATTTTGCGTTGATACATCA
>CAVHXA010000048.1:0-8123 GCA_963639765.1 Oscillospiraceae bacterium | reverse complement strand
CACGTATACTAAGGAGCAGGACAAGGTGCAAAACAAGAAGTATCAAAGAAGACCTCGTAATGGCGCTGCCAATCAATATCCCCGACGCTATAAACCGTAGAGTAGTAGAAAATGCCCGTGTAGAACACAGGCGCAGCTGGAGTCCCGAAACGCTCCTGCACTCCATCTGCGCGTTTGCATATGACATCGACAACTGGAGCGGCGGCTATGTCAATAAGGCGGCGCGTGGGCTCATTGAATCCGGCAAAGTCGAATATACAGAACCATATAATCCGCGAAGCAGTATTCAGAAGCTGCGGCTCGTGAAACCGGAGGACAACTATGACTGACCAGGAACTGATTGGAAAGGTACACGCTGCCGTATATCATCAATGTCTGCGCCGGGGCTACGCCGCACCGGTGGATGTGCTGATGGATCTTAGTGTGCTGCCGAAAAATAGATATGAGGATTGGCGGCGTGGGCGCGTGGACTATCTGGAGCGCGTCTGTACCGTCAATCTCCGTAAGCTCTCACTCATCATGCACCAGATACGGGTATATGCCCAAAAGAACGGTCTCAAGCCATCCGTGACAGTATATAAGCAGTGGGCTGTAAAAAAGAAATCCGGTCAGGATCGTAAGCCTGTGATCCGGCTGCGCTTCAGCAAAAGCGGCGATCCCGATGTCGAACGGTGGTATTCCACACACTTCATCGACACAAGCAGGATTGCGGAGCTGAAAGCACAACGCACAGCAGAAAACACTCCTGTCGCAGAGACATCCGAATACGCCTCAATTGAAAGATAGCCGGATATGTCAGTCATTCACCAACATTGCAGGTTGACCCGAAACCAGCAGAAACCTGGCGATTTGCAAAGGCGATCCTTAAAGAATCTGCAAATAGCAAGTCTCAAAGCAGTCAATCTGCATAAAAAGAAGCGTTGGCCTGCAGATACAGCTTGACAAACAAATCCCCTTTTGATATAGTTGCGCCAACGAAAAGCGATGACGAGGAATCAGTTCTTTTTCCAATGCGCAGAGAAAGTCCGTCCGGTGTAAGGGCTTGTGAGGAAGGAGAACCCGCCCCCTCTGAGCTGCGGACTGAAAAGATGCCTGTCTGAGTAAGCTCCGTCGTATTTCCCACGTTACAGGGAACTCGGTATGATCTGTACCGGTAGAGTGCGGCTTTTGCGAGAGCGCGGTCGAATTCAGGTGGTAACACGGACAAAGCATTGTTCGCCCTGAAGCAGTTTAATCCACTGCTTCGGGGCGTTTTGTATTTCCAGGACAAGGAGGATTTTTCGTGAAAGATATTCAGAAGTCATCAAGGCTGCAGAACGCCACGTATGAGGTACGCGGTTCCGTTCTGGACGAGGCGGCCCGCATGGAGGCAGCAGGTGCAAAGATTATCAAGCTCAACATCGGCAATCCGGCTCCGTTCGGGTTCAGGGCACCGGCTGCCGTGGTTGAGAAAATGCGTCAGTCCCTGACGGACACACAGGGATATTCCGAGTCAAAGGGTCTTTATGAGATGCGCGAGGGTATCGCGGCCTATCACAGAAGCAAAGGAATCGCCAACGTGACGGCGGAGGATGTCTATACCGGCAACGGCGTTTCCGAGCTCATTCAGATTTGCATGCAGGCGCTGCTGAATGACGGAGACGAGATCCTTATCCCATCTCCGGATTATCCGCTGTGGACAGCAGCTGCCATACTCGCCGGCGGCACTGTCCGGCACTATATCTGTGATGAGGAAAACGCCTGGATGCCTGATCTGAGAGATATCCGGCGAAAAATCACGCCGCACACAAAGGCCATCGTCATTATCAATCCCAACAATCCCACCGGCGCGGTATACAGCAGGGACATTCTCGAGGAAATCGTAAAAATCACCCGTGAGCATGAGCTCATTATATTCGCAGACGAGATCTATGACCGCCTGTGTATGGACGGGCTCGAACATATATCCATTGCGGCAATGGCTCCGGATGTGTTTTGCATCACAATGAACGGACTCTCCAAGTCCCATCTTGCGGCAGGCTATCGCTGTGGTTGGATGTGCCTTTCCGGGCCAAGGGAACGGGTTCACAGCTATATTGAGGGTCTGAACACACTTACCTCCATGCGCCTGTGCTCCAACGTGCCGGCGCAGAGCATCATATCTGCCGCGCTCTCCTGCCTCAATGAAACAAAAGCCCTGTATGAACCCGGAGGACGAATCTTTGAGCAGCGCGAGGTGGTGTGTCGGGAATTGTCAAAGATCGAAGGCATCACCTTTGTCCGTCCGCGAGCCGCCTTTTACATTTTTCCCAGGCTTGATGTCAGACGATTCCACGTAGACGATGATGAGAAATTCGCACTTGACCTTCTACGGGAAAAGCACGTCCTCCTTGTGCGCGGGCGCGGATTCAACTGGGCTGAACCGGATCACTTCCGGCTGGTATATCTTGCGCAAAGCGAGGTTCTTGCGCAGGCCATCACCAGATTGGGCGAGTTTCTTCATTCAAGGGGATAACCGGTCAGAATCCCAATTTGTCTATCCGCGAGCCGTATTTCGGCAGGCGCTGCCGCTTTCTGCGAGAAAAGCCCGGGACTGTCCTTTTTTAGTATAGGCCTGTCAGCTGGTCTCCCTTGACGCATGCACGCATTGCGTGTATTATGGTGGTATAAAAGCCGAAAGGATGGTCAACATGAAAAGACTCTTTATTGTGTCTGAGATTTATGAGCAAAAGATCCCGATCCGCCATCAGCACGCAAAGCTCAGCGAGTTTTACACCCCGGACGATATTGAGCTCATCATCACCCACCACTATTACGGAGACTTCTTTGCCTCGGCGAAGCGCCTCAGTTCTTTTGGCAGTCTGTCTGCTGCCTGGGCACTGGTTGATCGTCAGCCCAAGGTGTGGACATCTGTGCGAAACCGTCTGCTGAACGCGCTCATCTATACCGTTGAGGAGTATCACTTCAGTGACAAAGAATGGGATGATGCTCATGGCAATCTCGATAAGCTGCTTACCCGTTACAGCGGTGCCTATAATTTTGATGCGCGCATCGCAGCAGCACATCCGTACATCCCGCTTTCCCTGAGAGAAGAGAACAACAGTGATCTTGAGCGTATTGCAGATGATCTTGCCGGTGAGGGCTGGAAGGTAGCCAACTGCGATAAGATGCAGAAGTCCTATCAGCTCACAGACGCAGAGCTTGCCTCCATTGTCGCCCAATGGACACGCAATGAAGAACTTCTCGAGAAGGGAGAGATGTAATGACGCCCGAACTCCGCAATACACTTCTTTCAGAAGCCTACAACCTGACCGCACCCTATAATACGGACGATCGCCGGTTTTATGTTGAGGCGCTTATGCACGCCGATATCTGGTCTGAGGATGATCGCTCGATCCCTCTTTCCGAGCGGCCACATATCCTCGGACAGATTTACGACGCAACGCACTGCTCCGTCAGAGCGCTGCTGGATCATTATCATATGTCGCAGACAGCCTTTTCCGGTTTCTTCTGCATCCCACTCAGAACCGTTCAGGACTGGTGCGGCGGGCGGCGCAAATGCCCATCTTATGTCATCACCATGGCGGCGGAAATTCTCGAGCAAAACAAGGGACGGGACAACCGCCATTCGTGAGAAGTCAGGGCACAACACCACTTAATTCATACTGGAGTGGCGTTGTGCCTTGCTGTTGTACAGGCGTTAGCCAGTGCTGACATATTTGATACCATTGAGCCTGTTTGTAAATTTGTTAAGCTTTCCGGCATTTCTTGCATCCGCAGACGTGCTATGGCAGAATATACCTATGCCGCAATAGGCTACGCAGTGCTGGGCTTTTACTTGAGTCAGCATCCGATTTCATGGAAGCTTAGCGTTCTGCTTGCAGTTGCCGGTGTTGCCTGTGTGTTTGGAGGAACCACGCATGCGTCTCTTCGTGCAAACGCTCTTATAACGGACTGGTTTGAGGGCATGTCTGTGGGTGTCTCGCTTATTGCTGCCGGTGCTTTTGGCTTGTGCGGTTTAGCGCTTCCGTTTGCGGGCACCCGCTTTATCCGGACTCTGTCAGAGGCATCGTTCTGTATTTACCTGGTGCGTGTGTTCTTCATTTCGATCCTGCAAGCGTTTGGCGTAACGGCTGTCTCTCCGTTTTTCCTGACGATTCTGCTCGTGTCCTTTCTCAATGTGCTGTTGTCTTATGGCGTATATGTTGTGCTCAACAGGATTCCGATCATACGAGACTGGATTATATGATGTCGGTGTGCGCCTCACTGAGAATATGATTGTTCATGAAATAAGAGCCGCGGCGGAACCTGATATCCGCTGCGGCTCATCTCTGTTCTGCTGGAACTGGTGCATATTGCCGGTCACGTCCGCAATAATACAAGGGAGGCTGGGTGCTGCGGTAAGGTTGCCCAAACTTACCGTAACACCCAGCCGCTGGAGGAAGTGCGGTGCAAGCCAGCGGCACTGCTGGCCGGGGTGAGAATCAGAATAACTCATCCACAAACAATAATCCCCACCGCTGGGTGACTCAAACTCCTGACTTTAAAGACCGGAATATAACACAGTCAAAGCAATACGCGGAAGCGATTATAAGATTACCCATATCCCCCGGTTGCCTCCGGCAGTGACTTCCACTCGGGGATATCCTCGATCATCTGTATCAGCTCCTGTATCGTGCTTACAAAGCACAGAGCCTCTTCATCCGTATCCTTATAGCTATACGCCGACTGATCGCCGCAGATCAAAAATTGTTCTCCGTTCATCTGGACGACGATCTCATAATGGCAGTTCGGCTCAAAGGCTACCATTGTGTCGTCCGTTGTCAGCTCAAGCGAGGTCATTTCCCGCCGGATGTCCAGCAGAGTGCCTCCGCTGACAAGGGCGTACAGTCTTTTCATAAAATCCTGATCCGGTTGGAAAGATGCAGAGGCTGTCCCGTCCATGATCAGATCCTTCTGAAGCGACCCGGATCCCGTGTCCATGATGTTTTTCCGATCTTCTGCATACCACCAGGAAAAGCGAAGGGAGAAATCCTCCGGCATTGTCTCCAGCTTCGTCTCCGGCACGGTGAACGGCACGCTGAGCACGGCAATATCGTAGTCACCGGCGTCCCTGTGATCCATAAACTGTTTGCGCAGATGATACTCTCCCGGCTCCAATTCCCCGTACAGCCACGCCCATTGAATTTCCCACTCGGTTTCTCCGTCCATTTTGATCTCATATGCCTCTGAGGTCCAGCCAACCTGTTCTGCGGGCAAAATAGACGGCAATTCCTCAAAAACGCCGTTGTTCTCCCGCAAAACCGCAAAATAAGAGCCGGTATTCAGGCTGCCGGTCGGAGCCCCGCCGCTCTGATTGCAAACGAGGGTGAGTCCGGCGGCGGACACGTCCTTTACCGACAGGCTTATCCCCCAGTCATATACCGTTTCTGTTTCCGACTGCGTCGTCTGCTCCGTACTCTGAGGCATGCATCCGCAAAACAGCATCAGGCAGATGAGGCAAGCGAATATTCTTTTCATAACGATCACATCCTCCTGTTTTCGGCTTGTAGTCACGCAGGGTTGACGTTCCCTCTGCATTCCCCGGGATAAACATACTCCCGCAGCTTTCCGCTGTAGACCTGCGTATGCGGCAGGCTGAGGAAATGGATTGGTTGCACAATGGTCGCAGCCAGCTGCTCCATCCCGTCCACACCGCCCTGCAGCAGAATTTCTCCGACAAACTCCGAGCAGTAAAAGCAGTTTGGCCGTTTTCGCTTTATCTGAAAATATGCCAGCACAACGCCCATGAAATTATAGCGGTACAGACGCCGTTTCGCCCACATTTCCTCGAGGGTACGGCTCAGCGCCCTGTACTGCTCCTCACGGATGTCCACTACAAGCACCACGGCCTTCGTCTCGGAAAACCTTCGGAAGGTCCCCGAATGCGGCGACTCCATCACAAAGCCGCCCCAGAAGGGATTGTACGGGTTCATTCGTCCAAAGGAGTACATGGCACGCAGATCCCCCGACAGGCTGATGGAGGCATGGTTATACTCCGCTCCGGTGATTCGTTTCAGGATTCTGGACAAAACGGTTCCTGTCTGGCTGATGACGATATACACCTGCCGTGTCCCGGTCTTTTTCTCCATATGCACTGCGACCTTTCTTTTTAATAGGGGAAAGCCGCTCTGCTCTGTCAGACGAACGAAAAGGGAGCTTTGCTCCTTCCCGCAGCGCAGTCTATTCTGCGCTGTTTTCCTGCTCCATGAGCCACAAGGTCATATCCCGCAGGGTCATTTTCATAGGTCGCGGCTGGTAATCAAAGGCTTCCGACGCGGCGTCGTGGCTGAAGTGGCCGTTTGAGCCGAGAACCGCCATAGAATACGGCGTGAAAAGCAGAGGTTTTCTTGCTTTTATAGAGTATCGCTCAAAACGAGGCGCTGCAAGCGCGGCCAGCCACAGGGGCAGATAGAGGGTATGGCGAGGCCTGCCCGCAGCCTCCCCGATCGTTTGGAGCATTTCCCGAACTGTGATGTAATGGCCGGACAGGATATATCCCTTGCCGGTCTGACCGTGCTCCGCGCAGGCAAGGACGCCCTCGGCCACATCTCGCACATCCACAAAATCATAGCCGCCGCGGACGGCAATGGGCAGCCTCCCGGCCAGGAATCGTCTGGCCATGGTCGTCAGGCTCCCGCCTTGCAGGTCTCCCGGCCCGATGATGCCGGAGGGAAAAACCACGCTGGCGTTCAGCCCGCGCTGCACCGCCTCAAAGACCAAAGACGTGGCGGCAGCCTTGCTCCGGGCATACTCGCCATATACAAGCCCCGGTGAAATATCGCAGTCCTCCGTAATGACAGTGCCCTTCGGCTTCTCCGGCATGGCATGGACAGAGCTGATATAAATGAGCCGACCGACCTGGTGCTCCGCGCACTGTCGGGTAATCTTCCACGTTCCTCCCTCGTTCACCTGGTGCAGACGGCAGCCCGGCCTGGACGCAACCGAAACGATCCCGGCGCAGTGGATTACACAGGTTCGGCTGTCCGCACCGTCAAAGAACCGGTTCATGGAGCTTTTGTTGCACACGTCTCCCATAAATACCCGAACCTTTTGGGGGAGCAGCTTTTTGTTCGGATCTCCGGGCATCACCAGAGCCGCCACCTCCGCGCCGCGCTCAATCAATTTTTCGACGATGACCCGGCCCAGAAAGCCGGTCGCGCCGGTCACCAGATACCTGTCAAACATGAGGATGCCCTCCTCTGAAATTAACATTACAGCTGTTGATTATCTTTCATAAATATAGTATACTGTATAGCAGACAGACAAACAATCAACAAACAACGCTCGAATGAAAGATACGCAACACGCAAATCGGAAGCGTTGCCTATCTTTGTAAATTTTTATCGGAGGCGGGGAATGGAGAAGCTGGACGCAAGGAAGCGATATACACAGATGGTGCTGAAGCAGTCGCTGCTGACGCTGCTGAAAAAGAAGCCTGTCAACAAGATCACCGTGAAGGAGGTCTGTGAGCTGGCGGAGGTGAACCGGGCGACATTCTATGCCCATTACACCGACTGCTTTGATCTGAAGCAGAGCATGGAAAACGAGCTGCTGGAGGCATTTGAAAAAGCCCTGCACTATGTCAGCTCCCAGGATGTTTCCGGACTGATCGAGGCCATATATGACACGATCGAACGCAACCAGGAGGCCTGCCGCATTCTGGTCCTGGGAGACACGAGCTCAAATGTCATCACCAGAATGATCGAACTTGCCAGAGACGACAGCATCCGCAGCTGGCAAAAAGCGCTGCCGAGCGCCCGCACTGCCGATTTGGAGATGCTGTACACCCATCTCTCCAACGGTCTGATGCACGTCATTGTGGAGGGGTATGACAAATACAGCAGAAAGGACATGATCCGGTTTGTCAGCGGCATAGCAAAGGCCAGTCTGTCGCTCTTCCGGTAAACCCCGGACGACAGAGCCCGAGCTGGACGGGAATGCGGCAAATTTCGCAAACGGAGCACGGAAAAACGCGAAATTTTCGTGAAACCCCTTGTTTTTCAGGGGATCTTCGTGTATACTTACATCTGTATATCTTCGAATCAACCACGAGCTTGAGGAAGTGACCGACAGGCACAAAAATTCACAAAAAGGGGCTTGAC
>CAVHXA010000047.1:10413-13920 GCA_963639765.1 Oscillospiraceae bacterium | reverse complement strand
AAGCAGGGTATGTTCTCCTCCGGCGGCACGGTCACAGCCCCGGTAGCAGGCACTTCGACAAGACCATGAAGGTGGGTGCTTCGGTCGTGACCTGTCGGCGTGGTGGCAACACCGCTTCCTACGATGTGCTGAACAAATATTTCACCATGTGCGGGATGCCGGTAGCCAGCAGCCAGTATTGGAACATGGTCTACGGCGGCTCTGCCGAGGAAGTCAAGAAGGATGCCGAGGGCTTGCAGACCATGCGCACCCTTGGCCGCAACATAGCTTTCCTGATGAAGAGCATCCAGATGGGCAAGCAACAGATTGGCCTGCCCGAAAAAGAACCCGCAATCTTCACGAACTTCCATCACTAAGGGAAGTCTTTGTCTCATATTCCTCCTTATCATTGCAGGGAAAGCCGGGGCGGAAACGTCCCGGCTTTCTCACACATCAATTTTATGCTCTGATTTTCACGAGGTGATTTTATGCGCAGCCTGATTTTTGCAGTCTCCACGGCGTTGACGGTTTTGTTGTCGGCCTGCACCGGGGCGGCATCCTCTGCGCCGGTCAATACGGTTTCTTCCGCTCCGGCCAGCACATCCATCGCGGCTCCATCCGAAGTAGATTCCATGGTTTCGGACAGTGCTTCTTCGGAAACTGGAACCGTCCAGACCGGGCTTATCCGGGAAAAGACACTGGACAGCTCCGAGGGGCTCATCCATTACAGCTACTACCTGCCGGAAGATTATGACCCCACCCAGAAGTACCCCATGATGGTGGTCATGCCCGGCTATAATATGATGTGGTTCGGGGAATCTTCTTCCGGCAGCAATCTGGACTGGACGGGCTTTACAAGCTGGATGAACCTTGGACAGGATATGATCGTAGTGTCTGCCCAGCTCACCGACTGGGGCGACACTTCGGCACGACAGGCCATCGCCTTGACGGAATATTTCATCGACCATTTTGCCGTGGATACCACCCGCATTTATGCCGCTGGGTATTCGGCAGGAGGCGAAACCATGTCACGAGCAGTCGCCATGCGGCCTGACCTGTACGCAGCTTATCTGCATGGGGCTTCCCAGTGGGACGGCGGATTTGTCTCCATTGCGGAAAACGGTGTAGCCGTTTATATCTACATGGCACAGGCATGGCACAGGGCGACGAATACTACGGCGTACAGAAAGCGCGTAATGCCTACAACAGCCTGCACGATGCTTACGCCGCCGCAGGCTGGACGGAGGAACAGATCGACACGGTACTGCAAATGCAGACCCCGGACAACGCCTTTTTCGATGCGCAGGGTCTGCACGTCTACCATGCTGCCGCAAACGTCGTCTTTGACGATGCCGATATTCTGAACTGGATCATTTCCAAGCACAAGTGACAGGAGGAAAATTTTGAATCGACGGCAATTCACAAAACTTCTGGCGGGTGCAGGGCTGCTTCTGGCAGGCTTCCGGGCAGACCATCTTCTTTGGCTCGGACGGCGGCTGGGTGACCGATTATGCCGCATGGCTGGAAACTGTTTTTACAAACAAGGAGGAATCTTAACATGAAATATCGCACTTTGGGCAACGACCTGACTGTTTCGGCTGTGGGTCTGGGCTGCATGGGCATGAGCCATGCCTACGGCGCACCTGCCAACAAGAAAGAAATGACCGAACTGCTGGCGCAGGCCGTGGACAGGGGCTATACCTTCTTTGATACCGCCGAAGTCTACGGTACACCGGACAATCCCCACGACAACGAAGAACTGGTGGGTGCTGCCCTGAAACCCTACCGGGATAAAATCGTTCTGGCGACTAAGTTCGGCATCCACTTTGACATGACCAGTACGGCGCTCAATAAGCCGCTGGTGCCGGATTCTCGCCCGGAAGTCATCCGTGCTTCGGTGGACGCTTCCCTCAAACGGCTTGGCACCGACCATATTGACCTGTACTACCAGCATCGGCTGGACCCCAAGGTGCCTATTGAGGAAGTGGCCGGTGTGATGGCTGACCTCATCCGGGAGGGCAAGATCACCCATTGGGGCCTTTCGGAAGCCACGGAAGACACCATCCGCCGGGCCCACGCAGTCTGCCCGGTGACGGCCATCCAGAACCGCTATTCCATGATGGCCCGCTGGTACGAAAATCTGTTCCCGGTGCTGGAAGAACTGCACATTGGTTATGTGGCATTTTCGCCGCTTGCAAACGGTTTTCTCTCCGGCAAATACGATAAGACGTCCCAGTTTGAAGCCGGCACGGACTACCGCAGCGTTATGCCGCAGTTCCAGCCGGACAGCATCGACCAGAACCACGCGCTGCTGGAACTGTTGAACCGTCTTGCCGCCGAGAAAAATGCAACACCTGCCCAGATTTCGCTGGCGTGGATGCTGTGCAAAAAGCCCTATATTGTACCGATTCCCGGCACCCGGAAGCTCAGCCGTTTGCAGGAAAATGCCGGTGCAGCGGATGTCGTATTGTCTGCCGCAGAGGTGGCTCTGATTGACGAAGCACTGGCGCACATGGAAATGTCGCAGGTGTTTGGTGGGAGCAAAATTGTGAATCACTAAAATTTCAAAGCGTTCTGCCCCTGCACCCACATTTGTACAATGTCAGTGTGCAGTT
The DNA here is from genome assembly GCA_963639765.1 of Oscillospiraceae bacterium. Lineage (GTDB taxonomy): Bacteria > Bacillota > Clostridia > Oscillospirales > Oscillospiraceae > CAVHXA01. The sequence goes on along the minus strand of CAVHXA010000047.1, from coordinate 11,326 downwards.
TGCATTTTCAACGGGCATGCGGAAATTTTTGAAGAAATTTCCGAAAAGGGGGCATAAAAGCGATGCGCTTGCCCACAGCACTATGCAAAACTCAAAGAAAGAAGCGTGAAAACGATGGATTTTCAAAAAGTACATTTATGACCCCGCCCGGTTCGCATCCGACTTCAGGGTTCGGAACCCGGCACGGTCTGCCAAGGTTTTTTAGATATAAAAAACGCCGCATCGTACAAAACGATGCGGCAAATTGGTGGACCTAGAGGGATTCGAACCCTTGACCTCTCGGATGCGAACCGAACGCTCTCCCAGCTGAGCTATAGGCCCATATTTAGGGGCGTAACTCGGTTGGGCGACCAACCGTTATACTCCCCATTCTAATGCCCACAACTCCGTGGGGCACAAAAGCGATACTCTTGCACTCCCAGCTGAGCTATAGGCCCATATGGCTGAAATCTTACGTGTTGTAGTTTACATCGCTTTCTGCAATTTGTCAAGTGCTATTCATAGGGTAGATCGACCGGCAAAATACAAGATTGCGAATTTTCAAAGAAATGAATCACGGTCATAAAATCTTAACAAAAAAATGGAAAAAAGGTCTTGATTTTTACTGAAAAGATGAGTACAATATGCTTAGCACTCATGGAAACAGAGTGCTAACAAATAGACTTACGTTGAATTTATTATAGGAGGGCAAGAATTATGAAGATCATTCCTCTTGCAGACCGCGTTGTTATCAAGACAGTTGAAGCCGAGGAGACCACCAAAAGCGGCATCATTCTGACTGGAAGCGCAAAAGAAAAGCCTCAGGTTGCTGAAGTGCTGGCAGTAGGTCCGGGCGGCATTGTTGATGGCAAAGAGGTCAAGATGACTGTTAAGGTCGGCGATAAGGTTCTTACAAGCAAGTACTCTGGTACAG
>CAVHXA010000047.1:2971-10375 GCA_963639765.1 Oscillospiraceae bacterium | reverse complement strand
GTGCACCATTGTTCGTCAGGGCGATATTCTGGCAGTCGTTGAGGACTGAGCAGCATTTTTGAGTAAAAAGGAGACTTAACAATATGGCTAAACAGATTAAGCAGGGCGAAGAGGCTCGTAAGGCTCTTTGTGCAGGTATTGATACGTTGGCAAATACAGTCAAAATCACATTGGGTCCCAAGGGCCGCAACGTGGTTTTGAGCAAGAAGTATGGCGCACCGGTCATCACCAATGACGGTGTAACGATTGCCAAGGAAATCGAGCTTAAAGACGAGTTCGAAAACATGGGTGCACAGCTGGTGCGTGAGGTTGCTACAAAGACTAACGACGCAGCAGGTGACGGCACCACGACTGCTACTGTCCTTGCACAGGCGATGGTGAATGAGGGTATGAAAAACGTTACCGCTGGCGCAAACCCCATGGATATCCGCCGCGGCATGAATAAGGCTGTTAATAAGGCTGTTGAGACGATCAAGGCACACAGCCAGAAGGTGAACGGTGCAGATGACATTGCTCGCGTTGGCACAATTTCTGCAGGTGACCCTGAGATTGGTCGCTTGATTGCAGAGGCAATGGAGAAGGTTACTGCTGACGGCGTTATTACGATCGAGGAGAACAAGACCACTGCTGAGACCTACAACGAAATCGTTGAGGGCATGCAGTTCGACCGTGGCTATCTGACACCGTACATGGTGACGGATACCGATAAGATGGAGGCAGTGCTGGATGACGCTGCAATTTTGATCACCGATAAGAAAATCAGTGTGATTCAGGATCTGCTGCCTTTGCTTGAGCAGGTCGTCCAGAACGGCATGAAGCTGCTGATTGTTGCAGAGGATATCGAGGGCGAGGCTTTGTCCACGCTGATTGTCAACCGTCTGCGCGGCACGTTTACGGTCGTCGCTGTTAAGGCTCCCGGCTTCGGCGATCGCCGCAAGGAAATGCTGCAGGATATTGCTACCCTGACAGGCGGCACTGTGATTTCCTCTGATTTGGGCTATGAGCTGAAGGATGCAAATCTTCAGATGCTCGGTCATGCACGTCAGGTAAAGGTTTCTAAAGAAAACACCACGATCGTTGGCGGCTACGGCGATAAGGATGCAATCGCATCCCGCGTGGCTCAGATTCGCAACCAGATTGAGGCTGCTACCAGCGATTTTGACCGTGAAAAGCTGCAGGAGCGTCTGGCCAAGCTGGCAGGCGGCGTAGCTGTTATCAAGGTCGGTGCAGCAACAGAAGTTGAGATGAAGGACAAGAAGCTGCGTATCGAGGACGCTCTGAATGCAACGAAGGCTGCCGTTCAGGAAGGCGTCGTTGCAGGCGGCGGTACTGCTCCGATCAATGCGATCCCCGCAGTGCGTGAGCTGTGCGATACGCTGGAGGGCGATGAGCGCACGGGCGCAAAAATCATCCTGAAGGCCCTGGAAGCTCCTCTGCGTCAGATCGCAAAGAACGCGGGTTTGGAAGGCAGTGTAATCATTGACAAGATCGTCTCCGCAAATAAGCCGAACTATGGCTTTGATGCTCAGAAGGAAATCTTTGTTGATGATATGATTGCCGCAGGTATTGTTGATCCGACCAAGGTCACACGCTCTGCTTTGGAGAATGCTGCATCCGTTGCTGAAATGGTTCTTACCACCGAAAGCCTTGTTGCAGACCTGCCGGAGCCCCCTGCACCTCCTGTCGCAGGCGGCGATAATGGCGGCATGGGCGGCATGTACTAATCACTGCTCAATGGTCGCATGAACATTTGGTTTTTGAGTGCGCAAAAGCGGATTTACGCCAAACTTGCGCTACTTACGAAAAAATCAAAGCGTATTATAGGGTAACAAAGTCGGCACTCGCTGAAAAGCGGGTGTCGATTTTTTATGTCAGTTAGATTTGAAGAAGTGCAAAATCCACTGATGGCTTCTGCGCAGAGCAGGCTGCCAATGTATGAGCGCTGTCTGATGGACGAGTACGCCAATACCGGTCATATCCTGAACCTTGAAAGGCTTTGCGTACTTGACAGGAGTGATAAGCAATGCTACAATTACATCGTAATTGATTACGGTGTTATTATTGAAAGCGAGGCGATAAAATGGCACTCAGAGACCATTCACTTGATGATAAGATCATAACCGCCGCCCGTGAGGAATTTTTGGAAAAAAGTTATTCCGGTGCCTCGTTGCGGAAAATCGCGGAGAAAACCGGTGCGACCGTCGGTGCGATACAGACACGCTATAAGTCAAAGAACGAATTGTTTGGTTTTTTACTCAGCCCACTTCTGAACGAGATCGAGATCCTGTTTCAAAATACTAAGACCGAGTATTATTCTGCTATAGAGAATGATTTTATTGCGGGACTGAAAGCCTCAATGCAGCACGAATCCGCAGCAATACTCCGCTTGATTTTTGACCATTACGAGGAAGCGGTACTTCTCCTTTGCCGCAGTGCAGGAAGCAGCTTTGAGCATTATTTCGACGGACTTGTGCAAAGCAAGATCAAAGAAAGCGCCACATTCTTCCACGCAGAGGGCGTGGATGATATAGATGAAAAGCTGATTGGACTTTTAATCTCCACACAGTTTGACAGCTACCGTCGGATCGTGTCGGAGTGTCCCGATTGCAAGACTGCCGAGCGGTATATGGACGCGTTGATGGTTTATCACTTCGGCGGCTGGACTGCGATTTTTGATTCTGCAAATAAATCACGTGAGGAAGAGTGACATGAAATACAACAGTTTTTATTTCTGGATGTTCAAAAGACCGATGGAAAAGGTTTTGGCAGAAAAATACGGCAAAGAATATGCCGCTGACGTTATGAAAAAGAGCAAAAAGGTATATCGTGAACTGGTAGAAAAAGCCGACGACATTGGCGACGATAACCCAATGGCATACAACGAATTGTTTGCGCTTGCCTTCGTTGCACCATATGTAGCAAGCGATAAGAAAATTCCGCCGACGACCGTGCAGGAAATGATGCGCCGCTCCCTCTATCATATCAAGTGGTATTTTGCAAAGACCGACTTGAATACCGATAAGGGTAAGGCGGAGAACAAAAAGAGCGTTGTCAAGTACGCCAAATGGTATACACCGGAAAAAGAGGCGAAATATCCGACCTCCTTCAAGGTGGATTTCGTCGGGCAGCCGTGTAAGGATGCCTGTTACTATCGCATTACTCGCTGTCCGATTTGCATTTACACGAAGAAACTCGGTGTTTCTGAACTTATGCCGTTGTTTTGCGAGCTTGACGAAGTAATGATCACGCTCCAACACGGCGTTTTGCACAGAAAACAGACGCTGGCGAGTGGCGGCGAATATTGTGACTACTACATTACTGGGAATAACGAGTAATCGAAAAAACGATCCATGCGGTTTCCTTCCGAATGCTGGTTTAGTGACTTGCATTCTACATGGAAAATTCCGCTGTGGATCGTTTTTTGATTATGCAGTCAACGAAATCACCTCGCGAAAAGCTTGGACGAGAACGGCGACATCGCCAATATCGAGGTGAAGGAGCAGTCGGAGACCGAGGGCGCTGGTACACCTGCCTTTGACAAGCTTATTCCCGAAATGGTTGCAGGCAATATGGTTGCTGTTGATGCAATGGCGACCGCTACCATCACCAGCGAGGGTCTCATTGAGGCTGTCAAGAATACCGGAATGGCGCATGACTTTTGCCAGAAACAATGATTAAATCAGCATTTCCTTAACGGAATATGTTTGCACCAGTAAGAAAATGCCTATGCGAAACCGCGGTGCGACAAGAAAATTTAATAAAAACCTCACATGTTTTTTACATCTCGTTCCTTATTTGGACATTTCGTACCGTTTTTTGCGTAAATGGGGGATGTTTTTATATACTGAATTCAAGAAATCCTCTATAGCTGATACACCTGCCGGCAGTGTTGTGGTGAAAGAGGAGAAAAAAAGGAGGAAAACAAATGAACCCCAGCAACAAAAAGGGTAAATCAAGTCTTGCAGTCAAGATTATGATGCCCATCACTGCAATTTTACTGGTGTTGTCGATCGTTTTGAATTACGCAGCAAACTATTTTGACTACATTCTGGACCAGTACATTGGTGCAGCCAAGGTTACAGTTACCAAGGCTGAGGGTACTGAAGACTGGGACACGGACTACTACGGTAAATCCGACACAACTGCTGAGGATGCAGCACAGCACTCCCGCGATGTCTGCTTGCAGGTTGCCGAAGAAGGCTTTGTTCTGTTGAAGAATAAAGATAACACGCTGCCACTGACGAACACTTCCAAAGTCAGCGTATTCGGCTGGGCTTTTTCAAACCCGGTATATGGCGGTACTGGTTCCGGCAGTTCGGATGCCTCTACGTCCATTAGTCCCAAGCAAGGTCTTGAGGATGCTGGTTTTGAGGTGAACCCCACATTGCAAAGCAGCTACGAAAAGTGGAGCAAAGATACAGGCAACACGGTACGCCCCGGTGCCAGCACGGACGGTGTGAGTGCCTCCTCCAGCTATTGGATGCTGCCGGAAATGCCTGTCACCGATGACATGGTTGCACAGGCTGCCGACTACTCCGATACCGCCATCGTCTGGATTGCCCGTCACGGCGGCGAGGGTCAGGACGAAGCCCTGAACATGAACACCTCGCTGAACGGTTCCACCGACCCCCAGATGGGTTACAGCGAGACTAAGCACTATCTGGAACTGACCGATGCCGAGGAAGCCACCATCAGTGCACTGGAGCAGAATGACGGCATCAAGAATATTATTGTTGTCATTAACTCCTCTAACCAGATGGAGCTGGCCGAGCTGGAGAACGATCCAAAAGTCAGTGCGATCCTGTATGCAGCTGCGGGCGGAAGCACTGGCTTCGAGGCTGTGGGCGAGATTTTGCGCGGCACTGTGAACCCTTCCGGCAAGCTGACGGACACGATGTACGCCAACTTCAAACTTGACCCCACATACCAGAACGTTAGTGATCCCGACCTGTACGAGACCACCGGTCCTTCTGTCAACTGGTATGGTGCAGAAAACCGAATTGAGGATAGCCAGGAGGGCGGCAGCTATTCCTATACTACCTTCATGCAGTACGAGGAGGGCATCTACTTCGGTTACCGTTACTATGAGACTGCCTTTGATTTACTGGCGGAGAACTCTGGTCAGGAAGCTGCCAACGCATGGTATTGCGGATGGAAGAAAGATGAACCCATTACAGTCGGTTCTGTTACCGGCAGCAGCGATACCGGTGTTGTCTATCCGTTCGGCTACGGTCTGAGCTACACGGATTTTTCTTGGGAGGTCGTGGATCAGAAGCTGAATGTTGATACCACTGACAGACTGTCCGTTACCATCAAAGTCACAAATACCGGCAGCGTTGCCGGTAAGGACGTTGTGGAGCTGTACTACACAGCTCCCTACGTTGAAGGCGGCGCAGAAAAGTCTACCGTTGTACTGGGTGCCTACGAAAAGACCGGTCTGCTCCAGCCCGGCGAGTCTGAGAATATTACCCTGACCCTGCCCGTTGAGGATATGGCCTCCTACGATCAGGATCATGCCAATTCTGATGGTACTATCGGCTGCTATGTGCTGGACGCCGGCGACTACACGCTGACTTTGCGCACGGATGCACACACTGTTAAGTCTGACGACTGTGTGCTGACCTATACTGTCGATGACATGAAGGCGTACGATACGGACGAAAACAAGCGCCAGAGTGACCTGACTGCCGCTACGAATGCTTTCACTGAGGATCTTGCCGAGCGCAGCACCAACATGGTCGATTTTACCCGTTCGGATTGGGGTACGAAAGCCGGTGAAGGCACGTTCCCCACGATGGCAACAGATGAAGACCGTGTTATGTCAGATGAGCTCAAGTCCGCCTTGCAGGGCAAGACTGCTGGCGGTGTCTCCATGGTTACAGGCGAAGCTACGATGACCGGAACATTCAGTCCCTCCGCAGAAGGCTACATCAACGATGAAGATGAGATGCCTACGACCGGTGCTGACAACGGAATTCAGCTGATTAGTCTGCGTGGCTTGAGCTACGATGATGAAGCGTGGGATGACTTTATGGATCAGCTCACGGTTGAAGAGATGGAATCACTTATTTGCGGCGGCAGCTTTGCGTCTGCCGGCATTGACCGCTTGGGCATCCCCGCAGCAGCCGACAACGATGGTCCTGCAGCTATTAAGTGGCAGGGCGCAGCCGGTGATGTGAACGGCACCGGCGGTTCCGGCAGCTCTCAGGCTATGCCGTCCGAGGTTGTTATGGCCTGCACCTGGAACGATGACCTGATCTACGAGGTCGGCGCGGCCATTGGCGAAGAAGGCTTGCAGAACGGTGTTTCCGGCTGGTATGCACCCGGCCTGGATATGCACCGCACACCGTTCGGCGGCCGCAACTTCGAGTACTTCTCTGAAGATCCCGTCCTTGCGGGTAATATGTGTGCACAGGAGGTTTCCGGTGCAGCTTCTAAGGGTGTGTACGCATATGTCAAGCATTTTGTTGTAAACGATACCGAAACCTACCGTAACATGGATGCTATCGGCAACTGGGACGGCATCAACCAGAGTTGGCGTTTTATGGGCGCTACCGATGACCTGACATGCTCCATCTGGGTTACCGAGCAGGCTCTGCGTGAAATTTATATGAAGCCCTATGAGATCGTTGTAAAGACTGCGACTGCCGAGGAAAGCTATATCGCAGATGAAAACGGTACGGTAGAAACCAAGACAGTTTCCGCCTGCACAGCCATCATGTCCGCTTTTACCTACATTGGCCAGACCTGGTGCGGCGCAAACAGCAACCTGCTGAATACCGTTTTGCGCGACGAGTGGGGCTTCCAGGGCACGGTAATTACCGATGCTGCTGCCTACCCTTACATGAGTCAGGACAACTTTGTCTTTAACGGCGGCGATTTGCTGCTGGCTATTGGTCAGAATAACCTGTTGGATGAAACAAAGAACACCGCCTCCGGCGTGATTGCTATGCGACGTGCTGTAAAGGACATCCTGTACACCAAGGTAAATTCCAATGCAATGAACGGTGTCGCCCCCAACTCCATTATCCATACCGGCATTGCCCCGTGTCAGTACCTGTGCTACGGCATCATCGCAGTTTGCTCGATTCTGTTTGTGGTCGTCTGGGGCATGTTCTTCTATGGGCTATATAAGAACAAAAAGAATGATGTCACCATTGAAACAAAGTAAATAAAAACAGCTTATACATGCCGGCGGCATAAGATGCAGTCCTGCGACAGTGCGAGATTTGATTTCGCAGCGCAGGGCTGCATTTTTGTTGTACTACGGCAGAAAACACATTGACAATCACGGCACAGCTCGTAAAATTAGAAGTAGGAATATTGGAAAAGGAGCTATGCAGGATGTATTCGATTGCGGTCTGTGATGACGAAAAAACAGCAATGCAGTACATCGTACATGAT
>CAVHXA010000047.1:0-2948 GCA_963639765.1 Oscillospiraceae bacterium | reverse complement strand
CGGTCAAACTTTGAAAAGCTGAATCAGCCGGTTCTGGTGGACGGCTACACCAGCCCGCAGGACCTGGAAACACGTCTGAAGCAGGGTGCGTGCTACGATGCTCTTTTGCTGGATATTGATATGCCTGAGTTGGACGGCATCGAACTGTGCCGCCACTTCCGTCGGCGGGATGGAGATGCGCTGATTGTGTTTGTGTCAAACCGTGAAGAACTGGTATTTCAAACGTTTGAGGTCTCGCCGTTTCGCTTCATCCGCAAGAGCCATTTCTCGGCGGAAATCGAAAAGCTTTGCTGCGATATGAACACTGAATTGGACCGCCGAGCCGAGCGCTATCTCTGCATCAAGGACGAGCCAGGCAATACAGTGGTATCGGTCAGCATCAACAAACTATACTATGTCGAGGCCAGCCGCAAAGTCTGCCTTTTGCATACAAAGGATGGCATCGTCGAGGTTAAAGCGGCGTTTAAGGATATAAAAAGCGAAATGGAAGCCTTTGATTTTCTGTGGCCGCACCGCAGCTATCTGGTAAACCCGCATTACGTTTTTCGGCTGGATAATACCGATGTAGTGCTGGATAACGGCGAAAAGCTTCCGCTAAGCCGCAACCGTGTGGCCGAGGTCAAAAGTGAATTTTTTCGCTGGAGGAGGGCCGGTCTATGACACAGTGGATCAACTGCGTTTGTGATTGGTATGGTATCCTGAATCATGCATGCCTTTTGGCGATGATTCGCGCTGCTTTTCCGCGGAAGGTATCGCGCAATACTTCCTGTTCAGGCTTTGCTTTTTCAACGGCGGCCTATGCCCTGAGCAACGGGACATTGCAGTTTATCGGCAGCGCTATGGGCATGCCGGAAGCAGCCCTGTATGCGACCTACCTGCTTGTCATGGTATTGTGTGCTTGGCTTTACGCTCACGCCTGTATAAAGGTGCTGGACAGCCAGTGCATTTGCTCACTGCTGTTTTTCGCCAGTAACATATTGCTTGTAAATACGGTCACAAAGGTTGCTCTAACGGATTTGGCTGGCACAACATCCGTGCTGAGTGATCTGCTGGCCGTGGTGATCCTGTGTGCGTTTGCATATGTGTACCGCCTCGTGACAGTGCCCGCAAAATCGAACCATTCGTACTCGTACTGGGTGACAATCAGCATCACGCCTGTTATTATGATGATCCTGACAGGGCTGTGGGCGGGGCAAAAGCAAGGCAGCCACTTTCTGGCAACCGGTATCGTATTGCTGACGCTGGATGTGTTGATCTACCTGCTGTTTATGCGCCTGATGAAGGAAATGCAGACGCAGGTAAAGCTCGCACTTGACAACCAGACACTGGCATTTCAAATCCGTCAGATGGATAATGTAAAAGTTATGCTGGAAAACACCCGCGCTGCTCGTCATGAGCTGCGAAACAACTACTTTCTGATCGAATCTATGATTAAGGAAGAAAAATATAACGACGCTTTAGAGTATCTGCATAAAGTGGTTGAGCCATCTTTTGCACGGAATGAGACGGTTTCGACGGGGAACCATTTTGTGGATATGCTTCTCTCCCAAAAAGTGGATGAATGTCGGCAGCGCAATGTCCCAACGGCGCTCAATGTGTTGCTGCCGCCTGAAATCGCCATCAATCAGCAGATGCTTTGCAGTTTGATTTTTAACCTGTGGGATAATGCGATTGAAGCGTCTGAAAGTGTGGCTGACCCAGACATTCGTTTTTCCATGCACGAAGTCAAGGGTTACCTTGCCATTGAGATACGCAATAAAATTGAAAAATCTGTTCTGGCGGACAACCCTAAATTGCGAACCAGCAAACGCGATAGCAATAATCATGGCATTGGCATCAAAATGATACGGCAGGTCGTGCGGTATTGCAATGGCGACTTGCAGATTTTTGAAGAAAACGAACACTTTGTGGTAAGTATCCTGTTGGCATTGGAGCATGAATAAATGAAGCATACTTTAAGGAAGGGGGAACACAAATGGAATATGAACGCAAAAATAAAGAAACGTACCCGGTTCTGGCGATTTGCTATGATTTTGATAAAACGCTGTCCCCGGATAACATGCAGGCACAAGGCTATATCCAATCGGTTGGCTATGATATCGAGGAATTCTGGAAAAAATCCAACAAGCTCGCTCAGGACAATGATATGGATACCAACTTGGCTTATATGTACACGATGATGACAGAGGCGGAAGGAAACTTTGTCTTCACAAAAAGGAAACTTGCCGAGTACGGAGCAAAGGTGAAACTGTTTCGTGGTGTGGAGGAATGGTTTGAACGGATCCGAGCCTATGGGGTAGCACATGACGTCATTGTGGAACACTACATCATTTCCTCCGGATTGAAAGAAATGATCGAAGGGACATTCATAGCGAAAAGCGGAGTTTTTGAAAAAATCTATGCAAGTTCGTTTTATTATAACGAGCGTGGCGTGGCTGTGTGGCCGGCGCAGGTTATAAATTACACCAGTAAAACGCAATTTTTGTTCCGCATTGAAAAAGGAACACTGGATATCAACGACCCTGCCGTAAACGACTGCTTTCCGCCAGATCACATGCGTGTGCCGTTTCGCAACATCGTTTACATCGGTGACAGCGATACGGATATCCCATGTATGAAACTTGTAAATTCTTCCGGTGGGCATTCCATTGGCGTTTATAACCCGGAGACGAATGATAAGGCAAAAGTGCTTAAGATGATTCGGGACAGTCGTATCCGCTACTTTGCTCCGGCGGATTACTCTGACAATGAGGAACTGGATCGATTGGTGAAAGCTATCATTGACGAGACGTCTACCTATGGTATGCTGGAGGCAAAGTATTTCCAAAATCTTTCTGAAGCGGCACAAGAATAAACCACGATTTCTAGAAACAGCCATGCGGCGGGGGACGATCACGAACGTTCTGCCGAGTGGCTGTTTTGCTTTTACGGGGTGGATGGGCTTGATT
>CAVHXA010000046.1:0-14100 GCA_963639765.1 Oscillospiraceae bacterium | reverse complement strand
TGCGCCGTACTTCTGGAGCAGAGCACGGATCTCAGCGGTGTGCCCCTTGCGGGATTTGTCCGCAAGAACGGCTCTGACCTGCTCCAAAGAAGGGGTGGCTTCGGCCTTGGTCTCTTGAGGCAGGGCTTTCGGCTCTTCAGAAGGAGCAGCAATGCGTTCTACCTTCGTCTCCGCAGATGCCAAGGCATCTGCTACAGCCTGGAGGCTCTCGGCCAGGTTCTTGAACTTCTCAATAACCGGGATGAGACTATCGGCTACAGCACGGACATCCTCGACAACATCCAAAAGCAACTTGATTTTGCTCATTCTGTTTTCCTCCTTCCTTGACTTGACTCTGCTGGCTGACGGCTGCGATATTCCGAGCCAGTCTGCGGGACACCACGCTGATGGCGGTAAGGACTTCCACGATATCCTCGTCCGCTGTGATGCCAGGGTAGTTCTTTGCGGTGTTACTCATCGGCGTTTCCTCCTTTCCCAAGGCGTCTTGTGTTGCCTTTCATCGATCCATCTGGACAGGAAAGGAGGAAATGGCCGAAAGAGAATAAAAGTTTTTTAGAAATTTTCGCGGATGCGCTTTAACAGCTGATTCTTCTTATACACAAAGGTATTTCGAGGTATATTCAGCTTTTCAGCCCCGGCGCGCTCGGACAGTCCGTCTGCCAGAACCATAAGAATCTGGTAGCTTTCCGGGTCGGAGTTTCGCAGTTCGGAAAGAAGGTGGTTCAGAATCATGCTGTCGATGCTGATTTCCGTGGTCATAGCATCATCAGCAAGGAAGGTATCTTTAGCACCAGTCTTACGAACAATCTCCGTTTCATTTTCGATGGAGAGGGGCAGGACGGCATCTTGGGGGATACAGCGGTACTCACACTCTTCGCACAGGCCGTCGCACTTGTAGCTTTTCTTATAAGGAATGCAGCAAGCACCGGATCTCTGTTTGGCTTTGCGGGTTGTACCGATGAAGCGTTCCCAGTTCTGTTTTTCCTCCGGGGTGACTTCGATCCACTTGCGGAGGGGGCGGTAGTAGATCTGCGGGGCGGCGTGATTGTCATTCTTTTGCATAAAAAATCCTCCGATTTTCGATTTCTCGAAACGGAGGACTCTGGGTGCTGCCTAAAATTGGGTGCAAAGAACCGACCGCAGTCCTCACGGAAACCTCCGTTTCGGTCTGCAGCAAACCCGCTCAAAAGGCAGCTACACTATTTACTTGTTCCGCCGGATGCCGTTGAGCCATCATTGATCAGATAATGCGGTATCTGGCGGCGAGCAGTTTAATGTCTTGCTCAGGACGATTTGCTTTAGTCGAGATCTGCTTCGATTGCGTACAGATTGCTAAAGACTTCGGGCAGGTCGCTCGGGTTTAAGTCTTCAACGCTATGTGCGCCGTATCTTTTGAAAACAGAATCAACTACTGCTTGACCAACTTGGGCGCTGACAGTAGCAGCGGTGTTCTCAATGTTGATAATCCAATTACGACGTTCGGATTTTGTCACTGCTTGTCCCTCCTTTTCATATCAGCGTCCCAATCCAGACAGAAAGCTGTGATTTTGCGGCAAGTAGGCACTGGATCATTCATGGCCGGTGAATGTACCTCTTTGCCGTTGGCGCCCCCTCTTAAAAGTGAGTTATCGTTGGTTTATGCGAATTAACACCTTGAAAGCGTTGATTTTTTCACATTTTCATGCTATAATGAAATGTAAAAATCATTTAGGAGCGTTTTGGAGGACTTTTGAATCCTCGAAACCGTATCCGCAGGCATTTCCCAACCGCCACTTATATGATACTTGGGCAAATTTGCGGTTGGAATATAGTGCGGTGAAGGGTCTCATGGTTCTTTGGTTCTTTTTGATGGTTCTTTTCAGAAGGCGGTGAATTAATGATATTTTCGGAGTTTTGTGCGGTCGGGCAACCGAGCTGGTTTTCCTGTTCGTCGCAGGCGCAGTATTTGAAGGGACTGTTTAGGGCGGCTGGAATTACCCGTGAATATTCCGATGATTATTTGAAAGCGGTTTATGTCGGTACAACTAAAAGTCTCAACGGCAATATGAAGAAACATTTTCCGAAGCCGGTTGATGAAACTAAAATAGCGGATTACTACGAAAAGCATATAAAAGACGAGTTTGTGGTCGCATTGTGCGATGCCTTTGCTACTCCTGCGAATTTGGAGAAAAACAAAAAGCTATTAAGTATTGCAATGGCTCGACAGATTGCAGCGTTTATAGGCAGCAAAGATGACACCGTTGACTGTATTGTTTCGAGTGCATATGAGAACGCAGTTGTATCCGAGGCTGCAGCTCACTACGAGATTCCAAAGCGTCTTTATGACGGTGATGATTTGTGGGTAGAGCAACACGACAGATGCCATGCCGTCGGATGCTATCAGCAATTCCCCCATCAATGGAGCATACAAAATCGAGGCCGTTGCCTGTGGAGTGGCAGAAAACTGGTGTGCATTAATCAAAGTGAAATCAAGCCTCAATTCACACCACTCACAATAGACATTCCGGAAACAAAGCCTCTCGATTTTATAAAAATAACCACGGAAGCGGACTCCCGTGGCATTGAAGGCTCTTATAACTGCGTGTGGGAAATGCAGGATTCTAACGGAAATAACTGTTTCCCAGGCAGCAGACTCGTATTCGATTTTACTGTTAATGTTACATTCAAGGCTTAAAGTCAGGAGGAAAACAAGTGGCTGAAAACAATGTGAATATTGAAAAGTGGTCTACACTTAAAGAAGTACAGGAATATCTCGGCGTTGGCAGAGAGACAATTCTTGCTTGGATTGCCAAAAGAAATATGCCTGCGTACAAGGTGGGCAGGCTGTGGAAGTTCAAACTGTCGGAGGTAGATGATTGGATTCGATCCGGCGGTGCAGCTGATGATAAAGCAGAAAATACCGACTAAGACCGTTTTATTGGACAGCGAATTTGATATGATAGTAGCGGCTCACTATAGTGCGAAAGGAAACGAAGAAATATGGACAATCAGGTGCATAATCAAATAGTTAGTTTTATATGGGGAATTGCCGACGACTGTCTGCGCGATGTTTATGTGCGTGGCAAGTACCGCGATGTAATTCTTCCCATGACGGTCATTCGTCGTCTGGATGCTCTGTTGGAGGACAGCAAAGAAGCCGTTCTCAACATGAAGAAGATGCTGGATGAAGCGCACATCGATAATCAGTGGCCTGCGCTTTGCAATGCGGCGGGACAGGCTTTCTGCAACGCATCACCGTTCCGTCTGCGTGACCTCACCAGCCGGGCAAAGAAGCAGACCCTGAAGACAGACTTTGAAGCCTATCTGGACGGCTTTTCCCCGAACGTGCAGGAGATTCTGGAAAAGTTCAAATTCCGCAATCAGATTGACACCATGATCGAAGCAGATATTCTCGGCGCGGTCATCGAAAAATTCATTTCTCCGGACATCAATCTCAGCCCCAATCCAGTATACAAGGACGAGGAAAAGACCATCCTCAAGCATCCCGGCCTGGACAATCACGGCATGGGCACGATTTTCGAGGAGCTGATCCGCAAGTTCAACGAAGAAAACAACGAGGAAGCCGGAGAACACTGGACACCCCGCGATGTTGTTGAACTGATGGCAGACCTTATCTTTATGCCGATTGCGGATCAGATCAAGGACGCTACTTACTCCTGCTACGATGGAGCTTGCGGAACGGGAGGTATGCTCACCGTTGCGCAGGATCGTCTTACGACACTGGCGGCACGGCGCGGCAAAAATGTTTCTATCCACCTTTTTGGACAGGAGATTAACCCGGAAACCTATGCCATCTGCAAGGCAGATATGCTGCTCAAGGGCGACGGCGACCAGGCGGAACACATCAGTTACGGCTCAACGCTGTCTTTGGACGGCAACGCCACCCGGCAGTTTGACTTCATGCTCTCAAACCCTCCTTACGGTAAGAGCTGGAAGACCGATGCCGAGAAAATGGGCGGCAAGAAGGAAATCCTCGACAGCCGTTTCAATGCTTATCTGGATGGCGGAGAGCAGCTTACGATGATTCCGCGCACAAGCGACGGTCAACTTCTGTTCCTGTTGAACAATGTGGCTAAGATGAAGAAAGACACGCCTCTCGGCAGCCGTATTGTGGAGGTACATAACGGGTCGTCTATCTTCACGGGCGATGCGGGGAGCGGTGAGAGCAATGCCCGCCGTTATATGATTGAAAACGATCTTGTGGAGGCCATTATCGCCGTGCCGGAGAATATGTTCTACAACACAGGTATCGGCACATTCATCTGGATTCTTTCCAACAAGAAGGAAGAGCGGCGCAAAGGCAAGATTCAGCTCATTGACGCAACGGCGATGAAGTCTGCCCTGCGCAAGAATATGGGCAAGAAAAACTGCGAGTTTACCGAGGATATTCGCAAGGAGATCGTCCGCATCTTCCTCACCATGGAGGAAAGTGAGGTTAGCATGGTTCTCCGAAACGAGGACTTCGGCTATTGGAATGTGACCGTGGAGCGGCCGCTGCGTTTGCACGTGTACCCCGACAGGCCGATTCCGGCAGACACTTTCAAGAAGTCGGATGAATACGACAGCGTGATTGCGGCTATCGAAAAGGCTGCAAAAACCGCACCATTGGATAATTGGACCGCTTTTGCCAAGGCTACCAAGCTGAAAGCCGCCGCGTTGAAAAAGATACGCCCCTTTATCACCGAGAAAGACCCGACGGCACAGCCCATCGAGGGCGAGCCGGATGTTGACCTGCGCGACACAGAGAACATTCCGTTTACCTATGAGGGCGGAATTGACGCCTTTATGAAGAATGAGGTGCTGACCTACGCGCCGGACGCATGGGTGGACGAGAAGAAGACGCAGATTGGCTATGAGATAAGCTTCACGAAGTATTTCTACAAGCCAGCGGAGTTACGGGAAGTCAAAGAGATTATCACCGAGCTTCAAATTCTGGAAAGTGAATCTGATGGTATGCTAAGCAAAATCACGGGAGAAATGCTATGAGTACAAATTTATTCAATCCTGCTGATAAGCGAAGTTATCCAGCACGATGGCCACTTATCCGCGGAAAACAATTATTTCAAGAGATAGATGAGCGTTCAAAGGACGGAAAGGAAGAATTGCTCTCTGTTTCTCATATTACCGGAATAACACCTCGTAGTCAGAAAAATGTAACGATGTTTCAAGCCGAATCTTTGGTTGGATATAAGCTCTGCAAAATTGGGGATATCGCCGCAAACACCATGTGGACATGGCAAGGGGCTATTGGGGTATCAAAATATGCAGGTGTGGTCAGTCCGGCATACAATGTGTATCGGCAGAAGTCGGATATATTTAATTCACGCTATCTTGATATGCTCTTGAGAGAGCGTCGACTGGTAGATGTTTATCATTCTCTTTCAACTGGAATAAGACCGTCCAGATTAAGGCTGTATCCGGATGTGTTTTTAACCATTCAATTGCCTGTCCCGCCCCGCGAGGAGCAGGATCAGATTGTGCGATTTCTGGATTGGAAGGTTTCGAGCATCAATAAGCTGATTTCCAATTATCGACATCAGATTGCGCTGCTGGATGAAATGAAACAGCGTCGAATTGACGAGGTGGCTGTTAAAGGTATGCGTAAAGGCTCACTTGTCCGCAATGATGACATTCGTTGGGATATCGATTACCCGGAGCATTGGCAGATTCAGCGCATAAGAGAATCGTTCTCTTTCCGAAAAGGTCTCTCCATCACGAAGGCAAACCTTGAAGAAACCGGCATAGCAGTAATCAGCTACGGACAGGTTCACTCCAAGAAGAACTCAGGAGTTGGCCTTAACAAAGAACTTCTCAGATATGTGAATGAGTCCTATCTGACCACGAATCAAAGCTGCCTTGTCGAAAAAGGCGATTTCATTTTTGCCGATACGTCTGAAGATGTGACAGGTTGCGGGAACTGTGCTTATATCGATTGGGATGACACCATATTTGCCGGGTATCATTCAATCATTGCTCATCCCGATGGCTCGACAAATAACAAATACCTTGCTTATCTGTTTAAGTCGCCTACTTGGCGTTATCAGATTCGCAAGAAGGTTAATGGGGTCAAAGTATACAGCATTACGCAGAAAATGCTGAAAGATGTATTCATCTTAGTACCGCCTGCTGATGAACAGGAAGAAATCGTCCATTATCTTGATGATGTGTGCGCAAAGATTGACGCCGCCATTGCGAAGATGGAAGGAAAAATATCAAATTTGCAGGATTTGAAAATTCGCCTTGTTGCTGACACCGTCGCCGGCAAGATCGATGTTCGCGGCATAGAAATCCCGGAATACGAGTTTGCGGATGAAGACACTGATGCGGAGAACGAGGACGGCGGCGAAGAAGAAATTGAGGAACAGGAGGATTGAGCGTGGCTGATGAGAAAAAACTTGTTCCCGATGAAAATCAGGGCGACATCATTATCTACCAGACGGAAGATGGCGATACGAAAATCGACGTCCGCTTTGTGGATGAAACCGTGTGGCTGACCCAACAGCAAATGGCAGAGCTGTTTCAGTCCTCCCGCACCAATATTGTGGAGCACATTCAGCACATCTACGAGGAGGGCGAACTGGACGAAGCCTCAACCTGTCGGAAATTCCGACAGGTTCGAACCGAGGGAAGTAGACAGGTCACAAGAGAGATTCCGTATTACAACCTGGACATGATAATCTCCCTCGGATACCGCGTAAAATCAATGATCGCCACCAATTTTCGCCGCTGGGCAACCGAACGGTTGAAGGAATACATGGTCAAGGGCTTCACGATGGACGACGAGCGGCTGAAGAATCTCGGCGGCGGCAATTACTGGAAAGAGCTGCTCGACCGTATCCGGGATATCCGTTCTTCTGAAAAGGTCATGTATCGGCAGGTGCTTGACCTGTATGCCACCAGCGTAGACTATGACCCGAAAAGCGCGGAATCCGTGGCATTCTTCAAGATGGTACAAAACAAGCTGCACTTTGCCGCGCACGGTCATACGGCGGCAGAAGTAATCTACGAGCGTGCCGACGCAGACAAGCCGTTCATGGGGCTGACTGCATTCTCCGGCGATTTCCCGACGGCGAAGGACATCGGCATTGCCAAGAACTATCTGACAGAGGAAGAGCTGCGGATACTAAACGGTATCGTCTCCGGATATTTCGACTTTGCCGAGGTGCAGGCGATGCGCCACCGTCCCATGTACATGAGTGACTATGTGGAGCATCTGGACAGCGTTCTTTCCTCCACCGGTGAGCAGGTGCTGGTTGGTGCCGGCAAGGTGAGCCACAAGCAGGCAATGGACAAGGCTAACCGGGAGTATCAGCGTTTCCTGGTGCAGAACCTTTCTCCCGTTGAGGAGGCATATCTGCAAACAATCAAAGAGGTCGAAAAGACGGCAAAGAAAAAAGCGAAGGAGGATTAACATGGCTGATTTTACAAATACAAGAGAAAGCGGTCTCGAATCCCTGATTGTAAAATGGCTTGTTGAGCACAACGGCTATGAAGAAGGCTCCAACGCCGATTATAATAAAGAGTACGCCATAGATGAAACTCGACTGTTCCGTTTTCTGCAAGATACACAGCCGGAGCAAATGGACAAGCTGGGCGTGTTCAAGTCCGAGCAGAAAAAGCGCCAATTTCTGAACCGTTTGCAAGGCGAAATCGCAAAGCGCGGTATTATTGATGTACTCCGCAACGGCATCAAGGTGTATCCGGTCGACCTCATCATGTTCTATCTGACGCCAACCGAGAACAATGTCAAGGCACGGGAGATGTTTGAGAAGAATATTTTCAGCGTTACCCGTCAGCTCCGCTATGCGCAGGATGCCGGGAAGCTGGCTCTTGATATGTGCGTTTTTATAAACGGTCTGCCTGTTATCACCTTTGAGTTGAAAAACCAGCTCACAAAGCAAAATGTGGACGATGCTGTGCAGCAGTACAAAGATGACCGCGATCCCCGCGAGCCGCTTTTTACCTTCAAACGCTGCATGGTGCATTTCGCTGTTGACGATGCCCGCATCAAGTTCTGCACGAAACTTGCCGGACAAGACAGCTGGTTTCTGCCCTTTGACAAAGGCTGTAATGACGGAGCGGGTAACCCACCGAATCCCGATGGTCTTATGACCGATTATCTTTGGAAGGATATCCTCACCAAGGAAAAGCTGACGCTGATTATAGAAAACTACGCGCAGGTCGTTGTTGAGGTAGATGAAGATACCAAGAAGAAAAAGGAAAAGCAAATTTTCCCTCGTTATCATCAGCTCGATGTTGTAACGAAGCTGCTTGCCGACGTAAAAACAAATGGCGTCGGGAAAAAGTATCTCATTCAGCACAGCGCAGGCAGCGGTAAATCCAACTCTATCGCATGGCTTGCTCATCAGCTCATCGGACTTGAGCAGGACGGCCGTCCGATGTTGGATTCCGTTATCGTAGTCACTGACCGCCGGATTCTCGATAAGCAAATTCGGGATACGATCAAGCAGTTTATGCAGGTCGGCAACACGGTCGCTTGGGCAGAGCACTCAGGCGACCTTACGAAGGCCATCACGGACGGAAAGCGTATTATCGTCACCACGATTGAGAAATTCCCGTACATCGTTCCGCAAATCGGAGCAGAACACAAGGATAACCATTTCGCTATTATCATTGATGAGGCTCATTCGGGACAGAGCGGAAGGAACTCTGCGCAGATGAACCTTGCACTTTCCGGCCTTGCTTCCGATGACGAGATGGATAACGAGGATAAGATCAACGCCATGATGGAAGGGCGCAAACTGCTGAACAATGCAAGCTACTTTGCGTTTACCGCCACTCCGAAGAACAAAACACTGGAAACCTTCGGTGTTCCGTATCAGGATGGCGACGATATCAAGCATAGACCTTTCCATGTGTATACGATGAAACAGGCAATCCAGGAGGGCTTCATTCTGGATGTGCTGCAATACTATACACCCATCGACAGCTTCTATAAGCTGATGAAGACGGTCGAGGACGATCCGATGTTTGATAAGAAGCGGGCGCAGAAGAAATTGCGCAACTTTGTGGAAAGCGACAGTTATACCATCGCCAAGAAAGCGGCTATGATGGTAGACCATTTTCACGAGCAGGTCATTGCAAAGGGTAAAATCGGAGGGCAGGCGCGTGCTATGGTCGTGACATCCAGCATTCCTCGCTGTATCGAATATTATTACGCCATCAATAAATGCCTTGCGGACAGGCACAGCCCGTATAAGACGATTATCGCCTTTTCTGGTGAGAACAAGTATCAAGGACAGGAACCGCCGCTGACATCGGCAGGGCTGAATGGCTTTCCAGATGCTAAGATTCCGAAAGAATTCAAGAAAGACCCATACCGTATTCTCGTCGTTGCGGATATGTTCCAGACGGGCTTTGACGAGCCGCTGCTCCACACCATGTATGTGGACAAAATGCTCTATGACATCAAGGCGGTACAGACGCTCTCCCGCTTGAACCGCTGCTGCCCGAAAAAGTACGATACCTTCGTTTTGGACTTTGCAAACAAGCCGGAGATGATTCAAGAATCATTTTCCCGCTACTATCGCACCACGATTCTGTCCGGCGAAACCGATCCGAATAAGCTGTACGACCTTGTTGCAACGATGGATGGATACCAGGTGTTCTCCAACGAAGATGTCGAGCGGCTTGTCAACTTGTACCTGGATGGAGCGGATCGCGACAAACTTGATCCCACATTGGATGCCTGTACTGCCGTTTACAAGCAGCTTGACACGGATGATCAGATTAAATTTAAGAGCGCAGCAAAGGCGTTTGTGCGAACCTATGGCTTTCTCGGAGCGATCTTACCGTATGGTAATGCTGACTGGGAGCGGCTATCCATTTTCCTTAATTTGCTGATACCAAAGCTGCCGTCTCCGCGAGAGGACGATCTTTCGCAGGGCATTCTTGAAACGATTGACCTCGAAAGTTACCGCAACGAGGCGCGTGAGGTCATGTCCATTCGCCTGGAAGATGCCGATACGGAGGTGGCTCCCGTACCGGCGGGAAAGGTCGGGCATATCGTCGAGCCGGAAATGGATCTGTTGTCCGTTATTCTGTCCAACTTTAATGATATGTTTGGAAACATAAACTGGAATGACGCAGACAATGTTCGGCGACAGATTCTTGAGATACCGGCTATGGTGTCTAAGGACGAAAAATATCAGAATGCCATGAGAAACTCTGATGAGCAGAGTGCGCGCTTGGAAAGCGAACGTGCGCTGCAACAGGTCATCTTTTCAATTATGGCGGACAATATGGAGCTGTTCAAACAGTTTCAGGACAATCCATCGTTTAAGAAATGGCTGTCCGATCTTGTATTTAATCTGACCTACAACAAGGACGGAAAGCCTTATGAAGTTCCCGGGTCAGATACAGCTTCAAACGAAAACTAATTATATTATACGGCAGATTGGAGGACCGAAAGAATGAGCGAGTCTATTTCATCGACAATAAAAAATAGTGGATTAACCTTGGACAGCGTTTTTGTAGAAGTCCAGCATTCCGAAGGACTTGGTCTGCCCAAAGCAAATCACATCCGTTTCTTCCACACCGCAATGCGTGGAAACAAATTGTCGACAGATAATTTGCAAGTCTTTTTGCGTAGAAACCTGGCACGTTATGTTTTCTCCAGAGCGCAGCTTGAGAATTATCGCATAAATGATGACCTCGATTCTGCCGTATCCGAAGCAATGCGGATTATGGCCGAAAACGGCGGCACATCTGCCGAGGGAACAGGAAATATGCTGGACGAGATTCTCGTATATGCGTTTCTTGAGGAAAAATTGAAAGCGCCCAAACTTATGAGCCGTGTGGAATTATACACAGAACTGGCGCAATTCCGTAGCGAGTGTAAAGGAATTCACCTGCTATCACCGAGTGATTTGCCCCCAAACACAAAGTTTCAAATGGTTTTTGGCGCATCCAATATTGTGGATGATGTAAAAACAGCTATCGACCGTGCGTTTGAGACAATAAGTAAAATTGACTCCCATGAAAGTCGCGAAATATTAATGGTACAGAAAACGGTCTTAGATCAGTTCTTCGACCAAGAAGAAGTTGCGCTTCTTAGTGATATTCTCATTCCGCAGCCGGGAAAGCCGGAAACATATGACACGGCATACGGTGTTTTCTTGGGGTATCAATTGGGTTTGAATCCTGCCGGGCGCGGCGATGATTTTGAGGCTCTTGCAGAGCAAAAAATGCTCTGCGATATTAGAGAGCATGCAGGTTATATTTCGGAGAAAATTTCTGCAGCAGGATTAACGGGACACTCGTTTTATGTCTATATCGTCCCGTTCAATGATGCCGAACAGGAGAAAACGCAAATTATGGATGCCGTATTGAGAGGAGGAACTCCGATATGAACCAGCCCGAAAAGATGCGACTCGGAGATGTCCTCTTCCAGGGGATTGACGAGAATGATTACCTAAATGAGCTGTATAAGAATATTCTTTACAACTATGCGATTACGGTGCTCCAAATTACCGACATCAAACAACTTCGCGGTATTAATGTGGATGACGCATTGCGCTTTGCGGATCTTCTTTCAAAATCAACCCATGCAGAAAAAGCTGATTCTCACAAAATTTGGGCACATGAGATTATTACCATGCTGCTTACTTTATACCCAGATGATGAAGTTGTACACTATTACGCAGGGGCTGTGTTGACAAGTACAGGGAACTTTATGGGAAGAAAACTTGTGCAGTCACAGTATGTGGAGCCTACTGTGATGGATGAACTCTTTTCCACCTTGAGCGACTTGTACCTTACTGTTCCTGCGGCTCCAGAAAAAAAGTTTTTTCAGCAACAGCGAAAGGTTTACGAGCATTTGGATGATGCCTGTTTCAGCTATTCGGCACCCACATCGATGGGCAAGTCGTTTATCATGCGTATGTTTATTAAAGAACAGATATTGGCAGGGCAAAAGAAGAATTATGCTCTGATTGTTCCAACCAAAGCCTTGATAAATGAGGTGCGAAGCGAAATCATTCGAAATGACCTCGAAAACCTGTTGGATGAAAATCAGTACCATGTTGTTTCTTCTGCCAATGATATGGCCTTAGAAACCCACCCCGACCATAATTTCGTTTTTGTCCTGACGCCGGAACGGTTGCTTTATCTGCTTAATGATAAACCGGATTTCGTGCTGGATTATCTCTTCATAGATGAGGCTCATAAAATGACAGGGCGTAACAGCAGAGCCCCATTTTACTATTCAGTTGTGGACGAATTAAGCAGACGAACCGCAAAACCTAAATTTATCTTTGCGTCACCCAATATACCCAATCCGCAGGAGTATTTGAGTCTTTTAGCTTCTGGCGAATATGATAAGCAGAATGCCATCGCTTCAGCGTTCTCTCCGGTGATTCAGTTTAAGTTTCTTGTAAACCTGAAAACAAAACAGATTTACATATATAATGACCATCTGAAAACTTTGGAGTACATTTGCTCCATAAATGCCGATCCCGACGACGGCGTCATCCCGCTTATGGGACTGTTTTATAAAAACAGCAATGAACGAACAAGTAGGATGATTGCGTATTTCAGTAGCAAAGATAAAGCCATTAATGCTGCCCTTACATTTGCAAGGTTACGGAAACAGATTGATGGTGGGGTTCAAAGACAAACTGATCCTGAACTTGCAGAATTGGCACGAGACGTTCGTAATCAGGTGCATAGGGATTATTTCTTGGCAGGGCTTTTGGAGCAAGGCATTGCATATCATATAGGTTATCTGCCGTCCACCATTCGTATGAGGATTGAAAAACTCTTCAAAGACGAAAAGATTACGGCGATGTTCTGCACAAGCACATTAGTCGAAGGTGTTAATTTACCTGCAGACAATCTGTTTATCACAAGCTATTACAGTGGGCGTGCGCAGATGACAGATGTTGATTTTAGAAACCTCATTGGCCGAGTCGGTCGAATACAATACAATCTCTCCGGTAATGTATTCATGATAAGCGACGAAACCCGAAATAACAAACAAGATGTATTCCTTGATAAATTGAAATCTGGGATTCCAAATCAACATCTTTCTTTGGTTCAGGATTTGAAGCCAAAACACAAAAAGCGGATTATCGAAACCCTATTAAGCGGTAGTTCGGTTATTGATAAATACAACGATGACCAACCTGAAGAAGAATACATCATGATGCGCAAGTTTGGCCTTATTCTTCTGAAGGATATCCTGCACGATAATGACAGTCTGATTCAGCAGGAATTCAGAAAGTACATGAAAGAAGGCGACGAAGGAAAAATAAAGAGCAATTTTTCTCAATATACCCCTATCATAGATAGTGACATAAACATTTCGCTCGACCAAACCCGAAAATTGCGTGCGGCTATTTCGGCAGATTCCACATTCGCTTATCCATTGCCAGAGTCGAATGGTAGTTTCAGCATTGATAAAGTGCTTGAATTTCTTATCCGATTAGGTGAAATTTTCGATTGGAAACGGTATGAGTATAGTACTCTTGGAAAATGCGATGAGGATGGTGACTACACTAAACTCCGCTGGTATGCGGTCATATTGGTTCAATGGATGGAAGGCAAAGGTCTGAACTATATAATGCGGCGGGCAGTGGAATACCAAGAAAGGCACCCGGAAAAGTTTTGGATTAACAGATATACGAAGATGTATTACAGCAAAGATTCGTTGGAGCATAGAAATATTGTGTTTGCCAATACGCTGGAAGTAATAGAAAATGTAATTTTATTCAGCATTTCAAATTACTTTTTGCGTTTTTCCAATGAATACAAGCGTGTCCACGGCGAAAAATCGCTTGACAGGAATAATTGGTACGAGTATGTTGAATATGGCACTACTAATGAAGTCACTATTCAACTGCAGAGGTATGGTTTTTCTCGTGAATCTGCAACTTACATTAAAGCGCATCCACAGTACTTTACGGTTGATGGTGAAGGAAATGTCCGTGTCAAAAACGACTTGGAAAACTGCGGAGACAATGAAGTCGTGCAACAAATTCCTGATATTCGTTTCAATACACCGGAGTTGTTCGTGGAATAGTCCTAACCTTTTAATTTTGCCATACCTTTTAATTATTCCAAAATCAGTACACCGCAAGG
>CAVHXA010000045.1:0-14464 GCA_963639765.1 Oscillospiraceae bacterium | reverse complement strand
GTGTGGCATTCGATGAAACAGAGATGCACAGAACCCAATCATCCGGCATACCACAATTATGGCGGTCGCGGAATTACAGTTTGCCCACAGTGGATGAACAGCTTCGAGCAGTTTTGGGCGGACATGGGAGCAACATATCAGCAGGGGCTGGATTTGGATCGGATCGACAACAACAAGGGCTACTCCCCGGGAAATTGCCGTTGGGCAACGAGGAAGAAAAACAATCGGAATCGAAGAACCAATCATTTGATCGATACTCCGTATGGGAGAATGACGATGGCAGAGCTATCGGAGCTAACCGGGATAAACGTGACAACCATCTGTTATCGGGTGGAGCACAACTGGAATCCGGAATTGTTGTTGACCACGCCAAACGTTCGGAACAGGTGTACGACATCCGGAATTGTGGTTCGCGGCACAGATTCTGCGTGTACGACAGGCAAGCCGGAAAGCTGCGCATCGTAAGCAACTGCACCCAGGCCATCTCACGTGACATCCTCTGCTACGCCATGCAGACCCTGCGCCACTGTTCCATCGTGGCACATGTACACGATGAGCTCATCATAGAAGCCGATCCGCGTATGTCGCTCGATGCGGTCTGTGAACAGATGGGCAGAACGCCGCCGTGGGCTCCGGGCTTACTGCTTCGCTCGGATGGTTACGTCACAGATTTCTATAAAAAAGATTGACCTCCCATGTCCACATTTGCCCTCCGCTTGTCCGAACAGGAAAGCGAAGGGCATTTTGCTCTATCACGCACAGGGAGGTTTACCCGATATGTTCTACGTGAAAACACAACTTGATGAAAACACAGCCATCCTGACCGAGATCACCGACGAGAACGTCTTTACCTGCTGCCCCGATTGCAGGCGGGAGATTCTCGTTGATCTGAACGACGTCATCGACGACGAGGGACAGCTGGATCTGTTCGGCGTGAGTGTCTGCTGCACGGAATGCAGCCGCAAGCGCTGGAACGCAGCCAACAACACCAAGCACAAGGGAGGCATGTGAAATGAAGCAGCTGATTCCCATGGATGAACACGGCATGTTTGCCGACTACAACGATACCGCACTGGTTGACAGCCGCTTTGTAGCGGATGCCTTTGAGAAATCTCACAAGGATGTCCTTCGCAATATTGACCAGATCATTTCCGAAGACTCCGGTTACAGTGCCGAATTCAATCGGCGCAATTTTGCGCCGATTACCTACACCGATGTGCGCGGCAGAAAACAGCGCTGTTATGCCTTGACGCGGGATGGCTTTACCGCTCTTGTCATGGGCTTTACCGGCAAAAAGGCTGCCCGGTTTAAGGAATTCTACATCAGGCGCTTCAACGAGATGGAGAAGTTCATCGGCACACTGGTTACGGCGCGTGAACAGTTCCCTAAACTGACCGCACAGATTCGCCTGCTTCACCCGGATGCGAAGCCCTACCACTACTCCAACGAGTGCGATATGCTCAATCGCATTGTGCTCGGCATGTCGGCAAAACAGTTCCGGGAAGCACACGATTTGGAAAAAGGCCAGAGCATTCGTCCTTATCTCCGCGATGATCAGATTGCCATGCTCGACCTGTTGCAGACGGTCGATATCGGTCTGCTGCTGGCTGTTCCGGATTACCAGCAGCGCAAGCGCCAGCTGGAATGGTATGCCATGACCAACGCAGGAAAGTTCGGCACGACTCGGGAGTCCGTGGCGCTCCTTACGGAAGGCGGGACGGCTGCATGAAGTTCAACAAGTACAACAGCGAAGGCTACCACGACCCGACACCCTATGAAGCCTTCACAAACATCGAAGCGGAGAAGCGTGTGGCACAGTCTCCGCCACCTGTTACAAAGAAGTTCCGACCTATTGTGTTCATCTGCAGCCCCTACGCGGATGACCCGTTAAACAACGAGCGCCGGGCGATTCGCTATTGTCGGTTCGCTGTGCGTCAGGGCTATATTCCCATCGCGCCGCACATCTACTTCACCCGATTTCTGGACGACCGTAGCCCGGAAGACCGGGCGCTCGGGCTGTTCATGGGACAGGTTATGCTAACCAAGTGCGTGGAGCTTTGGGTATTCGGCGACCGCATCACATCCGGCATGAAGCGCGAAATCGCCAAGGCTGAAGAACGCGCCATGCCAATTCGCTATTTCGATGAAGATATGGAGGAACAGAACATTGGATGAGATTATTTCGGCGCTCAGCTGTATTCCGGTCAGGGACTGCTCCTATGCGGAATGGCTCGGCATCGGCATGGCGCTCAAGGACGCCGGGTACGAGTGCACCGTGTGGGACGAATGGTCGAAGGACGACAAGCGCTATATTGCGGGCGATTGTGAACGCCGCTGGATGTCCTTCAAGGGCTCTGAGCACCCCATCACCGTGCGCACCATCCGCGCCATGGCGCGGAAGAACGGCTGGGTTTCCGCTTTCACCGATTTCGAAGATGTGCAGGAGCTTGCGCCTTGCGAGATGCTGATTCGCTATCTGGAAACGCTGTTCAAGCCCGACGACATCGTGGGCTTTGCCACGCAGGTCGCGCCGGACAACCACGGCAAACTCAAACCCATTAATACCAATCTGGCCGT
This sequence comes from Oscillospiraceae bacterium, assembly GCA_963639765.1. Lineage (GTDB taxonomy): Bacteria > Bacillota > Clostridia > Oscillospirales > Oscillospiraceae > CAVHXA01. The sequence continues at coordinate 11,887 of CAVHXA010000045.1, read as the reverse complement.
GCGGGCAGCGGATTTCATAGCCCGATTGCGTGAAACGGACGACATCGGAGACGTCATCGGTTCCTATCGTGCTGACTGCGGCGCGTGGATTCGCATGAATCCCCTGGACGGCAAAGGTCAGTCCGACAAGAACGTGTCGGCATACCGATATGTGCTCATCGAGTCAGACGATATGCCCAAGGAGGAACAGGAGCGCTTCTATCGCAAGTACGAGCTGCCCATCGCTGCACTGGTGGATTCGGCGGGCAAGAGCATCCACGCCGTTGTGCGCATTGAAGCGCCGGACGAGCAGGAGTATCGCCGTCGGGTCAATTACCTGTTCCGTTTTCTGGAACAGCGGGGCTTCTCCGTGGACAACGCCAACAAGAATCCATCTCGCTTAAGCCGTATGCCGGGTGTGCTGCGGGACGGCGTGATGCAGGAGCTTCTTGACACGAACATCGGCAAGCACACATGGGGCGAGTGGCTGGAATACGCCGAGGAACTGGCCTTGCTGCCCGAGCCGATTCGCCTGAGCGACGTGGAAACACCACCGGCCAAGCCGCCGGAGCTGATTCGCGGCATCCTGCGGCGCGGGCACAAGATGCTCATTGCCGGTCCCAGCAAGGCGGGCAAGAGCTTTCTGCTCATCGAGCTGGCGATCGCCATCGCCGAGGGCAGCAGCTGGCTGGGCTTCGGCTGTGTGCAGGGCAAGGTGCTGTATGTCAACCTGGAAATCGACCCCGCTTCCTGCATTGACCGCTTCATCACGATCTACAGCAAGCTGGATTTCGCCCAGCCGCACAAAGAGAATATCGTCGTCTGGAACCTGCGCGGGCATGCCCTGCCGCTGGATAAGCTGGTGCCCATACTGGTCAGGCGCATGAAGGACGAACAGTTCGCTGCCGTCATCATCGACCCCATCTACAAAGTGATTACAGGCGACGAGAACAACGCCAGTGACATGGGTGCTTTCTGCAACCAGTTCGACAAAATATGCACCGAGCTTGGCGCATCGGCGATTTACTGCCACCACCACTCGAAGGGTGCGCAGGGCGGGAAAAAGGCCATTGACCGAGCCAGCGGCAGCGGGGTGTTTGCCCGCGACCCGGATGCACAGCTGGACATTATCGAATTGAAAAAGCCGCTGTTCAAGGAAACGGAAGCGGAGACCGAGGACGGCGAGGTCGTGGAGATTGAACAGTTCGATACCACCCGGTCGGCATGGCGCATGGAGGCATCTCTGCGGGAGTTCCCGCCGATTGAACCGGTGAACTTCTTTTTCGACTATCCGCTCCATCCGCTGGACACGGAGGGCGCATTGGCGATGTACCAGCCTGAAGGAAGCCTGGGTAACCTCGGTCTGTCTTCGCGCAAATCCTCCCCCGAGATGCGAAAGCAGCGTCTGGATCAAGCCTATGATGCTGCAGCAGCTGAGGGACTCGTGACCGTCAAGAGTCTGGCAGAGATCGCAGGTCTGTCCGTGGAAACGATCCGCAGATACCTGAAAGAGTTCCATGATAGCTATATGGTCAAGAATGGCGTAGTCATGGAGCGACCGCCGCTGGACAATTCCACGGGCAAAAATGGCACTGTTTGACGACCTTTTCCACAGCAACAAGGGAAAAAATTATCCCTTGTTGTGTGACAGTCATTTCCACACACAAGGGAAAAACGCTCCCTTGTGACTGATAGCCAAAACAACAACGGACCTTAATAGGAAATGTGTGTGTGTGGCTGAAACGGGAGTCAAGCAGTTAGCCAAGTAGGTAAGGGGGATAAATCCCCCCTTACCGACTTAGCTGCACTGCCCGACTTGACCGGCGCCATGACTGAACGAAGAGAAGGGGTGGAAAATGAAATGAAAAAGGGTGGTGTGCATCACATGAAAGAGAAAGATATAGAGCAGGCATTGATCATTCAGGTAAGACACCGTGGTGGGCTGTGCCCCAAGTGGGTCAGTCCCGGGCTTGACGGTGTGCCAGACAGACTAATTCTTCTACCCGGTGGCCGCATGGCCTTTGCGGAACTGAAAGCACCGGGAAAGAAGCCGCGTCCCCTGCAGAAGTGCCGAATGGAGCAGCTGAGGGCGCTGGGGTTTCAGGTATACGTCATCGACAATACAGAACAGATTGGAGGTGTGCTGGATGAAGTATCAGCCCCATGATTATCAGAAATATGCCACGCAATTCATAATCGACCATCCAACAGCAGCTGTCTTTCTGCAAATGGGTCTTGGCAAGAGCGTAATTACGCTTACCGCCATTCACGAGCTGGCGTTGGAGCGCTTCGAGATCAGCCGGGTGCTGGTAATTGCCCCTCTGCGCGTGGCGCGTGACACATGGCCTATGGAGATTCAGAAGTGGGATCACCTGCATGACCTGACCTATTCCGTCGCCGTAGGCACAGAAGCCGAGCGCAAGGAAGCACTTCGGCAGAACACCCTGATTCACATCATCAATCGCGAGAATGTGCAGTGGCTGGTGGAACAGAGCGGACTTCCCTTCGATTACGACATGGTGGTAATAGACGAGCTGTCTTCATTCAAGAGCTATCAGGCAAAGCGCTTTAGAGCCCTTATGAAGGTGCGACCCAAGGTGAAGCGCATTGTTGGCTTAACCGGTACACCCAGCAGTAATGGCCTTATGGACTTGTGGACGGAGTTTCGGCTGCTGGATATGGGCAAGCGGCTGGGTCGGTTCATCACCAAGTACCGCGAGGTGTTCTTCGTTCCGGATCGCCGCAGCGCACAGCAAGTGTTCTCATGGAAGCCTCGCTCCGGCGCTGAGGACGAGATTTACAGGCTGATCGGCGATATCACGATCTCCATGCGGAGTGTGGATTTCCTGCAGATGCCGGAGTGCATTTCAAACCGCGTGCCGGTTCGACTGTCCCAAGCGGAGCGCAAGACCTATGACGAACTGAAACGCGAGCTGGTCACTTCGCTGCACGGCGAACAGATCGACGCGGTCAACGCCGCGTCCCTGTCGAACAAGCTGTGCCAGATGGCGAACGGCGGCATATACGATTCCGAGCACCGGGCGCTGTTCTTTCACGAACGCAAGCTGGATGCCTTGGAGGACATCATAGAAGCGGCCAACGGACAGCCTGTGCTGGTAGCGTATTGGTTCAAGCACGACCTCGCGCGGATTCGAGAGCGCTTCCATGTGCGGGAAATTCGAACGAGCGCGGACATCGCGGACTGGAACGCCGGAAGGATTCCCGTGGCCTGCATCCACCCGGCTTCTGCCGGGCACGGACTGAATTTGCAAAGTGGCGGCAATACGCTGGTGTGGTTCGGGCTGACATGGTCTTTGGAACTCTACCAGCAGACCAATGCCCGCTTGTGGCGGCAGGGACAGAAGGCCGATACCGTGGTAATCCATCACATCGTGTGCGAGGGCACGATTGACGAGCAGATTCTTGCCGCCCTCGAGCGCAAGGACATGACACAAACGGCGCTTATGGACGCCGTGAAAGCACAGCTTGGGAGGAAAAACACATGAACATGTACATTGTGAGCTGGGGCGGCGAGTCCCGCATTATGTTTGCTACCAGCATGGACGCGCTATGGAAGCACATCAGACGGAATTACATAAAGGGCTGTGTCGTCACGATTGAGGACGCAGACACCCGCAAAACCTATACGAAGTGAGGTGTTTGATTTGAACGCAAAGGAGTATCTTTCTCAGGCGTATCGGCTGGATCAGCGGATTGATGCCAAGCTGGAACAGGTGTCTAACCTTCGAGCATTGGCAACCAAGGCAACGGCAACTATCAGCGATATGCCACGGAATTCTTCGCCGAATCAACAGCACATGGAGAATACCATCCTGAAGATCATTGACTTGGAACAGGAAATCAACGAGGATATCGACAGGCTGGTGGATCTAAAAAAGAAAATTACCACTGCGATCAAAGCCGTTACTGTACCGGAGTATCAAATGGTACTGGAGCTGCGGTATCTGTGCTATAAGCGCTGGGAAGAGATTGCGGTATCCATGAACTACACCACGGCAAATGTGTTCCTGCTTCATGGTAAGGCGCTGCGGGAAATTCATGTACCCGCGTGAACCCTATAGTGTTTTTGATAGAAATAGAGTAAGTACCTGTGCTATACTGTAAACTGTCGAAACACAATCAAAAGAGCCACGCACGGGCAAGCACCGGCGTGGTTCTTGCTTTTGGAGGATGTATGTCGAAAGAGGAATTCCTGCGGCATTTGAAAGCGTACCGGAACAGGCTGCCCCGGCAGGCCATCCTGACACTGCGCGGGCAGGCGCTCTCCGGAGACGTGGAGGGTGCGATTCGCGGCCTAAGACAGATTCTCAAAAATAAATCCCGATGTGTGCCGCTATGCGGTTGACTTTCCGGGGCATCAGAGCGTTAATGTCGTCACGCTGAATGCGACAAAAAACGAGGAGGTATCCCCATGAGAGTAGAAACCACCACGAACAACCGCAAGGAAATGGCATACGCACTGGCCGAGCATCTCGAAACCGAGTGCCGGTACGCAGGCACACCGACATACGCCTACCGCGTAGGCAACCTGACCATCGAGCGCGATGGCGCGATCACCGGCGAGTACGCCGACCTGCTGGAAGTATCCGGCTGGCTGCTGGAGCACGGCTGCATTTCAGAGCCGATTGCTTGGCCGGAACAGCCCGCAGCGGAGAACGCCGAAGAACAGCCTGCCGAAAAGACAGAACCCGATTTGGAAGCGCCCGTCACGCACACCTGCGTTTCCCTCCCGCTTTCCTCCTTCACGCCCACGGGGCTCAAGAACCTGATTCGCATGCTGCATGCACGGCAGCGCCTGATTTGCGAGATGACCAGAAGCCGGGACATCGTTATTGAGCCCGAAGTCATTACCACACTGCAGAGCGATGCCCTGACCGAAATGCCGATTCTGGAGCGCGTCCTGCACGAGAGCATAGACCATGGCTTCATCAAGGGCATTGATTTGGAAGATGGGCGCATCGGCCTGATCTTCCCGCACGATGAAAGCGATCCGACCCGGTGGCAGTATTACGCAAAGCTCCTGCTGGCGATTGCCGATAAGGCAAAGGCCGCCACGCGGGTGAACACCACGATGAGCGAACCGGAAGACGGCGAGATGAAGTATTTCTGCCGGGGCTTCCTGCTCCAGCTTGGACTGGGCGGAGCGGAACACAAGGAACTGCGCAGTGTCCTGCTTGATCACCTGCACGGCTTCGCCGCCTTTCGTACTACCGCAAAGATGGATGCGCACCGGCAGAAATACGCAGCGCTTCGCAGGCAGCAACTTGAAAACGCACAGGTCGATTCAGAAGCTGACGAGACACAGCAGAGCGAGGAGGAAATGAAGTGAGAACGATTCAGGAGCGCATGGCAGAGATCAAGGCAGCACAGGCAGCGGGCACCTATACCCGCTGCCCGCGCTGCGGTGAGCATACGATGAAACTGGGTGACCGGCTGTACACCAACGCATTGAGCCGCAGCTACGACATCATGATTTGCGACCTTTGCGGCACAGACGAAGCGAAGATGGCCTTCATGGGAGCGCCCAAGCCGCTGGCACAGTGGGCATGCCTACAGCCGCAGCGGCAGACGGATTTCAAAGCGCTGACCGCCGATCAGGCGATCCGGAAAATGGAAGCGGACGCACACCTCACTTACCTGATGGATCTCTACAGACTGTGGCTGCAACACCAGGTCGACACGGATTGGGAAGCGTGGCGTTTGGATGCCTACGAGCACTGCCCGGGGATGACCACCCTGTGGTATGAGCCCTTTGAAGCAAGGTACGATGTGTCGGATGGAACCGTGGTGATCCGCTTCCGGGTCAAGGACGGCACACCGCAGTACGCCATTGACATTCTGAAAAAGTAACAGGCAATCGCTGATTTGAAAGCCGTCCAGCAGGGCGGCTTTTCGTTTGTCGCTGCGCTCCTCCCTCCGTTTGCCCACACGGGCGCACGTTGCCGCCTGTCGCCGCGTATTTCCGGGCAGGCGGGTATTTGCCCGCCCCGTTGGTTTAACGCGACACGGGGCAAACGTGGCGGCCTGTTGCAAAAGCCCGGAGACACAGAAAAGCCGCCCTCGATTTGAGAGCGGCTCGTGTCGTCTGTGCCGGGCGCTTACGCCCGGTGGTACAGGTTGCTGAACAGAAGTCCCCGGTCGTTGATGAATGAGCCGACCGTGGCGATATAGCCGGATGCGTCCAGTATCGCCATTTTCGACTGTATCAGGTGTCCAATCGCATTCAGGAGCTCGTCCCGGTGCAGGTCGGAAGGGCGCAGGATATACCGGCTCAGATAGTCGGTAATGAAAATGGCTGTGTCGCTGTACTCCTTCTCGGTGGGGTCTGTGGTTAGTCGGATGATGCCGTTGTGTGCGATACCGCAGCCGCAGATTACGTCCAGCGCCTTCATAGCTTCCCGCTGATTTGAAAGCGGGAACGGGTGTGTCATCTCCGGATTGACCCCGGCCTGTGTGCTGATTCGGAAATGGTACACCACGCTGTCCGCCGCCGTGAAGTGTTCTGATTTGAGAGCGGTGAGGAAGTCGGTGAGATTCATGAATCCCTTGTGGATTTCCACCCGCCCTTCCCGGGCGACCATATAGCCCGCGCCGTCGGGGTTGCGGTAGAACATCCGCTTGATTTCGGAGATGCTGGGTTGTCTGGTTCCCTTGGGTGATGCACAGATTACGCACATATTGTGTTCCTCCTTCGTGATTTCGGAGCGTGTGCTCCGGCGGCTTCCCGCGACGGGCTGAGAGCCCGTTTCGGTCGGTAGCCAGCCGACCATCGTCAGGCGAGAAATGTCAGCTGTGCCAGCGGGTACTCCTGACGCTCCGTCCAGTTGTACTCCACCAGCTCCACCCGGCTGTAGATTTCAAAGCTGTCCGGCTCGGCGAAAAGCCGGAACGCGTCCCAAGCGGCTGCGGCTGTGGTGTGTTCCTGCTCCTCGATTTCGGAACTGTCGTAATGGGTGAAGCGAAGAATGAATGTGCTTTCAGGCATGGTGATTTCCTTTCTGCGGTCTGCGCCGCGTCGATTTGGTTGCTGTGCTTCAGCGCTCCTGCTTGACGGTGATTTGGAAAACCGAACCATCGGGGGTATGGATTACAAAGCCTTCGTCGTAGGTCAGATAACCGCCGTCGGCGTAGGTTACTGTCCGGCTGCCGTCCAGCAGCGTGTCCTCAAGGGAATCGCCATAGAGCAGAGCCCGCAGGCCGTCGACGACCTCGCTTTCGGTGACGTGTTCCTGATTTTCGTACATGGTGTGTCCTTTCCGGGCTGTGCGCCCTGCTTGATTTGGAAGCTGTGTGGCTTCCCGCGACTGGCGGTGTGCCAGTTTCGCCCGGCAGCCGACCGGGTCTCGTCAGGCGGGTGTGCCCCGTTGCCGGGGCGGCAGGTTATGCCACCTGCCGCCATGCGCTGTTCCCGGGCAGGAGCTTGATGAGTACTTCCCGGGCGATTTTGAACTCGTCGCCGATGAAGCCCAGCTTCAGGAGCCAGCACCGGAAGGCGTATTTCGGGTTATCGGTGACCGGGCGGGTCGGGCTGGCGGCTTTGCTGTTGAGCGCCTGTGCGCTTATGGCCAGGCACAGCTGGATGTAGGCCAGTATCTTGTTCGGGTCGAGTGTGCCGTTGAAGGCGCGGAACTCTATGGTGTGCGCCGGGCGCTCTGTCGAGAAGGCGGCGTGCAGGTTGAGCAGGTGGTAGCGGCTGGAGTCGTAGTGTGTCCGGGCGCATTCCCGCCAGTCGCTGCTGCTGCCGCCGCTGTGCCGATACCAGAGCTGTGCCATCTTCTCGAAGGAGTCGGGCTTGGCGCGGTTCAGCGCTTCGAGGAACTCCGGGGCAACCGGGGCGCACCAGCGTGCCCGGCGGTAAGGCGCTATACCCAGCGCCTGTGTCAGCAGGTCTTCCTTGGCGTTTACGATGTTCACCAGTCGCCTAAGGCTCTGCGGGGTGTGCTCCCCGAGCCCGACGTGTACGTGGATGCCGCAGGAAGCGTCGGCCTTTGCGCCCGCCGCCCGGATGGCCTTGGCGACCGCGAGTACCATGGGCAGGTCGTCCCACCGGCACACCGGGCTGACCACCTCCGCGCTGGGGTCGGTGACCGAGCCATCCTTCTCGACCACCCACTTGCGCCCGTCCGGCATGGGTACGTGCCAGTCGCCCAGGTGGTGGCCGACGTAGCGGGCGGTCGTTCCGAAGTACCGGGCGATGGCCTTGGCGGTCGCTTCCCGCCCGATGCCCGTGGTTTCGAGCTCTATACCGAAAGTCTGGTTACGCATGGGGTTTCCTCCTTGCCCGGCGGCTTTTCCCGCCCGCGGCGACCGGGTTTTCCTCCCGGCGTCACCATTCATCACTCCGGCCGCCGGAAAAAGCAAGCCACTGAAAAGCACAAGTTTTTCCCGGGCGTTTTGTCTAATGAGTATCCCCGGTAGCCCCGCCCGGACGAGCGCTTCTATATAAGCGCGCGATACGCCCCAAGGCCGTATTCCGGCACAACGCCCGCCCCGGCACAAAAAAATATTTTTGCGCCCGCCGCCGGGGTAGCCCCCGCCCGGGTAGCCGCCGGAGATCACGTGCGATAGCCACAAGCGGCGAAAACCCGTCACAGGCCGCCGGAAAGACAGTGCTCTTCGCCGGGGTGGTCGCCGCCGGGTAGCCGCTCCCGCCGGGGTAGCCCGTGCCGCCCCGCCGTCGCCGCGCCGGGTCACCGCGCCCGGTATACGCCCCGGCACAGGGTAGCGTCGCGTTTCGGTAGCCCCGCCGCGCCGGGTAGCGCCGGAAGCCCGCCGCGTTTGCCCCGGAAAGCGCCCTGTTTTCCCCGGTAGCCCGCTGGCCCGGTATACGCGCCCGCCCCGGTCACCGCGCCGTCGTGCGCCCGGTAGCCGCCGCGTTATAGGGTAGTCGCCCGCCGCGCCCCGCGCCGCCCGTCTGTAGCCCGCGCCCCGCAGGCCGTGCCCCGCCGCCGGGTAGCGCCCGCCCCGGCACAGCCGCCCCGGAAGCTGTGCCGCCGCGCCCCGCCGGGGTGTGCCGGGGGGTAGGGGTATTCAAACCTCCGGGTGTGCCCGCTGGGGACCGCCGCCCCCTCACGCGTGAAATTTCGCAAAATTCAAGGCTTTTTTCTGGCCAGCCTGAAATCTCAAGCTGGCAGTTATATAAGTGTAGAAATTCCTCTATTCCAAAATGGAAAAAAGCCCCTCGAAGGGGCATGAAGTCATAATTCCCGGAAAGGAGATCTGTATGGCGAAAATACAAACCGGCATGGACATCCGCGTTATTCCCGTATCGCAGATGAAGCCCGCCAAGTACAACCCGCGCAAGGACTTGAAGCCGGGCGATCCGGCGTATGAGAAGATCAAGCGCAGCCTGACGGACTTCGGGTATGTCGACCCGATTATCTGGAACGAGGTCACCGGCAATATCGTAGGCGGACATCAACGCTACAAGGTGCTGACCGCCGAAGGCGCAACCGAGCTGCAGTGCGTGGTCGTTCATATCGAAAAGCCCGAGGATGAAAAGGCGCTGAATATCGTGCTCAACAAAGCCACCGGCGAATGGGAGCCTGTGGCGCTGGCCGATCTTCTGCAGGGGTTGCAGACGAGCGGATACGCTATGGACAGCACCGGCTTTGATGCTGCCGAAATTGACGACCTGTTCAGCAAGGTCTTTGATAAGAATGTCAAGGATGACGATCCTGACATTGACCCGGACGCGCTGAACCCGTTTGTACAGCCGGGCGATGTGTGGACGCTGGTGGCATCGCCTTGAGAAGTGATTAACTTCACTTAATTCTGTAGAAACGCCACGCGTATTTTCCAAAAAAGACTTTCACCAAAGGATATAAAAAGGAGTAATAAAAAATGAACGATATGAATTCTTCGATGCAATCGAATCCCGCCGCACTGCTTTTCCCGCGCGAGCTGCCTGAAAAGCGCACGGAGTACGGCAAAGTATTTCAGCTCGATCCCAAGCATTTTCAGGCTGTAACCTACGCCATGCCCATTCACGAGCGCAGCCAGAACGGCGCGTGGGCGGAGATTGACCGCAGCTTCCACGCGGAGGCTGCCGCTCTGCACAGCGCAAATGCGCGCATGCACGTGCAGTGCCAGAGTGTGAACACCCATTCTTTTGTCACTGTGCAGGATGCGGACGGCTATACGCTGTCCTACGGCCTGGAAAATGCCCAGGCGGTCGCGCCTGTAGCCGAGGATGCCGCTGTAATGGCGGAGCCCACCATTGAAGCCCTGCGCGAGCGTCCCCTGCAGCTGGACGGCTGCGTGCGCTATGCGGGCATCCTGCCCGGCGTCGATCTGGTCTGCAGAACCCAGCCGGAAGGCTTCAAGGATGAAATCGTCTACCATACGCTTGCGCAGGTGCAGCCGGTGACGTTCCGTCTGTATGCGCCGGAGCTCAGCCTGGCCCTGCAGGACAACGGCGATCTGCATGCACTGGATGCGCAGGGCGTCTGCCGCTTTATCCTGCCCATGCCTTTCGTTCTGGGCAGTGAAAATGAGTTGGGCGAAGCGCACACCACGCTTTCCCGCGATGGCGAAGGCTGGCTGCTGCGCTGCGAACCGGATGCGGATTTCTGCCAGCGCGCCAAATTCCCTGTCGTACTGGACCCAGCCATTTATACCGGCCGGTATGACAGCAATATCGAAAGCACTTATGTGGACAGCCATAGTTCCTATAAGAATCGTAACTATGGCAACGGCGGCACTATGCACGTGCAGCATGCGGGAGATAGTGATCGGTTGACGCTGCTGCGCATTCGTGAGCTGCCTCCTCTGGATGCTTCGGCATTTATTACCAGCGCCAAAATGGCCGTAGCCAAGTATACGCAGCCGACGAAAGATGTTAATATTTATGCCCGTGAAATCACGTCCGATTGGGTTGAAAAGGAAGTTACTTATACCACGCGTCCGGAAACGGCTGAGTTTTGGGAAACTGGTGCTGCAGTTTCAAAGAGCACTTCTTACTCGCGCTATATTTTCCTGGACATTACGGCGCTGACTCGCCGCTGGTACGGCGGCGAAGCCAACTACGGCGTGCAGATTGAGTCTCAGCGGAGCTGGCCTAACGCGGTGGTGATGGAATCCTCCCGCGGCGGCCGCAAGCCCTACTGTGTGCTGGAATATGCCAGCCTGGCGGGTCTGGAGGAGGATCTGGCCTATGATACGCTGGATATCGGGCGCGCGGGCGCGGCAAATATCAGCCTGGCGAACGGCAATATGATTTTCGCCCTGTCTGATTTTGCCTCCGGCGGCTTGCGCCTGCCGGCCTCTGTACAGCACTTCTACAATTCCTGCGATATGAATCAGGATTATTTCGGCCTGGGCTATGGCTGGCGCACCTCGCTGCACCAGACGCTGCACCGCGAAACCCGCACGAACGCCGATAACGTCAGCGTTCTCTACTATATTTATACCGATGCGGACGGAACGCAGCATGCCTTCACGCAGGAAAACGGCGAGTATCACGATCTGTCCAACCTAGGCATGACGCTGACGCTGAATACGGACAATGCCACGGCGGTCATTACCACCAAGATGCACGCCGAATACCGCTTCACTCTGCCTGTTGTGGATTGGAACGGCAGCAATGCCAGCGAGGCTCTGAAGCTGCTGGGCAGCGTGCGCGATCCCAACGGCAGCACGCTGGCTATTGCTTCCTCCGGGCTGCGGATTACCTATGTGACGGACGGCGCGGGCCGCTTGACAGCCTTTAACTATGCAAACGGCCGCCTCAGCACGATTACCCTGCCTCATGCGGCAGGCGCGGCTGCGCAGCAGATTTCCTTTGCCTATAACGCCGCGGGCCAGCTGTGCTGCGTAACGCAGATTGACGGCGTCCAGAGCCAGTACGGCTACAATGCGGACGGCCTGCTGAACCTTGTCCAGAATG
>CAVHXA010000044.1:0-14513 GCA_963639765.1 Oscillospiraceae bacterium | reverse complement strand
GCGCCTATCGTAACATATTTGCGGACGGTCTTTGCGTCCATTCCGATTTCATCGGCTATTTTCTGTATGCCGTTGTCGCTGCAATCATCGCCGCTTTGATGGTATATCGCCATAATGCGCCGCAGTATGGGATGAGCTTTCCGTAATTGCCCATCCGCATAAGGCACCGTCACGGCCGGTGTGGCTGGATGAGAAAAGCGGCAAGCCCACCCGATACAATGTGTACCGGAGGGATGTCACCGCCGCCTTTTCGGAGAGTACCACGGTGCAGAACGCAGAGAGGTATTTGCGGCGGCTCGGATATATTACGGACTTCAGCGGGGCGCACCGGAAGATACGCCTGACCTATCTCATCCCCGAATTTCTCGAAAAGATGGATAATGGTGAAATTGCCCTGTCCGTCGGTGTGGAACTTTCTTTCCTCGGTGAACAAAGTCAGCGTGATGTATTAGAACAGTGCGCCGTCAACGACTGCACACCGTCTTATTCACAGGCCTGGCGAATGCATAAGGCTGACCGTGTAGGTAAGCTCGATGGCTATGAGATTATGCGTGTTATGTCAGAGGAAAAGGCAAATGACAACAGCAACCAATAACGGGCAAACCGAAAAAATAACGGCACTCTACTGCCGTCTCAGTCAGGATGACGGGAGAGACGACGAATCACTCTCCGTGAACGATGGGCCGGCTCCATAGACGAATTGTATTGTCCGTGGAGCCGGCCCGGTTATGTGAAAAAGAAAAACAATTTTTATTTGAAATCAAATAGTGCCGCACGGACAGTTTCAAAGGGGATCCTCGGATACCGCCCCGGATAATTGCGATTGGACTGGATCATCCCAAGTACCATATTGGCAAACATTACAGACATTGCGACCGGGTCGCCCTGACGAATCTCGCCTTTATCCTGTCCTTCACGGACAAGGGGCATGATACTGCAAAATACAACGTCGGGACTTTCTCCAAGAATTCGGAAATGTTCTTTGCTCATACTGGTACGCGTTAGAATCGCGGCTTCCAGGTGGGGACGTGTTTTCGGGCTTTTTTGCCATTCTCTGCGAATGACCATATCCGTATATAGCTTTTCCAGTGTTCGAATCGGGGAATCGTCAATGCGCTCAAATACAACGGGATCTGTCATGCTGTTGGCCCATTCCTGCATCAAAACCTGGTAAATGGAATCCTTTGATCGGAAATAACGGAAAATCAAACCTTCACTGCATCCCAATGCTTCAGCAAGCTGTTTGGTAGTCACGCTGTCATAGCCATACTTGTAAAATAAATCGCACGCGGTATTCAGAATCTGTTCCCGTCGTGCTGCCGCGTCCATTCTGCCACTTTTTTGTGTAGTTCTCATTACACTGCTCCTATCCATATTTGTTCCTATTATAATAGATATGTCCCGAAAATGCAAGCCTTAATTCTTGTAAGTGTGCGTTTACTTTATATAAAAATAGCATGGTGCTGTATGTGGCAAGTTTTCAGGTTTTAGGTATATTATTTTATTATTATTGCACAATTATTCTTGCCTTTATTTGTGCGTAAATCCAAAAATGAGTAAGCACTCACTTATCATCTTGAAAATTGGATATTTATATGCTATACTGAACTCATCCACCAAACAAAATGACGATGAGAAATGAGGGATGGCAATGAGTAGGTACAGATATTTGCTCTAAGGACAAAAGTGCCCTCCGGGCAATGTACGGCCAGTGCAACAATGCAGCCACAGCAACAAAAAAATATTATCTCAATAACACAAGGAGGAAACATTATGAAGAAACTGAAACAGTCCGCCAATCAGGAAGGCTGGAAAACCACAAAAAAAGAACGCCGCAGCTATATTATCGGCGATCTTGGCAGAACGCTTGAGGGCTATATTATCACCGCAATGATGAGCACTTTCATGATTTTCCAGGGAATCGACATGACCGCCATTGCCGGTGCTATGCTGATCGTCAAAATCATCGATGCTTTTGATGATGTGATTTTTGGTTACTTCGTTGACCGAATTCATATTACCCAGTGGAAGCACTTTCGGAAAATTACCGGCGAGGGTAAATACCTTCCCTGGTATCGCCTGACTTTCTTTATGTTCCCCATTTTCACGGCATTGTTTTTCTGCATGCCCAGAGGGTGGGCGGCCGGAGCTAAGATCGCATGGTTTTTCGTATTCTATCTGCTGTATGACTTAAGCTATACTTTGGTAGAGGTTCCCATGCAGTCAATGATTGTAACGCTAACGGACAATACCGATGAACGAAACGCAATTTTGCAAACCAAAACCATTGTAAACTCTATTGCTACAATTTTTGCGGGCATGATCTGGACGATTGCCATCAGCGAGTACGTTGGAATCGGCATTCGGGAGATTGCCCTGGTGTCTTCCGTTGTGTTCTTTTTCATGATGCTGCCGCTGGGCAGAGGCGTCAAGGAGCACAATACGGTTCTCGCCAATGTTAATCCGGAGGAAAATGAAAAATATTCGTTGAAGGATATGTGGCGATGCATTAAAACCAACAAATACTTAATGATTCTGCTGCTCAGCACGGTCATCACTTCCTGCCTGCAAACCGGCAGTGCAGTGGGTCTACTGGTTTCGTATTATCACTTCGGCAGCAGCCTCGTAATGGCAATCCCCATTGTGATTTCCCTGCTCCCGGTTATTATTGCCCAAATGCAGACTCGAAAACTGGTCAACAAATTCGGTAAGCTGAAGGTTTTTATGGTCTGCGGTGTGATTGGCGCATTGACTCAGATGAGTATTTATTTTGTCGGACCGATTTTTGCAATCTGCTGTGCGTTGCTGGTATTGCAGGCACCTTTTGGAAATGTCAGCAATGTGGCAAAGAGCTTCCTTCTGCCGGATACCATTGAGTACACTCGCTATAAAACAGGAAAGGACTGCTCCGGTATCTGCAATGCGCTGTCCTCCTTCGTGACAAAACTGACATCAAGCGTTTCCGCTTCTCTGGGGCTGTTCATTCTCGGCTTGTCCAACTACATCCCTGTTGCGGCAGAGAGCTTCGAGGATCTGCAAAAAGCGGGTGTTACCCAGCCGCAGGAGGCAATGGACGTAATGTGGCTGATATACGCACTGATCCCGCTGATCGGTACTCTACTGGGCGTTTTGGTTATGGCATTTTATAAGCTAAAGGATCGGGACGTGGAGCTTATGGCAAAATGCAATGCAGGTGAAATTACCCGGGAAGAATGTGAAGCGCAACTGAGCAAAAAATATTAAGGAGCGTATAAATCATGGATGTTCACGAAATCGACCGTGTTATGGAAGCATATCTTCAAAATCAGGAAATGGCCGGTGGTTCGTTGATCGTCCGGAAGGACGATACCGTTGTTTTCGATAAAACATGGGGTTATGCCGATGTGGAACATCGACTCCCGGTTACGGAAAATACAATTTTCCGTATGGCTTCCATGACAAAAGTCGTTACTGCTGTGGGTATTTTGAGGCTGATGGAAAAGGGCGCTTTGGAGCTGGATGCCCCACTTTCCAAATACCTTCCGGAATTCTCGAATATGCGGGTCTGTGCTGATAAACGGTATGAATTTCATCCGGGCATGCGTATGGCTTCGTTGCTGCCAAAACTCCTGCTGTTCCGAATGGATAAGGTGAAAACGGTTCCCGCAGACCGGGAAATCACCGTGCGGGACCTTTTGAGCCACGCTTCCGGTTTGCAGCAGGGCATGGCCGGAATGATGGCGATGATGAAAGCAAATAAAAAAGATTCGCTGGAAGATCGGATTCATGCGTACAGCCGTTATGCGCTGGACTTTCAACCAGGCACGGCTACGAGCTACTCTCCCTGCGCTGCTTTTGATATTCTTGGCTATCTGATGGGTGTCCTGACGGATAAAAGCCCGGCAGAAGCGTATCAGGAGCTTGTGTTTGCACCGCTGGAGATGGAAAGTGCCGTGTTTAAGTTGCCGGAGGATGGGAAGGCACGCCTTGCCCGAACCTACACTCGGAAGAATGGCAGGCTGACAGATGTTACGGCAACAAGCAAGGATCTGGAAGGTATCCTGCGGATACAAAAGGATTCCGACTATGTGGCAGGCTGCGGCGGGCTGTACTGCACGGTACATGACTACGAAAAGCTGGGGCGAATGCTGTGCAATAGAGGGAACGGCTATTTGAAGCCGGAAACTGTGCAGCTCATGCACACGGAAGCACAGGAAAAACATTTGGAACCGGAACCGGGTCAGGTATGGGGCCTGGGTGTTCGGATCCGGCAGCGGGATGAATTCTGCACACCCGGTACATACGGGTGGAGCGGTGCCTTGGGAACCCACTTTTTCGTATCGCCGGAGGATAAGTTGGATGCTGTTTTTGCTACACACCGCACCGATTTGGGTGGCTCCGGCTCCTATATCAGTCGAAAAGTAGAGGAACTTGTTTTCGGTGTTTGGAAAAACAGGTAACGTCTACAAATTTTGCTTCGGAGGAATATATGCATTTTACAAAGGAAACTTGTTTGGGAGATATTACCCATTTGCTTTGCTTTGAGCAAATGCGCGGGCAGTTTGTATTCAGCTCTGAGGGAGATTGGCTCCGGGGAAAAGAAAATCTGACTCTGGCAGCGCTGCAGGAACAAAATCCAACATGGTATTGGCGGGATATTGCTTTCGGGCTGGAACGGCTGCGAGAAGTTGCGCAGACAACAAAGCAGTATGTTTATTCTCTTCCTGATGGCGGAGGAATCATTTATCTCCCTGCAAAAGTCCGCAAATTTCATACATGGGCGATTCTGAGTGCGGGCGGTGCTTACGGTGCGGTCTGTACTCTGGCAGAATCACTGCCGGTGGCAGCAAGGTTGAATGAGCTGGGAATGGATTGTTTCTGCCTAAACTACCGTACAGCGACACGGGACAGCTTCATGGATGGGCTTATGCCAAAGCCTATGGAGGATCTCGCACAGGCATGGAAATACATCGAAAACAGAGAAACGCAATTCCGGCTTGATGCAGAAGACTACATTGTCGGAGGCTTTTCTGCCGGTGGCCATCTGGCTGCTATGTGGGGGACAGAAAATCATGGGGCGAGGAGTTTTGGCATTCCGAATCCCCGTGCGTTGCTCCTCGCATATCCATTGGTTGGGTTGGAAAATTTAGATGGCACAGTCGGACATTTCCTACGAACCGGTCTGCTGGGAGCTGATGCAGGCGAGGAAAAAGTGGTGGCGTTCAGTGCCTATAGACAGATAACGACCGGCTATCCCCCGGTTTATCTGATTCAGGCTGAGGACGATAATACCGTCCCCAAACGGGACAGCCTTGATATGGAAGAAGCGCTAAATAAGGAGAACGTTTCCCATTGTATCGAACGCATTCCGAGAGGTGGACACGGTTTTGGACTTGGCAGCGCTACCGTTGCCAGCGGTTGGGTAAACCGTGCGCTGGGTTTTGTTGAGGAGAACGGATATGCGAAATAAAATGGCAACAGCGAGTCCGATCGTTACAGAGCGTGAAATACGGCACGCTGCTCTGTCCGCGCAGATTGCGGCTGAGGGAATTGTCCTGCTGGAAAACAAAGGTGTACTGCCATTTCCTGCGGAGGTGCATTCCATCGCACTGTTCGGAAGCGGCGCAAGGCGAACCGTTAAAGGCGGCACAGGCTCCGGAGATGTGAATGTGCGAAACTTTGTGACTATAGAGCAGGGCCTGAAAGACGCCGGGTACAGGATTGCCACAGAAGATTGGCTCAGCGAGCAGGATACAGTGATTCGGATGGCAAAGGAGCAGTACGATGCCCATATTCAGGAGCTATCCCATCAGGGAATCGGTGTTGCTCTTCTGACCATGATGGGAAATCCATTTCATGAACCGGAATTCCGACAATTGCGGGATGATGACCTGCATCCGGCGGATGCGGCAATTTATGTTCTGTCCAGAAATTCCGGAGAGGGTGCCGATCGAAAGAACGCCCCCGGTGACTATCTCTTGACCGAAACGGAAAAGAGGGATATTGCCATGCTGGCAGAACGTTATGAACGTTTTGTGCTGCTGCTCAACGTAGGCGGTGTTCTGGATCTGGAAGCCGTTCGGGAGCTTCCCGGAGCAATTGTCCTTGTAAGTCAGGGCGGCAGCGGTTTCGGCACCGCCGTTGCCAAAATTCTAACCGGTGCGGAATCCCCCAGCGGTAGACTGACCGCCACCTGGGCAAAGCGATATTCGGACTACCCCTGTGCCGATGAGTTTTGCGTACAGCCGGAGGATGTCTGGTATAAGGAAGGAATTTTCGTAGGCTATCGCTGGTTTGACAGCTTTGATATTGAACCCCGCTATCCCTTTGGCTATGGATTGTCCTATACAGATTTTACATGGAGCGATATACGGGTTCACGCAAAAGATGCACGGGTTTTCGTCTCTGTTACCGTCCGAAATACCGGAAATCATCCGGGCAAGGATGTGGTTCAAATCTATGCAGCACAGCCCCGGACCGATCTTCCAAAGGCGGATAAATTGCTGGTTGGATTTGCTAAAACAGGGCTTTTGCATCCGGGAGAGCAGGAAATCGTTACGGCTTCCTTCCCTTGCGCATCGCTTGCATCCTATGACGAAGAGAAAAGCGCATGGGTGCTGGAGCAGGGAGAATACGGAATCTATGTGGGGAAAAGCAGTCGGGAATTGCATCCGGAGGCAGCGTTGGTTCTGGAGAGAACTATTTTTACGGAGCTGTGCCGTCCTCTGTTCCGGGGCGAAAAAGCAGATCAGCTTTTTCCGAAGCGCGGTACAGGCGTATCCTATTCTTGCCCCAGGATCCCCATCCATCCGGATTCCATGTCGCCTGTCGCCCACACCTACACCGGAGCGCCGACCGTCCTCCCTACTCCAACACTTAGGGTAAATTTTTCCGATGTTATGGCAGGAAAAGCCACGCCGGCAGAATTGACGGGACAGCTGACGCCGGAGGAATTGGCGCTTCTGTGCATCGGCGCTGCCCGGGTGAGCTTTACGGATTTCTCGGTGATCGGCAACGCCTCCAAATCCATACCCGGTGCGGCGGGAGATACGACGGATCGATTGGAGGACTACGGAATCCCTCAATGCGCCATGGCGGACGGCCCTGCCGGAATCCGCGTCAACCCAAAGGTTTATCAGCGGGACGACACCTACATCAACAATGTGGAGGAAGACCCCATCCTCGGAAAAGTGCTGCCGCCTGAGCTAAGGAAGGTTGATTTAAGCGGTACGGAAATCAAATATCAGTATTGCACAGCGCTGCCTGTGGCGGTGCAGCTGGCGCAGAGCTGGAATCCGGAACTGGCAGAGTTGGCCGGGGATATTGCCGGAGCTGAAATGGGAGAGTTGGGAATTGACTTGTGGTTGGCACCGGGCATGAACATCCAGCGCAATCCTCTGTGCGGCAGAAATTTTGAATACTACTCGGAGGATCCGTATCTCTCCGGTGTATTTGCCGCTGCCGTTACCAAAGGCGTGCAGAAGCACCCCGGTAAGGGTACCTGCATCAAGCACCTGGCGGCCAACAATCAAGAGACCTGCCGCTCCACTTCCAATTCCCATGTTTCGGAACGGGCATTGCGGGAGATCTACTTGCGTGGATTTGAAATCTGCGTAAAAGAGGCCCGGCCCTTTTCTGTCATGACTTCCATGAATCTCCTGAACGGAGTTCATACAGCCAATGACAAAGACCTTTTGACTTATGTCCTGCGGGATGAATGGGGCTTTGATGGAATCGTTATGACGGACTGGGGTACGACCGGCCAATTTGTCAGCGCAGGCGAGAATCGAAAATACGGCTCGTCGACGCCGATTGACTGTATTCTGGCAGGCAACGACCTAATCATGCCGGGAACGAAATTCGATGAAGATACATTATTTGCCGCCATCCGGGATGGCAATCTGCCGACAGCAGCCCTTCAGGAATGTGGGAAACGGCTGGTTCAGCTGCTCGTGAAATGCTCGCCCGGCAGGAAAGGATAGTTCTATGGAATTGTACGCAATCAGGATCAATGGCTGGAGAAACCCCATCGGCTTTGACTACGGAGTTCCCCAGTGCTCATGGAAGGTTCGCGGAAACACCGGCTCCCGGCAGGAAACAGCCCGGATCCTGGTCGGACTGGATGAGCATCTGCAGAAAGTTGTTTTTCAAAAAGAGGGGCACCTGAATTCTTTGGGGGAATCATTGGATTTCCCTTTGAAGCCTTATACTCGCTACTGGTACACTGTCGCCGTCCATAGTAATCTCGGCGAAAAAGCAGTGTCACAGCCTAACTATTTTGAAACAGGTAAGCTGGGCGATTCCTGGAAAGCTCAATGGCTTGGCGTATCGGGCGGGGATACCCATCCGGAGTTTCAAAAGTCCTTTTCGCTGTCGGATAAGCCTTGCTCTGCCCGTCTGTATGTCTGCGGATTAGGGCTTTTCGAGGCTTACCTCAACGGGGAAAAGGTGGGAAATGATCTTCTTGCGCCATTTCTCAATGATTACACCGAGCATTTCCAATACTGCACATACGATGTAACAAGCCTGCTTTCGGGAAATAATACGCTCTCCGTCCTGTTGGGAGACGGCTGGTATCGAGGGCATTTCGGACTGGGCGAACCAACCCACTATGATCGGCCTCTGGCACTGATTGCGGAGCTGCGCATGGAATTTGCCGACGGCCATACGGAAACTCTCTGCTCAGATTCCAGCTGGCAGTATCGCCGCAGCTTTACAACCCTTTCCGATATTTATAACGGCGAGGCGCAGGATTACACAAAGGCCCCCGGCGACCGGAAGCAGCCGGTTTTGATTTCCGCTCCCGGCAGACTGTGCGACCGCTATTCCAGCCCTCTACACTACATGGAATCGATTCCCGTGAAGGAAGTCATTCGGACGCCGGCCGGAGAAACGGTGTTGGATTTCGGCCAGAATTTTGCCGGGCATGTGATCTGCACCCAGCCAATCCCCAAGGGAATCGCCATGACGCTGGAATTCGGGGAGGTTTTGCAGAATGGAAATTTCTATCACGAAAACTACCGACATGCGGAATCGAAATTCACCTATGTTTCTGATGGAAATCCCAGAGAGATTCGCCCCCGGTTCACCTTCTTCGGCTTCCGCTATGTGAAAGTCAGCGGGTTGGAGAGTGTGGATGCCGCCTGCTTTGAGGGACGGGCCATTTACTCGGAAATGGATCGGACAGGATTCATCCGAACCGGGAATGAAAAGATCAATCGCCTGTTTTCCAACTCACTTTGGGGGTTGAAATCCAACTTTTTGGACATACCCACCGATTGCCCGCAGCGGGATGAACGTTTGGGCTGGGCCGGAGATGCTCAAGTATTCTGCACCACCGCAGGATTTCATATGGACACCCGTGCCTTTTATCACAAATTCCTGCGGGATCTGCGCAGTGACCAGCTGCGAAACAACGGAGCCGCCGCAATTTATCTGCCCAATGCGTTTCCCGGACTATGTGCCGGAATCTGGAGCGATGCGGCGACATTTATTCCCAAAATGCTGTATGATTACTATGGCAGCAAGACCCGGCTGGAGGAAAACTACCCACTGATGAAAGATTGGGTGGACTACATATATCGAGCGGACTGCGCCAGAGGTCGCAGAAATCTCTACGATTTTGGATTCCAATTCGGCGACTGGCTGGCATTGGACGGCTCCACAGAGCATTCTACCTTCGGCAGAACAGACAACGGATATGTTTGTTCCCTGTACTATTATGCTTCTACCCGCTATGTTGCGGAAGCAGCGGAAATCTTACAGAGGGCAGAGGCTGACGAATACAGCCAGCGGGCAGAGAGCATCCGCAACGCTATTCTGAACGAGTACTTTACTCCCACCGGGCGGCTTGCTGTGGACACACAGACCGGCTATCTGGCGGCCTTGAAATTTGGCGTCTATATCGACAAAGAGCGAATTCTAACCGGCTTACACGAACGCTTCAAAAAGGATCTGAACCGCCTGAAGGGCGGCTTCGTAGGAGCGACGATGATGAACTGCGTGCTCGCAGAGAACGGAATGGCGGACAAGGCCTACGATCTGCTGCTTTATGAGGGATTTCCCGGATGGCTGTATGCCGTCAATCTCGGAGCGACGACCATTTGGGAACGGTGGAACAGTATTCTTCCGGACGGAACCGTCAGCGGCACCGGCATGAACAGCCTGAACCACTATTCCTATGGCAGTGTGGTGGAGTTTTTGTACCGCTATGCAGCCGGGATCTCTCCGGCTGCACCCGGCTTCCGAAAAGCAAAAATCGTACCGCTCCCGGAAATCCGTCTGGGAAGCATGGAGTGCCGGTTTGACAGTGCCAGCGGGTCTTATGTGTCGAATTGGAAGATCAATCCAGACGGCAGCCTGTATTTTCACATAGAGATTCCATTTGACTGCGAGGCAGAGGTGCTTCTGCCGGAACAGGAGTCCAAACTTCTGCATGCAGGAAGCTATGATTTCAATATTCGGCCAAAGCATGACTACCTTGCACTGTATTCGGCTTTTACCCCCTATGAACGGCTACTGACAGACCGGAGAGCGGTCGATGTTCTCAATCGCTATGTACCGGAAATCGTGTCCGATACCGACCGGAACGACCCGGAGGCCATGAGCAAATGCCTGAATGACTCCAAGTTCCGGGCTGCGCTGTTCCGTATGCCCACGGAGCAATTTGACAATGCCATTCAGGAAATTGAGAAGATCCACGCAATGGAGGCGTAAGCATTGGAATGTAAGCTGTTTTACGTTGAACTATCGGAAGGCATTTACCGTATTTCCGACAGTCTGCATGGGCCAAATTCCGATGGCTTTTCCGATGCACCGGGTCAGGCTACCCAGAATTCCTATTTGATACTTGGCGATGAGCGGGCAGCCCTGATCGACATGGCAGTGGATACGCCGGGGCTGTATTCCTTTGCCTGCCGTCTTGCCAATAAGCCCGTTACGGTGCTTCTGACCCATGGACACCCGGATCATGTATATTACCTGGAAACGGCAGCCGAGGCGTGGCTGCATTCTGCGGACCATGACCTTGTAAAAAAGGGCATTCCCGGTATATGCCCGTCTATCACGGGGGTTTTGCTGCACCCGCTGGAGGACGGACAGCAAATCGATTTGGGCGGCCGAAAATTGGAGGTGCTCCACCTACCCGGTCACACTATGGGCAGCGTCCTTTTTCTGGACAGGCAAACCGGCATGCTCTTCACCGGCGATACCTGTGCGAGACGGCTCCTTTACGGCCTGACGCCCACTGTTCCGCTGGAAGAGCACTGTAAAAGGCTGGAAAAACTCGATGCACTTCCCTTTGACCGCATTTATACTGCCCATGATCGCTGCGGTCTACCCAAGACATATCTGCAAACGATCCTTAGCTGTATCCGGCAGGAGCTTCCAAAAGCAACGGAAACCGTTGACATCCCCGGAATCGGCACTATGCGGAATCTCCATTGGGGGAGAGAGAACACCCTGCATTATTTTGATATGGCTATCATGGAAACTTACCTTGTGAGGAATCTTAAATGAAAGAACGAGACAATGTCCACTTTTTTGACACCACTGCCTTGACGGAGACACGGGGAATTCGGCAGCGGTGCACTGATGGATATATACAGGCTTCGCTGCAATCACGGCTTCCGGAGGAAAAATTCAGAGTGACTTCAGTCACCATTAACGAAACAGGAACCTATACCGCAAAGCTCAACTGGCTGATTAAGCTCCTGTGGAACAACGGCAAAGTAACAGGGCTGCCGCCTTACTGTGAGGTGATGATTGAGCATTGCACCGGAACGGAATGGGAAAATATCATCGTCTGGTCTCCACTTGCATGGAATGATCGCTTTGCCGGAACGGCCGGAGGCGGGACATGCACAGGCGGTGTCAGCCAAATCACCCTGCCGAACAACGGGCAGCGGGGCTGGACACTTCCCTTCGCTGTAATAAACGGCTTTACAGCGGCAACCTGCGATGCGGGGAACGAAAAATACGGCTCTAACTGGGCTGTGGATAAAACCGGAAAAGTGGTTATGGAACGAATAGAAAACTGGCGTGCAAATGCCACCCATAACATGACGATTTTCGGAAAGGCTGTTGCGGAAATCCTTCACCAGCGCCCCATTCGGTACTCCTACATGAACGGCGGTTCCGGCGGGGGACGGCAGAGTATGGTGGAGGCACAGGAGTTCCCGGAGGATTACGATGGCATCTGGGCGAGCTGTCCGGCAATCAATTGGACGAAGTTTTTGATCACCGGCTTCTGGCCCATGGCTTCTGCCAATGACCATCATGCTCCGCTGAAATATCATAAACTGAATGCGTTCGCCAAGGCGGTGCAGGATAGCGTCGGCGGAAAAGATGCCTATTACAAATTAAATCGGCGAGTAGAAATTGATCCTTTTACACTGGTTGGACAAAAAACCAAACAGGGCATCATTACGGAAGGTGATGCCGCCGTCGTGAAAGATATGTGGGACGGGCCTTGCCGGAGCAACGGAGAACGGCTTTGGTACGGTTTTCGTCCCGGCTCGGTTCATTGGTGTGTTGGATTGCCGATTTTTTCAATTTCCTTCATCTTCCCTTTCCTGCGGGCAAAGCCTTTTGCTCTATGCAGCATCTATGCACGTTGGGTCTTAAACGATCCCAAGGCGGAGTTCCACAACATTACAAAAGCGGAGTTCGAAGAGCTGTTTGACAAAAGTTCTACTGCCTTTCCAAAGGTCGGCGCAGACGATCCGGATCTACGTCCGTTTGCAGCCCATGGTGGAAAGCTTATGATCGACCATGGTCTGGACGACCCGCTGATCCCCGTTGATGGAACGCTGGATTACTATAGAAGAATGCGTCAGGTTATGGGAGATAAGGCAGTTCAGGACTTTTGCAGACTGTATATCGGTCCCGGTGATAACCACGGCAACTGCATCGGCAACGGCCCCGGTATTTCCGAATCGGACGGAATGAAAGCAATGATGGCATGGGTTGAACGCGGTATAGCACCGGAAAGAATTCGTGTTGTACAGTTGGATCGAAAAACCGGAGAAACCATATGCGAAGAAAGCAGAATGCCATATTGTGAGGATTCACAAATAAATGAATTTTCAAAATATTATAGCTTGTCGCCTTCAAAAAGTGTGACGGAGGTATAATTTTTCTGGCTAAAAGAGTCCACATTCTGTCATGTGAAACTGAATGTGGACTCTTTTTCTTTATTTTTTCGCAAATTGCAATATCAAGTTGAGCACTTCATCTGTTAGAATCAATCAGGTCACAGCGGGATGCGGCCTGGGTGAGGAGGGAGCCGTAGGCGACCGACGAGGCCAGGCCGGGCCGCCGGTCAGGCAGCGTAAATTTTGTCCATCTCTTCTTCAAACGCTTCGTCTGGTGTCTTATAGCCAAGAATCCTCCTAGGCAGGCTGTTCGCCCACAGCTCCACTGCCAGAATATCGTCTTCACAGTAATCCGAAATCCGCTTTCCCTTTGGAATAAAGCGCCGGATCAGCCCATTGTGGTTTTCTATTGACCCTTTCTCACAGGACGTATACGGATGCGTAAAGTATACTTTCGTACTCGTTCCCGTTTCCAGCTCTGCCAGCCGCGCAAATTCGGAACCGTTATCAGTCGTAATGGTATGGAACACCTTGCTGAAAGAATCTCCCAACTCGGTCTGCATCTTTTGAAAGGCTTCCAATACGGAATCAGCGGTTTTGTCCGGTAAGCGGATAATAGAGAAATTTCTCGTTTTCCGCTCCAGCAGGGTCAGAAGGACCTCGTCGTTTCCGGATTTTTTGCCAATAACCAGATCCGTTTCCCAGTGACCGAATTCTTCCCGAGTGTCTACCTCCCCGGGCCGTTCCTCAATGCTGCGGCCAAGAACACGCTTGTTTTCCTTATCCTTGTGAATCTTCGTATTACGGCTCAATTTCTGCGGTAAATCTATACTTTTGATGTTCAGAAGTCCCAAATCTACATAGTGATAGAGGGTTTTTGTACACAGTATTTCACTTCTGTCAAAACTGCCCTCTTCCAAAGCGCGGCCAACGCAGGCATCCAACGACCACTGATCTTCCCGAAAGTGCTTCTCCACATACCGCAGAAACGGACGCTTTTCCAGAGCCTCATATGTCCGGCAGCTATGGCTCCTGTTCTCCTGATAGGCATTCCAGGCGGTTTTAGCCTTGAAGCGCAGCACTTTGCCGTTGTACAGCGGTGTCATGCCTTTCTTGATGATGTTACGCACGGTATTGGCTGCGCAATGCAGTTCCTTCTTTGCAATGGCATTGGGCGTCCAGCCGTCTTTCAGCCGGATTTCAATTATCACATAATCTTCGTAAGTTAGGTGTTTACCCTTTCCGTGGTTTGTGATATGATTGGGGTAGTCCATAGTGATTGCCTCTTTCTGTGTTGATTTTTTGTAACAGATTGATTCTAACACAGAGGTCCTCGCTATGGACCTTTTATTTGTCTATATGCGCAACTTCATTTTACAACGCGCGGACTTGACATTTATAAGCCTCCTTGTAATTCGGGGTGGGAATACCTCTAATTAC
>CAVHXA010000043.1:12056-14755 GCA_963639765.1 Oscillospiraceae bacterium | reverse complement strand
TTTCCACCGTTGAATCGCAGAAATTGATGCGGAAACTGATTTTTAGAGGTTCCCTAAAATCACTCTTTCCCCTTTTGTTTCCATCAAACTCTGACCAATAGCTTCCGATTTTAAGACCTGCAGTGTCTTCTTTTTTTACTGCTCCTATTACCTTGTATACCCCATTTGTATCATGAAGCCCGTGCGCATCAAGAGCATTAATAAAGCCATCTACTACCTTACATATGCTTCCATTGTCAAACACCAGCAGTACTGGTTTTATATTTGTACATCCAACAGAAGAGGCTATTGGTTCTTTGCCATGCCTTAATTTGCTCAAAACATCTGCAATTTCCTGCCCATAGCGATTAGAGGATGCAATCGATAGGCAGTCCGTATCTGGAATCCAGTCTGTGGTATTATTGTCCATAGAATTATAAATTGCTTGATCCGCATCACCAAACTTTACAACCACACATTTACTTGAATTGAATAGTAATTGCATGGCTCGACGTTGCATTTCATTACAGTCCTGATATTCATCAATAAACACATATTGAAAACGAGAAGAAAACAAATCTGTATAATCTTCAGACAATCCAATTACAGCAGCTTCAGCATATGAATAAGCATCTGTATATTTCATTATACCTTCAGCCTGCATCAAATCCATAATTAGCTGCCTGTATTGGGCTGTTGAAGTTTTATCTGCACCTGCAAGAGTTCTTCTCTGCCTTCCCACACATAACGCACCATTATTTCGCAAATATAGTGCTTGTGCATGATCTACCCTATCAGTATACTGATTACTTGTTTCATAGTTACTTTTTACCACGTATTCAAGTGCTGCATATTTCTTTTTCGCTCTCATTCTGGCAAACATATGCTGAGCATAGGTATAGTCATCAACGCCCTGTACAGTTCGTCCTGCTATTTTCCGGAGATATGGCATCGTCACAAATCGGTCAACAAAGGACTGAATCGTACCGATATAATTTGGATAAGAAAGAAGCCTGTCAGCATAACCAGAAAGTCTATTTTTTATCTCATCAACAGCGACATTCGTGTGGGAGAGAACGCAGATTCCTGCACCATTTTCCAGCGGCATTCTGTCCGCCAGCAATTTCAGTTTAGCAAGGAGAATCGTTGTTTTACCACTTCCTGGGTATGCTGCAACATCCGTAGAATGCCAGCACCGTATAACAGCCCGTGCATCATCCGCAAAATGAGCATCTTTGGGCAGAAGAAGTTCTTCTACTTCCGCTATTTCCTGGTCAGTAATAGTCCATTCTGGCATAGACTCCTCCTTTCCTACTTTAGTTCTCCCGCAGCATACTTGATAGCGTTTACGATATATCCGATATACTGATCATTCTCAATTTCCTTCTTAAGTTCTTCCTTCTTGTTTGCATTAGTTCTCAGTCCAAGCAACTCAAAGTCAAACATCTTCTCCTGTGTAACACCCTCAGGAATATCCGAAATTCTCCATCTCAGAACAGGCGCCAAACACTGTGCGACAATCGCTTTCAAGCTGCTCTTGCCATTCCCGTTCAACATTAGATTGTAAATATTATAAGCTCGTTCTCCTTGAGATAAATCTGCCCACTGCTCGGATTCAGCAGCCATTTTACTATCAGCCTCCTCTATTTTCTGCTTTGTAAGCGAAATGCACTCCTGCGCATTAAAAATCTTCTTCCCGTAATGAACGGCTTTGTGAAAATCCCCAGATAAACAGCTCATAGCGAGGCAGTACTCCAAGGTCCAGCGAGGAGATGTGAATCCACGCACAGAATCTACACTATACTTCTGATTCTTTGCATTTTCTGCTTTCTTTGATTCTTCCAGCTTCTCTGCATATACTTTCGCACCATTATTCTCATTATACGGTCTCACATCGCAATCGGTAATAACAGAGACAGGAATCCCAATTGTTGTTTCACCTTCCCTAACCATAATCCGACTATATCGCAAGAATGCTGTACTTCCAACATTCACAATGGAAATACCGTACTTCTCTAATGGATAACCAAGAATATCAGCGATGACAGGAATCAAAATGTTTTCTGCATCACCTTCCACCATAATAATGCCCTTGGCAAAAAACAGATTTGCTTTTGTTGCATCTAAAAATCTCTGAAGGAACAAATAGTCGCCTCTCTGAAGACCGGTTTTTCCTTCTGTAAGATCATACCCTTTTCCCTCTTTCATCAAAATCAAGTTCTTTAAATTGATTTTAGACGCAAGGATCGGACTGTGTGTGGATATGATTATCTGCACATCATTTTCGTTGTATTCATTCTGAAGATAGCTGATCAACCTAAGCTGTGCCTGCGGATGAAGATGTGCTTCTAACTCCTCAATCAGAGCCAGTTTCATACCGCCATCTGTATCATCTTTGAGAAGAAGGAGCTCTGCTGCAATGAACAGTAAATTCATTTCTCCAAGTCCCGGATTGATTTCTGGAGCTTTTAATGAAAGTGATTCCAAGATTGCTTTCAGCTGAATATCCGATGTCTTCAGTTCAGCCTCACTTGCCTGTCCCTGGTCATTAAATGATTCCAGATTACCCCTGATAGTCTCAAGGATTACCCTTCCGTTTTTATCTTCTGTAAAATACTGCTCGATACTTGTATTTGCATCGCGGAAGATTTGAATAAGTTCATGATCTTCCACATTTTTTATCGCAGGATGGCTCAGAAGGATTTGAGAAATTCTCGAGC
>CAVHXA010000043.1:0-12046 GCA_963639765.1 Oscillospiraceae bacterium | reverse complement strand
TCTCGTAACGGCTTCAAGTACACAGCACGTAACAAATCTCTTGCTTTCCCATCAATAGAGATTCCATCGTCTGCATCACCAACTCGTAGCTCTTGGAATATTCTATGACCTTCTCGCCAGGCTCTGTAATGAAGCTGAAGAAAATATTTCAAACAGTCTCCGGTCTTTTCGAAATTCAGATACTCGATAAAATTCTTTGCTTCGTTTTGTGTAAAGTCAGATATAGTACAATCAATTTTGAACTCAGTCACGGCCTCGCCATCGACAGGTCGATAAAAATCTTCATCAGAAGGTCTGATATATTCATTACTCTGTGTGAGAAGCACCAGCTTCAGTGCATCTATCACAGCTGTCTTGCCTGTATCATTTTCACCAATCAGAGCATTCAATCCCTTATGGAATGTGACATGAAGACCAGGCGCTCCATCCACAGAATTGAATCGCCTGAAATTATAAAGTTTTAATTCTGATATAATCATGTAGGTGGAACTCCTTTCTATTGTATCGCATTATTTTGATTGGCATGTGGAAAATTCTTCTTTTTTAACTTAGCTGAGAAAAGTCTGTACTACATGTCCTCAAATGCTTTTGTCAGGTTACAATCGCGAATATATCAACATTATCTTGTTATTTTACGACTTGTGCTGTTTCGTATCAATATGCCAAAGGTCTCCTAACATACGATCGTATTTCTCAGGTATAATCCTGTCAAGACCGCTGCCATTTGTAAATGTCATTTCTCCAAAGTAAATTTTTCCATTAACATTATACAAGTCGACTCTGACATGTGCAAATCCTTTTGATAGAGTCCGTGCAATTTCAATCATTTTATCAAAATGCAAAGGGCATGGAATCGGCTCCTCGTAAATCGGATACCGCTCTTGTTTCCACGGTTGCAAATTCCATGCAAGGTCATATACATTCCTCGTATGGTTGGAATACCGCCCCATATCAACCCAACAGAACTTAGGCTCACCATCAAAGCAAAGGAATTTGTAATCCTGCAATTGCTTTTCGGGTGTTTCAAGATATTTTTCTATAATAATGCGCCTCTTAATCTTGGAATAATGAAGCTCAAAGCCAGTGTTATAACCGTAATCGGTCGCCATCCAGTCATTAAACATTCGTCTCGCTTGTTTAATATTAAAATGTTGCCTGTCTTTTACGATAAAGTTTGTGCCGCTTCCATGATTGGTCTTCATCACAAAGCAATCAGGCAATTTTGAAAAATCAATGTCATCAAAACAATCATACACACCAAGCAGAGGAATCAGATAATCCTCACCGATTTTTTCGACAACCCACGCGCGTACTGTATATTTATCAGCAAGTTCAACCTTTAACGGATTTTTATCATAAACCTTCTCCCACTGCATTTTTTCCGTATACGTTTCTAGATTATCCCAATCCAATTTGTGCCCAATCCGCTTTTCATAAAGTTTCTCCAGCATTTCCCGTTGTTTACTGAGATGCATCTTCTTCACTGCTTCAATTTGTCGAATTTTCCCTTGTCGTTGACAGTGTGCATATAAGTCATACAGATTCGGAAATTCTTTCTTCAATTTTTCAAACATTACAATCACCCTAATCCATTCTGTCGATTATTTTATATTTTATTCTTCTAAAAAAGTCATACAATCCATATTTTGACGACACATATCCAAATCCTTGCCTATGATAATCTTCCCAGAATGCAGAATATGAATCCGGCATAGCAGTCGGTCTTTTTAAATTGTAATGTGTAGGAGGTGTGGCGGACGTATCCAAAACATTCATCTCTGCCTTAACACAATTAAACAGTGCCTCTCCTTTTTTTCCTCTTACAAGCAGAAGAGAAATACCTTTCCCATCATTAAAATCCGGTGCAACCTTATCTATGCCCCAGTAGTCTCCCAGTGTAAAGTCTGAAACTCTGTCCATCTTAGTATAAGGGCATTGATAACAACATCTCCTCAAACAATTGTTTGAGGAGAAGATATTGGCATATCTTCTACTCCATACTGTTTTATTGCCAAAGCTAATCTTTTCGACATGCGATTCCCACGTATGGTCTTGTTTATCCCGGAATTCAAATGCAGTTATCTTTTTTCGATACTTTCTTTCCATGTAGGAAAGATAATCCCGCCAAAGTTTCTGACTTGGAACACCGTGGCAAAGGAAATCGCATAAAAACAAATTTTCATGTTCTCCTTCAATAAGCCGAGAAGCAGCAGCGACCTGACAAGGTGTTCCGGAAAACAAGACCGGTCTCCCTCTCAAGACATCTTCCTTAAAGATCTTCCAAATATCCTTTGTTTCGCTTTGGACATACTTGGAACCACGCATAGCATCACGAGTATCAATATTCTCCGCTCTTGTATGAACCACAAAAGAAACATCTTGCATCACTGCGCCGTATACAATACCTCCCCGATGAAGTATTTCATTACTAATTACAGTAAACATCCCCCCCGATCTGCTTTTTTGACGAGTTTCATCATCCTTGGCCTTTACCGCATATTGCCTGGAAACATTCAACAATTTAGCTGATATTTCATTACATTGCAAATGGCAGTGTTTAGTGCAGAGTCCACAGTTTATGCATTTTCTCTCATCCACTGTAGGGATTGAAAAACCTTCTCTATCTTCTGTGAATATAATTGCATTGGTAGGGCATACACTTTTACACACGCCACAACCGGAACACAATTCCTTGTTATCTGTAAGGATATGTTTCACCTTCTTACCACCGCCTTAATTCTGCCTACAAGCCCACGAAATGCGCATCTATCAAATAGAATTGCATTAAAAAATATAACTGCAACAGCAATTATTCCGGAAACACACGCATAAATAAACCATTCAAAATAATTTGAGATTTCTATCGTTACAAACTGCATAATAAAAACACTAACTGCAAAGCAACAAGTCATCCCCCCCCATCTTTTCAAGGTATTTGTTATGGGAAGACTCGTTACCATTTTCGGAATAAAAATCAGCAGGTCTATGTCACGATACAGGTTGGAAATTATCGAAGCAATCAAAATACCCTCAATTCCCCAGAAGTGACCAAAGATACAGCCAAGCACTACCATTAGTCCGCCTTGAACCGTCGTCTGAATTTTTGATTCTTTGTACAGCCCTGCAGCAATCAAAAGCATTGCCTGTGGAGATTTTATATTGTAAACAAATCCATTTAAAACAATTAGAAATCCGATTAGAGGTACATAGTACTCCGCATCTGTAATGCCACTTGTATATATTCTGACAAATGGCATAATAGTCACCATCGCAATTGAATACATTGTAGTCATCAGGCTCAAGTAGCCTAATTCAAACTGTTGATAAGACTTTCGCAGAGTTTCCATTTCTCCTCTGGCAATCAAATCTCCAAATCCAGCGGACAAACCACTGGAAAAGATACTCATAACACCGTGCAAACCAGTAATAATCATATTATATATGCTGAATACGCTGACTAAAAGAAGGTCTCGCACGACTACAGTCAAAATAATGACAGGAGCACCGGTATGTATTGCACCTAAAATCTGCATATACATAGCATCCCATCTTTTATTTAGAGCATCCTTTTTGGGTTTTGCACTATAATCAACCCACGGGTATTTACGTTTCACGTAAAGCATCAAAATCCCACTACGCACAAAAATCGATACTAACGCCACCGCACGTAAGATTACAATACTTATATGAAACTTCGCAAGCACAAAAATGATACAAGTGTTAATAATCACATGTAATGTGGATGCGAGAGAGATAATATAGGTTTTCTGATCTGCAGTTAAAATGGCTCTGTACTTTGCCAGCGTAAAAAACTCCAGTACACTATTTGCTCCAAGAATAAATACAAGCAGTGCAACTTCGAAGTTGGTTAAGCCTCGACTCTTTACTAAAAGTGGATATCCGAATGCCAAAACTGTAATTAACCCTAAAAAAATATACCCTGTCTGCAGATAAAATTTTTTTGCGGCAACAACCACAGAACTGATTTCACCGTAATCTTGTCGAGCAAGCGGCTTATACAACGCATATACAGCTGCACCAGAGAGTCCAGCCTCAACCAAGTTAAAGTATGTAATAAATTGTGTAATAGAGGAGACCAGCCCATTTATTTCTGACGAATAAAACGTCAGCATAACCTTAGGAGTGATAAAGCCTGCCAAAAAAAGTACCAGCTGATATAGTGCTGTTGTAACGGCACTATAAGCAAATTTTTTTGTTCTGGATATGGTTCCTGCCATCAGCGTACCTCCATAATGGTCTTGATTATTTTTTCTCCTCGTTCTCTTGTAGCATCTAATATAGTATTCCGTCTATCCATATCAGCGTTAACATTCAAATATGGAGTAATATCCACACAATCCGGTGTGATGATATGATCTGAACATTTAAAGGAATCCAAAAGTTCCGTAACTCTACTGCTCGTGTTCTTATACAATGTGACAACAAAAGGTTTCTTGTTTATTAAAGAGAAAACGCTTCCATGAAAAGATGAAGTTATAACAAATGAAGCATTATCAAACAGCCCTAAAAACTCTCTTGGACCCGCATCTCGAATTTTAACATCTCCAATCATGGAGCTTTCCTCAGACGTCATCAGATTTACAACTTTCATCCCAAGTTGTTTTTTGAACTTCTCTACCACATTCTGAATCCCATCCGGAAACGAAACAAAATAGCATAGTATATATGGTGCTGCTTCCGTTTTCACTGCAAGAGATTGCCATTCATCTCTACATAGCAAGAGCGTTGGATCCGGAGCAGCTTCCGCAGTGATTCCCATGTCCGCAAGAATCTCTATGGCATGGTTCTCTCGTACACTGACATAATTCATCTTTTTAATACGGCTTGCAAATTCTGCTGAAAACTCACTAGGAATTTCTTTAAGGCCTATGCTTGCGGCATAAGCCGCAGTTCTGACATTTGGATATAAATCGGCAAACATGCAATAATACGCACGATCAAAAGATAGTAAAGGATTCCATACCTGATCACTGCCAGTCACATAAATATCACATGCTGGCGGATTTGCTTCCAAATCATCGTCGTTACAGTAATTTCCTAAAAAATCATATTCTGTATCTCTAAACTTATAAAAACGTTGCGTAGCTCTCTTATATTCAGAAAAGTGAACAGCCGCTTTAGCATTTGCAATCGTTCCCTTCGGTCCCCATGAATATTTGCAAGTCTTATATGTTTTTACCGAATTTGATGGTGTATACCGAATGATATGCGCATCTGCACCCATATCAGAAAACTTCTTTTTGAGAGCATATGCTTGCAATACGGCACCATAGTTTTTTCCAATTTTAGTAATAATTCCAACCTTCATGCTGTTACCTCTGTCCCCTCATTTATAACCAACTGTGAATATGCCAACAATAGCCCAAACATAACATAAAAAACAGACTCCGCATATCCTGTTTGATTGATAAAGGCCAATGAAATATACGCAACGCCCCCTGCCTTCAAGCAAGCTTTGCGATTTATGGATGACAGATCATATTTCCCTGAAGAAAAAAAAGCATTTTTTATGAGGCAAAGGTATGATAGCGCACACAGCAATCCAAAACGAACCAAGAAATTAACTATTGAACTATGTGGAAGGAAATACGCACCATATAGATTTACATCATGATAATAATTATATACGCTTCCATACGGTGCTCCGGCCAACCATACTTCCTTAAAATGGCTTAGATATGCCCCCCACAATAAAAATCTAATATTGTGAGTACCACCGGTTGAGGTGTCATTGATACGCGAGAATAATGCATCTACAACACCCTGTTCAACCAAAACAAATGCAACAATCATGAAAGAAATAAGTAGAATCTTCGTGAGCAATCGACTATCCTTCTTAGCCAGCAGGAAATAGGTGCATCCCGATAGAATTAACATTAATATCAAGGTTCTTGATAACCCCGCTATACCCAGAAAAGCAAACAAAGCAACAGCTATAATAACGAAACGACGCTGTCTTTTAGTCATATCCTCTAAAAACGCTAACCCAAGCCAGCTTAAACTACCAATACCTATAACTCCTATATTCCACAAACCTCCACCGAAAACGACATTACTTCCCTCTACAATACTCTGACGCATTCCAATATATTCCGGATGAATGACTACCATCAAAATAGCCGGTATAAAAAGTGTTGCCATAGCAGACAATAGACATTTCTTAATTGTATCGAATCTCTTTGTGAATACAGCTATCATCAACACTGCAGACATATTGCAGAACCATGTGTTGATTTGTGCAAAATAATAGCCTCTGGCGTCATTTGTACCACTTGCAAGAGAAAGTATATGCTGACGACTCAGCATAGAAACGTCTCCTGTTTCAAACATAACAACTATAATGTTGATGATTACGCATAAAGGAATAATAATTGCCGGGTGCAACAATCTATATCTTCTGTTTTTTGTCATTACATGAAGTGCTAGCGGAATAAATAGCACTAATCCGGTCAAAACAGCAAAATTGTACAGTAAAACCCATAAACCTTGTAGCGAAGGAATCAAGAAAATAAAATAGTTATATATAGTTTTGTAAGTCATTAGGACACAGTATGCTGGAAGTAAGTGTTCTATGCTGTTTCTATCAATAATCAACCTTTTTGAATACGAATACATACCCTATCCTCCAATTAACGACGCCGCAGTACTTTGTATATTTTTCCTTTCTGCATTTGAACCTTAAACTGTAGCGCATGATAACAGACTTCCTTGTGCTTTCCCTTAATCAATGCGTGGATTATTCTTTGATATGTACCGATTCCATTAGGAGTTTCCATAGATATGACGTCACTCCTGTTTATGAGTTTTTCCATCCACTTCTTTCTCTCTGTTTTATCAAATTCCATTTTAGGTGAAAAAGAAAGCTCCAAAGATTTTATGACATTACAGAGGTATTCTCTCTCAATCAGATTCTGTATATTGTAATCCTTTGGATTCCATGTCAGAATAGTTTCCTTCCTGGTCTTATATAACCCAATTACAGCATCAATATAATCCACAGGATACTTTTTCCACTCTGCCTGAAGATCGTTCACATAGTATGTGTATAATACATTTTCAATGAAACGCACCTTCGTTGCATAGCACATATATCTGCCGATAAATCCTTCATCTTGATGCCTACGAAGTGGCGGGTATTCCAGCTTGTGTTCTCTAATTACGTTCAAATCAAAGAACTTATTCCATGGAGCACCCTGGATACCAAATTCAGACATCGTAGTCATATAAGGAGAATAACTGCGGCGGATAGTGTCTCCATCCTTCTCGGCGTTTTCGTATCGCTTAACCTTTATCTCCTTGCCATCCTGGTTCACATTGCGGAAGCCGAAAACAACAAGATCATATTTTCCGTTATCCATAGCGCCAACCAATATATTTATTGCATCCGGCTCTAGATAATCGTCAGCGTCAGGGAAATAAATATACCGTCCTGTTGCATTCTCTATTCCGGTATTTCTTGCAGGACCGGAGCCGCGATTTTCGGTATGCAATGCAACAACACGCGAATCTATTTCTGTTAAATGCAAACAGTGAGCATAGCTGTCATCTTTAGATCCGTCATCGACCAGAATAATCTCAATGTTTCGATATGTTTGGTTTATCAATGACTGAACACAGGTTTCTATCTTATCCCCCATGTTATACACGGGGACAACTATGCTAACTTTTTCCATAATATGTATTTCCCTTCAACCCATTTTGTTTTTCGTTTACAGCAAACGTGGCTCTTACCCTTTACTAATTATCAACGAATGCACCATCGCAATCGCTTTCATGCCAAGCACATTTCTGGCCTTGACCATCTTGAGGAACATTCCCTTGGCCTTGCCCAAATACTTTATAATCTCGCATTGCTCCCAGCTCGGATATTTCTTCTCATAGCTGTCTATGTAGGCAACAATCTCTTTTTTGCTCTTTCCTGACTTACACATCATGAGCAGCGCGCCGTACAGAATATCCGTGACCGATTTTTCCTTGAGTTCCTCCGGATATTTGCTTCCAAGCTTGTCCTCAAGAATCGCAAACGCCTTCACCATGTCTGCCTCGTCAAGCTTTGTGTTGTTTGACAGCGATGTTGGACGCTGATAATAATAATACAGCGGCTCGTTCAGGTAATAAGCGCTCCCACATGCATCTATCGCTCTGATTACAAATGCCACATCCTCACAACGTCTAACCTCCGGATAACGAATGTTCTTCTCTCTACAATTGGAAAGTTTGTAGAATTTTCCAAATGTATGATTTCTTGCATAAATCATACATTTGGAAAGGGGAATCACTCCGCCCTCCCCATAATACATTGAGCTTGCGTGCTTATTCTCTTTTCCGTTTGTTGTATAGTAATCATAGATTACCGAGTTAACATCATTCTCCTTGATAACATCCTCGATTTTCTCGAAGAGATGAGTGTCAACCCAGTCATCGTTATCAATAAATGTAATCCATTCACCTCTTGCAGCATCCATACCGATGTTGCGGGCTATACCGGGACCACCGTTTTTCTCTGTCCTAGAAACCTTTATTGTGAGCGGTGATACTTCTGCATACTTGCAAAGTTCTTCGTAAGAGTCGTCTGACGAGCAATCATCAACGATTATGACCTCGAAGTTTTTATATGTCTGCTGACACAGGGATGCAAAGTATCTCTTCATAAGAGAAAAGCTGTTATACATCGGTGTGACGATCGAATATTTCGGGTTGCTGATTTCTATCTTTTCCTCGCCATCCTTGAGTCTTGGAAGCATCTCATCACCAAGCCCGACCACATACAGCCCTCTATGCCCCTCAAACACGGAATCAAAGCAAATCTTATCTCCGACATGATTCCATCTCGGATGCAGATCGCACCTCGTATCATTGTCATACTTAAACGGAGCAAACACTCTGGCAATAACTCTTACATCAGGTTTTGTTTCGTCCCCATCCATGAGCTTGACCTCTGCAATTCTTGCCCTATCCGGGTAAGTATCTGTGACAATCAAACTTCTGTCCGGACTATAGCTCGGATGCCCATCGTTACTTAACTGCGGCCAGCAGTGGCTGTACTCCTGCGTCTTATCTTTCATCAGATAATAACCGGGACCGCCATCCTTCTTGTTTTCGAAGGCAAGGATATGCTCATCATCCTTCCAGAAGCAGTGGCTGACCATATCATCATCGGAGAGGACGTACATGTTCTTTCCGTCTGCCGTATCGAAAGTGACAAGCCTTGTGTACTTTCTCTCGCCGACAAACCACCGGTACAAAACCATGCACCGCTCTCCGCTCGGACTAAGCATGAGATGGTTGACTTTATGGACAGAACCGGCTTCCTGCATCTCCGGGCGCGGCTGGAAGGTTGCGAAGTCTTTATATGTGAGCAGCGATTGAATCCCACCTGTGGTAAGGTCAATCTTCCAGACTGCTGTTGCATCCGGCAGAGCCACACCCTTCGTCTCCTCCGGAACATTGAAGTAACCATATCCGGGACGAAGATTGTAGAGACGTGAGAAATCCAGCGTCAGAGCTGTCTTTCCGTCAGCACTTACCGTATACACCGGCGCAGGGATAACTCGTTCTTTTCCGTTCTCAAGTTCCTTAACAACCGCTACATACTTACCGTCTCTGTAATCGTTAAAGAGTATGCGAGAGCTGAAATCCGGTCCGAGCCACTGAAGCATACAGGACTGCTGCACATTCCAAGCGGAAGTTTCTGCAATCTTTCTAACCCTGTTCGCATCATCCTCCGGCAAGCTCGTATCAATCAGAATGATATCTGACTTCTCCTTCGGACTCACATCAAACCATGTATCCTTTGCTCTCATGCAGAGCATATAACGGTCGCTTGCATCCCACGGCGACTTATCATAGTAACCGAAGAAATACTCATGAGCTGAATCATCAGGACTTATGCGAACAATATCGCCCTCACTTTTAATCTTTGGGGAAATTGCATACATCGTCCGCTGATAGACCCGCTTGATTGCCTTCTTTACACCGGGTACTTTATTCAATTGATAGTTGATTTTCTGTTCTAAGCTCATCTTTACCCTTCCTACTCATCGTAGGAAGAGAAGCTTATCTGTTCCTCCTTGCCCTTTTCATGCAGCTTGCAGCATGGATCGGCATCACCCACCCGGCCTTCAGAAACGGATACATCAGCTTTGCCTTCGTATCCATATGCTTGGTATCCACAGGGAAGGTTTTATCCACCTCACTGCGGTATCGCCGCACTCTTTCCTTAGCCTTTCGCTTGTATTCCGATCCGGCATACTTCCCGGTCATCTTATCAAGCGAGACTATGGCTGCAGTTGCTATGAATGCATTGATGGTGTCTGCATATTGTTCATACAGCCCCATCTGCATTGCCTTTTCCTTCAAGGCAGCTGCCGCGCCACCCCATGGGTCATCATCCTTTGTATCGGACTGACTTCCCGCACGGGTGACGTACTCATAAGCTACGCCTTTGATGAAGGAAAAGGATTTTGCATAATGCATGAGCAGGAACGTATAGATTGCTTCTTCTCCTACTTTATGTTCTGTAAATCCTATTTTGTTCTTCAACAAAAGCTCAGCTTTGACTGCCTTGCGCCACCCCCCCCACGGGAATTTGCCGGTCATTTGACTGCGCAGCAAATCATCCTTGGAGAGGGATTGGTAGTCGGACATGTGTTCTTTTCTCTGAACATTAAAGTCCTCATCTAACTGATTTATATCAATGAAAACGACATCCGCCGTCTCATGTGATAGCTTTTCAAAATAGTCGGGCTTGATCACATCATCTGAATCAACAAAGACAATATAATCACCGGCAGCATTTTCTATGCCTTTATTTCTTGCCAGCCCCGGTCCCGCATTATCCTGATGGATTGCCTTTATCCGCGAGTCCTTATTTTCATACTCTCTTAGGACATCCAGACTTCCGTCTGTGGAGCCATCATCCACCAGTATCAGTTCCCAATTGGGATAGGTTTGTGCAATGACGCTATCAATGCACCGACCAACAAGTTTTTCCGTGTTATACACAGGAACAATTGCAGAAATCGTCATGCGCTTACCTTCACTTTCATATCTTTAATATCTTTGTATTTTCACATCTTCATTCCGGCGAGCCTTTTATCTGACAACAACTTTCTCGCCGTTACTTGTTTTTTCTATCATTTCCTGTCTTGAGACCGTGCTCAGATCCCATGCGTAAAGCTTTGATTTCTCAGCGAATTTCTCCCACGTAGAAATAACTCTCGCCGGATTTCCTGCTACAATGACGTTGCTTTCGGTTACTGATTTCGTCACCACGCTTCCCGCGGCAACAATCACGTTATCTGCAATTGTCACTCCGTACATGATTACCGACCGTGCGCCAATAAAGCAGTTATTCCCAATGGTAATCTTTCCAAATAAGTCTGTGGTGTCCGGCATCACTTTACTTATGCTGTTGTCATGCGTGACAAACTCAACATGACCAGCGACCGTAGTACCAAGACCAACAGAAATGAGGTGTGGCTCATTAATGGCTATATTGCTGCATATATTTGTCCATAGGTCAGTACCCCCCCCCCGACTTTTTCGGGATGGGTTTCAAATGCTTCAGGGTAGCCACCCAGCGTCACTCCACGCTTCATAAACCACTTATTGAGAGTTTCCTTATGTTTATCACGGCGTAGTTTTCCGTGAAGTTTTGCCAGAAAATATCCAACTGCTGGATTCATATCATTCTCACTTCCTCAAAAATTTCTTATAAACCCAGTTCTGCATCGATGTCGGTAAGATAAACATCCCAGTCTGTGCCACGGCAACTTTCGCGTAATCAGCAAAACTGCTGTACCCCATCTTCCAGAACTTCTTGATTGTGTCTATGTAGCTTTTCGTGTTCTCCCAGGATTTTCTTCTTGCCGCAAGCTCATCCGAGCTTCTGAACCACAGCAGAGCCTCATCAATGTTCTCTGCCTTGTAACCCTTAAACAGCATCCTTCCGAAGAGGTCTACATCCTGATTTCTTTTTAAGTCACTATATCCGCCTTCAGCCATCACAGCACTTTTCCTGTAC
>CAVHXA010000042.1:0-15144 GCA_963639765.1 Oscillospiraceae bacterium | reverse complement strand
GTACCAGACAACCACCTGCACCGGAATCACAAGAAGAAATATCTGCCAGGGGTTAAAACGGAGCAAGAGCAGGTATATGGTCAGAAAAATACTCAAGACCAGCGCCATAACGATATAGACACTGTATCGCCCGCGGCGCCAGACGGAGTGCATGACAAGATATGTAGCCAGCGAAACAGGCAGAGCGCAGACAAAAATAACCCAGTATACATGACCCAGCATCCAAAGCACAACAAAAACAAGCAGTGCCATGGTCCAGATTCCCGCAAGCGAGACAATAATAATTGAACGGGTGTCGTAGGTTACAACGCGCTTTTCTCGCTTCAGTTCTTTTTGTGTTTTCCAGGCATCTTGATTGTTCAGCAGATATTCTACGGACACTCCGAAAATCCGTGCAAGCTGTGTGAGCACATATGCATCCGGCAGCGATTCTGCACGTTCCCATTTTGAAATGGTTTTATCTGAATAGTTCAGCTTTTGTCCCAGATCGGCCTGTGTAAGGCCTGCTTCTGTACGCAGGCGAATCAAGTTGCTGGCAACAATTGCCTTTAGCTCGTCCATACAACGCCCCCCTTGAGCTTCTCCGCAATTTTACCATTGCACATGGATGATTGCAAGCTTCACTTATTGCATTCCCAGTGATAGCTGCCGCACATCGGAGCATGTTCTGCCCGCCCGATCTTACCCGATTATTTTCTGCAGTTCAGGTGAACAGCTGAAACATGCATCTGTGCATGCGGTTTTTTCTTGACACGGAACAAAGTACATGATAGCATACCCTTGATCTTTAAGTTCGGTACTGTGATGCCGTCAAGATCGCTGCTCTGTTCTGTTCCCGCTGTGGGAGAGGACGACCGGTCTTGCGGCGTGGCGCAGGATTTTTTTGTGTTGTCCGGCAGAAAGGAGCAAGCTATGGACCTGTGCTTCCATGCTGTAAATGTAATC
The DNA here is from genome assembly GCA_963639765.1 of Oscillospiraceae bacterium. Taxonomy (GTDB): domain Bacteria; phylum Bacillota; class Clostridia; order Oscillospirales; family Oscillospiraceae; genus CAVHXA01. Next base: position 14,199 of record CAVHXA010000042.1, on the reverse strand, counting down.
GGTCCCGACGGCCTGACCTGTGGCGATTTCGAAGTTGAAAACAGCCGGATTGCCCGTGTTCCTGAATCGGGAATATGGGATCCGTCCCGCTATTTTCTTTTTCCCGGCTTTACGGATGTACATGTACATCTGCGTGAGCCGGGCTTTTCTTATAAAGAAACCATTGCCGCCGGAAGCCGCGCCGGAGCCAGGGGCGGTTATACCGGTCTGTGTGCCATGCCAAATCTCAATCCCGTTCCGGACTGCCTTGAAAATCTGCAGTCCGAGCTGGATTTGATCCGGCGCGATGCCGTCATCCGGGTCGCTCCCTACGGTGCAATCACGCAGGGTGAAAAGGGTCTGCAGCTGGCTCAATTTAAAGAGCTTGCGCCATATGTCGCAGCTTTTTCCGACGATGGCCGGGGCGTCCAGAATCCGCAGATCATGCTTCAGGCCATGAGGCTCGCAAAATCTCTTCATAAAATTATCGCGGCACACTGTGAGGATGACACGCTTGTGCGGAGCGGAATCATCCACGATGGATCCTATGCACGCATGCACGGTCTTCGCGGAATCTGCAGCCAAAGTGAATGGGGCCCCATACAGCGTGATCTCGGGCTTGCGGAGCAGACCGGCTGCTCCTACCACATCTGCCATGTCAGCTGCAGGGAAAGTGTCGATCTGATCCGTGCGGCAAAGGCAAGAGGCGTGGACGTGACATGCGAAACGGCTCCGCACTACCTGATACTGGATGATATGCAGCTTCAAAACAGCGGTGCCTTTCGCATGAATCCGCCGATTCGCAGTGTTGCCGATCGCCAGGCGCTGATAGAAGGAATTCTGGACGGAACGATCGATATGATCGCTACAGACCATGCACCACACAGCGAAGAGGAAAAGTCCGGAGGCCTGACCGACAGCCTGAACGGCATTGTCGGGCTCGAAACTGCCTTTCCCATGCTGTATACGGAGCTTGTTCGGCCCGGAATCATTTCGCTTGAGCACCTGATTCGGCTGCTTCACGACAACCCGTCCCGTCGCTTTGGTCTTGGTACTCCGCTCGCAGTCGGTGCCCCGGCCAGCTTCACACTTTTTGACCTCAGTCACCCATATCTGATTGACCCGCAGCAGTTTCTGTCGAAGGGCCGCTCAACGCCCTTTGCCGGACGCGAAGTCTATGGGCGTTGCCTGCTCACTGTTTACTGCGGCCGGGTTGTCTGGTGCGACCCCAGCTTTCAGGAGGCGCTTTTATGCAACAGGAAAACTTTATCATAAGCCAAAACAGTCTGCTTGCCAAAAACACCTGGCGCATGGTATTGCGCGGAAATACAGGCAGTATCACTTCCCCCGGCCAGTTTGTAAACATTGCGCTGCCGGGATGCTTTCTGCGTAGACCTGTCAGCATCAGTGACTGGACGGACAACGAAATTACACTGATCTACAAGGTTGTCGGGTCCGGCACGGAGCTTCTCAGCAAAATGCCGGCCGGTCAGTCCGTTGATCTTCTCGTTGGCCTCGGAAACGGTTTTTGCCCGGACAAGTGCGGTGACCGCCCCATGCTCGTTGGCGGCGGAGTGGGAACTGCTCCCCTGCTTGGGCTGGCCAGATGTTTGATACAGGCCGGCAAAAATGTGCAGGCGATTCTTGGCTTTAATACCGGAGCAGAGGCCTTTGGCCTGTCGGAATTGCAGTCGCTTGGGGTAAGCGTTTCCGTTGCTACGGTGGATGGAACGCTGGGTCAAAAGGGCTTTCCAACCCAGCTGCTTGAAAACCGCTTTTTTTCGGATCTTTGTGTCTGCGGACCCGAGCCGTTTCTGCGCAGCGTTTATCATGCAGGTGTCTGGCCGGGGCAATATAGTCTTGAGACACGGATGGGCTGCGGTTTTGGTGCCTGTATGGGATGCACCATACAAACAAAGCAGGGCCCGATTCGACTGTGCAGGGAGGGACCCGTAATAGACAGGGAGGCACTCTTATGGAACGATTGAGCGTATGTATAGCCGGACTTCCTTTGAAAAATCCTGTCATTCCGGCAAGCGGTACCTTTGGTTTCGGATATGAGTTTTCGGATTATTATGACCTGAATATATTGGGTGCGATCTGCACAAAAAGTACGACCCTGCATCCCCGTCCCGGCAATCCCCTGCCCCGGATTGCGGAAACGCCCGGCGGCATGCTTAATGCGGTCGGTCTGCAAAATCCCGGTATTGACGCTGTTTTACAAAAAGAATTGCCCTGTCTTCGCCGGAGCTACAACGGTATTGTTATTGCAAACATCAGCGGTTTTTCACAGGATGAATACATAGAGTGCTGCCAACGGATGTGTCAAAGTCCCCTGGTAGACGCAATCGAGCTGAATATCAGCTGTCCAAATGTGCACGGCGGCGGACTGGCATTTGGTGCGGATCCGCAAACGGCAGGTGTTATCACACGGGCTGTGCGCCGTGTCTGCAGCAAGCCGCTTTTTGTAAAGCTGACACCCAACACTTCTGATATTTCCGCAATTGCCCGTTCCTGCCAGGATGCCGGTGCTGACGCAATCAGCCTGATAAATACACTGCTCGGCCTGCGTCTGGACCTCAGACAGCGAAAACCAGTTCTTGCAAATGTCACGGGCGGTCTTTCCGGCCCGGCGATATTCCCGGTGGCTCTGCGAATGGTCTGGCAGGTTTATGAGGCGGTACAAATTCCGATCATCGGTATAGGCGGTGTACAGACAGCGCGAGATGTTGTTGAGATGATGCTTTGCGGGGCCAGCGCAGTGCAAATCGGTGCTGCCAATCTGATTGATCCTCTGGCCTGCAGCCGTATTATCACACAGCTGCCGATTGTTATGGATGAACTCGGAATCCAAAATATCAGTCAAATCATCGGAGGTGCCCACACATGCCGGCAGATGTAATCATTGCCTGTGATTTTTCAAGCAGAACGCAAACGATGGATTTTCTGCGGAATCTGGATAACGAGCGCCCGTATCTGAAGATCGGAATGGAACTGTTTTATTCCGAAGGCCCGGAATTTGTCCGTATGCTCAAGGATGCCGGATATCGGATTTTTCTGGACCTGAAGCTCCATGATATTCCGAATACCATTCGGCGAACAATGTCGGTTCTGTCACGGCTGCATGTGGATATGGTCAATGTGCATGCCGCAGGAACCGTGCAGATGATGCAGGCCGCAATGGAAGGCGCAGTCCGGCCGGATGGTTCCCGTTCTCTTGTTATTGCCGTTACACAGCTGACATCAACCGGGCAGGAGCAGCTGAATCAGGAGCTTGGAATCCCGGGGAAATTAAGCGATGCCGTTTTAGCCTATGCCAAAAACGCCAGAGCTGCCGGGTTGGACGGGGTTGTCTGCTCTGCTCTGGAGGCCGAAATTGTCCACAACCTGTGCGGTCGGAGTTTCTTAACTGTCACGCCGGGCATCCGCCTTGCAGACGATGAACCCGGAGATCAGCGCAGAATTGCGACGCCAAGCCTGGCCGCGAGCCTAGGGTCTGACTATATCGTTGTCGGTCGTCCCATTACACAGGCAGAAAATCCTCTTGCTGCCTACAGACGATTCCGACAGGATTTTCTGAAAAGGAGTGTGTAAGCAATGGATCTGTCTATTCAGATTGCAGAAGACCTTCTCTCTTTGGGTGCTGTATTCCTGCGTCCGGATGAACCTTTTATCTGGGCAAGCGGGATAAAAAGCCCGATTTACTGTGACAACCGTCTTACGCTGTCGGATCCTTCTGTTCGAAGCCGAATTGAAAGTGGGCTGGCAGAGCTTGTGCAGAAGCACTTTCCACAGACACAAGCCCTGATGGGAACCAGTACTGCCGGAATTCCGCACGCTGCCATTGCAGCACACATACTTGGTCTTCCGATGGGATACGTCCGCGGCGGTGCAAAGGACCACGGGCGAAAGAACCAGATTGAGGGCCGCTTGGAGCCGGGCGAATCCGTTGTAGTGATAGAGGACCTGATCTCCACCGGCAAAAGTGCCATCGATGTTGTTCGGATTCTTCGCGAATGCGGTGCACAGGTTTTGGGTGTAGTGAGCATCTTTACCTATGGGATGAAGCAGAGCTGCCTGGCTTTTGAGGCCGCCGGGATTGAAAACCACAGTCTGACCGATTTTGACACGATCGTGGATGTTGCCGCAAATGCCGGATATATCAAAAATCAGGACCGATTGAGGCTTATGACATTTCGGGAGAATCCGACCGACGAGAGCTGGATAGGGGGTAATATATGAAAAAAGACCTGATCGATATCCTGGATCTTTCGGTTGACGAGGTTGATGAGCTGATCGATCTTGCCGGAAATATCATGGCTGATCCGGAAAAATATCGTGAGTGCTGCCGCGGAAAAAAACTCGCTACACTGTTTTATGAGCCTTCAACCCGCACACGTCTGAGCTTTGAATCTGCCATGTATGAGCTGGGCGGTCAGGTCCTTGGGTTCTCCGAAGCCGCCAGCAGCTCGGTTGCCAAGGGAGAAAGCGTTGCGGATACAGCACGCACCGTAGCCTGCTTTGCGGATATTATTGCGATGCGGCACTTTAAAGAAGGTGCGCCTCTGGTTGCCGCACAGAATGTAAGCATCCCGGTTATCAACGCCGGAGACGGAGGCCATAATCATCCGACGCAGACACTTACAGACCTTTTGACCATTCAAAAAGAGGCCGGCCGTTTGGATCATCTGACCCTGGGCTGCTGCGGAGACCTGAAATTCGGACGTACGGTACACTCACTGCTTGGAGCCATGTCGCGGTATGCAAACGTTACGTTCATTCTGATTTCTCCCGAAGAGCTTGAAGTGCCGGAAAATGTACGTACACAGATTCTTGAGCAGCCCGGTATACAATACGAGCAGACCCGTTCACTTGAAGATGTGATCCCGAATCTGGATATCCTGTATATGACCCGTGTTCAGCGTGAGCGTTTCTTTAACGAGGCAGATTATATCCGCCTGAAGGACCGCTATATCCTCACGCCGGACAAGCTGCAGACGGCGAAGCCGACCCTTCGCATTTTGCATCCTCTGCCAAGAGTAAACGAGATTTCCGTTGAAGTTGACGAAGACCCGAGGGCCTGTTATTTCAGGCAGGTCATGTATGGTAAATATATCCGAATGGCGTTGATTCTGAAGCTATTGGAGGTGATGGGAGCATGATTATCGGAAACATCGTCAACGGCGTGGTAATTGACCACATTCCTGCAGGACGCGGAATGGAACTATACCGCTATCTTGGCCTGGAAGACCTGTCCTGTGAGGTCGCTTTGATCAAAAACGCATCAAGTCGGAAATATGGAAAAAAGGACATCCTGAAGGTCAACGAGATCATTCACCTGAACTTCGAAATGCTTGGCTTTATTGCTCCTCAAATAACAGTCAACATCATCCAAAACTCTCAGCGGGTGGAGAAAATTCATCCTCAGCTTCCGCAAACCATTACCGATGTCATTCGTTGCAAAAATCCCCGGTGTATAACATCAACCGAGCAGGGATTGAAGCATATCTTCCGTCTGACGGACCGCTCTCTCGGAATTTACCGCTGCATATACTGCGACACACGTGCTGAATGAAAAGGAGATCATATGAGCAAACGTACAGATATTCATAAAATTCTGATTATCGGATCCGGTCCGATCATTATCGGTCAGGCCTGTGAATTTGACTATTCCGGAACTCAAGCATGCAAGGCTCTTCGGAGTCTTGGCTATGAGATTGTTCTGGTTAACTCAAACCCCGCAACCATCATGACAGACCCAGGTGTTGCAGACGCCACCTATATTGAACCATTAAATCCGCAGCGTCTTGAGCAGATTATCGCCAAGGAGCGCCCGGACGCCGTCCTGCCCAATTTGGGTGGGCAGTCCGGCCTGAATCTTTGCTCCGAGCTTGCTCAGCAGGGCATTCTGGACCGATATGGCGTACAGATAATCGGTGTACAGCTTGACGCGATCCAGCGCGGCGAAGACCGTATTGAATTTAAAAAGACGATGCAGAAATTGGGCATCGATATGGCGCGCAGCCAGGTTGCGTATACTGTTGAAGAAGCTCTGTCAATTGCGCAGGAGCTCGGATATCCGGTCGTCCTGCGTCCGGCCTACACCATGGGAGGCACCGGAGGAGGCTTGGTTTATACGCCGGAGGAACTGACAACCGTCTGCGCAAGAGGCCTTCAGGCAAGTCTGGTTGGACAGGTGCTGGTGGAAGAATCCGTCCTTGGCTGGGAAGAGCTTGAGCTTGAGGTGATCCGTGACGCCAAGGGACAGATGATAACAGTCTGTTTTATCGAAAACATAGACCCTCTGGGTATCCATACCGGTGATTCCTTCTGTTCCGCGCCCATGCTGACCATTTCTCAGGACGTACAGGATGCGCTTCAGCGTCAGGCCTATCGGATTGTCAACGAGGTCGGTGTAATCGGCGGTACCAACGTTCAGTTTGCACACGACCCGGATACCAACCGGATTATTGTCATCGAGATCAACCCCCGCACGTCCAGATCTTCCGCATTGGCCTCAAAGGCAACCGGATTCCCCATTGCTCTGGTCTCCGCCATGCTGGCCACAGGTCTTACCCTTGACGAAATTCCCTGTGGAAAATACGGAACACTTGATCGGTATGTTCCGGGCGGAGACTATGTGGTTATCAAATTTGCCCGCTGGGCCTTTGAAAAATTCCATGGTGTACGTGACGAGCTCGGAACCCAGATGCGCGCAGTCGGAGAAGTCATGAGCATCGGCAAAACCTATAAAGAGGCATTTCAGAAAGCAATCCGCAGCCTGGAAAACGGACGCTACGGGCTTGGCTTTGCCAGGAATTATCACGAATTAAGTCTGCAGGAGCTGCTTGAACTGCTTCATAAACCGACAAGTCAGCGGCAATTTATCCTGTATGAAGCCATTCGCAAGGGCGCGGATCTGGATACTCTTTTCCAGCTGACCAAAATCAAGCGCTGGTTCCTGGAGCAAATGCAGCAGCTGGTTCAGGAGGAACAGGCTCTGCTTGAAAACAAAGGAACCATTCCGGATAAAAAAACTCTGCAGCAAGCCAAGGCAGACGGTTTTTCGGATCGTTATCTTGCCGAGCTTCTGGATCTTTCCGAAGATCAGATCCGCAGCGCACGTCTTGCCTACGGCATCTGCGAAGGCTGGGAGGGTATCCATGTAAGCGGAACACAGGACAGCTCCTATTATTTCTCTACCTATAATGCGCCGGATACAAGCCCTGCGCCCTCCAAACAGCCAAAGGTAATGATCCTGGGCGGCGGGCCCAATCGAATCGGCCAGGGAATTGAATTTGATTACTGCTGTGTTCATGCTGCCAAGGCACTGAAGGAGCTTGGCTTTGAAACAATTATGGTAAACTGCAATCCTGAGACGGTTTCAACCGACTACGACACCTCGGACAAGCTCTATTTTGAACCGCTCACCGTAGAGGATGTGCTGAGCATTTACCATAAAGAACAGCCGATCGGTGTGATTGTCCAGTTTGGCGGGCAGACTCCGTTGAACATAGCCGGCGAACTGAAGAAAAACGGCGTTACCATCCTGGGCACACAGCCGGAGATGATCGATCTTGCAGAAGACCGCGACCTGTTCCGTTCCATGATGCAGAAGCTGAATATTCCCATGCCGGAGGCAGGCATGGCCGTAACCATTCCGGAAGCCATTGAAACTGCAAACAGCATTGGCTACCCGGTTATGGTTCGCCCCTCCTACGTTCTGGGAGGCCGCGGTATGGAAATCGTTTATGATGATGCCCATATGACCCAGTATATGCAGGCTGCGGTTGATGTCACCCCGGATCGGCCCATTCTGATTGATCGCTTCCTCCGTCATGCCACCGAATGTGAGGCTGATGCCATTTGTGACGGAATGCATGCATTTGTTCCCGCAGTCATGGAGCATATCGAGCTGGCGGGAATTCACTCCGGCGATTCTGCCTGTGTTTTGCCGTCTATCACGATTTCGCAAGAAAATCTGGAGCACATCCGCATGTATACACGCACCATTGCCGAGCAGCTTGGAGTATGCGGTCTGATGAACGTACAGTATGCCATAGAGGACGGAAAGGTTTTTGTTATCGAGGCAAATCCGCGTGCCTCCCGAACGGTGCCTCTCGTAAGCAAGGTCTGTGCTGAGAATATGATTCCTATTGCCGTGAAGGTAATAGCCTCCTCTCTGACAGGAAAACCCTTTGATCTGACAGCGCTCAAGCCTCGAGCTCTGAATTACTACGGCGTAAAAGAAGCAGTGCTTCCGTTTAATATGTTCCCGGAGGTTGATCCTGTTCTTGGACCGGAAATGCGTTCTACCGGCGAAGTTCTCGGCCTGGCCAGGACGTTTGGCGATGCCTATCTCAAAGCACAGGAGGCCACCGGCACACCGCTTCCTTCTGCAGGAACTGTTCTGCTGAGTGTAAACGACCGCGATAAGGCAGATCTTCTGCCCATTGTAGATGACCTGGCGGCTGCCGGCTTTGATTTTATGGCCACCGGCCATACCTGGGAATATATAACAAACGCCGGTTATTCCGCAGAAAAAATCGCGAAAATAGAAGACGGCATACATCCCGATGTGGTTGATGCCATGAAAAATGGCCAGATTCAGCTGATAATCAACACCCCAAGCGGACATCACGGAAACATTCGTCGTGAGGCCATCGTCTATCATATTCCGTATATCACGACTATGGCGGCGGCTCGTGCCGCAGCGACAGGCCTGCGCGAAAAGCTTCATTCGGTGCAGGTATATTCCCTGCAGGAAACGCACCGATCTATTACAGGCCAATAATCCCAATCAGGCTCTAAGGCAGCATCGCACAACCGTGCCGGATTTGACGGTCCTTTCCCCACACAAATACGCTGCGGGAAACACAAGGGTTTCCGGCGTTTTCTGCAGCAAATTTGCGATGCAGAAATCCCTTCGCCAGATTCCCTGTCGAATTGTGCGGTGCTGTCGAAATGATCTGCGGGTTTTTGCCTTGTCTGTCAAAGGTCTCTGCACACATATGGCCATCTGTAAAAAAGCGAGCCGAATTTGTCGGCTCGCTCTCTTTTTTACAGTTTCGCTATGTCGGCAATCAAAGCATCAACCTCGGTTTGTGTTGTAGCCCAACTCGTGCAAAACCGTACGATCGTTCCCTGCGGTGCGGCTCCTCCTTCCTCAAAGCAGTAGCCTTGCGCCAGCGTTTCCTTTTGCTGTGCAGTCAGTATTACAAACTGCTGGTTGGTGCAGCTGTCGACCCAGAATGGGATGTCTTTGGCTGCAAATGCCCGTTTTATCTGCATTGCAAACTCATCGGCCCGTTTTGTCTTTTCAAAATATTCACCGCTCTCGAGCATACGCACAAACTGCAGCCCCATCAGCCAGCCCTTTGCCAGCACCGCGCCGTGCTGCTTCATATATGCCCTGAAGCGGTATTTGAGAGAGTCTTCTGTAATAATCAGGGCTTCACCGAACAGAGCTCCGCACTTTGTTCCGCCGATATAGAACACATCCGTCAGTTCCGCGAAATCTTCCAGCGTTAAATCATTGTTCTCTGCGCCCAGACCATAGCCCATTCTTGCACCGTCCACGAACAGATACATACCGTATTTCCTGCAGACCCCGCTGATGTCACGCAGCTCCTGCCTGGAATACAACGTACCCTGTTCGGTCGGGAAGGATAGATATACCATCTTCGGCTCCGTCAGATATTCTGGAGTTCCGCCGTCGTAATATTCCGCTGCACACGCGGCAATCTGTTGCGCGGTGATTTTTCCGGTCGTATTCGGAAGCTCCAGTATCTTATGCCCGGTGTTTTCAACAGAAGCCGCCTCATGGCAGTTGATATGTCCGGTATCGGCAGCAATCACACTCTGAATCGAGGACAATGCCGCCGATATGACAACGATATTTGCCTGTGTTGCGCCGGGAATAAATTTTACCAGAGCGTCTTTCCTGGCAATCAGCTTCTGAATAAGTGCTTCTGCTCTGCTGCACCACACATCCTCACCGTAGCCGGCGTAGCTTGTATTGTTGGTGGCTGCCAGCTCATTCAGAACAGACTCGAAAGCTCCGTGGTTGTAGTCGTTGTTGAATCTTATCATTTCAAAAACATCCCATTGATTCCGGGCAGTACCGCACAATTCGTCTGCGGTCTCATTATGCGGTGCTGCCCTTGTAATTTTTTGCATTGGGTGATGTCGATGCCGCATCTCAATTGCAGTGACAACAGGAACGGGTATTCGGCTTTCACCGGATACCCGTTTTTTCGTTGCCAGCCCTGTCGGGCAAATGCCTGTTTCGCGGTTTTGGAATTCTGCCCTGCACACACCTGCAGCAAAGCAGAACCGGATTTTTATTATCCCGGGATCCTCTGTGTGTGCCTGCAGATTTTTCAGAACAGGAGGGCGGGCAAATCAGTTGGCAGTCTGTGTTCCTTTCGTGGAAACAGCCCAGCGGGCAAACTCCATGCGAACACGATCTGCGCCGGTTTCGATTGTAATCAGTTCGTCCTTGATGCTGACGATTGTGCCGACTACACCGCCGATGGTTGTAATCTCGTCGCCAACCTCAAGGCTGCTGCGCATTTCGTTGAGTGCTTTTTTCTTTTTGTTTTCGGGGCGTATAAGCAGAAAATAGAACACAGCGATCAGCACCGCAAACATGACGATTGTGTAGACCATCGATCCGGATGAAGCCGCATCTGCAGAAGCGGCCGCATCACCAGTGGAATAGCAGCCGGTAAGTGCAAGGCTGAGCAACGCAATCATTGCCAGCAGCGCTCTTGTGGTTTTTTTCATAGTGTGACTCCTTTAATGCATAATTTTGAACGTGCTGATTATAACTGTTCACTGTGCCCTTGGCAAGTAGAGAAGAACTATATTTTTTGGCTGAGCAGATCAGAGTATTTTCTTTGAAAGGATTCGAAGCATCCTTCTTCGAGGGCCGATCTGATTTTTGCCGTCAGGCTGTTGTAGAAATAGAGATTATGGGAAACTGCCAGACGCATTCCCAGGATTTCTTCTGCCTTGAACAGATGGTGCATATATGCGCGTGAGTATCTTTGGCAAACCGGACAGTCGCATTTCGGATCTATCGGGTTCTCGTCACGTTCGTATTTTGCATTTTTTATATTTCGCGCTCCTGTCCAGGTAAAAAGTCTTCCGTGTCGGGCATTTCGGGCGGGCATGACACAATCGAAAAAGTCTATCCCACGAGCAACCCCCTCGATGATATTTGACGGAGTGCCCACACCCATGAGATATCTGGGACGATCCTTCGGCATCCAGGGCTCAACAGCCTCGATGATGTCGTACATGGTCTGGGTGCTCTCCCCTACCGCCAGACCTCCAATGGCATATCCGGGCAGGTCGAGCTCTGCTATCTGCTTCATGTGGGCAATTCGAATATCTGCATAGGTTCCTCCCTGATTGATTCCAAAGAGCATCTGATCGGGATTCACCGCACCCGGTTCGCTGTTGTATTGTTTCAGGGCAAGCTTACAGCGTTTCAGCCATCGTGCGGTTCTTTGAGCCGACTGCCTGACATAGTCATACGGTGCGGGATTTTCGATGCATTCGTCAAACGCCATTGCAATATCCGATCCAAGATTGGATTGAATTCTCATGCTTTCTTCGGGACCCATGAAAATGCGTCTTCCGTCGATATGAGAGGCGAATGTTACACCCTCTTCTTTGATCCTTCGCAGTGTGGCCAGTGAAAATACCTGAAAACCGCCGCTGTCGGTCAGAATCGGACCGCTCCAGGTCATAAATCTGTGCAGACCGCCAAGCGCCCTGATGGTTTCGTCGCCGGGGCGCAGATGCAGGTGATAGGTGTTTGACAGTTCAACCTGACAGCCAAGCCGTGAAAGGTCCCCGGCACTCAGTCCTCCCTTAATTGCCGCCTGAGTCCCGACGTTCATGAATACAGGCGTCTGGATCGTGCCATGCGGTGTTGCCAGCTGACCGCGCCGCGCCGCGCCCTCGGTTTTTAGCAGAGTAAACGCCTGCATCAATTCAAAACCACCCGATGGAAGTCTTTTTTACCCTTTTGGATTTTTAATCCTGTCTTTAAATCGTCTGCCGTATAGGACGCATAGATGTCCAGAACCTTTTCGCCGTTTACGGACACACATTTATCCTTTCCTATAAGCTGACGGGCATTGGACTTGGATGTTGCCAGGCCGCAGATGCAAAGAATATCCAGTATGGAAATCTGATTATCCGTCAGCTGATCTTCGGTAAGAGATGTGCTTGGCATATGTGCTTCATCTCCGGAACCGGCAAATAATGCATGTGCGGTTGTCTCAGCTTTTTTTGCCTCTTCTTCACCATGAACCAGTTTTGTCAGCTCATAGGCCAGAATCTCCTTTGCCGTGTTCAGCTGAGCATCCTTCCATTGCTCCATCTCCTGAATCTGATCCATCGGCAGGAAGGTAAGCATACGGATACACTTCATCACGTCGGCATCGTCAACATTGCGCCAGTATTGATAAAATTCATACGGGCTGGTTTTGTTTGCATCGAGCCAAACCGCATTTCCGGCAGTCTTCCCCATCTTTTTCCCCTGAGAATCCGTGAGCAGCGTGATTGTCATTGCGTACGCATCCTTGCCGAGCTTCTTGCGGATCAGTTCCGTGCCACCCAGCATGTTGGACCATTGATCATCTCCGCCAAACTGCATATTGCAGCCGTAATGCTGAAACAGATAGTAGAAGTCGTAGGACTGCATGATCATATAGTTAAACTCAAAGAAGCTCAGTCCCTTTTCCATACGCTGCTTATAGCACTCGGCCCGAAGCATATTGTTTACGCTGAAGCAGGCTCCGACTTCACGCAAAAGCTGCACATAGTTGAGGTCAAGCAGCCAGTCTGCATTGTTGATCATCAGGGCCTTGCCATCGGAAAAATCGATAAAACGTTCCATCTGGCGCTTGAAGCAGGCTGCATTGTGTTCGATATCTTCTTTTGTGAGCATTTTTCGCATATCCGTCCGACCGGATGGATCACCAATCATGGTGGTGCCTCCCCCGATCAGGGCAATCGGCTTATTGCCGGCCATCTGCAGACGCTTCATCAGTGTGAGCGCCATAAAATGACCTGCGGTCAAACTGTCTGCCGTGCAGTCAAAGCCGATGTAAAAAGTGGCCTTGCCTGCATTGATCATTTCGCGAATCTCGGTTTCGTCGGTAACCTGTGCAATCAGTCCACGGGCTACGAGTTCATCATACAGTGTCATCTTTGCATCCTCCATATATCAAAACCCTCTGTTCCAATCGGAACAGAGGGCGATTTAACGCGGTACCACCTCTGAGTGCCGAAGCCTCTCAGCAACGACCTTAGAGAGCAATTATGCTCAGCGCAGTATCGGGCGCACCCGTCCTCTTCTAGCGGTTGTTTCAAAGAGGCCGCTCAGGGAGGTATTCGGCGTGCCCGCAGACTGCCTTGCACCATCCGGCAGCTCTCTGGCTGTGGGTAAACGCGTACTATGTCCCGTCATTGCGTTTCCATGTATTATATCATTCCGTGAGCATTTTACCAACTGTCCTTTTTGTTGTCAAGCCGTAAAGCCGGTTTTTCCCCATATATCGCCGGCAAAAAATAATCGACGCCATAAAAAAAGAAAAAAGGGCGGCCTAAAAAGAAAGGACAGTCTTGCAAATTTCACCGGTCTGTGATATTGTGAATGCGAATTGTTTTCCCATGTCATAGAATTTGGAGCAAATACCGGAAAGGAACGTGAACCATGAGCAGTCTGCGCTATGAAAAGCTTCTGTCCCCTCTTGCTGCCGGTGATGTCCTGCTGAAAACCCGCATGACCTCTGCCAGCGCCACGCCGCATTTTATTCAGGGCACGGAAAAATACCCAACGGAGAAGTGGATTACCCTGCTGGCCAACCGTGCCCGTGCAGGTGCCGCAGCCGTTGCAATCAACCATATCGAGTCCGGGTCTCCTCAGACGGGTGATCTGTCCAATACTCCCGGTCACTTCTCTATTCTGGACTTTCAGGACACCACCTGTCACAATTATCTCTGCCAGGCCATCGATGCCATCCGTTACTACGGCTCCGTAGCCATGGCTCCCCTCGGTGCCAACGATCTGCAGCCCAAGAATACCATGAGTCCAGGTATCCCGGCAGAATTTGGCGGCAATGCCGCAGGTCCCGGTCAGCCCGGTCCGGGTGGTCCCGGCGGTCCCGGTGGCCCGGGTGGTCCCGGCGGTCCCGGTGG
>CAVHXA010000041.1:3838-15359 GCA_963639765.1 Oscillospiraceae bacterium | reverse complement strand
CGTCGGCGTTCTGTTCTACTGCGCCATGCTGCTGGCATTGAGCATCTTTTACACTGCAAAAGAACTGCGGGGCGTAAACGGAGGCACCCTTCCGTAAAGATATCGTTGATGCCAATTTCAGAAAATCTCAACAGCCGCGCTGCTTCTCAAGAATGGGTATTGCGGCGGCACGCTGACAGTCCGGGCATATTCCCTCTGCAATGACCCGATGACGGTCGATCTGAAAGCCGGTTTTTTCAGCAATTGTTCGGTCAAGCTCTTCCCGATACTCCATGGGAATATCCACCACGGTACCGCACCGCATGCAAATCAGGTGGTAATGCAGGTCTGTCCGGCTGTCGTACCGATCTGCGCCGGGCACTCGTACATGACAGATTTTCCCGTCATCGGACAGGCAGCTGAGGTTGCGATAAACCGTTCCGCGACTGATCCGGCTATCAATTTTGCTGACATCCTCATAGATCTGGTCGGCACTCGGGTGGTCGTGACGGGCCTGCACCACATCAAGAACGATCTGGCGCTGTCTGGTTTCTCTTCGCTGTTTCGTTTCGCTACACTTCCTTCAAGATAAGAGATCAAATTGTCTTGCGCACAGCGCAAGGCGCAGTTTGTACACAGAAACAGAGGTCTCCTGCCGCATGCGGTGAGACCTCTGTGTGCTCTAAGTTTTTTGGGGATGCCCCAGTCCACGCTGTTACGGTTTTCTGTATCCGCACTTGGGGCAGACGCCGTTTTCATCCAGCGCAATGCCGCACAGCGGACAGCGGTCTGCATCCAGATGCGACGGGAACTCCGCCGAGGCCGCATTGACGCCGCTGGTGAAGGTCAGCTTGACGATGTTCAGCTTGTCCTTCAGCAGGTCATAGACGATCTTGATCATGCCCTCCACGGTCATGGTCTCCTTTGTCACCACCAGACGGCAGTCGGGATACGCGGTAGCCAGCTCCGTCTGGAATGCGGGACCCTTCATAGTGTTGTTGGGGTGACCGTCCTTGATGCCCTGCTTCTCATATACGTCGAGAACGGCGGACAGCAGTGGGTCGTCAAAGCGCAGGATGAGCGCATGGTCAAAGTTCTTGAGCACGTCCCACGCTGTCTTCTGGATCTCATTGCAGGGGAACACCATGTTCACGCCCTCGTTGACAGAGCCCTCCACCTCGATGGTGAGAACGCCGGTATGGCCGTGCAGATACTGTGCTTCGCCCTTGAAGCCGTAAAAGCGGTGTGCGTACTGCAGGTCGAGCTTGGTAATACTTCTCATGGTCGATTCTCCTCGTTTAAAAGTAGTAGTTATTAGAGCCCCTCTCCAAGGGCTTATGCCGCAAGGGATGCTGTTGGCTATGCTCTTCTTATCGCCAGACAGAAGATGAAGGGTCTGGTATTTCTCGTTTTCAGCCTTCACCAGATATTTATTTCTCTCTTTGGATGAGGTTGCCGTTCTTGTCGGTAAACTTACCACAGATAATCTTGATGAGATCTACGAGATAACCGATGCCGAACACGCCGCCGGTGATCAGCCACAGGATACCCGTGCCGGTCTTGCCGACGTAGAAGCGGTGAACGCCCAAACCGCCGAGAAAGATGCTCAGCAGCAGCGTGGTCATCCAGCTCTTCTCCGGCTCTTCTCCCACGGGAACCTCCGGCGCAACATAGTCCTCCACTTCTTCGCCGTTCAGAATTTTCTTCACGGTCTCGGTCACGGTGTCAATGTAACCGCCGCGCTCCTGAAGAATACCAATCGTAGCGCCCTTTAGCCCCTTGCGTAAGGCGCTGTTCTTATCCACACGCATACCGCCGACCGAGGTTTTGCTCTCTGAAATGACCGGCTGGATGCGGATGTGGGTGCCATCCTTGAGGAAAAGCCAGAGTCCGACATCCAGATTTGGCTCCTTCTCAAAGGCGATGCGAGGGCCGGGAATGCCGCCCTTGATCTGAAACGGCATCTGGAATGCCGCCGCGCGGGCATTGAGCTTTTCCAGAATTTCCTCAAGCGTTGTGGAGTAGGAAAGATCAAACTCACGGGGATTGGTTGCAAACGCGGTCTCTTTCAAGGTGTCTGTAAAACTTGCCATAGTGCTTTCTCCTTATATATTTTTCGGGGATCATCAGCGACCATTTTCGACCTTGCGTGATTGTAACTATGCCGCTGTGTTATGCCTTCCATAGCCCGTGCAGATTGCAGTAGGCGTAGACCGCTTCCACTTCATCGCCCTCGCAGAGCGCAAAGCGAACCTCCGGGTTGTCGCCGGGGTGCAGCTCCTTACGCTGCTTTGTCTGGAGGGAGATCCACTCGATGTAGTGCTCCGGCTCCATGGGATGTTCTGCCGCCCCCACCTTGACGAGGATGGTATTGCCCTCCACAGCATAAACGGGGACGTGCTTTTCCAAGGATGCATCCACGGTTCCAGGAATAATTTCCGTCATCTTCTCGCCGCAGCAGAGCACCGGTACGCCGGAGTTCTTGACAAAGGCGATGATGTTGCCGCAGTGGGTGCATTTGTAAAAATGTTGTGTCATTGTAGGCCTCCCTCCTTATAGTGGGTCAAAATCATCCGCGCCGTGCTTGCAGACAGGACATACATAGTCCGCGGGGAGTTCTTCACCCTCATAAACGTATCCACATATTCTGCACGCAAAGCCCTTCGTTTTTTCCGGCTGCGGCCGGGGCTTGATATGCTGCTGGTAATAGGAATAGGTTACAGGATGCACATCGGAAACAAGCGCCCCATCCGTTGGCGAACAAAGAAACAGGATGTGTGTGCCGAGATCAACCTCCCGCTCAACAAACAGGGAAAGGAATCCGCATGTATGCGCTGGCAGTACGACGAGACCGTTTTTGCTTCTTCCGGGGTTGCAGTCCGCAAATTTATCCACGACTCTGCCGCTCTGGTATCCGAAATGATGAAAAACATCAAAAGGCGCGTCCTCACTCAGTGTGTTGATGTTCAGCGTCCTGCTTTTCTGAATCAGCTCACAGCTGTAGTTATTTTTATTTACGCCGACGGCAAGGAGCAGCGGCGTGCTCGTGAGCTGCATTACAGTATTGACAATGCAGCCGTTATCCCGGTCTCCATCCCTCGTTGTAAGAACGTACAGACCATACCCGATTTGATGCAGAGCCTTTGTGTCGAAGGTTGATGCTCCCATTCAGTAGTTCTCCGCGCGGATCTCAAAATAGCTTTGGGGGTGATTGCAGGTTGGGCAGATCTCCGGAGCCTTTGCTCCTACCACGATATGTCCGCAGTTGCGGCACTCCCAGACCTTGACCTCGCTCCTGGCAAATACCTCTGCCATTTCTACGTTGTGCAGAAGGGCACGGTAGCGCTCCTCGTGATGCTTTTCCACAGCGGCTACCAGACGGAAACGATTGGCAAGCTCCGAAAAGCCCTCTTTTTCTGCGGTCTTGGCGAAGTTCTCATACATATCCGTCCACTCGTAGTTCTCGCCATCCGCAGCGGCGGCAAGATTATCGGCGGTATCCCCAATACCGCCAAGCTCCTTAAACCAGAGCTTCGCGTGCTCCTTCTCGTTCTCTGCCGTCTTCAGGAAAAGCTCGGCAATCTGTTCAAAGCCCTGCTTTTTCGCCACAGACGCAAAGTAGGTGTATTTGTTGCGTGCCTGGGACTCGCCGGCAAAGGCTTCCCAAAGATTCTTCTCGGTTTGGGTTCCTGCGTACTTTGTCGTGTTGTTCACATGCATGCCCTCCAGTGTGATTAGAATAGAATTGCTATTAGGAATAAATCCTGATAAAATTATACTGTATCCGCGAAGGGAAAGCAATAGCCACTATGTTAAATTTTTTTTGGAATTTCTTTAATTGGCTTAATTTTTCTTGTCTCGGAGTACTCCAACAGAGCAGATGCAAACAGCTGTGCAGATCACGAGGTGGATCACTCAAACCATTCAATCTCAAAGTCCTCGCTGTCGTCCGTCTCGCCGGTGGTGCAGGTGAAGCACATATTCGTCCCCGTGATGGCGCTGCCGGCCGCCCAGATGGGTGCGCCGCAGATCATGCACCTTGCACCGCTTTTCTTGGCGGCAAGGGTCTCTTGCAGCGCAGCGATCATCTCTTTGCGGTTGGTATCCTTGTTGTTTTTTACTACGCCGTCTGCAAATTCTTCGATGGAAATATAGGTGAACATATCATTCCTCCGGTTTGACTGTAATATACTTTTGATTCCGGCTGTTGGGTTTGTCGGGGATGGTCATGTGCAGTTGTCCGCTTTCCAGCAGGGGCTTGAGATAATACGCCGTAAAATGCTTAATGTCTTTGAAACCACAGTGCTTGGCAATTTCTACCTTGCTGTGCGGCTCTATGCAGTATGCGATGATTGTATCTTGTGGGGTGACTTGTGGGGTTTCCCCCAAGTTATCCTCCTGGTTTGCATTCCGAATGGTGGCGTACAGCATAAACGCCTCCACGCGATACTCCGGCTGCGGCAGCCCCGCCGCCGCCATGACCTCATACAGACGGTCTACGCCCTCACCAAACTCCTGTACATATTCGTATTCATGCAGGAACTGCGCGATTTTCGGATTGCGGGAAAAGTGGACATGACGCATATTGTTCAGACGCACGATGCCGGGCAGCGTTCCGGGGCTTTCCACGGTCAGCCGGTCGTCGAACATCTTGATTTGAATGTCTGTTCCCTTGATGCTGTAATCGCGGTGCGCAACGGCGTTGACGATCAGCTCCTTCCACGCGAACTCCGGGTATTCCGGTTCGGTGACAAAGCGGGTGTCTGCGCCGAGGTAGGTGCGCTCCTTGATCTGGCTGCGCACGTACTCCAGCGCCTTTTCCGTCACCTGCAAGATGCGGCCCTCGAACACCACGTCCTTGATGACGTTCATCGCCGCGCCAACTTTGGCTTCCGTGCCCTCGTACCGGACAAAGCGGATGCGGGCGCGGGGGAAGAATCGCTTCGGATTTTTGCCGAACAGCAGCATAGCGGCGGTGCTGACCTCTTCCTTGCCGCCCTTTGTGGAAATAAACTCCTTGTTCTCCCGCAGGTACGCCTCCGGGCTTTTCCGATAGCCGAGCTTCTGCGTGTACGCCCGGACGAACTCGAGGTCGATGTCTTCCATCGAAGCATCCGGAACGGGCGTATCCTCAAAGTATCGTGTGCCCTTGGCATACATGAGCTGCAAGCGTTCCTCGAAATTGAGCTTCTTGGACTTATCCCCGACACGAAAGAAAACCTCGTCCGCCTGATTGGCGTGCAGATCGTTGCTCTGCAACACATCGATCAGCAGGATGTGGTCCGGCTGGCCGTCCCTGTTGGTGCAGGCAAGCTGCTCGGTTTCGATTTGAACGGACGGCTTGCAGTAATCAAACGGCGCACGCAGCAGCTCATTGATGTGCTCCTGACAGGCATCGATACCGGTGATGCTCCCGTCGTCCTCCACGCCGACCGCGATCAGACCGCCGTCCGCGTTGGCAAAGGCGATCAGATGAATCGCCATCGTCTTCGCATCGATGCGGGCACTCTTGCGGTCAAACAGCGGAGATTCTGTCAGGGTGCAGATTTGGTCTATTGTCATCCTGTGATTCATGCAAAACACCTCATTATTTAACCGTTACATATTTTTGATTCCGACTGTTGGGCTTGTCGGGAATGGTCATGCGAAGCTGCCCGCTTTCCAGCAGGGGCTTCAAATGGGATTGCATAAGGCTGCGGACGCTTTTATATCCGCAGTATGCGGCGATCTCGGTTCTGGAACGCGGCTCTTGGCAGCAGGCCAAAATCTTATCTCTGATACCGACTTGTGCGGCATCTTGTGCGCCGACTTGTGCGTTATCTTGTGCATCGTGACTTTCACTGCGGAAGAACACAACAACGAACCCTGACTTCATAATCTTAAACGCAAACCGGCAATTTGCTTCGTTGCAGGCATCGGCAATCCGCTTCAAGCCTGTGCCGAAGCTCTCCACTGCGTCACGCTCCTTTTGCATAGTATAACATCTGCCATTGCTGTTTACAACAACACCGGTGTATGATTCAAAAAGAAGTTACAAAATCTGTCTCCCCGAAAGGAGGTCATGCCCATGGCAACCACACGCATCATCTCCATGCATGTCAACAAAGGAAAGAGCATCGCAGACTGCCTGAGTGACCGCATCGACTATTCCAAGAATCCAGATAAGACGCAGGGCGGTGAGATGATCTCCGCATATGCGTGCGACCCCAAAACCGCCGACGCGGAGTTCCTGTTTTCCAAGCGGCAGTACAAGATCCTCACCGGCAGAGAGCAGCAGAACGATGTCATCGCCTATCAGGTGCGCCAGTCCTTCAAGCCCGGAGAGATCACGCCGGAGGAGGCAAACCGCGTGGGCTATGAGTTCGCCGTGCGCTTTCTCAAAGGCAAGCATGCCTTCCTCGTAGCTACCCACACCGATAAGAGGCATATCCATAATCATATCATCTGGAACTCCACCACGCTGGATTGCAGACGGAAGTTCCGGGATTTTCTCGGCTCCGGCAGGGCTGTTGCGCGGCTCAGTGATGCCATCTGCACGGAGCACCGGCTCTCCGTTATCCAGAACCCCAAGCGCGGTATCAATCACTATGGCAGGTGGCTGGGCGACCGGGCAAAGCCCACACACCGGGATCTGCTCTGTGCCATGATTGATGAGATCCTCGCGACAAAACCGGGAAACTTTGACGCGTTTTTGAAGCTGCTCACGGAGGCCGGCTGCGAGGTCAGGCGTCGCGGGAATACGCTCTCCCTCCGCCATCCGGAGCGCAAGGGCTGTATCCGTCTGTCCTCCATGGCAGGTTACACGGAGGACGGGCTGCGTGCCGTCCTCGCCGGGGAAAAGGAACATTCGCCCCGGAAAAAACAGAAGCAGCCGGCGCGGAAAAAGGACGCGCTGCTCATCGATATTGAGGCGAAGCTGGCTGCCGGAAAGGGTGCGGGCTACGAACGCTGGGCGAAGGTCTTCAACCTCAAGCAGATGGCGCAGACCTACAATTATCTGCGGGAGCACGGACTGCTGGATTATGAAACGTTGGAGGCCAGAACCAGCGCAGCAACGGAGCGGTTTCATACGCTTTCTACGCAGATCAAGGCGGCGGAGAGACGCATGGCGGAGATTGCCGTATTGAAAACCCACATCGCCAACTACGCGAAAACACGTGATGTTTACATCGGCTACCGCAAAGCCGGCTACTCGAAGAAGTACCTTGCAGAGCATGAGAGCGACATTCTCCTGCACAAGGCAGCGAAGAAAGCTTTTGATGATCTGGGCGTCAAAAAGCTGCCCACCGTCAAGAGCCTTCAGGAGGAATACGCCGGGTTGCTGGCAGAGAAAAAGGCGGCATATGCCGAATACCGCACTGCCCGAGACGAGATGCGCGAGCTGCTGATACACAAGCAGAACGTGGACCGTATGCTGGGCAGGGACGAGATGAGCGAGGAAAAGAACATGGAGCAGGACCGGCAATGACGGTCGCGCTCCAAAGCGTTTCGCAGAAACGCGCAGCCGCGCAATGTTGCGCGTTCAAGGGGTATCAGGGGCGCTCCCCTGACAAGCAGAGGGGAGTTTTCGCGGGAGCGGAAATTCCCCGAAAATGCATATGAGGGCCCTCATTGCCCTGCTTGCCACAGTTTCCCTCGTTTCTCGCGACCCTGCGTCTTTCATCTCCGCTTTGCATTTATGAATACGTCGTTCATAAAAAAGATACGCATAATTTATCCGAAAGCCCTTGCTTTGCAGCGTGTTCTCTGATAAACTTATTGTATCTTGGTATATCCATTTACAGGTGCGGCAGCGTGTCCGCTTTTGAGGGAGATGTTGGCAGAGAGAAAGAACTCTCAAGCCCTTGATATTTCATAAAAAAGGACTTGACAAATATGAAAAAATTCCGCACAATTAGACAGACAGACAGACAGACAGACAGACAGACAGACAGACAGACAGACAGACAGACAGGATAAGTCTGTCCTTTTGTGCTGTCCCAATATATATAACCAACAGGCGCATCTTGCCCGGAGCTTTTTCGGGCGGGACGCGCCTTTTTGCGTTCTGATGACCGGGGGTGATGTGGGATGAGACGGTTGTTTTCATTCCTGCGCCCACGGACGCAGGCAAGAAACCGGGAGAGCGACAGCGACGGTGTCTCGCTCCCGCCGGAGCCGATGGCGGCAGCACCGCCCGGCTCGGCACGATCCTCTTGATCCGGCTTCCGTGCGCCGGATAACTCGCACGGAGCAAAACGTTTCCTGAAAAAGGAGGAAGAAATGCAAATGAAAAAACGGTTATTGAGCGTCCTGCTCTGCCTCGTCATGGTGGTGGGACTGCTCCCGACCATGGCCTTTGCCGCAGGCGGCGACGGCACAGAGGGTAATCCCTATGTGGTCTCTACTTACGATGAGCTGAAAGGTGCAATGCAGGGCGCCGGATCCTCTACGATGAAATATGTCAAGCTGGGCAGCAGTTTCATCGCCGACAGATTGTCACCTGCGGATACCATCTATGTAAACGAAAAGGTCACGCTGGATCTCAACGGTCAAACATTGCGACTTGCCACAACGGATACATCTACGAAAAATTTCATTTTCGTGCAAGAAAACGGAGACCTGACGATCAGGGACAGCAGCGGCACGAACAAGGGCACGATTCAGTTTGAAAACAAAGCCATCGAGTATATGGAAGCAATTGCGGTAACCGGCCGGTTGACGATGGAGAGCGGCACGCTTAAATGCAACACCGATACTAAACAATATTATACATATCTGATTGCAGCCAACGGATCCAGTTCCGTAACCATCACCGGCGGAAATATTTCTAACACGGATGGTTATTATTTTTTAAAGAATTTTGGTCTTTCCGAACTTTACGTGGCATCTCATGCTCTATGGGATCAAAATGGTAACACAAATATCTCCATCACCGGGGGAACGTTTGACGGGCGTGTTTCTCTGCACCCAATGCCCAATGGAACCGGTAAGAAAGAGATTACCGGCGGAACGTTCAACAACCATGTGCCTATTTACAGTATTGCAGATTCATCATTTCCCGAAAAGCTCAATCTGACGATCTCGGGCGGCATTTTCAATGATGGGATTTCGTTTCCCGGTTTTTTCAACCGTGGCATGACAGGTACGGTCAGTTTCATATACTTCGATATAGACACTGAATTAGGGTCGTTGCTGGAAGGGGCGGGACCGGCTATTGCCTCGATGTTTCCGAATGATGTTGTCATCTTCTGCGATAAAACCACTTATGGGAGAAGAGATGTGCCTGCCTCAGTTATTTCGGGCAATAAGGATTACGAACAGATCGCATATTGCTTACATGGAATTTATGATAACGCACGGATCGAAATCTACACCGGCAGCCTGACTGATATGTCCCTGACACCGAAAAGCGGCACAAAGATCCCCTTCATTGAGGGAACCACGGCAACGGGCAGCATCAAGACGGGCAACGACGGCAAGACCTTCACCATCTCCGCCACCGCGGCAGACTGGCTGAAAGACCTTGTCAGCAGCGGAAATGCGAGCTGCAAGAATAATCTGACGATCATCAAGCAATCAGCCGGAGTAAGCAGCACCACCACGCTGACACGCTCCGATTATACCGCAACGTCGACGACCGATGCTTCCGGGAACCCGGTTCTGAATGTGACGCTGAACACCGCTCCCGCCGCTGGAGACGTCTACACGGTACTTGCGTATATCATGCCTGTTAAGACTTTCGATGGCACTGAGTTCACGCTTGGCAAGGTTCTCACCGGTGTCTGGACGCTGACGGCGAATGATAACCCGGACACCTCCATCAGCAGTGTGGGACTGGATGTGGACGGAACCCTGCAGGAAGGAGCTGAGAGCGGCCTTGCCATTACTGCCACGGGGAACGGCTTCGCAAAGGGCGAGACTGTGACCTGGACCTCTGCGGACGGAACGCTTGGCGCGGAACATCCGGCCAGAGCAGGCCTTATCTATACCGCCACCGTCACGCTGACCGCCAAGGAGGGCTTTGTCTTTGATTCCAACACCGGCCTTACGGTCAACGGCGATGTCCTCAGCCAGTACACCAGCAAATCCCTGAGCGCTGACGGCAAGACCATGACGGTCAAGATCCTGGTGTCGGCAAAGCATAAGCACGATTGGGAAACGAAGTACGATGACGCCGAGCACTGGCAGGAGTGCAAGGTGTGCAGCGCGGAGAAGGAGAACAGCCGTGCGGCACATACCTTGACGGAATCTGTCAAGGACGGCGACGGAAAGATTACCGTAACATGCAGCGGGTGTGAGTACACGTACAGCTACATCGACAGCAGCACCATCACCGCATCGCGTGTCTCTGTTATCAATCCGACATACGGGAAGACCCCTGCTGAATTGGGGGGCACCGTTGGAAACGGTGTTTCGTATGTCAAGGGCTATGACGATTTGTTTACCATTTCCAATGTCAAATGGACCGATGACTCTGGCAATGATGTAACGACCTTTGAATACAGCAAGAAATACAAGGTCAGTATGACGCTGACGGCAGCGGAGGGTAAGACCTTTGCAAATGATATCGAACCTACTAATGCCGAAATGCTCGATGGCGTGAAGGTTTACCCGAACGGTCGGGTGACAGCTAAGGATAATGTGACCGCGACCCGAAGCGACGATGGCAGCACGCTGACCGTAACTTATACGATGACTTCTGTCATTAAGATTCCCGCTACCGTCAACTTCGCATTGCCGAGCTATGCGGTTGGTGACAAGTTCAGCGATAAACTTCCGACCATTTCCTGCGACACGGAGGGCGCGCTGGAAGACGGGGCAAAGATCACCAACTTCGTCGTCGGCAAGATTACCGGAACAAAAGTTGACATTATTGGCCTTTACAATGTCAAAGAAAACAAGTGGACAGATAACAACAGAGGCGAGACCATCGAAGCGCCTACCGTAGAGGCAGGAGTGCTCTATCAGGTCTATGTTTTCGGCTACGATGGAAAAAATGAAACGAAGTATGAATACACAGACCGGATTTCCGATCCCGGAAATGCCGTCGAGAGCGGACTCAAGGGTATGTGGCTCATTATTGCGTTCCAGGTGCCTTACGGCAATTATCAGCTTGCTGACACCAGCAAGATCACCAGCGTGGCGCTGACCGTGGATGCTCCCGCATACGGCGGGGCTCCGGATACTTCCGCTGAGGTGCCGAGTGATGCCAAATACACGGCGGGCACGGTCACATGGTCTCCCGCTGTGACAGACAACAAGTTCGGTGCCGATACCTACACCGTTTCCATTCCCGTGACGGCAAACAGCGGCTACAGCTTTGCCGATGACTGCACCTACACCGTCAACGGTTATGCGGCAGCCTATAAGGATGGCAAGGTCAGCTACACCTTCCCGGCCCTGACCGCTCCGCATACCCACAGCTACGGCGATTGGACGAACGTGAATGACTACTTCCACATTCAGTCCTGCGCCAACACCGATGGCAAATGCGACGAGCCTGTCAAGTCTGAGGCGCACAGCTTCGGTGCATGGGCAGATGATAATAACGGCACGACAC
>CAVHXA010000041.1:0-3828 GCA_963639765.1 Oscillospiraceae bacterium | reverse complement strand
GGACCGCACTGGGCGATGATTTCCACTATCAGGTGTGCAAATCCAACGATAGCACGAATGTTGAGGCGCACAGCTTCGGCGCATGGGCAGATGATAATAACGGCACGACACATAGCCGTACCTGCGCAAACTGCAAGGTGACGGGCACATCTGATAACTACAAGCAGACCGCTAACCACACCTGGCAGTGGGTCGTTGATACCGCCGCAACTCCCAATGACGCCGGCAAGCGGCATGAGAAATGCAGCGACTGCCTTGCAAAGCGCAGCGAAAACACCGAAATCCCCATGCTGACCAGCATCAAGGTGGAGCATCTGACTGTCGCCAAGCCCGTCAAGAGCGAAGCTCCGGCTAACGCCACCACCACCGATACCACCTACACTGTGGCGAACACCGAGTGGCTGGATCAGAACGGAGATGCCATCGCCGCAGGCGGCACATTCCAGCCCGGTACGGTCTACACCGCAAAGATCACGCTGGAGAGCAGCGGTACCGGCGTATTCTCCGCAAAATCCACCTATAATCCCATTGAAGGCAAGACCGCCACGGTCAGCCCCGACCTTACCGGCAATGCATATGCGGACAGCGTTGTGCTGACCTATACGTTCGATGCAACCGAGGGCACCTACGTTCCGACCAAGCCCACCATCACCACCACATATCTGCCAAGCGGCACGGTGGGTACGGCGTACAGCGAGACCCTGACGGCCACCGGCGATAAGCCCATCACCTGGAGCGTGGACAGCGGCAGTCTGCCCGACGGCTTGACGCTGAACAGCACCAACGGCACCATCAGCGGCACGCCCTCCAAGGCCGGCAGCTTCACCTTCACCGTCAGGGCCGGCAACATAGTAGGCACCGCGATGAAGGAGTTCACCGTCACCATCGCCGATACGGATCCTGCCAAGTATCACACCGTCACCCTGAGCGGCGCTGGCACCGGAGCCACCGGCGCGGGCAGCCATGCCGAGGGGACCGCGGTCAGCATCTATGCGGGTACAAAGTCCGGCTACAGCTTCGCCGGCTGGACCTCCGACGATGTGACCGTCCTCAGCGCCAGCAATAAGAACGCCAGCTTCGTCATGCCGGCTAAGGATGTCACCGTCAAGGCCAACTGGACCTACAACGGCGGCGGCGGAAGCAGCTACGACTACTACACCATCAAGGCCACCGCAGGCGCAAACGGCTCCATCTCCCCCTCCGGCAGCGTCAGCGTCCGGGAGCGGCAGGATAAGACCTTCACCATCACCCCCAACAGCGGCTATGCCGTTGCGAAGGTGCTGATCGACGGCAAGAACGTCGGCGCGGTGAAGTCCTACACCTTCGAGAACGTCAGAAGCAACCACACCATCGAGGCCGTCTTTATGAAGGCCAGCGGCAATCCCCAGACCGGCGTGTTCGTGGATGTGCCGGAGGACAGCTACTATGAGGAGGCCGTCAACTGGGCGGTGGAGAACGGCATCACCGAAGGAACCGACGCCACCCACTTCACCCCGGACGGCATCTGCACCAGAGCGCAGGCCGTGACCTTCCTGTGGAGAGCGGCGGGCAGCCCCGCGCCCAAGTCCGCGACCATGCCCTTCACCGATGTGAAGTCCGGCGTGTACTACTACGACGCAGTCCTGTGGGCCGTGGAGAACGGCATCACGAAGGGCACCAGCGCAACGGAGTTCAGCCCCAACCAGAACTGCTCCCGCGCCCAGATCGTCACCTTCCTGTGGCGCTCCGAGAACGCTCCGGCAGCAGGCAGCTCCAATCCCTTCACCGATGTGAAGGAGAACGCCTACTACACCGACGCGGTACTGTGGGCGGTCAAGGAGGGCGTGACCAAGGGCACTACCGACACCACATTCAGCCCCGACGCAAACTGCACGAGAGCCCAGATCGTCACCTTTATCTGGCGCGCCCTTGCGGAGTAAAGAGGTGAACGACATACGGCTGAATAAGCAGGCCGCTGGCAAAGACCCATAAGCGAACATCGGACAGCGCAGCGGACGGGCATCTCGCCCCGATGCTGCGCTGTCTCTTTTTCTTCCGGCGAAACTATTTGTCCGAACACACGTAAGCGTCAAATAGCAGGCCGGATTGAAGAGGTCGGCGAAGTGTGCCAGAATATCCATGAAACTCACCGAGACTCACCGGGAGTCTCGGTGAGTTTTCGGCATAGAGGGTAACAGTCACCGCCACTCACCGGGAGTGCCGGTGAGTCAGGGTAATCAGGAGGCATACAAGGAAGCATCTATTCAAATGTTAGGGCTGCGGCAAAAACAGGACAAGCGTTAAGACTACTTCGCTTCCATGTTTTTATACAGCTCCATCGCGGCAGCAGTATACATATTGCCGTATTGCTCTATCATCTGCGGCGTGCCGTAATCCTGCGAAATAACATCTGAGTTCGTTACGCAGATGCGCTCCCACGTAGTTTCAGAATCATTATTCTGCCAGTGAAGCAGGAGATGCGGCTGCCCTGTACTGCCCCATTCAGTGATGTAAGCGCCGTCCATCTGCATACCGCCCGCAAGCATCACTTCTTCAGGGTCAGCCGCGAGTAATCGGTATTCCAGACAGTACATTTTTATCCCGATATCCAGCCCAGCTGTCCCTGTGTCGATTTGTGTAAGTCCGACAATTTTGGCTTCGGTTATATCATAGCAGAGGTCGTGCGTGTAATACAAAAGCTGTTCCCGTGTATAGTCCACGGCGTAGTCAACGACAGCTTTGGGAATGTCACCGTCTACCTCGGCTTTGACAGACAGGTTTTGACTCTCCTCTGTTGCTAGCGCGGAGATAAAGCTATCAAGCTCATCGCTGTTTAGCCACCATTGCTTGCCATCATAGTTCATTTCGAGAGACCCGTACTGTGCGTCGGCCTCGTTGATGTAATACTCTTCACCGTCTGTTGTTATCCTTAATCCATAGCCCGGTGTGATACCGGAAAGCTCCTTGTTCTGTGTAAAATCTTCCTGCTTTAGGCTGTTGAGTATTGAGATAAGAGTCTCTTTCTCCGTATCCGTGGGATGTTTCTCGCTATTTGTGCTGTCCCATATACAGACGCTGACATCGTTCGCATCAATGGACTGTGCCCACGCCCATGGTGTGTCTGTTTTCATCCCCATAAACGCGCAGCCCCCTGCAACGGTGACGAGGAGCAGCACAGCCACAAGCGTGTAAATCGTTGTTTTCGGTTTCTTTGCAAGCAGCATAGTTCATTCACTCCCTTCTGGCAATATTCATCCTTTTATGTTAGAATAATAATAACCGCAATAATAATAACGCAAACGAGGAGGACAAGGCTATGGACGAGAACGATTCCATCCAGCTTTTTGAAGATAGAACGATCCGCAGCGCCTGGGACGAGGAACGGGAGGAATGGTATTTCTCCGTGGTGGATGTGGTCGCCGTTCTGACGGACAGCCCTAATCCCACGGATTATCTGAAAAAGATGCGCAAGCGCGACGAACTGCTTGCCGCCTACCTGGGGACAAATTGTCCCCAGGTAGAAATGACGGGTACAACGGGAAAGAAGCGCAAGGTGTTGGCGGCTACGGCAGAACAGCTCCTGCGCATCATCCAGTCCATCCCATCGCCCAAAGCAGAGCCCCTAAAGCTCTGGCTCGCAAAAATCGGCAGGGAGCGCATCGAGGAGACCATCGACCCGGAGCAGGCCATCGACCGGGCGCTGGAGACCTACCAGAAGAAGGGGTATGACGCGGACTGGATCCACCAGCGGATCCTCTCCATCCGGGTCCGCAACGAGCTCACCGCCGAATGGCAGGCGCGGGGCGTGGAGCAGGGCCGGGAATACGCCATCCTCACCGACGAGATCAC
>CAVHXA010000040.1:0-15469 GCA_963639765.1 Oscillospiraceae bacterium | reverse complement strand
CATGAACCAGATCAAGCAGTTGGCTGGTATGCGCGGCCTGCTGGCAAACACCGCGGGTCACACCATCGAGATGCCTATCCGTGCAAACTACCGTGAAGGTCTGAACATCTTGGAGTATTTCGTTTCTGCCCGTGGTGCACGTAAGGGCTTGGCAGATACCGCTCTGCGTACGGCTGACTCCGGTTACCTGACCCGCCGCATGGTTGATGTTTCGCAAGACGTCATCGTCCGCGAGGTCGACTGCGGTACAACGGATGGCTTGTGGGTTGCCGAGATTCACGAAGGCAAGGAAAAAATCGAGAGCTTCCGTGAGCGACTGATCGGTCGCTTTGCTGTGGGCGATGTTGTCGACCCGATTACCGGCGATGTTATCGTGCCGGAAGGCAAGATGATCGATCTGTATGATGCAGAAAAAATCGAGGCAGCCGGCATTGAAAAGCTGAAGATCCGCAGCCTGCTGACCTGCCGTGCCAAGACTGGCGTCTGTGCACGCTGCTATGGTTCTGACATGGCAAACGGTGAACCTGTGCGTCTGGGCGAATCCGTTGGTGTTATCGCAGCCGAGTCTATCGGCGAGCCGGGCACACAGCTGACCATGCGTACCTTCCATACGGGTGGTATCGCATCGGCTGAAGATATTACTCAGGGTCTTCCTCGTGTTGAAGAGCTGTTTGAGAGCCGCCGCCCCAAGAGCATGGCTATTATGAGCGAGATCTCCGGTGTTGTCTCTCAGGATGACACAAAGAAGAACGTTGTGATCAAGGTCACCGGTCATGATGAGACTGGTGCCGAGGTCGTAAAGAGCTATTCCATCCCGTTCACACAGCATGCACGCGTGATGCCTGGCGATCGCGTTGAGAAGGGCGACGTTATTACACGTGAAGGCGTGCTCTACCCGCAGGATATTCTGGCAATCAAGGGCTTGGATGATGTGCAGAACTACCTGATCAGCGAGGTGCAGAAGGTTTACCGTCTGCAGGGCGTTGAAATCAACGATAAGCATATCGAGGTCATCGTTCGTCAGATGTGCCGCAAGGTTCGTGTGACCGACTCTGGCTCTTCGAATCTGATTGGCGGCGCTCTGGCAAGCCGTCTGGAGGTCGAAAACATCAATGCCGAGCTGCAGCAGCGCATTGACGCTGGCGAAGAGGGCCTGAAGTTGGTTGAGTATCAGCAGGTTCTGCTTGGTATTACCAAAGCAGCCCTGGCCAACGACTCCTTCCTGTCGGCTGCATCCTTCCAGGAGACTACCCGCGTATTGACCGAAGCTGCTATCAAGGGTAAGGTTGACCCGCTCGCAGGTCTGAAGGAGAACGTTATTATCGGCAAGCTCATTCCTGCCGGTACTGGTCTCCCGGAGGTTCGCGAGGATCTGATCCATCGTGAGCAGGAGCTTGACGCTGAGGTGGCTGCTGAGCAAAAGATGGCCCAGTAAACATCAAGCCAGACTCAGGATCGATAAACATTGTTTGAAGCCGCTTTGTGGGTCAAATCCGCAAAGCGGCTTTTTAATGATTATCACTTATAGCGAAATGTGAATGGCCAAATGGATTTTTTGTCGAATGAGACAAAAAAATCTGCAAAAAACTGTTGACATCACAAGACAGAGCGTGTATTATATAACTGTTGCGCATCCCCATAGGGGATAGTGCGGCAACATGTCGGAGATATCCGATTATTTATCATTACGAAAGGAGAAACAAAATGCCTACTTTTAACCAGCTTGTACGCAAAGGCCGTCAGGTTCTGGCTACCAAGAGCACCGCTCCCGCACTGCTGAAGAGCTACAATTCTCAGAAGAAACAGTATTCTGATCTGAACAGCCCTCAGAAGCGTGGTGTTTGCACTGCTGTTCGTACCATGACCCCCAAGAAGCCTAACTCTGCTCTGCGTAAGGTTGCTCGTGTCCGCCTCACGAATGGTATCGAGGTCACCTCTTACATTCCCGGTATCGGCCATAACCTGCAGGAGCACTCCGTCGTGCTGATCCGTGGCGGTCGTGTTAAGGACCTGCCCGGTGTGCGTTACCACATTATTCGTGGTACCCTGGATACTCAGGGTGTTGCAGGCCGTAATCAGGCCCGCTCCAAGTACGGCGCGAAGCGTCCTAAGGCCGGTGCTGCGAAGAAGTAATTAAGGAACAAACCGCCATAAACGGCTTTCCTTTATATAAATAACAAGTCTGCAATGTGTAGATGGGTAACAGTTTATGTAAGGTCAGCTCTTTGTGACACAACGGGAGTTTTATTACTTTCGAGTACCGATGATATCATTCTGTGAAGGAGGGAAGAAAGATGCCTAGAAGAGGTAACATTGCTAAGCGCGATGTCTTAGCTGATCCTATTTACAATTCCAAGATGGTCACTCGTCTGGTCAACAGTGTTATGCTGGATGGCAAGAAGGGTGTCGCTCAGAAAATCGTTTATGATGCTTTCACCATGATCCAGGAGAAGACCGGTAACGATCCTCTGGAGACCTTTGAGAAGGCCATGGAGAATATCATGCCCAGCCTCGAGTGCAAGACCCGCCGTGTTGGCGGTGCTAACTACCAGGTTCCTCTGGAAGTCAGCCCTGCCCGCCGCGAGACCCTGGGTCTGCGCTGGTTGACTGCTTACAGCCGCTCTCGTGGTGAGAAGACCATGAGCCAGCGTCTGGCCGCTGAGATCATGGACGCTGCCAACAACACCGGCAACGCTGTGAAGAAGCGCGAGGATACCCATAAGATGGCAGAGGCCAACAAGGCTTTCGCTCATTTCCGTTATTGATCTGTTCTGTAGGAGGTTAATTTCATGGCTACACCCAGAGAAGTTTCTCTTCAGATGACGAGAAATATCGGTATTATGGCTCACATCGATGCCGGTAAGACTACTACTACCGAGCGTATTCTGTACTACACCGGTATCAATCACAAGATCGGCGAAGTCCATGACGGCGGCGCTACCATGGACTGGATGGTTCAGGAGCAGGAGCGTGGTATCACCATTACTTCTGCAGCAACCACCTGCTACTGGTCTCACTCTGAGACCCAGCATGATCCGGCTGCTTTTAAGAAGAACCGTCACCGTATCAACATCATCGACACCCCGGGTCACGTTGACTTCACTGTTGAAGTTCAGCGTTCTCTGCGTGTTCTGGACGGTTCTGTTACCGTCCTGGCAGCTAAGGGCGGCGTCGAGCCTCAGTCTGAGACTGTTTGGCGTCAGGCTGACGAATATAAGGTTCCCCGTATGGTGTACGTCAACAAGATGGATACCATGGGTGCTGACTTCTTCCGCTGCATCAAGATGCTGCATGATCGTCTGCACGCTAACGGCGTTGCAATTCAGCTGCCCGTCGGTCAGGAGGATACCTTCCGCGGTATCGTTGACCTGATCGAAATGAACGCTGAGATCTACTACGACGACATGGGCAACGACATGCGCACCGAGCCTATTCCCGAGGATATGGTCGAGCAGGCTGAGGAGTATCGCAACATTCTGATTGAGGCTGTTGCTGAGAACGACGAAGCTCTGATGGAGAAGTATCTCGAGGGTGAGGAGATCACCAAAGCCGAGCTCAAAGAAGCTATCCGTAAGGAGACCATCGCAAACACGCTGGTTCCCGTTGTCTGTGGTTCTTCTTACAAGAACCGTGGCGTGCAGAAGCTGCTGGATGCAATCGTTGACTATATGCCTGCTCCGACCGATGTCGAGGACATCAAGGGCGTGAACCCGGAGACTGAAGAGCAGGAGACTCGTCCTTCTACGGATGATGCTCCGTTTGCTGCTCTGGCATTTAAGATTGCTACTGACCCGTTTGTTGGTAAGCTGGCTTACTTCCGTGTCTACTCCGGCAAGGTTGAGGCAGGTACTACTGTCTACAACTCTGTCAAGGATGGCAGGGAGCGTATGGGTCGTATTCTTCAGATGCATTCCAATCACCGTAAGGATATCGACTGCTGCTACGCAGGTGATATCGCTGCTGTTGTTGGTCTGAAGAACACCACCACCGGTGACACTCTGTGTGATGAGAATCATCCCATCATTCTGGAGTCCATGAAGTTCCCTGAGCCTGTTATCCGTGTTGCTATCGAGCCTAAGACCAAGGCTGGCAACGAGAAGATGGGTATTGCGCTGGCAAAGCTGGCTGAAGAAGATCCTACCTTCAAGACCTACACCGATGAAGAAACCGGTCAGACCATCATTGCTGGTATGGGTGAGCTCCATCTGGAGATCATCGTTGACCGTCTGCTGCGTGAGTTCAAGGTTGAGGCAAACGTGGGTGCTCCCCAGGTTGCTTATCGTGAGACGATCCGCAAGGAAGCTAATCAGGAGACCAAGTACGCACGTCAGTCTGGTGGTAAGGGTCAGTACGGTCACGTCAAGATCAAGATTGAGCCCAATGAGGCTGGCAAGGGATATGAGTTCGTCAACGCTGTTGTTGGCGGCGCTATCCCCAAAGAATACATCCCGGCTATCGACAATGGTATCCAGGGTGCTATGAAGTCTGGCGTTCTGGCTGGCTATCCTGTTGTTGATGTCAAGGTTACCCTGTGGGATGGTTCTTATCACGAGGTCGACTCCTCTGAAATGGCTTTCTCTATCGCAGGTTCTATGGCATTCAAGGATGCTATGCGCAAGGCTGATCCTATCATCACTGAGCCTATCATGAAGGTTGCCGTTATCGTTCCCGATGAGTATCTGGGCGATGTTATCGGTGACTTGAACTCTCGCCGTGGTCAGATCCAGGGCATGGAGGCTATGGCAGGCACGCAGCGCGTCAATGCGTTTGTGCCTCTGGCTCAGATGTTCGGCTACGCAACCGATCTGCGTTCTAAGACACAGGGTCGCGGTCAGTACGTCATGGAGCCGTCTCACTACGAGCCGGTGCCCAAGAACATTGCTGACACGATCATTGCTGGTCGTGCAAAGGGCTGATTTCTCTGAATTAAGAATATTTTGCCGGGGTGTGCTTGCTCCGGCAAAATTTCCTGTAAAACTCTTGATTTTACAGGTGGAATCTAGTAGAATAGTTTTGCAATGCAATTCTGTATCTGCAGGACTGTTGTAACCAATATAATCCGATTATAAAGGGAGGATATTCCAATGGCTGAAAAGGCAAAATTTGACCGTTCTAAGCCGCATGTTAACATCGGCACCATCGGTCACGTTGACCACGGCAAGACCACTCTGACCGCTGCTATCACCAAGTACCTGGCTCTGAACGGCGGCGCAGACTTCATGGACTACGCAAACATCGATAAGGCTCCCGAGGAGCGCGCTCGTGGTATCACGATCAACTCTGCTCACGTCGAGTATCAGACTGATGCTCGTCACTACGCTCACGTTGACTGCCCGGGCCATGCTGACTACGTCAAGAACATGATCACTGGTGCTGCTCAGATGGACGGCGCTATCCTGGTCGTTGCTGCTACCGATGGTCCCATGCCCCAGACTCGTGAGCACATCCTGCTCGCTCGTCAGGTTGGCGTGCCTTACATCGTTGTCTTCATGAACAAGTGCGACATGGTCGATGATGAAGAGCTGCTGGATCTGGTTGAGATGGAGATTCGTGAGCTGCTGAGCGAGTACGACTTCCCGGGCGATGATACCCCGATTGTTCGTGGTTCCGCTCTGAAGGCTCTGGAGTCCGCTTCCAACGATCCTTCTGCTCCTGAGTATGCTTGCATCAAGGAGCTGATGGACGCTGTCGACAGCTACATCCCCAACCCTGACCGTGAGGAGGACAAGCCCTTCCTGATGCCCATCGAGGATGTCATGACCATTTCTGGTCGTGGTACCGTTGCAACCGGTCGTGTTGAGCGTGGCGTTGCTAAGGTTGGCGATCCTATGGAGATCGTTGGCATCAAGCCCGATCGTCTGAACACTACCATTACCGGTCTGGAGATGTTCCGTAAGTCTCTGGATTCTGCTATGGCTGGTGATAACATCGGCGCTCTGCTGCGTGGTGTTGATCGTACCCAGATCGAGCGTGGTCAGGTTCTGGCTAAGCCCGGCACCGTTCATCCTCACAAGGTCTTTGAGGCTCAGGTTTACGTCCTGAACAAGGATGAAGGCGGTCGTCATACTCCGTTCTTCTCCAACTATCGTCCTCAGTTCTACTTCCGTACCACCGACGTTACCGGTATCATCACTCTGCCTGAAGGCACTGAGATGTGCATGCCCGGTGATAATGTCACCATGCATGTTGAGCTGCTGACCCCTGTCGCTATGGAAGAGGGTCTGCGCTTCGCTATCCGTGAGGGTGGTCGTACCGTTGGTTCCGGCGTTGTCGGCACTATCGTTGAGTAATCTTTGCTGAACTTTTGTTCTAAGGTTATTTGATATCTAGAAGAGTCTTCCTGTTCCGGAGAGCAGGAAGGCTCTTTTGTTGTTTACAGCCAAAACTTCATTGGACAAAATAAAATATCTGAAATCCACAAAGAATATCGCTTTTATTTGCCGGATGTGTTATACTTGACGTGTGGTTGCAATACATTGAATGGACAAGAGAGGAGAAAGCTTCATGCAGCAAGAAACCGTCATTGTGCTGGACTTTGGTGGTCAGTATAACCAGCTGATTGCGCGTCGTGTCCGCGAAAACAATGTCTACTGTGAAATCTATTCTTATAAAACGGATCTGTCTATTATCAAGGCAAAGAACCCAAAGGGCATCATTTTTACCGGTGGTCCTAACAGCGTTTATCTGGAAGATTCGCCGACAATTGATCCTGAGATTTTCAACTGGGGCGTTCCCGTGCTGGGTATCTGCTACGGCAGCCAGCTTATGATGCATCTCCTTGGTGGACATGTCTGTCGTGCCCCTGAGCGCGAATACGGCAAAACGGAAGTTTTTGTTGATACCGAGAGCAAGTTGTTCACGGATGTGCATCCCTCCACCATTTGCTGGATGAGCCATAATGACTACATTGAGCAGGCTGCGCCCGGCTTCAAAATCATTGCTCACACCGCAAACTGTCCGGTAGCTGCCGTAGAAAATGCTGAAAAGGGTCTGTATGCTGTTCAGTTCCACCCCGAGGTTCTCCACACAGCAGAGGGCAAAAAGATGCTGCACAACTTTGTTTACAATGTCTGCGGCTGCATCGGCGACTGGAAGATGGACTCTTTTGTAGAAAACAACGTAAAAACTCTGCGTGAAAAGATTGGCAGCGGTAAAGTTCTGTGCGCACTTTCTGGCGGTGTCGATTCTTCCGTCCTGGCAGCTATGCTGGCAAAGGCAATCGGCAAGCAGCTTACCTGCGTTTTTGTCGATCACGGCTTATTGCGTAAAAACGAAAAAGAAGAAGTTTGTGCTGTATTCGGTCCCGGCAACCCGAACTTTGATATTAACTTTATCTGCGTTGATGCACGTGAGCGCTACTTTAATAAGCTAAAAGGTGTGACAGAACCAGAGCGTAAGCGTAAGATCATCGGTGAAGAGTTTATCCGCGTCTTCGAAGAACAGGCAAAGCAAATTGGCAGTGTTGATTTTCTGGCGCAGGGTACGATTTACCCGGATGTCGTGGAAAGCGGTCTGGGCGGTGAGTCAACTGTCATCAAGAGCCATCATAATGTCGGCGGCTTGCCCGATACAGTTGATTTTAAGGAATTGGTAGAGCCTCTGCGTAACCTCTTTAAGGATGAGGTGCGTCAGGCAGGTCGTGAGCTGGGTCTGCCGGAATATCTGGTGTCCCGTCAGCCGTTCCCCGGTCCCGGTCTTGGCATCCGCATTATTGGCGAGGTCACGCCGGAAAAAGTTGCAATTGTTCAGGATGCGGATGCAATTTGGCGCGAAGAAATTGCAAAGGCAGGCTTGGATAAGGAAATCAGCCAGTACTACGCCGCCCTTACAAATATGCACAGCGTTGGTGTTATGGGCGATGAGCGTACGTATGATTATGCTGTTGCATTGCGTGCTGTCACCACTACGGACTTTATGACTGCGGAAAGCTACAATATGCCCTGGGACGTTCTTGGCGTTGTAACCAGCCGCATTGTCAATGAGGTCAAGCATGTCAATCGCGTGTTCTATGACTGCACTGGCAAACCGCCCGCAACCATCGAGCTTGAATGATTTTGGGGTCTTGAAAAAGCTGATAAATACGTGCTTTTTTGACCGTTAAGGCCTTTCGTGGCAACGAAATGGCAACAATTTTCATTATTCCGTAAAATAAGAGAAGAGCTATCTGATTTCATTAGGAAGTCAGGTAGCTCTTTTTTCTTATTTCTTGTCTTCTTTATTCAACTGCTCCACCAGGAGGTCGCTGAGCCCTTGGGAGGGAGTAACTTTCTTCCATTGCTCATCGGTGTCATGGTCGGGATAGTGGTAGCGCCAGGCATCATAATCATTCTTTGTGATTTCGCCGGATTTGAGCTTTTCAGCAACATCTGCCCAAGAGCACAGCATCTGCAGAAGCTGTCGGGCATCCTGACCGGCTTTTGCATTTACGCGCAGTAATGGCTGGCCATCTATGTCTTTTTCAATGGTAAGGCCATAGCGGTCTTCCAAGGTAAAAAGCGTATGCATGAGACCGGTATAGGAGTCAATGTCGGGAACACTGAGAGCCTGAGGAGAAACGTCCAGGATCTGTGCCAGCGCAGCTGTTATGTCTGCTTTGGGTGACCTTGCACCGTTTTCGTATTGAGCCAGGCGCACATCTGCTGACTTTTCAGGGAATCCCAGGGCAGTTCCGAGAAACTTTTGTGTCATTCCGCGCATTAGGCGGAAAAAGTGAATTCGTTCACCGATTGCCATAGTGTCATCTCCATTTCAATAATACTGATAATGACTATAGCATATATGTTTAGAAAAGTCAAAAGAATATAAACAAAAAAGTTTAATACTTTTCGACTGGGCTATTGACTTAAACATAAATGTATAATATAATGTGAAAACATTAAACAGATATGCTTAACAAGGATAAAGGAGGAAACTGGAACATGGAAAACACTTTTATGAGAGTTGAGGATGTAGCGAAGGAGTTGGGGGTCTCCAAGTCCTATGCTTATAAGGTTGTACAGAACCTCAACAAGGAGCTCCGTGAGAAGGGATACATCACCATCTCTGGACGTGTAAACAGAAAATATTTTGAAGAGAAGCTTTGCTACGGCGGAGCAGATAAGGAGGCGTAATGGCAGTTTATAAGGAAGAAAAGACCGGTACCTGGCGTGTGATTTATCGTTACACAGATTGGACCGGAGAAAGAAAACAGACGCAGAAGCGCGGATTCAAGACCAAGCGTGAAGCACAGGCTTGGGAGCGTGAGCAGCTTAACAAGGCGACAGCGGATCTGGATATGACATTTAAAAGCTTTGTGGAGCTGTATACAAAGGATATGGAAACCAGACTCAAGGAAAATACCTGGGCAACAAAGGAACACATTATCCGAACCAAGCTGGTTCCCTATTTTGGAAAGCTGAAGATGTGCAACATCACGGCACAGCAGATTGTAAGCTGGCAGAATGAAATGATGAAC
Organism: Oscillospiraceae bacterium; assembly: GCA_963639765.1. GTDB lineage: Bacteria > Bacillota > Clostridia > Oscillospirales > Oscillospiraceae > CAVHXA01. Next base: position 6,015 of record CAVHXA010000040.1, on the reverse strand, counting down.
TATAAGGACAGCAAAGGCGAGGGGTATTCACCGGTATATCTCAAGACGCTGCATTGTCAGCTCAGCGCCATTTTCAACCATGCTATTCGATTTTATAACCTGCGTGAGAATCCGTGCAAAAAGGCAGGCGGCATGGGTAAGAACAAAAACCGGGAGATGCTGTTCTGGACGAAGGAGGAATATCTCAAGTTTGCCGTTGCAATGATGGACAAGCCACTGTCCTATTACGCTTTTGAGATGCTGTATTGGACAGGAATTCGGGAAGGAGAGCTGTTGGCACTGACTCCGGCGGATTTTGACTTTGAGAAGGGAACGGTGTCGATTTCAAAATCCTATCAGCGGTTGAAGGGACAGGATCTCATCACATCACCAAAGACAGAAAAGAGCAATCGGGTCATTAAGATGCCGAAGTTCCTAACGGAAGAGATACAGGATTATCTGAGACAACTATATGATGTCGGATTGGATGATCGAATGTTCACGGTGACAAAAAGCTACCTGCATCATGAGATGGAGCGTGGCGCAAGAGAAGCAGGAGTTAAGCAGATTCGCATTCATGACATCCGTCACAGTCATGTATCACTGCTGATTGATATGGGTTTCTCAGCCATCGCGATTGCAGACCGTGTGGGGCATGAAAGCATTGACATCACATACCAGTATGCGCACCTGTTCCCGTCAAAGCAGACGGAAATGGCGGAAAAGCTGGATATGGAAAGAGGAGGAGAATATGTCGCAGAAAAATAAAGATGAGCACAACAGGTGGAGAAATAAAACAGTGGCTTTCCGGGTTTCACCGGAGGAGGATCAGCAGATCGAAGCTTATGTGGCCATGTCAGGGCTGACAAAGCAGGAGTATATTACCCGGCGGCTGATGCACAGGGATGTGGTGGTGCAGGGCAATCCGAGGGTATACAAGGCATTGAGAGGTCAGCTGGCTGCGGTGCTGGAGGAGCTGAAGCGGATTGAGACCGGAGAGGGGGTGAGCGATGAACTGCTGGATCGGATTGAAATGATGACAACTATCTTGAACGGAATGAAGGAGGAATGCGAATGACACTTACAAAAGAAATGACCGCCCTTAACACATCTGTTGGCGCAGATGTCGGGCAGTCACTTGAAATATCCAACAACACTATAACACAAAATCAGACAGCAGACCACGAAAACATGCGGCAGATGGGGGATTTTCCGGATCAGCTGCGGGAAAATGGAAGGTTTTGCTGCTGGCGGTACGAGGAAAGAAATGGCTGCAGGACGAAGGTTCCTTACAATCCGCTGACAGGACAGATGGCGCGGAGCAATGACCGCAGCAGCTTTTCAGACTTTCAGACCGCAGTCGCTGCGAAAGGGTACGAAGGCATTGGAATCGGCATCTTTGACGGCATCTGTGCCATTGATCTGGATCACTGTGTGAAGGATGGACAGTATACCGGCAATGCAGCGGAGATAATAGCGCTGATGCACAGCTATACGGAACTCAGTCCCAGCGGAGAGGGTGTTCACATCCTCTTCCGGGCGGACGGGTTCCGGTACGACAGTGGCCGGTACTATATCATGAACCACAAGGAAGGCATTGAGGCCTATGTGGCGGGCGCAACCAATAAATATGTGACCGTTACCGGCAGAGCCTGTGAAGCCTATGCATTCGGTGATCGGACAGAGGAATTGAAGCTTTTGCTGGAACGATTTATGAAAAGGCCGGAAAGGAAGAGCGAAGCAGCTGCAGGAAATGCAATAAATACAGGAAATGCAGTAAGTGCAGACGTTTCGCTGCCGGATCTGGAGGAAATCGTTGCTTTGGCGAAGGCGAGCCGGAGCGGAAATGCCTTTTCGGCGCTCTGGGATGGTTCAACCGTAGGCTATTCCTCTCATTCTGAGGCAGATATGGCATTGTGCAGTTATTTGGCCTTCTGGACGGGAAGGGATGCTGCAAAAATGGATGCCTTGTTCCGGAAATCCGGTCTGATGCGGGAGAAGTGGAACCGGGTACAGTCCGGCAGTACCTACGGGGCGCTGACCATTCAGAGAGCCATTGCGCAGTGCAGAGAGGTGTATACGCTTCGCAGAAAGGAAACTGCACACCAGCGATGCATACCGAGCACAGTGATGGCGGATGAAGCAGACGTAGGTGCGCAGACGCAGGCAACAGCAATGGACGAGCAGGAAGCACTCAAAAAAGATAAACCTCAGGACAAGATACAGACAGGAGCCGTGGGTGAGCAAAAACAGCCGGAGACATCGACGGGAAAGAGCTTTGCGCCTGTGGTACCACTTGTTCCGGAGTGCGCAGATCTGCCGAAATTCCCGGTCGATGCGCTGCCGGAGGTGGTAAGAGACTACGTTGCCGCAGTTGCCGAGAACAGCCAGACCTCACCGGATATGGCAGCGGTGATTTCATTAGGTGTGTTGGCATCCTGTCTGCAGGGAAAATATGTGGTGGAAGGAATATCCGGCTACTGTGAGCCGCTGAATCTCTATACGGTGGTAGTCGCAGCGCCTGGGGAACGAAAATCCAGCGTGATGAAATCTATGACCAAGTATCTCTATGAATATGAGCAGGAATTCAATGAAGGCAGGAAAGCAGAACTCAGGAGAAACCGGCAGGAACGGGAATCCATGGAGCGCCAGATCGCCGGCATCAAGAAAAAGCTGGAGACGAAGCCGGATACGTCGATGGAGCTGGAGCTTCAGCAGCTGGAGGCGCAGTTTGATGAAATGGAGGAGCTGAAGCCGGTACGTTTCTTCGCAGATGACTGCTCCAGTGAGGCGCTGACCAGTTTGATCGCCAACAACAACGGAATACTGTCTGTGATCTCCACAGAGGGCGGAATCTTCGACATCATGGCCGGGCGATATTCGGGAAAACCGAATATTGATGTCTGGCTCAAGGGGCACTGCGGCGATGAGATTTATATCGATCGTATGGGCCGTGCGGCTGAGCGAATTCATCATCCGGCATTGACCGCAATCTTGTCAATTCAGCCAAGTGTGCTGAATGAAATCATGGAAAATCCAAATATGAATGGGCGCGGCCTGATCGCGAGATTTCTTTATTCCTGTCCGGCTTCAAGAATCGGTACAAGAACTTTTCGGACACCGCCGATGCCGGAGAAAACTGCCGAGAGCTACAGGAAAATGATCTTTTCATTGATGGCCGTGCCGGTGCCGGAAGAACCGCTGCATCTTCATCTGACAGAGGAAGCAACCGATGTGATCGCCGATTGCTTTGAGGAGCATGAGAAGTATCTACTGGGAGAAGGACAGGCCATCGCAGATTGGGGCAACAAGTATATCGGCGCTGCACTGCGAATTGCCGGACTTCTGCACGGCGCGGAAATGTCTTCGGCGGAGGAGCTGATCGCGGCGGAGACGATTCGGAGAGCTATACAGATCGGGCAGTATTTCCTCGCCCACTCTGCCTATGCCTACTCCATGATGAGCGGAGATCTGAATGTGCGGAAGGCAAAGTTTGTTTTGGCGAAGCTGAAGAAATTCGGAAGGCCGGAGGTGAAGCGGTCAGAACTGTTTCAGGTCTGCCGGGGTAAGTTCTTCCGCAAGACGGAGGAGATTGATCCGACGCTGGAGCTGCTGGAGGAGCATGGATATCTTCTGCGGATCCCGCAGGAGTACAAGGGCATCGGACGGAAACCGGATACGATTGTGCGGATGAACCCGGAGGCCGCCTAATTGATTCTCTGTATTTATTGCATTTTCTGCAGAGAATCATTGCCGGCGAAAGCCGGCATCCCCTCGGGAGAGCCCTCGGAGAGCCCACGGTACTTTGCAACCGCAGGATGAAAGTATCATAGTGGGTTATTACACTTCCAACGGAAGTGCGCTCACGAAGAGCTGCCCGGGGAAAATGCCAGAAAAGTTAAAAGACTAAGAATTTGTTGAGGAGGTAAATGCCTATGGCAAGAGGCGACGGAATTGACCGTACCAGTGTGCGGAACGCCAGAATGGTGGACACAGATGTCAGCAATATGCAGGCACACAATGAAAGAGAAAAAGAGTCCTATGTGAATCAGGACATTGTTCCGGAACGGACACCGATGAACGTGCATTTCAAGACCCCAGAGGCCGGATACCGGGAGCTGTTTGATCGGATGGTGGCGGACGGAAGCATTTCCACACGAGGCTTGAAGCCGGATGCAGTGAAGTTCGGCGAGCTGATCTTTGATGTGAATTCAGCGTATTTCTACAATCATGGAGACTACGAATTTGCAAAGCAATTCTATGAAGAAGCCTACCGGAGTGCAGTGGAGATCGTGGGAGGTGAGCAGTATATCCTGTCTGCTGTGATGCATGCGGATGAGCGGAACCGGGCCATGTCGGATGCGTTGGGAGAGGATGTTTACCACTATCATCTCCATGTGGTCTATATCCCGGTGGTGGAGAAGCAGATTCTCTGGACAAAGCGATGCAAGGATAAGTCATTGGTCGGCACAGTAAAGGAAACCATTCACCAGGTCAGCATGAGCAAAAAGTGGGAATCGAAACCGGCATTGGATGAACAGGGAAAGCCGATCCTGAGCGCAAAGGGAAAACCGGTTCTTCGGAAATCCTACAGTGTGCTGCAGGATGACTTCTTCCGGCATATGAAGGAAGCCGGCTATGACGACATTGAACGAGGAGAGCGCGGAAGCTCCGAGGAGCATCTGACGGTTACGCAGTTCAAGGTGCAGAAGGAGAAGGACAGACTGGCGGAGTTGACCCAGGAAAGTCAGCAGAAGGAACAGCTGGTGGCGAAGCTTGACCGGAAAATGGAAAAGCTGGAGAACCAGCAGTCTGAACTGCGGGACATCAGCAAAATCGAAGCAGAGGTGAAATCCATCCCATTCACATCCAAGGTATCCGTGGAGCGCAGCGTATTTGAGAAGCTGGCAGCAATGGCAAAACGGCTTGTGATCCATGAGAAAAAGGAATCAAAGCTTCAGAGGGCATTGGACGCTGCAAATGCGCAGATCCGAAAGCTGACGGATGAAGTCTCTGCACTGAAGAAGGAGTTGCTTTCCTACAAGTCAGTGCAGGGGCGGCTGCACAGGATTGATCTTGAACGGGAAAATGCAGAGCTTCACAGAATAGTGGAACAATACGAGAAGACCACCTCGCGAAACGTTAGGGGGGCACTGCTTGATAGAATGCCAGATGGAAAGCATTTTCAAGAGAGCGAGCGATGATAAAGAAAGCACCGGCGCTGGATGCAGTTCCTGCGCCGGTAGTATTCGAATAGTGAATTTTGTGTAATTTAATCTCTTGGTTCGATGCGTTTCCAGTTCGCAATTTCGGCCTGGATGCGGGGATCGCTTTCGGCTGCATAACATGGCTGTTCCATCATATTGACAAGACCGGCATTGGGGAGAACGGTAATGGCAAGTGAGTCGAAGATGTCAAAAGCTCTGCTGTTTTTTGTTGTGTCAACTCTGTAGTACAGATAAGCAATGAACTGTAGTGCGTCCGGCAGTGCGATATCCGGTGCATAGGAAGAGAAATTCAGCGCGAACCATACAACGTCCTGGTCTGTAGGACATTCTTCATGCAGAAAGCGGGACCATTCTTTGTATACGGTTGGCCAACCATACTGGTTAATCAGGCTGTCTGCAAGATCCTCAAAGTGATCCAGCTCTGTGTCGTTGTAGTCGTAGTCTGGATCAAGCGTAAGCAGGTATCGGGATGTTTCTTTTAAATCAATAGCTTCATTCATTTGTTTTTCCTCCATTCAGAATTCGGATCAAAGAGTTCGGGATGCTTATCGCAGAGTTTTTGCAATGCAGCCTTTACCTTTGGCAGTGATTTGATGTTAGGCCGAAAATGTCCGCTGTCTGTATCGACAGAAGAAATTCTGCCCTTATGGAATTGCATCATGCCGGCACACTGAACCTGCGGATCCTTCCCGCCGATGAGCGTAAGTTGTCAACTCTATTTATACTACATCATCTGAAAGCCGGGGTCTTATAGAGCGCTTACTTTGTACTTGACTTTTGGCTTAACCCATGAACGGAATGCTTCTAC
>CAVHXA010000039.1:0-15958 GCA_963639765.1 Oscillospiraceae bacterium | reverse complement strand
ACATTTCCTCCAGCAGACAACCGAGATGCAGGTATTCCTTTTCATCAATGGTCACGATGAGCACGGAATCTTTTGGGTTGAGCAGCTTCTTTGCCAGCTTCAGGCGGCGCTGCATGAAGGAGAGCCACTTGCTGTGGCGGTAGCTGTCGGCACCGTCCACATAGTCGTTGTTGTATTTCCAGTCCTTCGCGCCGGTGTTATAGGGCGGGTCGATATAGATACAGTCCACCTTGCCCGCATAGAGATACTCCAGCAGCTGCAGGGCATGGTAGTTGTCTGCCTCGATGAGCGTATGCCAGAGATCGCTGTCCGGCGCGTTGCAGACAGAGTCAATGGGCTTTAAGTACGGATAAATCGGCTCGCCGAATTTTGCGGCGCACACCAGGTCGCTTACATCGAATGTCTGCGCTCTGTCTGAACCTTCCGCAAGGCATACGGCTCTGCCACCTTCAATGTTCAAAACGGTATAGATCGTTTTCATATCAGGTCTGCGCGATTCATCGTATTTCGCGACTTTGCTGCCTTTTTTCACGGGGATATCGTAAAGCGGCGTGCATTCCGGCAGATGCTCCTCAAAAACAAGACCGAATTTTTTCGTCTTGTTGAGCTTTTTAACCTCGTCCGCAATTCTTTTGCGAAGCTCGGGATTTTCTATCTGCTCAATCAATTCGTTTATCGTTGCCATAGTTTGCCCCTTCCTTTGAATGGTACAGCCATTCATCTTCAATCTCTCCGAAATCGAGATTGTTTTTCTCGCAGAATGTTTTGATTGTTTTCATTGCCTTGACATTCGGCTTTGCTTTATTTAATTCCCAACGATTAACCGTCGAAAGCGCAACATCAAGTTCCTTGGCGAAATCTTCTTGCGTATAAAAAGCTTTCTGACGGGTAATGCGAATAATCTCTCCTAAACTCATTAAGCAGTCTCCTTGCGAATTATCCCGACTTATTCCGTATTATACCGTAAATTAGGCGTTTTATCAAGCGGTAAAAGCTTGATTTCAAACAGATGAGTCACGAAATACAGTCTATATCGCGCGCGTGATGTACGGAGGGCGTAACATCCCGCCAACTTAGCGAATCCGAAACAATCTGAATTAAAACCAGCTTCCCGTCCAAGAGAAAAACAGGTTATTTGTGGGCACACTCCCCAAAAAGGAGTTCCGTTCTACACACCGTCCGGCTCTATTATTATTGATGTGGGCTGTGTTTTTGGTCATAGTTTGTGTGCTGCCATTTTGAGAAAAAACAAAGAGCCGGAATTCATTATCCAGGATTTTGTAGAACGGGACAAGGGCTGGTAATATAATAAAACTTATTTCCAAGTAATATAAAAAGGCTCCGCGTCTCTGCGGAGCCGTCCTTTCCTATTCAATCAAGACAAATACACATTATTTTTGCAGAAAAAATGGGCAGCATCCTCTTCACAGCCCCCGAGGACGTGCCCATTTTTTCCGATTCTAACTCGTGATTAAAACCTGTTAGAAAAAGTGTTAGACATGGTCCTTCAGGAGCCTCTTGAGAGCAAAAGAAAATAGCCTCAAACCCTTACAGGTCAAGGCTATTTCCATATCCGAGTGACTAGATTCGAACTAGCGGCCTCTTGAACCCCATTCAAGCGCGATACCAAACTTCGCCACACCCGGATTTGGGCTGTCTCGAACAGCGAAGGTATAATAACACATGCGCCTGGTTTTTGCAAGAGGTTTTCCAAAAAATATTCGTCAGGCAGCACCGCATAATGAGACAGGTGCAGACGAACCGTGCGGTGCTGCCGCAAAGGGAGCTTTCAGCCGGAAAGCAGATGCCGGTATACTCTGCCCCGCCGGAACAACACAGATGTGTCTTAGCGGAAGCGTCACGCTATTCTGCGCGCAGAGAATGCTGCGGTATTAACTGCGGCGATTATATAACCAGACACTCTGCCAGACGAATCAGGCTCTCATTTGATGATTTTCTGATTGCGGCAGCCAGCCCTTCACCTGCCACACTCGTCAGCACAGCCATGCCGCCGGAGACATTGTCCAGGTCGCTGTCTTTTAATGCGGTTATGCCGCTTTTGATCTTTGCAAAACCGTCTGCCGCTTCTGCCTCGGTCATGTCGATGCCGTTTTCCTTTGCCAGAGCAAGCAGAGCTTCGGCGCTCCGGACATTTTTGAGCTTTTCAAGCATGCTTTTGTTGAAATTTTCCATTATCTTATCCTCCGTTTGCGATTTGTGTCAACCAGGCCGATGCTCTTTGCCTGACTTTTTTCCAAACATCCCGGATCAATAGATCCACTATTAATCCACGTCCAGATCGAGCCGCCGGAAACAGCATCCAGCTCGTCATCGCTCAATTCTGCCATACCGTTTTTGATCTTTGCAAAACCGTCTGCCGCTTCTGCCTCGGTCATGTCGATGCCGTTTTCCTTTGCCAGAGCAAGCAGAGCCTCGGCGCTTTGCACGTTTTTGATTTTTTCGAGGGTTTCGTTGTCAAAGGTTTCCATTGTCATACTCTCCGTCTGCATCAGTATTCGACAGGGGCCGTCTAATTGCGCAGATGCGGCTGTGCGGTGCTGCCCCGGTTCTGGCTCTGTCCGCTCCGCTCTGCTGCCTACTGTGCATTCTATCATCTTTGCAGCAGCTTTTCAACAGCAGAAAGCCCCGCCGATCCATCCTCCCGCTTTTTCTGCAGGGCACCGCAGACGAATTGTGCGGCGTCTCCCCTTGCGTCACGAAAGCTGCTGCCGCTTCACAAGCTCGGCAAAAAAACCGTTCCGGCGAATCAACTCGTCGTATTTCCCGTCTTCGATGATTTTCCCTTTGTCCAGCACAACGATTCTGTCGCACTGTCGTATCGTGGACAGACGATGCGCAATGACAACGCGAGTGCACTTTAAGCAGGCCAGCGAATCGGACACAATCTTCTGCGTGATGTTGTCCAATGCCGAGGTTGCCTCATCAAGCATCAGTATTTCCGGTTTGCCGGCAATTGCGCGGGCAATCATCAGACGCTGGCGCTGACCGCCGGATATACAGCCGGAACCCTCTGAGATATATGTATGCATTCCCATAGGCATGGCGCGTATATCGTCTGCAATTCCGGCCATTTCCGCAGCCTGCCATGCCTGCTGCATAGTCAGCGCGGGAGCGGAAATGGTGATGTTGGAATAGATATCACCGCCAAAAAGCTTTCCGTCCTGCATGACCGTGCCAATGTGTCTTCGCAGGGATTTCAGATCCAGTGCAGCCAGATCACGGCCGTCGTAATAAACGGCACCCTTCTGCGGCGTTTCAAGGCCCAGCATCAGGCGCATCAGTGTGGACTTGCCGCAGCCGGTTGCACCGACAATCGCAACATATTGGCCCGGTTGGATTTTCAGGCTGAGGTCATCTGCAATCAACGGTCCGCTTTGCGAATATCGAAATGAAATATTGCTCAGCTCGATGCCGCCATCCAGCTTTTTTACCACTCGCCTGTTTTCGGAAATTTCCGGCACAGCCCGGAGAATCGGGAGAACCATGTCCAGTATGGGACGGATCAGTGCAAACGTGCCTGCCATGCCGGCAAGTGACGCGAAGGCTCCCATTACCAGACCATAAGCGCTGATAAAGGCATAGTAATCCGCAAGAGACAGCCCTGTCCTGATGGTATAGTAATATATTACAATTGTGCCGACAAGGGAGATGGTGCTTGCAGCGACATCAGACAGCTTCAGAAACATCGGCGGGTTATATTCAATCTGCGCTTTTTCGGCATAGACCCGTGCCCATCTGGCAAAAGCCCTCTTTTCCGCACCTGCCAGGCGTATTTTCTGAAGACCGGTGAGCAGTGCAAACTCTATTCCGGCCTCCTGCGTAGCCAGCTGCAGCCTTTTCGCTGCAGCACGAACCTGCATAAGTGTCGCCGAAATCGAGACAAGCAGTGTGCAGAAAATGACCGCCAGTCCGGGAATTACCAGTCCCGGTCCATAGGAAACCATCTGCGCAATATAGATCAGTGAGAACAGACCGGCAAGCCCCGTGGACAGCACACTCTCCACAAGCATATTGCAGAGCAAATTGACGTTTTCCATGCGGTTGGAAAGATTCCCGGAGGAATATTCTCTGAAGAAGGATGCCGGCAGGCCGAGCAGACGCATCATGACCGCAGCATGCATCTGGATGGTCAGCTTGCATGAAAGCCGCCGATGGACAAGCGTTTTCACCGCGTCGATACATATCTGTGACAGACTTACGCAGAGCAAAAAGCCGAATACTGCCAGAAGCAGCTGCATGCCGGGGCTCCGGATAACCGATCTGTAGATCAGGCTCTGGATTCGGGGCAGCAGCAATCCGACCAGCGCAGCGGACAGCGATACGCAGACAAGCATCAGAATGTCTGCCGCAGACAGGCACCGACACATATAGCGCAGCATGTCTCTGATACCGATTTCCTTTTGCGGAAGCGGCCTGTAGAAGCAAAGCGCCTGCGCGCCGACAAGCCCGGCTGTCTTTTTGTTCAGGTGAATCCATTTCCCGCTGCGGGCATCATAAAAACGGTATCCGGTCAGACCGCAGGGCAAAAGTGCTACCGGTTCGCCGCTGTCGCTGTGAATTCCCAGATATGCACCGGCAGCGTTTTTATACCATGGACCATCCAGCCTGACCGGTCTGTACATGATGCCCGACGGACGCAGAAGATATTCCAGCTGATCGGACATATCGCGAATATCCTCAGGCAGCTCCGGTGCCCTGATGCGGAAGTATCCCAATATCTGCCCGATGGCATTTTTCGTGCGGACTCTGTCGTCCTCCAGGGCGTGCAGAAGGGATTCGTCCATAACCGCACCCGCAACGCGGACAAAGGCATCGGAAAAGCAATCGTTATCATGCGCAGTGCGCTGACGTATCTGCTCATCAAACCAGCTCATACCCGGTGCCTCCTTTTATTCACTGCAAACCAGCTCTGCGTAGTGTCCGCCAAGCGCCAGCAGTGCATCGTGTGTGCCCCGTTCCAGAACCTGCCCGTGGTCAAGCACGATGATCTCGTCGCAGTCGCGTATGGTGCTGAGCCGATGGGCTATCACGATACAGGTAATGCCCCGTTCTGAAATGGAGCGGACCACGTCGTATTCTGTTTTTGCATCAAGTGCGGATGTTGCCTCGTCCATAATGATGATGGTCGGGTCCTGTGTAAGCACACGGGCAATCTCCAAACGCTGCCGCTGTCCGCCGGAAAGGTTTCTGCCGCTCTGAGACAGCCTGAATCGATATCCGCCCTCTCGCTGCATGATATCGTTGTGTATCTGTGCGTCCCGCGCCGCCAGAATCATTTCAAAATCCTCTATGGAGTCATCCCACATTTTGATATTGTCCGCTGCCGTATCTTCAAAGAGCGTAATATCCTGGTCAACCACAGCAAGTGAACCGGTAAGGACGCTGCGATGGATTTCGTCAATCGGCTTTCCGTCAAAGAGGATTTCGCCCGACCATGGTTTGTAAAGACCGGAAATCAGTCTGGAAAGCGTGGATTTTCCGCAGCCGGAAGCACCGACAAAGGCTACACGCTTTCCGGGCAGCAGGGTCATGGAAAAGTCCCGTATGAGCGGTTCCTCCAGACGGGAATAGCCAAAGGTCACGTGCCGCATTTCGATTTTCCCGCTGAGCTTTCTGTATTCCACATCAGGCAGGAGCGGCTCGTCGCACTGCGGCACTGCTGTCGGATACTCCATAACGTCCTCGATCCGCTCCATGTCTGTGCGCATTTCCTGAAAGCTCCGGGATGCAGTGACAAGCTGCTCGGCCGGTGCAAGAAACGCGGATAAAAAGCCGGAAAATGCGGTGATCATGCCGATTGTCCACCTGCCGTTCCGGCACAGGAAAACGCTTCCCATGAATACGGCCGTGCCGGCAGCCGCAGATATGGCACGGGGGATTATTTCCAGGCAGGTGTCGGATAAGGCATATTCTGTCTCAGACGCATTTGCCTCTGCCTGATAGCCGGCCCATTTTTCAAAAAAGCCATCCTCCGCACCGGCAGCCTTGATGGATTCGATCATATCGATGCCGTTTACCGTTGCACCGATGAGCCGGTCTCTGTTCCGGCCTGCAACACGGGTGCGGTTTATGCTTTTCTGAGAAAGAATGTGCCCGGCCAGCATATTGAGAGCTATGGAGGCAACGCCGATCAGAGAAAGTACCACGCTGTAGCGCAGCATGACAAAAAGATAGAAGAGCATCATAAGAGCCTGAATGCCCAGCGGTGCAAAGGTGGAGACGATACTGCCCGCGACCGTTTCGTTTCGGCTGCGGCGCGCAGCTATATCACCGGCCATTCTCTGCGAGAAAAACGACATCGGCAGGCGCAGCACATGCCACATGTATGTGCAGTTCGCAACAACGGCAATTTTCCCGTTGGCCTTCAGAGAATAGACTGCCTGTATCCATGCAACTATGATCTGTATTGCGGCCAGTGCCGAAATGCCGTATATAAAGGGGATAAACCACTGCGGATCCGTGCCGGAAAGCAGATGGTCCGCAAAAACATTGGAAAAGCCGGGAGTGATAATGCCGATCAGGGATGTGATTGCCGTTGTGATGATAACAAGTGCAGACGCGCTGCCCGTTCCGGTCAGCTTCTTCTTTATGAAGGCAAGAATGCTTTTTGGCTTTCCGGATGGCTGAAAATCCTTGTCCGGTGCAAACATCAGGCAGATACCGGTAAAGGCTGCGTCAAACTGCGGCATGGAAACGCTGTATGTCCCTTTTGCCGGGTCGTTGATTACCGCCTTATTGCCCCTGAAGCCGCACAGCACGACAAAATGGTTAAACTCCCAGTGCACAATGCAGGGAAAGGTACCGTTCTGCCTGAGAGACTCCGACGCACAGCGATACCCCCCGGCCGTAAGGCCATAGCCGCGTGCTGCCAGAAGCAGATTTCTGGCCCTGGATCCGTCGCGGGATACGCCGCAGTCGGCGCGAACCTGTTCAAGCGGTATCCATCTGCCGTAATAGGCCAGAATCATGGCCAGACAGGCTGCACCGCATTCCAGTGCTTCGATCTGGATTACAACAGGCACCCTGGCCACGCCGTGTCTGAGCGGCTCCGTTGGATTTTTCCGCATTTGCATCATGTATTACCCCGCATCAGTGAATCACAAAGCTGATCGGACGAATGCTGCTTATTGCAACAGAGGCGGCATATTCGCCATCCGGCACTCCGGACAGGTCAAGCCTTGCCGCGCAGCAGATATCCTCCACAGCAAATCCGGCCAGTTCGTTGAGAGAATCGGAAAGTCCGGCCGCAGGAAACGGTGTATCATCCACACTTATGATGCTGCCGACTGCTGCTCCGACCGAAACCGTCATGCCCGGCTCCACGCGGTCTGCATTTTCCGCCGTGATATAGCAGGTTGCCGCTTTTCCGGCTACAACAACGCCCGCATTCAGCGTTGTTTCCACGGTGCCGAATATGCCCCAGATCAGCACACCGATCAGCAGAAGTGCAGCCGCAGTGAGCACCAGCCACACGGCGGGATTGGCAACCCGGATATATGCATTGAGCTGCTCCGGAGTGTTTATGCGCTCAATGTCGGTTTTGCCGAAGGGCTTTTCGTTCATGGCGTGCCTCCTGATGGTATATTCTGCCTTGTCCCAGCAATCTATCCTGTACGCATTATAAAAGGTGTCGCAATTTGGGTCAACTCCGTTTTTCGAATTCCCTTCGTCCAAAAGCCTCGGTGCCTTCTGATAAAAAGCAGGGCAGTGCCGCAGCATACGGCAAGGCGGTACAATTGTTCCGTGCCGTCTCAGGCCCTCGCCGCGGATTTTCTTGCGGAAAAGGCAGCCGGAGTCAACACACAGACCAGCTGCCCACTTGACGCAAACGCGCAAAAAGAGTATCATTCAATGGTCTTCGCGTTCTTTCGAACTGAAACTTTTCTGAAATCTACAGGAGGATCCCATGGCAAACACCCGTAGCAAAACACTTATTCGTGATATGACCACCGGCAGCATCTGGCGCTGCCTGCTGACCTTTGGCATTCCCTACATGCTTTCACAGCTTCTGCAGACAGCCTATAACCTTGTTGATATGGTTGTTGTCGGACAGTTTGTCGGCAGCACCGGCCTGAGTGCCGTATCTGTGGGCGGCGATGTTCTGCAGCTGCTGACAAATTGCTGCATGGGCTTTGCAACTGCCGGTCAGATCATGATTGCCCAGTATGTCGGAAAAAAAGAAAACGAGAATATCAGCCATACCATAGGTACGATGTTTACCATGCTTCTGATCATGGGCGTTGCTCTTGGTGCCGTCTGTCTGGGTCTGACCGACACGATTCTGCGTTGGATGAACACCCCGGACGAGGCCTGGAGCCAGGCAAGGGCCTATTCGCAGGTATGCTATGTCGGTCTGATCCCCGTGTTTGGGTATAACGCGGTAAGCTCCGTGCTGCGCGGTATGGGTGACGCGCACCGTCCGATGATTTTTGTAGGCATTGCAGCCGTCATGAATCTGCTTCTGGATCTTCTCTTTGTGGCAGTATTCAGGCTGGGTGCCTTTGGAGCCGCTCTGGCAACTGTTCTGGGTCAGGCCTTCAGCTTTATCTGCTCCGGAGTCTTCCTGTATCGCCATCGCCGGAGCTTTGGCTTTGACTTCAGCCTCGGCAGCTTCGTACCCGACCGCAGAAAGCTCAAAACTCTGCTGAAGCTCGGTATCCCTCAGGCTATCCAATACAGCTCGGTTGCCATTTCCGGGCTGTTCGTCAATTCCAATCTCAACGCCTATGGCGTTACGGTTTCCGCTGTTAACGGAGTTGGTTCCAAGCTTACAAATATGATGAGCATCGTTACCAACGCCGTATCGGCCGCCTGTGGCTCCGTAGTTGGTCAAAATCTCGGTGCCAGAAAGCACGACCGTGTGAAAAAATGCATTCGCTGCGCCATTATTATCAATGCCTGCTGGGTGATTCCGACAATGACCGCGGTCAATCTCTTTCCCCAATCCTTCTTCCGGCTCTTTACATCCGACCAGCTTATTCTGGACTGGGCTCCGACATATATGCGTATTCTGCTTGTCAACCTTCCCGGTCACATTCTCTTCGGGCCCTATTATTCTATTGCCTCGGCCCTTGGCTATGCCTCATTCAACCTGATCGTCGGCCTGCTGGATGCCTTTATCGGTCGTGTTGGCCTGAGCTATCTGCTTGGCACGGTCTGTGGGTTCGGCATACAGGGATTTTGGGTCGGCAACTACTGTGCAGCCTATATCAGCATTATCATCTGTATGATTTACTACTACTCCGGCAGATGGAAAACACACGAGCTGCTGGACTGATCCGTCTTAAAGGAGGAAATCATGGACGAAACGCAGCTGGCCCAGGAGCAGCAGCATCTCGACAGTATCCTAGCAGTCACGCAGGCCAGGCTGAGTGCCCTCGGCTGCAGCCTGCAGGAAAGTCAGAACCGGATTTTAGAGCAGAAGCGCAGCCTTTGGAAGGATCTGTATGAAATGGACGCCGTTGAAGTGCGTCTGGCCAAAAGCGAAATCAATACCGGCATCGATGATCACACCGACATTCAGTCTCAGATTGACCGATTCAGCCGCGTCCTGGCGTGTCCCTATTTCGGACGCATCGATTTTTCCGAAAACGGCATCGAGGATACCTTTTATATCGGCCTGTCCGGTCTGACAGGGGATCGTCCCACGGATATTCTGATCTATGACTGGCGCGCTCCCGTCAGCTCCATGTTCTACGATTTCGACACAGGTCCGGCATGGTATCAGGCGCCCATGGGGCGGGTCTCCGGAGTACTTACACTGCGTCGGCAGTATAAAATCACAAGCGGCCGCCTGCAATATGTGCTCGACAGTGCCATAAAGATCGACGACGAAATTCTTCAGCAGGAGCTGAGCCGAACTGCCAGCCCGCACATGCGCAGCATTATTGCAACCATCCAGCGTGAGCAAAACCGCATCATCCGCTTTCCGCACACCACCTCCATCATTGTGCAGGGTGTGGCCGGAAGCGGAAAAACCTCGGTTGCACTGCATAAGGTCGCATATCTGCTATACAACCGGCGAGACACCATCCGCAGTCGGAATCTGCTGATTCTTTCGCCGAGTCAGGTTTTCTCAGACTACATCTCCGGTGTGCTTCCGGAGCTTGGTGAGGATAACGTGTCCGAGCTGAGCTTTGACAAGCTGGCCGACAACGAAATCGGCGACCTGACCGAGCTTGAATCCCGCTATGATCAGCTGGAATATATCCTGGCACACAATCAGAGCGACAACCCGCGTATCCGCAGCATTCAGGCCAAGGGAACCGCTGCCTTTGCCGATGCCATCCGGGCCTATGCCAATGAGCTGGCCGAATCCAACTTCCGGCCTCAGGCCGTGGTATACGGCGGTGAACGCTTTGAGGCAGACTATATCGCCGATCTCTTCTACGACGCATTTTCCGCCAAACCCTTTATGGTCCGGCTGGACTGGATCCGCGAAAAGCTGATCGACGAGCTCGAGCTTCGGCTGCAGAGGCAGCTGGGAGTACGTGCCGACCGCGTCATCAAAAACAATCTTCTGCGCATGGTGCCCTGTCTGGATCTGCTCGAGCTCTATCGCGCCTTTCTGCGCAGGCAGCCCGGGCTGCTGATTCCCGCTGCAGACCGTCCCCTGCCCTATGAAGATGTTTTCCCCGTAGTGCTGCTGAAATACTGTCTCTATGGTGCACGCGATTTTTCACACATCAAGCATCTGGTCGTGGATGAAATGCAGGACTACAGTCCGGTACAGTATGCCCTGTTAAATGGTCTTTTTCACTGCCCGAAAACCATTTTGGGCGATATTTCACAAAACCTCAATCTTTATTCCGGCATTCAAAGTCTGGATGCATTTTCCGGTGATCTGGCCCAGGTTGAAATTATCCGGCTGAACAAGAGCTTTCGTTCCACCTGCGAAATTGCCCGTTTCTGCAATGCCATCAACCCGGTTGAGGGCTTTGAGGCGGTAGACCGTCACGGCGAGCTTCCCGAGCTGGCCGCCTTCGGCAACGTCTCCCAACTGGTTGAAGCTATTGTCAATCAGGTTCGGCAGGCCCTTTCCGACGGTCTGCAGTCGGCTGCAATTCTATGCAAGTCGTTTTTCTCGGCAAAGCAGCTGTTTGGCAGGCTTCCGCGTGATCTCGGGGCCGTTCTGCTCAGCCCGGACTCGGTCAGCTTTACGCAGGGGATTGTGGTTTCCACCCCATATCTGGTCAAGGGTCTGGAGTTCGATGCCGTGATTGTCGCCGATGCCAACGAGTCTGCCTACAGCACCGAAACCGACCGTCAGAACCTCTATGTCGCCTGTACCCGTGCACTGCATCGTCTGCGAATCTACTGCGTCGGCACGCTCACACCACAATTGCCCAACCCCGCGGACTTTTTGCAATAGCGGTTCATGCAAATGCGTTCCGCCTAAAAGCCGCAGACGCAGCTGTACAGGATTTTCATAATCAAACAGCGGGAGAAATCAGAGATTTCTCCCGCTGAGCAATTTGCAGACGGAAAGGATCCGGTGCTGCCTTAAACTATGCCCTGGGACATCATTGCGCTTGCAACCTTTTCAAAGCCGGCAATGTTGGCTCCGGCTACAAAGTTACCCGGCATGCCGTAGCGTGCGGCCGCGTCTGCCACGTTGTGGTAAATGCTTTCCATGATGCCCTGCAGCTTCCGGTCGACCTCTTCGAATGTCCAGGAATAGCGCATGGAGTTCTGGCTCATTTCAAGCGCGGAGGTAGCTACGCCGCCGGCATTGGATGCCTTGGACGGACTGAACAGGATGCCGGCCTTCTGGAAGGCTGCCATGGCCTCCGGCGTGGAGGGCATGTTCGCG
Organism: Oscillospiraceae bacterium; assembly: GCA_963639765.1. Classification (GTDB taxonomy): domain Bacteria; phylum Bacillota; class Clostridia; order Oscillospirales; family Oscillospiraceae; genus CAVHXA01. The sequence continues at coordinate 4,125 of CAVHXA010000039.1, read as the reverse complement.
CCCTCGGCTACACAATAGCAGCCGTTTTTCAGCAGCAGCTCCGCAGAGGCCAGATCGATCTCGTTTTGCGTGGCGCAGGGCATGGCAATATCACAGGGAATGCTCCAGATGCCGCTGCAGCCCTCATGATATTCGGCTTCGGGATGGTCTTTGACATATTCACTGATTCTGGCTCTGCGAACCTCCTTGATCTGCTGAATTGCAGGAAGATCCACGCCGTTTTTGTCGTAGATATAGCCGTTGGAGTCACACATGGCAACCACCCGTCCGCCAAGCTGGGTTGCCTTTTCCACGCAGTAGATAGCGACATTTCCGGCTCCCGATACAACAATGGTGGCACCCTTCAGGCTCTTTCCGGCAGCCTTGAGCATGGCATCCGCAAAATAGCACAGACCATAACCCGTAGCCTGGGTTCGTGCCAGCGATCCGCCGTATGGAATCCCCTTTCCGGTGAGCACGCCCGGAGTCACAAGACCGGACAGTTTTTTGTATTGACCGTAGAGATAGCCGATCTCACGGCCGCCAACACCGATATCTCCCGCAGGTACATCCACATCGGCACCGATATACTTGAAGATTTCACTCATAAAGCTCTGGCAGAAGCGCATAACCTCCCCATCGGACTTGCCCTTCGGGTCAAAGTCTGCGCCGCCCTTGGCACCGCCGATCGGCAGCCCGGTAAGCGAATTCTTAAAGATCTGCTCAAACCCCAGAAACTTGATGATGCCCGAATAAACACTGGGATGGAAACGGAAGCCGCCCTTATAAGGGCCGATGGCAGAGTTGAACTGAACACGGAAGCCGCGATTTACCTGCACCTTGCCCTGATCGTCCACCCAGGGAACCCGGAAGGTAATCATGCGCTCGGGTTCTACCAGCCGCTCAATCAGACCGGCGGCCTCATATTCCGGGTGCTGCGTCACTACAGGGTCGAGTGACTCAAGGACCTCGGCCATGGCCTGCAGAAACTCCGGCTCGCCGGGGTTGCGCTGCTGCACAGCCTGATACACACGCTGAAGATAAGCTGTCTTGATTGCCATTGTGAATTGCTCCTTTTTAACCGGATCTGGTCACAAGCAAGGCCTGCCCTGCTTGCAGCAGGTGAAGAGCCCGGAACGAATGTCTGCCTGCGGCGGACATTTGGCCGCGCGAGAATCACGGTCCTATGGTACTATTATCCTGTTTTTGAATCAAGTGTTTTTTTATTAAAAATTACTTTTTCCGGCACGGAAAGCCACGGCATTTCCCCAACAGAAAAGGACGTGCCCGCAGCGGAGCACGTCCTTTGTGAAGGGAAAAGAGAGGAAATCAGATCTGGTGGGCAACCGAGAACGCGTCACGGATTGCATGGCGCATGGTGCCGGGCTGGCGGGCATCGCCGATCACATAGTATTCGCGGCAGCAGCCGACAAATTTTGCACTTTCGCTGTGATCCGGGGTGATACCGCCGTTTACCACTACATCGTCGCATGCAATGGTTTTGATATCGCCCTTGTAGTTTTTGTAGGTTACCTTGCCGGGCTCGATCTTGAGCGTTTCGCACTGCGGCTTGGTCTTTACGCCCATCTTGGCAAGCTTCTGGTTCATGTAGCTAACCATACGTATGGGGTTAAGATCGGTTGCAAACCGGCCCTGCCGACTGAGCTCCACAACCTCATGACCCGTTTCGGCCAGATAGCAGGCTGCCTCGGCAGAAGTGCTGTTGCCGCCGATTACTACTACACGGTGACCGATTTCGTCTGCGTGGCCGTAGATGTTGGTCACATCCCAACGTGTGTTCTCCGCTCCCTCTACTCCGGGCTTCCGGCAGTGTCCGCCAATAGCTACAACCACCGCATCAAAGCCCTCTGCCTCGATCATTTCGGGTGTGGCAAAGGTATTCAGCCGGACGTCAATATCCTTGCGGACCATCTGGTTTTTGAGGAAATCAAGGTAGCGCTTAAGCTCCCACTTGAAGCTGGGGTAGTTAGCGGACTTAATCTGGCCGCCCAGCTCGTCGCTGGCTTCGAAAATTACGGGTGTGTGTCCACGCTCCTTGAGCCAGAGTGCGCACTTCATACCGCCGGGGCCGCCGCCGATTACCGCTACCTTTTTGAGGGTGGTTACCGGCTTGATAAACCGCCACGCTTGGTGCTCCATGCCAATCAGCGGGTTGATGGTGCAGTGGCTCATCCAGTCTCCTGTGGAAGAGGTGCCGCGGCATACATGGCATTCGATGCAGGGGTTGAGGTCCTCGCCGTTGCCGTCGCGCAGAATCTCGCCCATGTTTTCGTTGCAGATCATCAGATGGCCCGGAGCCACACCGTCTACCTTGCCCTCGGCAATGATGCGGTTGAGGTTGTCGAGGTCTTTGTAATAGGTGGCTACAAAAATGGGTGTTTTTACACCGGCTGCCTTGAATCTGGCGGACTGCTCAGCCGATGTGCATTCCGGATAGGGCTCATGATCGGCATGCATATGGCGCAGCTGAATGAGGTCGATATAGGGCTCGGCCTGCTTGAGGAACCAGATGCAGTCTTCTTCGGTAAAGCCGTCGTTTGTATTGGGGCAGTTGATGGCAATAATGAACTCGTTGCCCAGAGCCTGACGCAGGCGGCGCAGAACCTCCAGCGGGAAGCGGCAGCGATTTTCAAGGCTCCCGCCGTATTCATCGGTGCGCCAGTTCTGGCTTGGATAGAAGAACTTGCCAAGCATGAAGTTGTTTGCCGCAAAGTCAACATAGCCGCCGTCGAAATCGAGGTTTTTGTAGGTCTTGGCATGCTCAATCATGGCCTGAATATAGTATTCGAAAAGCTCACCCTTGATCTGACGCGTGCCCTTCATGGGGGAGCCGGGTGCACCGGCAACGATCTTGCCTTCCGGAGGAACGGTTTCTACAGGCCAGCCGGGAGCACCGTCGATCAGCTTGCGCAGGGGCTCTTCTGAGGCACTGTCGATAGGCATACTGCCGCCCATCATGGGTCCCATAGGTCCACCCATGGGAGGCTGGTCATCGTCGGGCTCACCGCCGGGGCCGCCGGGGCCGCCGGGGCCGCCGGGGCCCATCGGTCCGCCCGGGCCAAAGCCGTGTCCGTTTGGATTCGGGACATCGGGATCGTTGACCTGCAGCGGCATGCGGTTGTCGAGCATCAGCTCGGGACACACCAGAGTGCCCATCATGTGCATGTACTCGGCAAACTGCGTAAAGCCGTTTTGCGCGCCCTTGTCGTCGAGGTTGTACATGGCAAAATGGCCGCAGTCCATTCCGGCATAACGCTGATCCAGGTTGGTCAGGTCGTGCATTAGAATCAAAGCGGTGCCGTTTTTGGCACGGTTGGCGTAGTATTCGATGATGGCATCGGCGGGATAGGTTTCGTTTGCCTGCAGAAAGTGGGGCTGTGCAACAGGATATACAAAGCGTGACTTCATAACCTTGTTGCGGATTTTCAGCGGCTGCGTCAAAGCCGCATAGCGTTCGGATTTCGGCATGGTAGACGCTCCTTTCAAATAATAGCCTGTACAGCATAGCACAGACGTTTGAAAACTTCAAGCCCTAACAGTTAGAAGTCAAACAAAGTTAAGCAAAAAGCCGCAGCACCGCCCTGCCGGAAAACGGCACCGATCGCGTTTTTTGTGCTGCCCGGAAAGGATGCTGCCTTTGCGGAATAAAAAAAGACACGCCGAAGCGTGTCTTGCAGGTGACACCCAGATTTGAACTGGGGAATGAGGGTTTTGCAGACCCTTGCCTTACCACTTGGCTATGTCACCATACGCAAACAGGGAGCAGCACGGTGCTCCTGCTTGCAATGTAAAGCGGGTGACGAGACTCGGACTCGCTACCTCCACCTTGGCAAGGTGGCGCTCTACCGGATGAGCTACACCCGCGAATGGTGCCTCAGGCCAGAGTCGAACTGGCGACACGCGGATTTTCAGTCCGCTGCTCTACCTACTGAGCTACCGAGGCATGGCTTAGGCTGGGCTCTCGCCCAGCCCATGCATTTTGGCGACCCGGAACAGACTCGAACTGTCGACCTCCAGCGTGACAGGCTGGCGTGCTAACCGACTGCACCACCGGGCCAGATGAGTGGGAACAACAGGGCTCGAACCTGTGACCCCTTGCTTGTAAGGCAAGTGCTCTCCCAGCTG
>CAVHXA010000038.1:0-16062 GCA_963639765.1 Oscillospiraceae bacterium | reverse complement strand
TCCCGGCGGCCCGGGTGGTCCCGGTGGTCCCGGTGGTCCGGGTGGTCCCGGCGGTCCCGGTGGTCCGGGTGGTCCCGGCATGATGGAGGCCAAGCCCGAAGCGCCTGATGCAAATGACACGAAGGTGCTTATGCGCAACTGCAGCCAGATTGGCGATATCCTGCATACCTTCTGTGAGAAAGGCAATATGGAGCTCACTCTGGAAAATGCCTGTCTCGAGGGTGCCATTTCTCTTGGCACTGCAAAAAAACCGGTTCAGCCAATCGAAAGCAAATGGTGGCGTGTTGGCATTTTTGATCTGACGCGTGAACCGGTTGACACCGACAAGCAGTTGATCGTAAGTCTTGATGCCCAGTCTGAGTGGATTGTTGCAAAAGACAGCTACCTGAGCGTTCTGGATATTGCAGACGGTGCGCTTGTAACGGCACCCGAAGGGCACAGGCTGGCGGTTACGGTAGATGGCAGGCCCGTTGCCCTGCGCGGACGTCTTGAAGGTAAAATTGCGATTCGAGTCATCTGAAACACAACTGCGCAGCCCGGCATAAGAATCTGAGCTTTTCACGCAGGCAGGCCTGAAGGCATGCATCGCGAAGCAGTCCTTTTTGGCATACTGTCTGAAATACGGAAATATTTATCGGGAGAAATCATGGACTTCTGTGATTTCTCCCGATATCTTATGGCAATACCGTACAATTCGTCTGCTGCCTTCGCCGAAGCTTTTGCTCCATCGTGCGGTGTTGCCTTATGTATCCAATGCACAAATTCTGCGGATTAACCGGTTTGACCGCCCTGTTATGTTTCCGGCGCCGATCCGTGTCCGGAGCGAACCGGAGCTCGCAGCAGGTCAGTGTCCTTCCATGCCGCCCTCAGCCTTCGCTGCCGCTTCTTTCAGCTTTATCGCTTTCATGTGCGGATGCATTCCCGTCTGAATCGGAGGCCGCATCTGCAGAATCGTCCTCGTAGGCAATCATTGGCAGATTCATATCATACGTCTCATTGAGCAGGCTGCGCAGAATATTTACACCGCTCTGACCGGGCAGCCAGTCTGAAGCCCTTCCCTGATTATACAGGGCTACCAGAATGTTGTCTGCCAGATCACGGGGAAGGTCAGCATTTCCGTATTCACCGTGTGCACGGGCACCGTGGTCTGACATAACCAGAAGTATGCAGTTTGGATCCTGCTCCAGAATATTGTCCGCTACATCAAGAATGCATTGATTCACATATTGAAGCTGTCCCAGATAAACGGATTTATCCGTCCAGTTATAATTGCCATAGGAATCGTCTTTTGTGTCGATGCGATTTCCCTGCGCATCAAAATAAAAGGGTCCGTGCGGACAGCAGATATAGATGAAATGAAACGACGGATCCTGCGGAAGCTGCTGTGTGCTGTAGTAGTTGATGATTTTCAGCATATCGTCCGGACGACGCGTCTGCTTGTGGTATATGGCTTTTTCCAGATTGTCCGCAAGCGGAAAGGCAGCAGTATCCCCCAGAAAAACCTCAATATAGGTATCTCCCGTTTCTGTTGCAGGTGCATTGACGGAGTATAGCTCCGGAACCAGATTGGTAAACCCGGTCATATCGTATCGCTCCGCATCATACATGTCGTAGCCAAGGTCCTGCAGTCCACGAAAGAAAATCCCGGAGCGAATTCGGTCGAGAAGAACCTCTGCGGGCGTATCGTCCTGATAGTAAAGATGCTGCAGATTAAAAAGGTCTGCCAGACAATAATAGGTCTGAACAAGATAGTTTGTGCTGTCATAACTCAGCTGAAAGCCTCTGTCCTGCAGCGCATCGTAAAAGGAGGAATTGTCAAAGTGATAGTATTCCTCCAGCTCGGTCGGTCCGGCGTATTCATCCGTTATAAACAGATAGAAGTTCGGCAGCTGTCCGGGCTCGGCCTCCTCAAAGGCCGAAAGCAGCTCCTGTTCCTGATTCGTCGGAATCTGCCGACTGCGATTGATGCCTTCTGCCGCTGTCACCGCACTAACCGCACCATTAAAAACCGTAAGCCCGAAAAAAGTCACCGCAAAGGCCGTACAAAGAATCTGTGCTGTTTCTTTCCTGAGCCTTTTGAGCACCAGAAACCAGAGCATTGCCAGAATCAGGCACACACCTGCACATAAAAAATATACAAGATGATCCGGATCTGCAATTTGCGGGAAGAGGCGGTCCAGCATGCCGAAATTCAGAAAAATACACATTGCGGAAGCTGCAAGAAGGGCCGCCTTGCAGCGTGGCAGCAGCAACCGGCAGCAGCCGTAAACGCACCATCCAAGAGCAGCAAATATCAGGAGGAACGGAAGTACGTAATGAAGCGGAATTGTACCGGTGTTTCGGGAATAAAGCACCATCGTAGGGAACAGGGATACGCTGGTAACCAGCAGAGCCGGAATCAGAATATTCTCTTTTTCGGTGGTTTCTTCTGTTTTTCCGAGCCGGTTTTTTTTGTCTGTTTTATTCTGCATCCTGTTTATACTCCTCGGTATCAGAATTGTTTTCCATACTTTTTGCCAAAGCAAACAGTTCCTGCCGGTTCAGAAGAATATTCAGCGCATCCAGCAGAGCAGCTGTTCCCAGGTGTGCAGGCAGGCCGATGTGCTCCGACAGTTTTTTTCGAAGCGCACGGCTGCCGCTGTGTCCGGTCAGCTTTGCATGATACAGGTCGGTATAGGTAAGCGGTTCGTACGGAGTGGCCGGTGCTTCTTCGTCCATAACTGCTCCTGCCGCAAGCAGAGCACGATAAATTGTCTCCTCATCCATCGCCTCTACACCCAGAAGACCTTCTTTTCCGGGATGGGATTTTCTGCGTTCCTTTCCCGGTATGTCCGGGATATAGGCATGCAGAACCTGCTCCTTTGGCAAGGCTCCCTTCAGATAGTTTCGAATAACAAAACCCGCACCATCAGAATCCGTAAGGATGATCAGGCCGCGCTTTTGGGCAATCTGACGCAGAAACCGCAGCAGCTGACGATCGTTCATTATCCCAAAGCCTCGGGTTTCAAAAACAGGCGCATCCACAAACTGCTGCAATTTTTTTCTGTCGTAGCGTCCTTCTACGACAACAGCCTGTTTGATGTGGATCATAGCCGGGCCTCCTGTGCCAGATTCAACAGCAAAATTTCCAGTATGCGTTTGGAATCGCCATAAGAGGATTTTAATCGATAATCCGTCTGTGCCAGCAATACAACAGCCTTTCTGCACCAGTCGACAGTAAAACGGCGGGCGGCATCATAAAGGAGGCGTGCCGGATATGTGCTGATGTGAAGGTGTTCCTGAATGTCTGCAGCACCCTTCCCCTGCTCAAGCAGCAGACGGGCCGCATATAATCTTCGCAGCTGATAACCCAATGCCGCAAGGATGGAAACAGGTTCTGCCTCCATTTGACAGAGCTGCTCCAATTTGACGAAAGCCTGATCAAAGGTGCCTTTGGAAACCAGATCGACCATATCAAAGACACCTGCTTCCAGTACAGGGGTTACCACTGTATCAATATCCTCGCGCGTGATCACAGGCTTCTCGGCATAAGCCGCTGTTTTTTGAATTTCCTGATTTAATGTTGTCATGGAGCCGCCGGTCAGGAATATCAGATAACGGCACATGTCACGTTCGATATCCTTTCCGGCACTGTGAAAGTGGCGGCGAATCCACTCGATTAATTCGTTTTCACCCGGCGGTGAAAAACAGAATACGCGTGCACGTTCCATTGCCGATGCAAGCTTTTTCATTCGCCGATCCGGAGAATAGTCGGCAGTTGTAAAAACCATTATCAGGCAGCATGTATCCGTCAGATGATCCAGTATACGCAGCATTGTGTCGCGCACACCCTCGCGAGCCTTGAATGGATCAAAATCCCACAGCTCTACCAGAGTACGGCTTGCCATAAACGGCGGGGTCTGTACTGCAGCCAGCACCTGACTGATATCCGCATCCTGGCCCTGAAAGCGATGATGATCAAAATCCGAGTCCTGCAAAATCCGATTTCGCAGAATTGTCAGATAACTCTCACGCAGATAGGCTTCGGTCCCGTAAAAAATATAGAAATCAGCGATATCACCGGCACGAAGCTGTTTTTTTAAAATGTCTGTGCCCAGAGCCGCAGCGTCTTTTTTTGCACTTGCCATGGTATCACCCTCTGATCCGGATAGTTCCGCACTGGTCTGTGCGGTAACACGCTGCCCCGGCAGCGCGAATTCGGCCTAAGGTTTCCTCTGCCGGATGGCCGTAGCTGTTTTTTCCAACGGAAATAAGCACAGCCCCGGGCCGGATTGCCTTGAGAAGTGCCTCTCCCGTTGAATATTTGGAGCCATGATGCCCGGCCACAAGGTATTCCGCATCACACAGGCCTGTACGATCAAGCAGATTCTGCTCTGCCTGCTGATTCATATCGCCTGTGATAAAAAAATCCGTTTGATGAAAGCTTGCCAGAACTGCCATGCAGCTATTTTCGTTTCCGTCTTTTTCCGGTGCATACAATCTGAGCCTGCCCTGTCCGAAAAGAATGGTTTCGTCCCGGCTGATCGTTCGTACCTGACAGCCGGCCGCTTCGGCCGCAAGCTGTATTTCTGCCTGACGCTGCGGCTCTGCGCCATTGTCCGGAAGACAGATGGTTTTTATTTTCAGGCGCCGCAGAAGCTGCTCTGTCCCTCCGGCATGATCGTCATCGTAGTGTGTCAGGATCAGAAGGTCCAGTGCATACTCTCCCCTGGTCTGACAAACCTGCGCAGCCAGATCTCCGGCTGTGTCTGCGTCTGAGCCGCCGCAGTCAATCAGCGCGCTTGTGCTGCCGGAGGTCAGCAGAATACTTTGCCCCTGGCCTACATCGAGCATCTGAAAATCGTATTGTGCCGAACGAGACGCAATAATCGGAACAGCAACAGCCAGACACAGGGTGATGATGCTGCAGCAGACAGGCCGCAAAACGCTTTTTGGCGGACCGAACTTTTTGCAAAGCAGAATGATCGCATAGAGAAAACACAGCCAAACCCACAGGCATGGATTTGCTGACGTATATACACAGGAAAGCGGAATCCGTGCCAGCATACGAACAAGTCCGCGCAGATAGGCAACAAACAGGGACGGGAACCATGAAAGCAGCCCTGCCAATGCAGGCAGCAGCAGGCCAAGAAGCGCAACACAGGCCCCTGAGGCAAAGCATAGTGTGACTGCCCATAGTCCCAGTAAATTTGTAAGCGGGGAAATCAGGGAAACAGACCCGAAATGCAGTGCCATGAATGGAGTAGAAAGCAGCAGGGCGCCAAGAGAGGTCGCTGCGCTTTCTGCAAAAACAGAAACCAGCTTTTTTTGAGGCGCTCCTTTTTTTGCCAGAAGGCAAAGCAGGCTCCGGTTCAAAAAATACTGCTCCAGCCTGTCGGAAAAAAGCATCAGTCCCGCCACTGACGCAACAGAAAGCTGCAGACCGATATGCCGGACCGCCAGCGGATTTGGAAGCAGGAGCAGAATGCCCGCCAGGCCAAGCCCTGTAAGCGGGTCGTAATCCCGTCCGAGAAGCGGTGCCAAAAGCAGGATGCTCTGCATGATTACCGCTCTGCAGACCGACGGAGCTCCGCCTGTCGTTGCTGCAAATACCCACAGAATCGGCAGTGTCACTGCAGCGGACAGACGGCGGTTCGCTCCGAGGAAATGGTATAGAGCTGTTGCCAGCAGACTGACATGAAGGCCGGAGATCGCTACCGCATGATAGATCCCTGCGGATTTGAGGTCGGATGTAAAGGCATAATCCATACCGCTTCGGTCGCCTGTAAGGAGGGCCTTGATCAATCCGGCAGAATCCCGATCGAAACAGCTGTCTACGCTTTGTCGCAAAAAGCGGCAGAGAATTTTCGGAAAGTAAAGAAACGTGGAAGCTCCGTCGGTTATGGCAAGTTCACCGGCCTGACGTGCAATAAGCAGTGTGCCTGTGGAATCGTAGTAGTCGCCGGCTTCCGAGCTGAGATCAACAGTAAACATGCCGGTGATTGTATCGCCGGCATAGAGCTCCGGGTTATAGTCCTTCAGGTATACCAGAGTCTTTATCGGCATTGAAGTACTGTCGAGCCGTGCATAGACTGAGCTGCCGTATGCAGTCTGAACCGCATCATCCACTGCGTGAAAAGAGCAAACCCGAGCCTGCGCAGTCACAGCCCGCTCTGCCTGTGCGTACCAAACGGATTTCCACAGAAAAAACCAGCAAAATGCAGCAAATACACCAAGCAGTCCGCAAAGCAGGCGGCCGGAGCCAATATTGCGCCCTGTCTTTTTTTTGGAAACCAGAATCAGACCCGATGCAAGAGCGGTAATTCCGGCTGCCGCAAGCACCAGAAAGTCCGTCTGCAGCAAATACACGGCAGCGGCCATAGCCAGGAACCATCCGCATGCAAAGCAGACCAGCGTTCGCATCTTCTCACCTCACATTGCTGTTTCATTCTATCACATCTGCAGGGCTTTGGGCAATAAAAAGCAGATAACGCATGCATGTTTTGCAATACAGCGAAGACGGATATAAAAAACGCAGCAGCCGGACATTCTGATATCCTGAGCTGCTGCGAGTTGTTGTATCTCTGCGGCTGAACCGCGGGGCCGGGGCAAAGGATCCTGCGAAGTCCGCAGACGAATTGCGCGGTGCTGCCTTAGTTGAAGTCCTTCAGCTGACGGCCGGACAGAACGTGAAAATGCAGATGATGAATTGTTTGCCCGGCAAGTTCGCCAACGTTGGTAACAACACGATATCCGCCGGAAAAGCCCTCTTTGGCGGCAAGCTGTGCAATTGCGGTGAAGATGTGTCCAACCACCGCATCGTTTTCGGGTGTTACTTCTGCTGCCGAGGCTGCAATGTGTTGTTTTGGAATAAACAGATAATGGATGGGAGCCAATGGAGACACATCCAAAAAGCCGAGGCAAAGATCATCTTCGTATACTTTTGTGGATGGAATCTCATTGGAAACGATTTTACAAAACAGACAGTCGTTCGTCATGCCGATCCTCCTTTACAGTCCCAGTGCGCGGGAAACCAGGGCATCTGCAGTGCCCAGTGCCTGGTCAACCTTGCCCGGCTCTTTACCGCCGCCCATGGCGCTGTCGGGTTTTCCACCGCCCGATCCGCCTGCCGCCCTGCAGATTTCTTTCATCAGGTCTCCGGCTTTTACGCCGGCCTTGACGGCCTGCTTTCCGCAAACGGCAAAAAAGCTGATCTTTTCACCATTTGTACCGGCCAGAACGGCTACAATGCTTTCGTCTTTCTCGCGAAGCAGATCACCTGTTTTTCGAAGCTCTGCGGTATCAGCATCCATGCGGGCTGTAAGGACCTTCAGCGAGCCGATTGGTCTGGCCTGAGCAAGAAGACTGTCGGACCGTGCAGCCAACATCTGATCCTTCAGCTTTTCGGCCAGCTGCCTGTTGTCGCGCAGTTCCTTCATCACGGTTTCGGCGCGGTGGAGCAGATCGTTGGGATTGTTGGCCTTCAGTGTTTCAGCAGTCTTGCAGATGGTTTCGAAATATGCATCGGTCTGCGCAAGAACCGCCTTGCCGGTAATGGCTTCAATACGGCGCACGCCGGCAGCAACAGACGACTCACTCAGAATACGTACGGAACCGATCTGTGCTGTGCTGCGCAGATGTGTGCCGCCGCAGAATTCTATACTGTAGCCGTCTCCCATGTCTACCACGCGAACAATGTCGCCGTATTTTTCTCCAAACAGAGCAACGGCACCGCGATTTCTGGCTTCTTCGATGGGCAATTCTTCTGTTTTTATCGAATAGCCGGCCAAAACGGATTCGTTCAGCAGCAGACTCACCCTGGACAGCTCTTCGGCTGTCATCGCGGAAAAATGCGTAAAGTCAAAACGCAGACGATCGGGTTCAACCAGAGAACCGGACTGATGGACATGATCACCAAGAACCTGTGTCAGTGCCTTTTGCAGAAGGTGCGTGGCTGAGTGCGCCCGGCGAATTGCCTGTCGGCGGTCGGCATCGATTTTGCAGGTGCACACATCACCAACGGTAAAGGTTCCGGACAAAACCCTGCCGTAGTGCATGTATTTTCCGCCCTTGTTCTTTTGAACATCGGTCACCTCGAACACACCGGCAGAGCTCATTATCCGACCATGATCCGCGACCTGGCCTCCCATCTCCGCATACATGGGTGTCTGATCCAGAACGATAATGGCTTCTGCGCCCTGCCCGATTTCTTCGCGCAGCTCATCGTCTGCTACTATGGCAACCAGCTTTCCGTCTGCCTCGGTGCAATCATATCCGACAAATCGAGTAGACGGTATGTCCTTGCCAAACTCAACACCGGCCCAGCCCAAATCACCCAGTGCCTTGCGCGCTTCGCGTGCGCGGACCTTTTGCTCCTGCATAAGCTGCTGAAAGCTCTGCTCGTCTACCGTCATGCCTTCGTCCTGGGCCATTTCGATGGTAAGGTCTACCGGGAAACCATAGGTGTCGTATAGCTTGAAAGCGTCTGCACCGGCAAAAACCGTCTCGCCCCCGGCCTTGTGTGCTGCCAGCATTTCCGCGAATATTTTCATGCCGCCGTCAATTGTTTTGGCAAAGCTGGCTTCTTCGTTGTAGACTACTTTTGTAATGTATTCCTGACGTTCGCGCAGATCCGGATACTCGCATTCGTTTTCGTGGATCACCGTATCGACGATCCTGTGCAGGAAGGGCTCGTTTACGCCCAGAAGCTTTCCATGGCGCGCAGCCCGACGCAAAAGCCGCCTCAGGACATAACCCCGACCTTCGTTGGAGGGCAAAATACCGTCGCTGATCATGAATACAGCTGCGCGAATATGGTCGGTAATGACTCGCAGGGATACATCTCTCTGGAAGCTCTGGCCATAAAAAGCGCCTGTAAGCTCAGAAACCTTGTGTGTAATATGCATCACGGTATCGATATCAAACAGAGAATTTACCTGCTGGCACACAACCGCCAGGCGTTCGAGTCCCATGCCTGTATCGATATTTTTCTGCGCAAGTTCTGTGTAGTTGTTATGGCCATCGTTGTCGAACTGGGTAAATACGTTGTTCCAGATTTCGATGTAGCGGTCACAATCGCAGCCTACGGTACAGCCCGGTTTTCCGCAGCCGTATTCTTCTCCGCGATCGTAATAGACCTCAGAGCAGGGACCGCACGGACCGGAGCCATGCTCCCAGAAATTGTCTTCTTTGCCGAAGCGGAAAATCCGATCTTCCGGAATTCCGATTTCGTTGTGCCAGATATTCCATGCCTCATCGTCATCGGTATATACCGAAGGATACAGACGATCGGGTTCCAGCCCGACCCATGCATCGGATGTAAGGAATTCCCATGTCCAGGCAATTGCCTCGTGCTTGAAGTAGTCACCAAAAGAGAAGTTGCCCAGCATTTCGAAGTATGTGCCGTGCCGTGCCGTTTTTCCGACATTTTCAATATCGCCCGTACGAATACATTTCTGGCAGGTAGCAACACGTTTGCACGGCGGCTCTTCCTCGCCTTTGAACCATGCCTTCATAGGGGTCATGCCTGCGTTGATCAGCAGAACAGATTTATCGTTTTGAGGAACGAGAGAAAAGCTTGGCAGGCGCAGATGCCCCTTGGTCTGGAAAAAGCTCAGAAACATCTCTCGCAGTTCGTTAACGCCGTAGGCTTTTTTTGGCATATGGGCTCCTCCTGTCGATTAGAGATTTGGTTTGTGCTCGCCGAACCCGGCGAGCAATAAAAACTGATCAAATTGTAGCTTTTTGCGGTTCGACTGTCAAGACCTCGCCGGCATTCACCGCGTCCTTTGTCCCATCCGGCCATACGATGAGCAATTCTCCGGCTGCACCGATTCCATAGGCCCTTGCCGTAGCTCCGTTTGCTGCCGAGGGAATGGTTATCTGTCTGCCAACGGTTATACAGTCGGCTGCATATTCGTTGATCCATGATACGGTATTGCCGGATGCCAAATCACGACTGACAGCAAGCATCTGCCGAAGGATGGATGATGCCAGCGACTCAATAGAGACAGTATACCCCGCCTGCGCCAGAGAAATCGCAATTCTGTCCAACTCTCCGGAGAACTTTTTTTGGCTGACATTCAGACCAAGACCTACAACCAAAGCAGGCCGCCCGCCTGTTGGTACAAGCTCGCACAGAATACCGCAGAGCTTTTTCTGATGCAGCAGTATGTCGTTTACCCATTTGATTTTTACAGGAATATCATCCAAACCTTGAAGTGCGCGTTTAACAGCTGCAGCCGTCATTGGCGTTGCCACTGTGAGGTTTTGCGGCAATACCTCCGGTCGGAGCAAAACGGACAGATACAGGCCGCCGGGCTGTGAATCAAACAATCGACCGCATCGTCCGCGGCCGTTTGTCTGCTGCCGGGCCAGAACGGCAGTACCCTCTGCTGCCCCCCGCAGTGCAAGATTTTTCAGGTATGTGTTGGTGGAGTCAACTGTATCCAGGCAGATCACGCGGTTATGCCATGGATGCTCTGACAGAAGCTGCTGCAGCAAAATCCTGTCCATATTATTTCCCTTCTGACACAGACCGCAGTATATGCTGCAAGGGCGGCAAAAGCAGCGGCACAAGCATCGTGAAAATTGCAGCCATTATAACACCGGACAAAACACGCCAGAGGATATAGGGTGTATAGGATGCAAAAGAATATTGGAATACCAGACAGTCGATGTACATCACGAAGGTTGTAAGGCCGGTCACTGTGAGGGCCGCGGCAACAAACACGCCCATCATGACCGCTTTGCACGGTCTGGTATACCAGTGCCTGCGGTACAGACCGATCAGCAGACCGCGAACAGCGTCGGGCAGTGCCCAAAGCAGAGTTGTTGCAGACAGTCCATACGGACCCAGAACCTGGCTGAGAATATTTCCGATAAAGCCAACCAGCAGACCGTCTAACGGGCCAAACAGCAGTCCGGTCAGAATAATCGGAAGCCCGTCCAGTGTCAGCTTCATCGGTCCCAGCGGCAGAGCCAGATAGTTGGACAGCACAACATACAACGCACACATCATGGCATCAATTACAAGACGTTTTGTTTTCAATAAAGAAGCTCCTTTCATGGCAGTGCCACAAAAGGAGCTTGAGTGCAGTTGCGTACCCAGGGCCGAACTTCAGTGGCAGCGGGATGCGGCTGCTGCATGGCAAGCGGATAAACACTTTTCGTCTTGAAGACAACTCCCCGTTCTTCGAGCACGTAACCCACAGCAGCCTACTCTGTCAAACCGATATTCAAATGTGGATTGCTGCAGCAGCGTGCAGTCCTGTCGGCGTCTTTATGCGTTATTTAATCAGTTCGAAGATGCCGCATGCACCCATGCCGCCGCCAATGCACATGGTAACCATGGCATACTTGCCGGCAGTTTCGGGATCCTGCAGATAATCCAGAGCCTTGCAGGTCAGGAAGGCACCGGTAGCGCCCATAGGATGACCCAGAGCCATGGCACCGCCATAAGGATTGACCTTGTCAACCGGCAGCTTGAGATCGTGGATGCAGGCAAGGGCCTGAGACGCAAATGCCTCGTTGAGCTCGATAACATCCATCTGATCAACAGTCATGCCGACCTGTGCAAGAGCCTTCGGAACAGCATAAATGGGACCGAGGCCCATCATGGTGGCATCACAGCCGGCGACACCAAAAGCAATCAGTTTTGCAATGGGTTTAATGCCCTTGGACTCAGCAAAAGCACGATCCATCAGAACAACATAGGCAGCGGCATCGGTCGTTTGAGAGGATGTTGCCGCAGTAACGGTGCCGGGATCACGGAAGCAGGTACGAAGAGAAGCCATCTTTTCCATGGAGGTCTTCATGGTGCCGTCCATCTCCGCGAGAATGCCGTCGTCGTATTCGACGACATTTCCATCGTAGTCGGTGATGGGAACGATGCACTTGTTGAGCTTGCCTTCTTTGCGGGCCTTGGCAGCCTTCATGTGAGAACCAAGTGCCATTTCGTCCATAGCTTCACGGGTAATTCCGTATTTGTCAACAACGCGCTCGGCCGTCTCGCCCATAGCCATATAGCCGCCGATGTAGTTTTCTTCAATCCACTTGTTTTTATACTCATCGGGATAGGGGGAGAAGCACTTGGTCATGTATTCTACGCCGCCGGCAACAACGCATTTCATCTGGCCGGCCAGAATGGCATTGTTTGCGGTCGCAATAGCCTGCAGGCCTGAGGAACAGAAGCGGTTGATTGTCTGACCGCAAACGCTCTCCGGAAGCTCGGCACGATTGACAATCAGGCGGGAGGTATTCATGTTCAGCTCGTTGATCGGCATCGCACAGCCGGTAATGACATCGTCAACATCAGAAGGATCGAGCTGGGGCAGCTTTGCCAGAACGCCCTTGAGTGTCTGGGCGGCAAAGTCTACGGGATGCATCTGAGACAGGCCTCCGGTCTTGCCGGGCTTGCGGGACTTGGTGCACGGAGAGCGGCCATAGGCCACAACAACAGGTTCGTGAAGCATTGGATTCTTCCTCCTTGATAATTTTCGGTGCAGTGCAAAAAAAGCACCGTACAGGCATCTATCATTGCGCCCCCATTATAGTGCCGAATTCGTAATTTGTAAAGTTAGGCTCGATGGTTTTTCCAAATAGCCTTTACATGGCATAAGCAGCAGACCGTTTTTTGTATCTTTTATACAAAGGCTCCATAAACCCGAATGGCAGTTCAAATAAACATATGACACAGCCCGGTTTTTACTTGACACGAGACACTTCGTTGCATACAATATACTTCGTTCGTGTTTTCTTTCGTTTGTATAAGCAAAGCCTCTGCTGTCTGCTATCCCATAATATAAATATTTTCCCCGGTAGCTCAGCCGGATAGAGCGTCCGCCTCCTAAGGTTTCGTTTGGGCGGTCACCTTAGAAAAACTTCATACAGGATTCAAGTTCGAGATTCTTCGGGCTTAGTCATAAAACCAGCCATGTCTCAGTAGCTCAGCTGGATAGAGCACACGCCTCCTAATTAGTTGGAGCCTCAACTCCACAAGCCCTCAAAAATGAATAAGCCCCCTTAGTTAAATGGATATAACAAGCCCCTCCTAAGGGTTAGTTATCAGTTCGATTCTGGTAGGGGGTGCCATAAAAGTTTGCTGTAAGCTGTATTTTAAGCAGTTTACAGCACTTTTTTGCGCATTTTTAAGTTTCTGCCTCCGAACTGGAACATTCACTTTTGAGTGTATATTTGTGAATTGGAACTGAAAATTTTTCAGAATTTTTGCTAAGAAAATCATGGGTTTGCTAAGAGAAGATTTCAGATGCGTGTGCCGCCTCCTGCTGCACCGATCATAGCGGCCAGGGTTGCGGCCAATTCAGGGGACTTTTGCAGCTGTTCCACCAGCCCCGCCAAATCAATGATGCTGGGTGCGGGCGCTTCTTCTTTGGGCGGCTGAACCTTGCGAAGGTCGGGGTTGGCATAGAACGCCGTCTCAAACTTCTGCGCATTGACCTTGCGGTCCTCGTCCAGAATAGGCCATCAAAAGCAGCATGAATACCGATGTATTGACGTGTTCATTTTGACATAGCCATAATTGCCGCCGCTCACTTTGTTTCGTTCTGTTTCGCCTCGCGGATCGCCTTCAGGCTTTCCAGCACGAACGGACTGTTTACGGTGATGCGCCCCAGCGTCGGACAGCCGTCCATCTGCCCGCAATCTGCGCAGGTATTAAGGTTCTTTTCCCGGATGCAGTTATGTACAGGGCAGAGCTTATCACAAAAAGGTGTTTTTGCCCCATCTATGCGGCAACCGGTGCAGTTTATCATTTCCGGCATGATCGTTACCCCGTTGAGCTTTGTCCATAGTGCGGCAGTTTTCTCACGCAGAGCGTTGTCGTTTGTAATCGTTGCGATTCTTGCGTCGCATTTTTCACAGTCCAGTCCGCAGCAGCCGATCAGTTGGTTTGTATTTTTCATAGTTGCCTCCACAAATGAGAATTTATAATATCAGTTCCATAATACTGGCTTTGTTATACAGCTTGTTCAAAGGTCCAGAAAAAATTGTCAGTCCCGATAGCCTCAGCCAGCTTTTCTGCGACCTGGGCGGTGGTACCGGACACAGAGAAATATGCAACGAGTTTTCTGCTCATAAAGAACCTTCTGTGAATATTGTCCTTTGTATTATTCTGCAAGCGTGTATTTGATACCTCTCGCTTTGCCGTTCTGCAAAAGCTGACCAGACTTGACCATTTTCTTGATCAGTCGAGAAGCAGTGGACGCACTGATGCCAAGCAGTTCCTCGGCCTCTGGTCTTGTAATGGTGCCGTGTTCCCGGACATAGGCCAACACTCGCTGTTCATTGCTACCCGGTTCCCAAATAGGGGCAGACGGAATATTCTCGATTAGCGCAGGAGCAGCCTTCGTCTCATATTTTGCGTTGATGTTGGGCAACGTAATCTTAAAGCTGTTCTTCGTGGTGGAAATCACAGGCTTTTCCGAAGTGCCCTCGTATGTCTCCATGATCTTTGTAAGCCCAGTGCCGTATGCCTCAATCAAATGCAGCCGATAAAAGACATTGGCAAGATTTTGATTTCTGCACACAGAGATACCCGCTAAAATGTCCTCCAGGTCAATTCCAGGCATAAGACCGCCAATGGACACAAATTCAATGCGGTCATCATAAATGCTGATCAGAGCGCTGGCACTGAACGAATAGTCCCGGTGGACAAGAAGGTTCAACAGTGCCTCTCTGACGGCAATCACCGGGTAGTCCCGAACATCAATGCGTGAGAGCTTTTCAATGGTGGCACGGGTTTGATTGCGGAAGTCGATATACTCATAAACATCATTCATCTGCTTCATCAGAGAACCGCAAAACTCCCGGCGATCCTTGAAAATCATCTGTTTGGTTCCCTGAAAAACGGCTACCTTGATAGTGTGGGGATTCTGGTCAGACAGGAGCAATGCCAGATTGCTGTACAACCCATCGTTATCTACGAGCTTCAGCGTGCGCATTTGCTGCGGTCCAAACTCTGCCTTACGGAATTGAAATTCCTTTTCAGTGGCCTCAAATGTAAGTTCCTGATCCAGACAGCGCATCGTTTCAAAGCGGTCTCCGTCCGTTTCCTTGATCATGCGGCGAATGGCGGTATCAGTGGCTGGTACAGAGGAATAGCCCTGCCGGACATAGACACCCTCCGGGCGCATTCCCTTTTTAGCAATGTAATACGGACGGTCTGTGCCACGCTGGACATTGATCTCAATGATTTTCTTCCCAGCCTCCTCAATGGTCTTGTAGTGAAGAAACATGGTGACATCCGGCTTGATAGAATCTCGGACCATGTTGCTGACTTGCATCGCCGTGCCGTCCGGGTCCTCCAAACCGACCACTTCACCGTCATCCCGGATGCCGATATACAGCGTGCCGCCGTCACTGTTTGCAAAGGCAATGATTTCCTTTTTTATGTCGTCAATAACGACCGACTTCAATTCTACGGTTTCGCTTTCCTGATAAGGCATATCGTCAACTCCTTTGACAAGTTTATCTCGTCATCATTATAATGAATCTCGTCAATAAAGTCAATGCGCTCGACGGGATTTTGAAGCCGCGGTGACGAGATAAATTGATTATTCCCATGTTTTCAAGGAAAATGTCGTCCAATGTACAAAAGATTGCAACTACTATCTCGTCAATCATGTCGTCATATCATCACACAGATGGTTAGATAAAGTTTCCCGAATTTTATATATTATTCGGGACGCTTGATGCAAATCAGGAAAACGAGCTGAGACCGATGTCACGAGTTTTATATATTTTTCGTGACATCCTCATGCTTACGCACTCGGCAAGCAGATCCAGTCGTTCATCAGGCACACGCTGGGTTCGCAGTCGCTGGGGATCAGGCGGTACAGGCATTCTCCGTAGACTGTGCGTTTGTCCTCAATTTCCATACCGTAAGCCTTGTAGAAACGGTACTCGATATTGGAGAGGATACAGCGGAGGGTTTGCAGTGCCTCCCGCTGGGCCGTGATGATCAGATCCCGGTCAATACCGCGTTTCAGAGCCAGCAGAGATTTATAAAGCTGCACCTCCGTCCGATAGGGCCGCTTGTCCAACCGGTCCAGCTCCATGCTGAAC
>CAVHXA010000037.1:0-16343 GCA_963639765.1 Oscillospiraceae bacterium | reverse complement strand
AGGGGGTATCGCCGAGAACCACAATAGCCTGACCTGAGGAGTCCGTCATCAGGCGCATATCGCTCTTTTCAATGGCATCCGTCGCCACGGTCAAAAAACGCAGCTTCATGCCGCCGGTTACGGCGCCGACAGTCACGCCATCAACCATCTGGTCAAAGGAAAAGTCGTACTTACCATAGCGGAATTTCTTGGAGGTATAGATATCGCCGTAAACAATCTGTGCGATACGCTCCACAATGGCAGCAGTGTCTACCGGCGTATTCTTGATTTCGCGCTGAATATCCTGCTCCTCATCGGTCAGGAAATTATAAGTATCTCCTGTGCGGCTGATATAATTTTGACTGAGCAATCGGTCAAGAGACTTGCTGACTGCCTCGCGCAGTGTGATCTTATCTGTACGGATATCGTCCGCCATCAGAATCACGATATTGTCCAGATTGGACTTGATGTCATCTACATATCGGATGAGGTACAAGAGTTTAAGCACATCCACATCATAGTTTTCGATACCTGCGCTGCTTTCTGCCGCTTTCTGGCAGCGCTCAATCACGCGGCGGATGGAACCGTCAAGGAAACTGTGTACCGTGTCATAAAAGTGGAAGAACGGAACCAGCGTATATTCGTCATGGTTCTGAACCTTCTGCGCTGCTTCTTGGAATCCGCTCAACATGGAACGCTCGCCGCCTGAAAAATGTTTTCCGACGCTGCCATGTTTGCGGATCTCTCCGAACACCTTCTGCATGATGATGAACTGATACGGAACAAACGGGAAATCTATGGCAAATTCCTGCGAACCGCTAAAGCCCTTGATGTCCAAAATGGAATCCGTAAAGCTGAAAAGATTGCGTAGCACGGAATCATTTTCGTTGTACAGTGCTTCCAGTTTCGGAGTAACCTCCGACTTTTTCTTCAAAATACGTTTCTGGATAACTTCATCCACGGAAGACGAAGTAAGGGACAGGCGGGTCTTGAAACGTGCCTGGATACGGGAAAACTCATCTGCACGCACCTTGATGATTTCGTCGATGGCCTCCTGTCCGGTGCAGATCACCCACACGGAACTTCCGCACTCGCTGCCGATCTTCTCGGTCAGAGACTGGAGATTCAGGAGCATGTCTGTATCGGTGCCGACATACTGGCCGGCTTCGTCCACCATAAACAGAAGGCGGAAGTTCTTTGGCTTGCTTGCGATATATGCCTTGATGTCATCGACTAACTGCGCGATGGAGAAATCAACAGCAGACTTATCGCTGAACCAGTTCTGTGCATCTGCCTCGGGCATGCCGAGGACCTCCATCAGCGTCGGTACGATGAACTTGCCGTTGAAAGCAAATGCCTTGCGCTGCTCAACCCACGGTTTGCCTTTCTTCTCTTCAAATACGCGGCGGAACTCTTCGGTCTTGCCGCTCTGGTCTATATATTTTTCAAGCATTGCCACTTTCAGATTCTCGCCGTAGAAGCCCAGATGGTTATAGAACATCTTGGCGAAAACACGCAGCACTGCCGTCTTGTCTTTGTTGATGGAACCCTCAATATCAATATTGAACAGGATCGTCTCTGTCTCATATCGGGTTGCATTGTCGATAAGCATGAAGGTAGCGGGGTCATCCGCAAACTTTTCGCGGAAACGCTCCACGGTCTTCACACCGTCCACTTCTTTATTTTCAAGCAGGTAGCTGAGCATCTTCAGGAAGTGAGATTTACCGCTTCCAAAGAAGCCCGAGATCCACACCCCCATATCTGAAGTGGGCGTAGTGAAAGAATCTCCGTAGTAATTAAAAAATGAGATGAAGTGCTTCTTCAGCTCTTTCGTGATGACATATTCACGGACTTCCTGACTGATAACACTGGTTTCGTCCTGGTCAACCTTGATGACGCCATTTACCTTACGGTTAATGTCATCATAAAACATATCGCGAATAATCACGTTCGTTTCCTCCTCTTCATACAACATTGAATGCCCGGTAATATGGGTTCGGCGGCAACTTATCAAACAGGCGCAGATAGTTTCCGTCAAACACACCCGGATACATTACCAAAATCGGAATCTCCGAGAAAAACGGCTGCATAGCTTCCAGCATTTTATGAACTCTCATAAATGGGAACACATCGCCAACTCCTGTCAGGAGCATGACATCACCGGTTTTAGGCTGATACTTTTCGCGCATCTTGTCGATGAATTCATTTTCACCGATAGCGGAGTGAAGCTGTTCCAGAAGATATTCGCTTCCCTCGCTTTCTTCCATGTCCGGTATGCTGTCCAAAATATCAAGATCTTCACAAATCTCAATAAACAGCTTATAGAGGTTGCACTCGATAAGATGACAGTCAAGGCTTTGATCTGTGATGATCTGATTCAAAAAGTGCGTAACTGTCATTTCATCCTGCGGGTCATAGCAAAAGATTCGGATATTTACTTCATTTGATAATCCCTTGCCTTCAAGAAAGTCTCTATCTTGTACAAGCTGTCTGAGCTTGTCGAGGCGTTCATTCAAATTGTTCATATTCCTTGTCCTCCTAACTCAAACAGTTGAATGCAATCAGTGCGGCATTGTCGCCGTTTGCCCGAATACGTTCTTCTAAAAGTGAACCTATCAAAACCGGATTCAGATGGTCTGTGCGGGTACTGTCCAGATACTCATTCTCCACCAATATACGAACGAGAACCTGCTTTATTTTCTGAACCGTTGCATCGCTCCAGGAAGCTACATTGTCATCCTGCTCAGCGAGGCGCATAAAAAAAGTATTTAAGTCTACCTTACCAAAAGAGGTATCCAATATTCGGTACTTCTCTCCGATAACGGTTATCATAAAATCCCACACAAGACGGTTCTGTTTCATCATAGCGTAGAGACAAATCTGCTTCGCAGCATCTGCCGGCAGTTTTGCAATGGCCTCTATAAGGCAATCATCATTCATGGAATGCAGACGCTTAAGACACACTCCGGCCAGATTCTTTATTGATTTTTCTGTTGGGTACTGAAAGAGATTGTCCTTTACGATAGCTTCCGTTACTTCCTCATCCGTAAGGCCAGCCGCAACAAGTTTTGCAGTAGTGCGCATCTCGTAAAAAAGGAACTGCTCTCTTGTCAGTGCGCCGTTGTATGGCGATGATAGTTTCATACTGTTCCCCTCATCACTTCACTCTTGTCTCAGGCAAAATCTCCATAATGTCATCAACCGTACAATTCAAATAGCGGCATATCTTTATGATGACTTCCATGGATACTGTGTCATTCCGCGAAAGCTTTGCCAAAGTATTTGCACTTATTCCAACCGCTTTAGCAAATTCTGTTTTACGCATTTCTTTATCAATCAGCAGTTTGAATAACTTGTTATAGCTCACATCCATGATGAGTTCCTCCCGGTTTTTAGCGCACAGCTTCAAAGTTGATGTATACACAGTAGATTATGCCAGAATTTCGCTTTCAAGTAAACAGAAAGCTTTGCGTTTGCCAATATTTATTTTCGTTACTGCCAGTAATTTTCTTGTTTTTTAAGTTGAACTTGCGTTTTGAGGAGAAAGTTCATAGTTTAGGACTTCTTTTGCAAGCAATGCCCCTGTCATACATGGGCTGTTTTTGCTTGTTGAGGCTTTCGCCCCAAACCCCAAGAGCTGTGCCCTGCGGCACACCGGCTGCGCATCCGTTGCGGATGCTTTAACGGCAGTGACTGTGAAACAAAAAAGAGCCCGACACCGAAGAGAAAA
This sequence comes from Oscillospiraceae bacterium, assembly GCA_963639765.1. Lineage (GTDB taxonomy): Bacteria > Bacillota > Clostridia > Oscillospirales > Oscillospiraceae > CAVHXA01. The sequence goes on along the minus strand of CAVHXA010000037.1, from coordinate 12,634 downwards.
TCTCCCCAGTGTCGGTTTGACGTTATCTAACTTCCTGCTGTGTGTACGCCTGCTCTTTTTCGTGTTGCGCCTTTATTTGCTGCTCCTCGGCTAAAATCGAACGTGCAATTTTCTGCGCAACCACCCAGTCCTTTGCATCGTTTCTGGCTTTACGGTAGTCTGCATAAGTTTTCTTTTTGCGCTCAAGCACGTCGGCATACTCTGCGTTCAGCTCTTTGATGCGTGGCAGCTTTTTGTTCTCGCCGTATTTTACCTTGTACTCGTCAAACGCCCGCTTTGCTGCTCTGCGCAGGGTGAGCACATCCCGATGCGCCTCAAAATAGTCACGGCTGTAACCGCTGGCTTTATACTCCGCAAAAACATCCTTTGACTTGGCATAATTGACCAGATGCGTCCGCAGAATATTGATCTCCTGCAAACGTGTCTCGTCAGCCTTTACAGAAGCCAGCAAATCATCTCTGTGTGCTGCAATATTGTGCGCTTTTTCTGCCAGCTCATCATAATTCTTTAGTCCATTCTGCTCCATAAATTGCAATGCTTTGGCAAGCTGCTTTACATTGAAAACCTTCGCTCAACGCTCATACCCTGCGCCCTTGCCCTCCAGCATTTTTGCACGAACATCAATCATCAGGGAAAGCCCAGACTTTGCATGGCTCTGTGCTGACATGCGTGTGGTTTTGCTCTTGCCTGCAAACTTACTCTTGTGTTCCGTTTCGCCTGCAATCGCAGCACACAATTCATCTTTGCTGTAACCCTCGCCCAGTGAGTGGAAACGTGCAAACCGTGCATGGCCTTTACCACGCAGGGCAGGTTGTTTGCCGTCTTTGAATTCATAACCGGCTTCCTGCAAAAGCATAATCAACTCGCTAAAGCTCTTTGGTTTACGCTTCATTGCAGCGTCAATTGCCTCGCAAATCTCGTCACGCTGAGATTTCTGTTTTGGGTACTCAGTGCGCTTTACACGCTCATCGTAAGGCTGGCGGATTATTACCGACAGCTTGTGCTCCAGACAAATCAAATCGCTCAGCCGAGCCAGCGCAAATGCTGACAAGTTGAAATTCTTAAACTTGCGGTCGCACTCCAGAGCTGTGGCACAGAAAATAATATGATTATGAATATGAGGTCTGTCCGTATGTGTGCTGACCACAAAAGCGTGCTTGCCTTTTGTAAAGCGCATTGCCAGCTCATAACCGATTTCATTCGCCTCCTCCGGTGTAACCTCGCCCGGCTTGAAAGATTGCCGTATCTGGTAAGCAATCACCTCCGGCTGCTGGTGCCTGCCCGTGACTTGCTGGTATTGCAAACGCTGTAATAAAAATTCTTCTGTGCATGTCTCAGGCTCGCAGGCATAGCCACGCACATATAAGCCTTGTTCGGTTTTATCTGGATTTACTGCATAGTCAATGCGGTCAGCAAGGCTCTGTGCCGCCGTTTTGCCTTTGTTTACATGCAGTGGTATCAGTCTTGTTGCCGCCATTTTATCCCTCCATAACGCAAAAAGAGCCGCCCTGAAAGGCGACTCTCATCATAGTTATATAACAACTCACAATATCTGCTGCTTGCAGAGAGGTATCAGAGCATCACTCATTTGCCCATTCAAGTTGTGGTGTTGTTACCCAAACAGCACTTCAATTTCCGACTCCGCTTCATATATTGTCATGCTGTCGAAAATCCTGGCAGACTCAACTTTTGATGTACATTCAGCAAAATCTTTCCCGATGTAGGTGTATGTCTTCTCATATTTATCAATTCGAAGTTCCTCTTGACCTTGCAACTTATTGTACTCTAAGCTGTTCCAAAAGTCCTGTACAGCCTTCAACAATATCCTGCCATGTTTGCTCAAAGTCTCCGGTATACCATGGGTCGGCAACCTCGCCGTGGCGGTTTGTATGATCCATCAACAGGTGAATTTTGTTTTGCACATCGTCTCCGAGCATACGCCTTAAATTGCGCAGGTTGTTGTAATCCATCGCAATCAGCAAATCGTAATGCTCATAATCCTTACGTGTAACTTGGCGTGCTGTCTTGCCATCGCAGGAAATGCCATGTTCTGCCAGCTTGCGCCGTGCCGGTGGGTAAACCGGATTGCCGATTTCCTCTGTACTTGTAGCCGCAGATGCGATTTCAAACTGTGAGGATAACCCTGCTTTTGCAACAAGGTCTTTCATAACAAATTCCGCCATTGGGCTGCGGCAGATGTTGCCGTGGCAGATAAAAAGTATGCGTTTCATCGTGTTTACCGTGCCTCTCTTCAGTGAGTATTCTCTTTTCGTATCCGCTTACAGTATAACACATATAGCCACAAAAATCTGCACAAGCTTATGTACCGGCACAGGTTAAAACGCCTGTGCCTTTTTGCTGTTAGAGTGCAGATAGCTTCTTTACGATTTTGCGCTGCAAATCACGGATTTCCGCAAACTGCGTCTGCAAATCGTGGATATCCTCGGCGTAGATGCTGCCGGTCTCGTTGGCTCGTTTGGCGTACTGGTTGAGGTTATTGCTGCAACGTCCAAGCAGGGAGGAAGTTCTCGCTACCTCGCCAAGCTCAAGCTTTACGCAATAGCCGTCCATTGCCATTTTGCGCAGGTATGCGCCCATATTTTGCATACCAAGCTCGCTGCGCTTTTGGTTTATGCGTTCCAGCTCCTGCGGCGTGACACGGAAACTTCTGTTGTTTGTTATCATGAGAAAATAACACGCCTGAAATTGATGCTGCCGCTTGCGAATGCGCCGGAAGATTGTGGGCGAAGATTGAAAGTAATTTCACGATCCTCGCTTGACTTTTCTAAAGAGTATCGGTATGCTGTATACTGACATCAATTAGTATCAATCAATATCAGTTGCGAGGTGAGTGCCATGGATGGAGCCAAATTTGCCAAAATGCTTTCAGACAAGCATCTGTTTGAACTTGAGCGGATGGAGCACAAATATTCGACCGCCAGCGTCAAAGAGTTCACAGAATTATTGCAGCAGAACTTCGCACAGTCACTGCCGCTGTCTGATTTTTACGGTGATGAATTGTTTTATCTGCCAAATCTCGCTCAGATTTCCACAAATGGTATGAAGCAGTTGCTTTCTGCTCCTATCGGCGGGCAAACATTCAGTTTGCAGGCCATGACAGAAGAAATCCACGCTACCTTTCAAATCGAAAGCATCCATTCCACCCGCAACAGTATTCGGCATATCCTCAATGGCTATGCTCCTCGCGATGAACAAGAAGCCAGAATCTATGGAATGAAGCGTGGATTGGATTTCATTGCAGACCGCCAAAATACGATTACCGAAGAAAATCTGCATCATCTCTACCAAATCAGTATCGGCGATTATTTACCCGATGAAAACCGTTTACGTCAAGACTGCTTTTACCGCCATGACGATGTTTTTATTGTAGGCGGTGAAGAATCCCGTTCGGGTATTCCAGTCGGGCAGCTTCCAAATGCTATGAAACGGCTGATCGACTTTGCCAATGCTAGAGATGGCATCAACGAGCTGCACAAAGCGGGCATCCTGCATTTTGCATTTGCATATTACCATCCCTATTTTGATGGAAATGGCCGCACTGCTCGGTTGTTCCATCTCTGGTATCTCGTCCAACAGGGCTATCCTGCGGCATTATTTACGCCGTTCTCGCGCTACATTGCCGAAAGCAAAGGAGCTTATTACAAAGCCTATGAACGTGTTGAAAATAACGCTCTGATTTCTGGCTTTACGGATGTGACGCCTTTTTTGTCCTACTTCTGCAACGAGGTCTATAACCGCCTGCAAGTAGACGCAACACCGCCGCAGGCCGATCTTCAGGTATACCAGGCCAACCTCTCTGCTGGAAGAATCACCGAAAAAGAGCGGCTCCTTTGGGAATATGTTTTGTCTGCCTATGGTGCAGAAGAGTTTACCACTAAGCAGTTGGAAAAGGACTTCCGCAACGCCGCATATGCTACGATTCGGACATTTGTAATGAAATTCCACGAAATGGGATTGTTAGCTGCACGGAAAACAGGAAATCGGGTATTCTACAAAATCCATTGATTATCCGATTCGAACATATGCAGTGGACGGTCCTGCGCCTACTTTTGCAATTATAATGGTCCCCTTGTCAAGACCAATCCTGAAAAAATTATCGTGAACCAGATAATACCACCCCTATCCTTTGCAAAGGTAATTTCCAGTCAGGGATATATGGTCACTGGAATTTAATTTTCCATCTGACCGCCCGTGGGGATATCCCAACGGTTTGACATCATCCGACACTCCGCTCTGGTCAGGATAATGTTGTCCTCGAATTTTGGAGCCACAAACGGCTCATGCGCACATTGCCATCGTTAAGCGGAAAAATACAAGGATCACGCCTTAACAGGTGACAGGAAAGATTTTTGCACAAATATATCTTGCAATCCGGACACAAACGTGCTATAATACCTTTGTTCCCAATTTCGGAGGATTAGCTCAGCTGGTTAGAGCACCTGCATCACACGCAGGGGGTCTGGGGTTCGAGTCCCTAATTCTCCACCAAACATAAAGCCGTTTACCTGAAAGGGTAAGCGGCTTTTTCTTGTATCTACGTGCTTTTTGCTCATTAAAGTGAAACAAATTCACTTCTGCATATTGACAATTAAACGTGTAGGATGTCCTCTTTTCAGTCGTTTGTAGCAAATCTGTAGCAAAATTCGGAGAGGAACTGAAAAATGGCTCCAGAAGCCCGATTTTTGCGAATTTTTGAGTGTAGAATTTTATCATTAAATTTTGTGCAAAGTGACAGCGGTACTTTGCATTCAGATTCTAATGCCGTATAATAAAGAAAAAGTTCATGGATGAAAGGAGAAATCGCTGTGCGCTACACCATCCGGCATTTTGATTTGCCACTGCTTACTTTTGAAGCGAATATGGACAGTGCAGATACTGACCTCCATATTATAAAGGTCTACGATGAGAACCGGCCCTTTCTGCCGTTGAATCTGACCGTATCAGAAGATGGTGTAGAGCGTTGGCTGCGGCATCGCACAATTCCGAAAAATCGTGCGTATGTAGATGCCCTGCTCTCCAAAGTTGGCTTATCTATAAACCGTCCTCTGGGGATCATTACCGTCTGCAAAGGGCTTTCCCTCAATGACTGCTTTTGGGTAGATGCAGAGGGTTCTGGGGATACCTTTGAAAAAGTAAATCTTTACGACAACCGATTCAGTCAGGTGCTGGCAGCGATTGCCTTTACAGGATATGGCAGCAGTGTACGAACATCGCTTGCATCCTGCCCTGAGTTCTCGACCAATGGTATGCTGCCCAAATGCTGGCGCAGACAAAACGGAAAAATCTACCTTTATAAAGGTGGTACGTCAGGGTTCAGCAATCTTGGATTTGAGCCGTACTCGGAGCTGTACGCTTATCAAGTTGCACAGGCCATGGGTGTGAATGCAATTCGCTACACACTGACGAAAGACCTTAAAAAGACGCTTTGTTCCAAGTGTGAGCTGTTCACCAGCAAAGAGTATTCTTATATCCCTATCGGACAGCTCGTATCCAAAGGCGGGATGAAAGCGATTTTTGAATATTATCAGACGTTAGGTCAGGCCTTTGTAGATGCACTGGAAGATATGCTGGTCTTTGATGCAATCATCTGCAACACCGACCGCCACTATGGCAATTTTGGTGTGCTGGTGGATAATAAGACCAATACAATTGCTACACCTGCACCGCTGTTCGACCATGGAAACTCGCTGTTCAGTCTGGGCGGATCTAACCTCTGGGACGACCAGAAAGCATTTGATGAATATGTCCGCACACTGCTTCCGCTCGCATACGATGATTTCTTTACAGCAGCAAAGAGCGTATTGAGGCTCCGCCACCGTGCAATGCTCCACAAGCTGTTGGATTTCCGCTTTGACCGCAGAGCGACACGTTATAATCTGCCTCCAAAACGGTTGAAGATGATCGAAAAAGAGGTTCAGCGCAGAGCAAGAGCGCTTTTAGGGTAAAAAAGAAAACCGTCAAACGTGAGAGATTGCTCTCTCATGCGTTGACGGTTTTTCTGGTTTGTGGGGATTATTCTTCCGGCTGGGCTAAAACTTCATCTTTAACCAACTGATTGGCCGGGTCAAAGGCTTCGATCATCTGGGTGGCTTTCGGATGAAGATACACTTCATCCAGCGTTTTAGATTTGGGCGTGTGCCCGACAGCACGTTTCAGGATATCCTTGTTAACACCTGCACGGTCACAAAGGCTAGCGTATGTATGCCGTGTGGTGTAGGGGGTGTATGTAGCAAGCTTTCCGGCAAACTCCGGTTTACGCTTACCGTTTTCATCATAAGGATTTGGCTGAATGCCGATTTCCTCCAAGAACGGGTAGAATTTACGATTACGCCAATTCTTTTCGTTCCAGAACCCACCTTTACCATTGGGAAAGAGCGGGCCGTTTTCCACAGATGATGCATACGCACGTTCAAAAATCGGGATACCGAAGTCAAGAATGGGAATGATACGGTTGCGTCCGGCTTCGGTTTTGCAGCCGCCAATCACATAAGCTCCGGATTCAGTGCGGTGAAAATCTTCGTGTTTGAAGTGCAGCAGCTCATAGATACGCACTCCACAAGCCAGAAGAGCAATTACCATCTGCCCAGTGGGAGTGTTCTTCTGATTCAAAATCAGCGTTATCTGTTCATCTGTGAAGATTTCACGTTCCGTGGATTTGCGCCCATCGACTTTTAGGACGGATGCAAGGTTAGCATCCACAACACGCCAGCCAATGGCTGTACGATACAGCTTGCTGATAAGAGTACGCTCCTTTTCCAACATGCTCTGAGATAGGCCATCGTCAGCCATCTTATCAAGAATGTTCTGGAAGTCCTGCGCATAGAGGGCTGCGATTTTATAATACCAGAGCGGTTTCAGATACTTCCACGCCAGATCATACAACTCGCGGGTCTTATCAGAACGCCCCTTGTACTCGCGTGATTCAAGAAAGGCCTCGTGAATTTTTGCTAAAGTAGATTCCTGATATTGTGTAGCTGGGCGTTTCATCATTTCAGCACGAACCGCCTCGGCTTCTTCACGGGTAACATAAGTACCTACAGTTTTCATAACCGTAATGCCTGTGTGGGGGTCAGGGATCGGCATACGGAGCAGCCATGGTTTCCTGCGTGTCCCAGACATTTTCGTGATGCTGCCATTGCCAGACGATGCTTTCAGACGTGGCGATTCTCGTTTGACCGGAACAGTGGGCGGTGCACCTACACCGAGGGATGGTGCTATGCCAGCAGGATGACCGCAGGCGGAGCAGAATTTTGCGGTATCTGAGATTTGATGACCGCAATTTTCACAGAACATAGATTTGAACCTCCTTGCTTGCTTAAAAAAGCCCTCGGTATCCTCTAGATGCCGAGGGCAGATGGTTGGTTAGCTACGGGTACGAGCGAGCTGGTAGTCTCTGCTTTGCTCGGCTGTAACGCCATTCTTGATGAATGCAGTTATGTTGGGGTAGTAGATGAGGATTCGGCTCCCGTCAGGCACATGTGGAATGAATCCTTCGGCCACAAACCTCCGCAGACTGGCATAGCTCAGATTCAGCCCTTCGCTTCGAGCACGGCGGACAGCTGCGGTCAGACTGATAAAATCACCATCTTTTTTCATAGGTGTTTCCTCCTTGAAGATTAAATACTGAAGCCTCTCTAGCTTCTCGGTCAATATAAGAATACCTGTCTGTGTGAGACAACTTTTCAATTTTAAGGATACCAAGGAAGATCGGGTTCCAATGTTGATTTATTACACTGGGCAATGTCAGCGGGAACAAAATAGCCGCAGTTAAAGTAGAGACCATTATCGCACAGGATAGCCGTGTCGCAACCAAGGCATCCATAATTGGCATCGGTTTGACAGGGGGGATCGATAAAATAAATAGCGGGTTTCATGGCTAGTATTGGGCTAGAATATGTGGGAATCTCAGGTGTATCGAAAAATTCATAATGATGGTTCATGGTAAAATTCTCCTATTATTTGACAGACTGTGGGAAGTCAACGTTCACCTGAATGCAACCGGTGCATGGGTGGGTCTCGTCCCCTATGTAAGCGTAATCGGACAGCAAAAGACACTGGCCAATTTTTAGTGACTTAAGCAATTCAGTTGTTTCGATGCGGCGTTGTGGAGGAGCTAACATCTCGGAACATGCTCGGAGCTCTGTAAGAGGCGGTTTGAAGAACAACTTGGTTCCAACTTGGCTTAATGCTAGTTGTTCTTCTGGGGAAAAGCCTTTTAACGTCTGTGATATCAATAGTGATCCGATGCAAAATTTTCGACCCTCTGTAATAATTCGGTTTAAGATCGTTCCGCGCCCAAGTTTCATGTTTTGCACCTCATCAATCATAATAATGAGGGGAACTTGTAGTACGCAGGCAGAACGAAACCAATCATACAGAAGAAGCTCCGCTAAGATGCTTCTTGTTGTGCTGGGGAAATCACTTATATCAAAAATGTGTATATTGGGCGAAATTGGAAGTGAAAAGTCTCTGTCTGAACGGCATTCGAACACATCATGTTGAAAAAGATATTCCAAGCGATTTCCTAGCATACGAACACTTGCGGAATTGGAATTCTTTAACGTATCGAGAATACTCGGAAAGGTGTGAGGACAGATTTCCCTGCATTCCACAACCGTTTTAATTTCAGATGTGAGAGATGCAATTTGAGCAGGGCCAAAACGATTATTTTGGCCAATGATCTGGGCTATGCCATAGGCGGTGTCATATGAGGATTCCATATAATCCCCACAAGGTTTAGGTTTTGTAAGATCGCTGGCTATAGGTTCTGTGTAGAGATTGTGCCGGATTGCCACTGATTCGAACGCCGTGGACAACGACTTGCAAATATGCTCAGGCGACAAGGTGTGCCCGATGTCCAATGCGAGTACGGGAGTGCCCTGCTTAGCAAATTGGATGGCTAGACTTTGGCTTGCCGTACTTTTTCCGCTGCCGCTTGATCCGGTGAGAAATATGCTGGTGGGATCAGTTCCAGGGCAAAGGCGAATGCATGCCTGAAATTTCTCCGACGCTTCTTGATAAGTCCCGAGAGAAACTTTTATTTCCGGGTTTGAAATCAACGAGAAAACCTCCTCTTTATGTCAAATAGTTGTTATATCGCGGCGTCCATGCCCATTCACAAAACTGCGGTTAATGGAGCGTAGTCTAACATTCTTGGGATGCCCAGTAGAGAGAGTCAATGTCTTTACAATGCTGTTAGAGAGAATGTCAGCTTCTGTCAGCTGAGCTAGAACATCAGAGACAAGAAATTCTGACATATGCTCTGAAACCAAGGACTTCACAAGGTCGAGGGTGATATATAGCTTGTACTCATCGTATAACACCTCCATCTCCTTACAATAAGTTTCGTCTATGTTATCGATGGCACGGAAGCGAATGCTTTGCTTTCTGGCGGCGGCGTAAAGCGCATTGCGGAAACGGTCTAACGCAGAAGCATCTGTCAAAGAGTCCCAATATCGAACATATTTCTCCAAAACCTGTTTATAGGCGTTTTGGCGTTCTCTCTCATGCTGTGAAGTCACGGATGTATAAGAGAAAGCCCAACAGATGATTTCGGAAACCACATTCAAAGCCGCTGCATCTTGGCAGTAATTTGATCCATTAAAGTTACTGTACGCTTCTTCGTATGCACGTTGAGCGCGAACGTTAAACTCATCAGGGTTATTTTCTGTCAAGGAAATTAAATCGTTCCATTTTACAGAGGCTGCACCAGCAGTACTGCAAATCTCCTCTAGAATAATCGGAATGCAATGCTCACGAATCTCTGGAGTCAGCTTTCTTGCTAAAACAACATAGATTGAACGACTAGCGCTTCCTTTTTCGGTTTCATCTGATAGGAAGTCGTAATTCGTTGCTTTCTGATAACGTGAGGAGTTAAATCCATCACGTAGGTAGATGAGTAAATCATCTCGATGGTTGTTTAGCTGCTTTTTTAGCTCTGCAAGCCGACAATTAAGGGTGATTTCTGTCGTGATAGAAAAACTTTCGGAGAGCATCGCAAAAGGTTTGATCGGCTGCATCGTCTCCCCAAAACGTGTTTTTAGGAGTGACAGGCCTATGACCAGTGACATCATCATCTGATTTTCCGATGCGAGACCGACAGCAGGAAGAATGGGGCTATTCAATATCGACTCACACTCTACCGTTTCCTTGAAAGTCCATTTGGAGCCGTTGAAGTTCCACCCTGGTATTGATAGAATGTACTGCTCGCGGCTACTTAAGAGCTGCGCAATGAGCATGTAAAACAGCCGAGGGCTATCTTTTCCTAAGCATACAGCCCATCTGGAATAGTATCTCTCTTGATGCGGATGCTGGTGAACAGTGCAGGCTTTCCGCAAACTGTGATTTCCTCGTAACGTTCGTTCATTGCATTAAAGGTCATAAATCGTTCCTCCTTAAATTTCAACGATGAAGGCTCTGAATTTTTCTTTGTAGAAGTCCATTGCGCTCTGCGGCAGAGAAGTCATATTCCCTTCGCTGTCGCATCCAGCCAGAAATCCCGATCCAGCAAGAACATCGGCTCCATCCCACAGCGGACGATTGAGCGGCAGGCCAAGCAGTTTGCCTTCATCATTGCAGACCAGCGTGACTTCTGAACCGGTATCGCTTAATGTGATACATTCAATCAGCCCGCCTACAAATTTCTGCATGGCTTCAAGGGTGTTGTCCAGTTCGATTTCCTTTGGCGGCTCCATCGGCAGGAGCGCAAGGACTTTGATTTTTTCTTCTTTCATTGTGCGTCTCCAAATAAAAACAGGACAATCAAAAATGACTGTCCTGCAAAAAATAAGGGGGAGCATCCGAAGATGCTCCCCTAAGCCATATAAAGTTTAGTTGATGCCAAATTCGTTTATCAACTGATCGCGGTACGCTTCATCTTCAGAAGCTCGCTTGATATCATCAATACGGCTTTGATCGAGGAGTTTCTTAACAAGGAGGGCCATTTGATTTTTGCCTTCAATTTCGCCTTCGATTTTGCCTTCGGCCTTGCCTTTTGCAATGCCACGGTTTTCCACTTTATCAAGCACATCGCACATATTGTGTAGGCCTCCTTTCTGGCCATCGGTATTAGTATTGTATGCTTCTTCAAACCGATTATCATTCGTCATAATACTCAGCAGTTGAAGCGTTTCCTGCACATGGGTCAAATCCTGCGAACTCGGAACGTAGTCGCCGTTTTCCCGCTTCTGTACGAAGTAGTCTGCAACGACCTTAAAATCGCTCTGGAAAAGTTCCACCTGCTCATGGGTGAGATAAGCAATCTGGAACAGGTTGATTTTATAGTCGTTGACATACGGCTCAAACTCTTTGGGAATGTTTAGCCGTTCTTTCAGAGAAAGCGGACCATTCCACGGTTTATCATGGCCAAAGTAGAGCACCAGCGTCACAACAGGATAGAGATTTTCGCTGTCGTTAAGCAGCTGCGCCCGATATTCTGCACCATCATATCCCATCACTCGGAGCGACATATTGGGATCAGAAGCAGTCTGGTTTTCAAACCCGATACAGGCTACACGAATATTTCCGTTCTTCCAGCGTTTGGCAACATCGCGCTCAATCTCACGAATCTTGCCATCCGCTTTATAGTAGGTACGTGGAGCCTGATCTTCCAGTTCATCTGCACCTAAAACTTGCTTTCCGTTGAACAGCAGTACATTTACAATATCGGAGAATACATCATTGTAGGATTCCAGAATCTTTTCAGATGCGTCCTTTTCTGCCACAGACTCACCGCCTTTCTTTTTTCTTATATTACCACATCATACAGACTGAATCAATCACACCCATGTAAACTTTTTACTTTACCACCTATAATATTCCACCTTTATGCGTTGGCAGGCGTTACGCAGGGATGAAGTTGCAGAACAAATCATAGGACAGAAAGCAATTGTCCCCGTGAAGATTACACCGCCCAGACCTGTCGAAGATCATTCTGCAACAACCCTACAGCCGGAAATTCATATCCAAAAAGGTAAATTGTCAATTTCTCTGCCGAGTTCGCTGTCTGCTGCGTACATTCTGGAAATTGTGAAGGGTATCACCTAATGCTGGGGGATATTAGACAGGCGAGGAATGTGTATATCGTTACCGGCTATACGGATATGCGCAAAGGAATTCGAAGCCTGGTTCCGTATGTTATGCAGAATTTCAAAATAGATCCATGTGAAAGCGGATTGTTTCTATTCTGTGGAAAAAAGTGCGACCGATTAAAAGCTCTTCTTTGGGAGCCGGATGGATTTGTGCTGCTCTACAAAGTTCTAAGCAACGGTAGTTACCAATGGCCACGAAATGAAAAAGAGGTCAAGGAACTGACGTGGGAGCAGTTTACATGGCTTATGCAGGGTCAGAACATTGAGCAGCCAAAAGCGATCCGTCCGGGCAAGCCGAAATTCTATGTGTAGTTTTCAACAGCAGTGCTATTTTTCGCGTAATATTCTGACCAAATGAGCGGGTTTTTCCATTGTTATTTTCTCCACTGCAATATCATTGCATTTGCTGGAATTTCGCTCTTTTCTCCTGTATAATCTTCTTAAAGAACACAAAAGAGAGGCGGCGAAAATATGGCAGATATTGATTTGAGCACTTTGTCTCCGGAAGTTGCCGCCTACATTCG
>CAVHXA010000036.1:0-16646 GCA_963639765.1 Oscillospiraceae bacterium | reverse complement strand
CCCGCTGGCCTTCCTCGCTGTTCCAGCAGGCAAGGATGGCCGGGTAGAATGCCCGTGCCAGACGGTCAATGACTTCATCGGGGTAAAGGGAAATGTTTGTGGACTTTTTCTTTTTATTCAAACGCACGCTCCTTTGGACTTCCGTAAACAGCATACAATGTGCCTGTTGTTATGCTGTCTGCCTCTCATCGTTTGCGAGTGCAGCTTCCAAAGAAGCAAGGTAGTCCTTGTGCTTCTGAATGATCTCCAGAATCACATCACGCTGCGCATTATCCGGCATCTGCTCCAGCTGATAGTTGAATGCGATGCGAAAGCGAGTTGTGAGTTCGTCCAACGCCACATATTCATATCGTACATCTTCCGGGTAGGCATCGCTGTCATAAACCGATTCGAGTTTTCTGAACGGCATAACAGGAACTTTGCCTTCCTGCCGAATGACACCATCTGCATCCGGCTTCGGATTCAGGATTTCATGCAGAACTTGTTTCCGGTCAGATTCGTCTGCCTTGATCAGCCGCTGAATATCCTCGCCGTTGACCTTTACATATCCGTTCAGAATTTTCTTTTTCATTCCGGGCATTACAGATTCGGCGATTTCAATGCCTTGCGAAAATTGCGAGGCACGGATAACCGTATTCTTACTCACGCCGTTTTCCTTGGCGATTCGTTCACAGACCTTGCCAGAAGTCTGGTGGTTCCCACTTTGGGAACCACCACTTTTGCCGTGTGCTGGTTTCCATGGAAGCGTTCCATATCCTTTTCAGCAGCGTACTGCTTGCCCAGCAGGTAACGCTTTTGTTCGGGCGTGAGGTTGCGCCGCCCCAGCTGGTTTTTGCAGATCCAAGCGAGAACTTCTTCTCTGCTTTCAAATGGGAGCGGCATCGTGGGGAAATAAATCTCCGGGTGCTTCTGAAGAATTGCGTAACGATTGTGTCCGTCAACAAGGGTATTACCCCAGACGATCAAAGGAGAAATCAGCTTGCCTTCTTTCAAGATGTTTTCTTCAAGCTGATTGTATTCATCGTCGGTCAGAGGAGGAATCTGGGACTGGAACTCCGGGTCAATTTTCAGATTGATCATACGCGCACTCCTTTATCTCTCCTGCTGCGTCTGTTTTTCCTCCCGGAAATAGGACGCAACATTCTGTCTTGCGGTTTGCAGTTTGAGCAGTTCGGTTTTAGCTTCCTTGTACTGCTCGTAGAACTTTGCCCTTTCGGATGCCAGCTGCGCATACTCGGCTTCCAGCTTTTTCAGGCTGGGCAGCTTGGTGACGCTGTTTGCCTTGAAATAGGCTGTTGCCGCCCGATACTGTGTCAGCTCTGCACGATGCTGGTTTTCAAAATCGGCTGGCCGTTTGGCAGTCTTTAGATGCTGTGCGACCTTCTTGGTTCTGGTGTAGATGCCCACCTGTTCCAGCAGCTTGCGGTTAGACTTGATTTGGGTTTCAAGGTCAAGCACAACTTCCTTTGCATCGTTAAACTGCACGCGCAGTTCTTCAATACGCTGGTTGAGTGCATCCTCATTGCACAGACCTTTTTCCTGCAACAGAATCAAAGTCTGAGCCATTGCTTTGAGGTTGAACCGTTTCGCCCAATACTCGGCTTCGCTCACGCGCTCCTTCGAGCCGTTGAGCAGGTCGATCTGGTACAGTCCAGCACTCTCGCACATTTCCATGACCTCAACACGTAAGTGCCGCATGGTTTGGGCGGTGCTGGAGTGCTTCATACCCTCGCGCCAATCGCGGGGCTTCTGCATATATGGCTTGCGTTCCACCTCACGTGTTCGGATGCTGCCGATCACGATGTGGACGTGGATGTTTCCCGAACGGTTGTGCCCATCGGGGTGAGTGCAGACGATGGCAGGATGACCGGGGAAGTTTTCTTCGCAGAATTTCAGGCCAAGTGCCTGTGCCTTTTCCATGGTCAGGCCGTTGTCGGCTGCATCTCTTGGGTCAAAGCTGATGATATACTGATGGCTCTTAATATCATCGTGCTGGGTGTTCTTGCCATATTTGCGGTTTGCCTGCAAACAGGCCGTTGCAAACGAAAAATCGCCACACTCAAGCGTATCGAGAATGTACGATTCTCGCAGCATGGGTCGGCCTTGCTTGTCCAGGATTACCTTGCCGGAAAATTCATCGTGCTGGTAAACGAGGTACGCTTCAATGGCGGAGTAGTCCGAGTTCTTAGAGCTGATATGCTTGAGCGTTGCCATACAGTTCACCCAGAACTTTCTCGGCGTTCAGCCGAAACGCAGTCAAATCTGCAAGTTCGTCAAGGATTTTTGCTCGTATCTGCTCGGTGTCTGCACCGCCAGAGTTGAAGTGCCTTGCAAGTTGGTTGAGATTGCCGCCCACCTTGCTACACTGGGCAAGCAAGGTAGAAACGGCGTTCAGAGTTTCTTCTCCGCCGCCTGCAACGACAACAGTGCGTTCGATCTTTGCATTGTGAAGTGCGCGGCGAATGAGGGTAGACATAGAGAGATTCAGGAGTTTGCAAGTGAGTTCCAGTGACGCTTTTTCCTCCGCTGTCACACGGAACTTGATGAAGTGCGTTTTGTTGTTCGGCGTGTCGTGGTGCTGGGAATTGCTTGGGGTAGATTGAACATTCGTTTTGGTCATTGTACCTCCTGTCTGTTCGATAACTCCTCGGTGAAGTTATGTAAACACGACACGCCGTTGCTGTTCGCACCGTCAGGTGCGAACGATGAGCAGGGTTTGGGGTGGGGCCGCGGTTGCAAAGCAAAAAACACCCCAGTGGGGTGTTTTAGTGGCAGCGCGGTTTGCGAAGCAAATGGAGGGGCCTTGCCCCGACAAGCGATTCCCCAACAAGATCACTTGGAAAACACGCAGGAGTTTGAAAAGTGAAGTCCCGGTGGAACACAAGATTTTCAAGAATTGAAAATTTGTGGCCACGGGACGGTTCTTGCCCTCTACCGCTGCGCTCAAAACGCTTCATCAACAAATGTTTCCGAATTGTTAAGACGCGCAAAACGCAAGTGAGGGTTTTCTCTGCTCATGGATATGTTTCACCTTTGCTCTGAACGAAGTTCCTGCCTCTGTTTGTGCAGCGGCGTTGACAGAAAGTCGGTATCACGTTCAGTCGGCTCATGAAATTGTCAAGGTTCAGCTCCCGTAAAAGAAAAATACCGCTCCGCAAGGACAAACGAAGGATTTTGTCGGGTGAATCGGCGGCAAAATGAATCGGGTGTGTTGCGGGGCGGGATTTGTGGTGAATGATAACACAAAAGACAATAAAATGTCAACGCTTTACTATAATGAATACAACAGATAGTATGGACAGACGAAAAAAGGCTTGTTCAAATTAAAATTTTGTCAAAGAAACCATAGATACACAACAGCCATCATGGTACGGGCCATGAGGGCTGTTGGTATGAAGGAGAAAATGTTTTGAGAAAGTCAGAATTTGTTAAACTTTGTGCATCCGAATCGCCATATATTGCTTCTCCGGCATATCGATACGGATACTTCCAGAATAAGTACCGGGCAGCTTTTCAATGGTCATGTTCCAGGTGTCGATTAGTTCAATTTCATAGGAGCAGTTGTCCGGAAGTTCATAGGTGCGGAAGGCAGGTTTGAAGAATCCGAAGTAGTACAGGAAATACGAGTTATCGTCCTCGCGGCACAGGCACGGAACATCCCAATTTGCTTCATGGTTTTCGGGGGTGAGCTTAAGCGGAGCTACACGTTCCGGGGCATCGGCCATGATCTGTTTCAAAAAGCCGATGCGTTCGGGTGCAGTGCCATGCAGTGTTCCGCCGTGCGCCCACCAGATCTGCGGGTATTGAACGTACACTTCACCGTGAGAGAGATAACCGCCGCGAATGCAGCCTTCCCAGAAACGGCGCACCATTTCTTCGCCTGTGATATTACCCCAACCAAAGTTGATGTTGCCTTCATAGGCACATTCATCCACTACGATAGGCTTCTGGTATTGCTGACGCCACTCGCTGACAGCCTCTGCCGTTTTATATACGTCGATGCGCTGAATGCTGACGTGAGTGATCCACGGACGGGTGTGGTCGTAAAGTTTGACGCAGTTGTGGATAGAACGCAGGTGCCCATAACAATCGCGGCCCATTACGACACGAGCGTACTGCTCCCAATCTTCTACGGGCTTCCAAGGCATCAGGTCAAACTCGTTAGCCAGTGACCACCATACATTCTTAAAGTGGCACAGACGGTCTACAGCATACTTGAGGTAGAACACATCGGTTTCCTTTGGCATTTTGGAAAATCCCCATTTGTCATAGGGGTGTAGCAGGATAATGTCAGCTTCGATGCCAAGCTCGTCCAGCTGTGCAATGCGGTGCTCCAAGTTCTCCCAGAAAATTGGGTCAAACCGCTCGAAGTCAAAACCTTCTTCTTCGCTGCCCAAAAAGGCATAGCGTTCCGGGTTTGTGGTATTGTAGGTGTAGAACTTGGGGAAAATGCACATCCGCACCTTATTGAAAGGGGATGCAGCAAGCGTTTTCAGGGTCTGCTCCTGCACTTCCTCAGACTGGTTGACCCAAGCATAGCAGGTGGTTCCGAAGGGCTGGAAACGGGTCCCATCTTCATAAGCGAAGTGGAAGATATCCTCTGCTGTCTCTGCGGTCTGGGGCCGTACTTCGTTCATCGGCAGAACGCGACCATGGTTTCCGGGACGTGCCGGAGCACATTCACAGTGCAGGTCAATACCATTCAAAGCGGGGTCGTTCGACTGGGTAACTGCTTTCCATGTGCCGGAAGCCTTCGGCATAAAACGCACTTTGTACTGCCCATCACCACAGTAAAAACCGTTTACCGTGTAATAGTCCGAACCGTTCGTGAAGGTGGCCTTGAGCCAGATCTCTTTGAACGGATTCCCCACGGCAGTACCGCTCAAAGTCGTTTCAAAAATCTTATATTGTTCTGTCATGGGACGATTCCTTTCTCAGCAAAAATTACTGGTCACGCTGTTCCAGTGCAGTTACGATACCATCGTATTCGTTGTCCAGCTTGTAGAACAGCAGAATGATGAACATGATGGCGAATACGACCAGCGGGACATACAGGAAAATGGCGCGGATGCCGGTGATGGCGGAGGCAGGCTGCACAGCGGCAGAGCTTACAAAACCGAATGCAGCGAGGACCCAGCCCAGAACGGCAGAGCCGATGCCGGAACCAACCTTGGCACCGATAGAGTTAGCACTGAATACCAGACCTTCTGCACGAATGCCGAACTTCCAGTCGTTATATTCCACGGTGTCGGCCAGCATACCATACATGACACCGGACAGAGCAGCATTGCCAACGCCCTTAACAAGAGCAGCAGCATACAGCAGCGGATAACTGGTGGGATTGAGCAGGACCATCGCATAGCCAACAAAGGAGATGCCGACGCCAGCCAGAGCGATTTTCTGCTTGCCGATCTTGCGAATCACGGCAGTACAGACTGCGAAGGTCACAAAAGAAGCGATATTCTGGAAAATCGAGAGCGAACCGACCAGGCCGGTATCATTCATGATGTACTGTGCATAGTAGACGTTAACGCCGATGAAGGCATTGACAACACTGTTCAGGAAGAAGATGCCAAGCAGCTGCATCCAGTATTTGTTCTTGACCAGACTGACCAGGGCCTTTTTAATGTCGGTTTTTTCCTGCTTGCCGGAATTTTCAGCGATTTCGGTCACGGCTTCCTTGGTGGTGAAGAACACGATCAGGAAGAACACGATGGCCGCAGCACCGTAGACGAGGAAGGTCTTCTGCCATGCAGCGGAATCACCACCGAAGAAGGAAACCATGGGCAGGGTAGCCGCGTTGACGACCATACCGCCGCCGAATGCAAAGACCATCTTGGAAATATTCAGGTAGCCGCGCTCCGTCTGATTCTTCGTCATCAAAGCAGCCAGAGAACCGAACGGCAGGTTGATGGCAGTATACACAACGGTCACGGCCAGGTTATAGGTCAGGAATGCGTACACGATCTTACCGGTCGTGCCAAAGTCCGGTGCAGTGAACATCAGCACCAGAGAAACTGCGAAGGGAACGCACCACCACAGCAGCCAGGGACGTGCCTTGCCGTGCTTGCTGTGAAACTTCTCCATCAAAGTGCCAACAATCAGGTCGCTGACACCGTCCAGCAGACGGGACACCAGCAGCATGGTGCCGACCACACCGGCACCCAGACCAGCTACGTTCGTCAGAAAGTAGGTGAAGAAGGAATTGACCGGAGTGTACATCATGTTGTTGGCAAAATCGCCCACACCATAACCGATACGTTCCTTCATGTGGAGGGAGCGATTTTCGCCCTCATACGTTTTTTGCGTTGTCTGCATTTCGTCCATCCTTTCATTCTTGCAGGGTTCGTATTGCGGCCCGGTTGCCCGCAGCCTTTTGTTGCTTCTATTATACCGGTCTGCGACAAAAATGAATGAAATGTCATCTTGTGTACAAAAGTTTTGGCAAAAATGCCGAATAAAAAGCGTGCGTACTTAGCACAAACGGCAAAGCGGTATCCATACACTCTGAAAATTTAGTAAATTGTTTTATAAAATTTAGCGGCTGTGGGATTTATGAGGAATGGGCTGATTGCGGATCAAAACACTCTGCCGCACCAATACTTCCGGCGCAATGGCAATGCGGACACGCTCCGGGGGAGCAGAACTTAATATTGTATGAAGCCGTTCTACAGCCAAAGCTCCCATTCGCTGTTTTTGCACCTGCATGGTGGTCAGCGGTGGATTCAGCACTTCACTGACGGCGGAATCATCAAACCCTATGATCGAGATATTTTCTGGGATGCGGTAGCCGTAATTCAATAAAGTTTTGCAGCACCCGGCGGCGATTCGGTCATTGTCTGCGAAAAAGGCGGTGGGCAGAAGAGGCTCGGTATCCAGATACTTTGCCATATCTTCAGCAGCTCCTTCGCTGGATGGACTGACTGGAATAATGCGCCGTGCCGAATCTTTTGCGGCATCTTCCGGCAAAGCACGGCAGGCAGAAAGATATCCGCTGTACCGCTCACGGAAATTGCGGATTTCTACGCTGCTGTGCAGATAGCCAATGCGGGTATGACCGCAGTCAATCAGATAATGAACTGCTTTCCAGGCCCCCAAAGCATTATCAATGGCGATCGCGTCATATTTCAGGGCAGGAAACGAGTTGTCTAATACGACGATGGGCACATTAAGTGCAAAGAACGGCTTGCCATCTTCGCTGTGCATTTCGGTAGCCAGCAGAATGATGCCAGCACAATTCTGGCTTTGAATACTGCGCAGCTGTTCTTTTGCCGGTTGGTTCCCATAAAAGTAGCTGATGGACAAATGATAGCCCAGCCGAGTGGCTTCGTTGACAACGCCCTGTGTCAGTTGTTCAAAAAATGGCGTATCGGACATTACTTTTCCGTGTCGCTTGTAAATGACCAGCTGGATGGTTCCGGCGTTTGGGACAGAGATACTGGTCTGCGGCTCCAAACCCATTTGCTTTGCCAGTTCTAGGATCTGGCGGCGCACTGTATCGCTGACACCTGGCTTCCCACGCAGGACGAGGGAAACCGTTGCCTGTGATACACCTGCTTTTTCGGCCAGCTGTTTTGCTGTTACCTTCATAGAACACCCTCCTTTTTCCACTTCTTATTGTAGCTGTGTGAAAAACAAACTGTCAATGGCCGGAACTCTGAATTTTTACTAAATTATTTAGTGAAAATTCCCAGACGAAGCACTTCCTTTGTCCAAAATGCCAAAAGCATTCCGGTTGGAACTCTCCATTTTGCAGAAAATCTGGGACACATCACCGATGCGGCACAGGAAGAATTGCCACTGTGCTACACTGATGCCAACAAAAGAAGTTCCGGAAATCAAAACAGAATGGAGGATTTTGAAGGTATGGCAAATATCAAGCTGGGTTTTGCGCCCACCCGCCGCAGCATCTTCTCTGCACCGGATGCGGTCAAGTATCGCGGATTGACCGCTGCCCGTCTGCGCGAGCTGGGCGTGGATTTCGTGGACATTGACGACATCAACGAGGAAGGACTGCTCTACGATGAGAATGACCGCCTGAAGATCGTGGAAAAATTCAAGGCGGCAAAAATCGATGGTTTGTTCCTGCCGCACTGCAACTTCGGTACAGAATACGAGTGCGCACGGCTGGCAAAGGATCTGGGGGTTCCCGTTCTGCTGTGGGGACCGCTGGATGAGCGTCCGGAACCGAATGGTGTCCGTTTGCGGGATACCCAGTGCGGTCTGTTTGCAACGGGTAAGGTGCTGCGCCGGTTTCAGGTGCCGTTTACCTATTTGACCAACTGCCGACTGAACGACCCGGTGTTTGAGCGCGGCGTTCGTGATTTCCTGGCTGTCTGCAATGTGGTCAAGACGTTCAAGAATATCCGTATTCTGCAAATTGGTCCGCGTCCTTACGATTTTTGGTCTACCATGTGCAATGAAGGGGAGCTTCTGGAAAAGTTCAACGTCCAGCTGGCTCCGGTACCGCTGCCGGAATTGACGGCTGAAGTGAAAAAGGCCATTGCAGATGGGGAAGAAGTTCATGCCACGATGGCGTACTGCCGGGAGAAAATGGAAATCAAGGTCACGGATGACCAGCTGTTGAACATTGCTGGTCTGGCTGTGGCAATGGAACGGCTCATCAAGAAGTACCACTGCAATGCGGGTGCGATCCAGTGCTGGAATGCCCTGCAAAGTGAACTGGGGATCATGCCCTGCGCGGCCAATGCGCTGCTGAATGATAAGGGAATCCCGATGGTTTGTGAGACCGACATCCACGGTGCTATCACGGCGTTGATGGTGGAAGCTGCTGCCAATGATGAAACGCGCGGGTTCTTTGCAGACTGGACGATCCGCCACCCGGACAACCCCAATGGAGAACTGCTCCAGCACTGCGGCCCATGGCCGCTTTCGGTGGCAGGCTGCAAACCCTGCATTACTTATCCGCTGGCATTTGATTACCCTGGTGCGATTACCGCAGAGGCAAAACATGGTGATTTGACACTTGCCCGCTTTGATGGCGACAATGGGGAATACAGCCTGCTGCTGGGCAATGCAAAGGGCATCGATGGCCCCAAAGGCATGGGCACTTATCTGTGGGTCGAAGTGGACAACATCAAGCGGCTGGAAGCAAAGATTGTAGAAGGCCCCTACATCCACCACTGCGTCGGCATCCATAAGGATGTTGTACCGGTGCTGTATGAAGCCTGCAAATATATCGGCATCAAGCCGGACCTGTATGACCCGGTAGAAGAACAGGTCAAAGCCTATCTGAGAGGAGAATAAACGCATGGAACTGAATGAACTGGAACTGAAAAGCTGGGATCTGCGCCGTGATATCGTAGACATTATCATGGCAGGCGGCGGTGGACACATCGGCGGCGATATGAGCGTGCTGAATACTCTGCTGGTGCTGTACAAGAACCATCTGAATATCACGCCTTATACCACGGCAGACCCGGACCGCGACCGTTTTGTTCTGAGCAAGGGCCATGCGGTGGAAGCACTGTATGCAGTGCTGGCGGACTGCGGATTCCTCGATCTTATGGATATCAAGGAACGCTTTTCCAAGTTTGGCTCGCCGTATATTGGGCACCCGAACAACAAACTTCCCGGAATTGAGATGAATTCCGGCTCACTGGGACACGGACTGCCGGTCTGTGTCGGCATGGCACTGGCAGGCAAGATGGATGGCCGGAACTACCGTGTATATACGGTGATGGGCGATGGCGAGCTGGCCGAAGGCAGTGTCTGGGAAGGCGCAATGTCGGCGGGCAATTACAAGCTGGACAACTTGTGCGCCATCGTAGACCGGAACCGCCTGCAAATTTCGGGCAACACTGAGGATGTGATGAAGCAGGACAGTCAAGAGCAGCGGTGGGCAGCATTCGGCTGGAATGTCATCAGCGTAGACGGCGACAGCATTGAAGCGATGGATGCGGCATTTACCGCAGCGAAACACCATGTCGGACAGCCGACGGTCATCATTGCCAACACCACGAAGGGCTATGGCAGTGCTCTGATGGAAAACAAGGCAAGCTGGCATCACCATCTGCCCACGACCGAGGAATATCACCAGATCATTGCGGACTTTGCCGCACGAAAGGAGGCTGTTCAGAATGGCTAATAAGATCCCGAACCGTCAGGCCATCTGTGATACCCTGCTCAAAGCAGCGGAAACCGACAAAGATGTTGTGGTTCTGTGCAGCGACAGCCGCGGCAGCGCCAGCCTGACCAAATTTGCCGACACCTACCCGGAGCAGTTCGTGGAAATGGGTATCGCAGAGCAGGACCTCGTAAGCGTTGCTGCCGGTCTTGCAAGCTGTGGCAAGAAAGCATTTGCCGCGTCTCCGGCTTGCTTCCTGTCCACCCGCAGCTATGAGCAGGCAAAGATCGATTGTGCTTATTCCAACACGAATGTCACGCTGATCGGCATTTCGGGCGGCGTAAGCTATGGTGCGTTGGGCATGAGCCATCATTCTGCACAGGATATTGCTGCAATGAGTGCCCTACCCAATATGAGAGTTTATCTGCCCAGTGACCGGTTCCAGACCGCAAAGCTCGTGAAAGCACTCCTTCAGGATAAGAAGCCCGCATATCTGCGCGTGGGCCGCAACCCGGTAGAGGATGTTTATACCGCGGAGAACTGCCCCTTTGAAATGGACAAGGCAACCGTTCTGCAGGAAGGTGCTGATGTTGCAATCATTGCCTGCGGCGAGATGGTGCGCCCTGCATTGGATGCTGCCGAACTGCTGAAAGCAAAAGGCATTTCTGCCGCCGTGCTGGATATGTACTGCGTCAAACCGCTGGACAAGGAAGCTGTCATCAAAGCGGCGTCTGCGGCCAAAGCGGTGCTGACCGTAGAAGAACACGCCCCTTATGGTGGCCTGGGCAGTATGGTTGCACAGGTGGTTGGCGAGAACTGCCCCCGCAAGGTCAAAAACCTTTCTTTGCCGGATGCACCGGTCATTACCGGCACGTCCAAAGAGGTATTTGATTACTATGGACTGAACGCCGAGGGCATCGCAAAATCGGCCGCAGAACTTCTGAAGTGATGGGAATCGGTATGGAACGATATATCTTATCCATTGATCAGTCTACGCAGGGGACGAAGGCAATGCTGTTTGATGCTGCTGGCCAGTTGACGGCCCGTACGGACCGCCCGCACCGGCAGTATGTAGATGAGCGCGGATGGGTCAGCCACGACCTGGAAGAGATTCGCGTCAATACCCTGACGGTTGCCCGTGAGGTGCTGACCAAAGCGGATGTGAAGCCGGAGCAGATCGTGGCGGTAGGACTGAGTAACCAGCGCGAGACTGTAGCAGCATGGAATCGGGACACGGGAGAACCCGTTTGCAAGGCCATCGTCTGGCAATGCGCTCGTGCAAAAGAAATCTGCGACAGTTTGGTTGCTCATGCAGAGACTGTCCGGGAAAAAACGGGCATTCCGCTTTCGCCGTACTTCTCTGCGCCTAAAATGGCATGGGTCCTCCAAAATGTGCCGGATGCGGCAGACCTTGCCGCTGAAAACAAGCTTTGTTTTGGCACGATGGACAGCTTTCTGATCTATCAGCTGACAGAAGAAAAAGCGTTCAAGACAGATTACTCAAATGCCAGCCGGACACAGCTGTTCAATCTTCATACGCTGCAATGGGACGAAGAACTTTGTGTACTTTATGGGATTCCGCAGAACTGTCTGCCGGAAGTCTGCATGAGCGACAGTCTGTTTGGAACAACGACCCTTGGTGGTTTGTTTGAAAAGCCAATTCCGCTGTGCGGCGTATTAGGAGACAGCCACGCGGCTCTGCTGGGACAGAACTGCCGGACGCCAGGGCAGACAAAAGCCACTTATGGAACAGGGTCTTCCGTCATGATGCAGACTGGCGAGCGGCTTGTCGCCAGCAACTGCGGGCTTGTCACCAGCCTTGCATGGGGGCTTGATGGCAAGGTAGAATATGTATTGGAGGGCAACCTGAATTACACGGGTGCTGTGATCACTTGGCTGAAAAAAGATGCCATGATGCTGGCATCTGACAGCGAAAGCGAATTGCTGTCACGCATGGCAAACCCGACAGACCGGACGTACTTTGTTCCGGCTTTCACCGGGCTGGGTGCTCCTTACTGGGACAGCGAAGCAACGGGTCTGCTGACCGGCATTACGCGTACTACCGGCAAAGCGGAAATCGTCAAAGCGGGTGTGGAATGCATCGGCTATCAGATTACCGACCTTGTTCAGCGTATGGCGCAGGATGCAGGGCTTCCGCTGGCAGAATTGCGTGTGGATGGAGGACCGACCGCAAATACTTATCTGATGCAATTCCAGAGTGATATGGCACAGGTAGCAGTGAGTGTGCCGGAAATTCAGGAGCTGTCCGGGTTTGGAGCTGCGTGTGCAGCCGGTTTTTCTTGTGGCTTCTACGATCCGGCTGTGATTCATACACAACTTAGGCGTCATAGCTATACACCAACGATGAAAGCTGAAGAGCGAAAAGAACGTTATGCCGGATGGCAGAAAGCCGTTCGACAGGCACTGACACATTGAATGAGAAAAGGAGAAACGATTATGACCCAGACTGAACTGAAAAAGATCGACGCCTACTGGCGTGCATCGAACTATCTGGCCGCAGGTCAACTCTACCTGCTGGACAACCCCCTGCTCCGCCGTCCGCTGACCCGTGACGACGTGAAAAAGAAGATCGTCGGTCACTGGGGCACTGTACCCGGACAGAACTTTGTCTATGTCCACCTGAACCGCATCATCAAGCAGTACGATCAGGACATGGTGCTCATCTCCGGCCCGGGTCACGGCGGCAACTTCTTCGTTGCGAACGCTTATCTGGATGGCACTTATTCCGAAGTCTATCCCAACATCAGCCGCGATGAAGAGGGCATGAAGAAGCTGTTCAAACAGTTCTCCTTCCCCGGCGGCATCTCCTCCCACGTTGCACCCGAGACTCCGGGTTCTATCAACGAGGGCGGCGAGCTGGGCTACTCCATCGCTCATGCGTTTGGTGCGGCCTTCGATAACCCTGACCTCATCGTTGCCTGCACCGTCGGCGACGGCGAAGCCGAGACCGGCCCGCTGGCGACTTCTTGGCAGAGCAACAAGTTCCTGAACCCGGTGGGCGACGGCGCAGTTCTGCCCATCCTGCACCTGAACGGCTATAAGATCAGCAACCCGACCGTGTTCGGCCGCATGACCCACGAGGAAATTGAGAGCTTCTTCAAGGGCTGCTCTTGGAAGCCTTACTTCGTCGAGGGCGACGACCCCATGACGATGCACGAGAAGATGGCCGACACGCTGGATACCGTCATCAACGAGATCCACGATATCCAGAAGCGCGCCCGTGCGGGCGAGAAGATGGGTCACATCCAGTGGCCGATGATCGTCCTGCGCACTCCGAAGGGCTGGACTGGCCCGAAGGTGGTCGACGGCAAGCCCATCGAGGGCACGTTCCGCGCACACCAAGTTCCTATCGACATCACTCTCGGCACGCCCCATCAGGAAGAGCACCTGAAGCAGATCGAAGAGTGGCTGCGGAGCTACCACCCGGAAGAGCTGTTCGACGAAAACGGCACGCTCATCCCCGAACTTCAGGAGCTTGCACCCAAGGGCGACCGCCGCATTGCGGCCAACCCGCACGCCAACGGCGGCAAACTTCTGCGCGACCTGCGCACCCCGGACTTCAAGCAGTATGCAGTCGACATCCCCTTCCCCGGCAGCGTCGAGAAGCAGGATATGATCGAGCTGGGCGGCTACATCCGCGATGTGTTCAAGCTGAATGCGGATGCAAAGAACTTCCGCATCTTCGGACCGGACGAGACCATGTCCAATCGCCTGTACAAGTGCTTCGAGGCCACCGAGCGTGACTGGAACTCCACCATCGTCCCGAACGACGAGTTCCTTGCAAACGATGGCCGCATCATGGACTCCATGCTGTCCGAGCATCTCTGCGAGGGCTGGCTGGAAGGCTATCTGCTCACCGGTCGTCACGGCTTCTTTGCAAGCTATGAGAGCTTCATCCGTGTGGTCGACTCCATGGTGGCACAGCACGCAAAGTGGCTGAAAGTCTGCAATCAGCTGTCTTGGCGTCAGAGCATCGCTTCCCTGAACCTCATCCTGTCCTCCAACGTCTGGCAGCAGGACCACAACGGCTACACTCACCAAGACCCCGGTTTCCTCGACCACATCGCCAACAAGAAGGCCGACGTCGTCCGCCTGTACCTGCCGCCGGATACCAACTGCCTGCTGAGCTGCTTCGACCACTGCATCCGCAGCCGTGATTATGTCAACGTATTGGTTACCTCCAAGCATCCTCGTCCGCAATGGCTGACGATGGAGCAGGCTGTCAAGCACTGCACCCAGGGTGTCGGCATCTGGGATTGGGCTTCCACCGATGCAGGCGAAGAGCCTGACATCGTCATGGCCTGCTGCGGCGACACCCCGACCCTCGAAACGCTGGCCGCTGTCACCATCCTGCGCGATGCTCTGCCCGAACTGAAGATCCGCGTGGTCAACGTCGTGGATCTGATGAAGCTGGAGCCGAACACCAAGCACCCCCACGGCCTGTCCGATGCCGATTACAACGCTCTATTCACCAAGGATAAGCCCATCATCTTCGCCTTCCACGGCTATCCCACGCTGGTACATGAGTTGACCTACGAGCGCGCAAACCGCAACCTGAGCGTCCACGGCTATCAGGAAGAGGGCACCATTACTACCCCGTTCGATATGCGCGTGCAGAACGAGATCGACCGATTCCATCTGGTCAAGGACGCTGTGCTGCATCTGCCCCAGCTGGGCAACCGCGGCGCTTACCTCGTCCAGCAGATGAACGACAAGCTGGTCGAGCACAAGAACTACATCCACGAGGTCGGCCAGGATATGCCGGAGATTCTCGACTGGAAGTGGCACGTCTAAGCTAAATTATTTCCAATTCTATCGTTTTCTTCATATAAAACAAGAGCAACGGCCTATTTAGACCGTTGCTCTTGTTTGCTTAAAAGAATGTTTGCAATTCTGTGCAAGTTATGGTATATACATTATACGAAACATTGTTTTGAGATGAACGCTCCACCGTTTAATGATGTATAAAAGTGAGGTGCTTGCCATGACTGCCGTAATCTACGCCCGCTATTCATCGGATAACCAGCGCGAAGAATCCATTGAAGGCCAGATTCGTGAGTGCACCGCCTATGCGGAGAAGAACGATTTCACCGTGGTCAAGCACTACATTGACCGTGCTATCTCTGCCAAGACCGATAACCGTCCGCAGTTCCAGCAGATGATCAAGGACAGCGAGCGCGGCCTGTTCGATACCATCATTGTCTGGAAACTTGACCGCTTTGCCCGAAACCGTTATGACAGTGCCCGGTACAAGACCCAGCTGAAGAAGAACGGTGTGAAGCTGGTGTCGGCAACGGAAGTCATTTCAGCTGGCCCGGAGGGTATCATTCTGGAATCGGTGCTGGAAGGCTACGCCGAATACTATTCGGCTGACCTGTCTGAAAAGGTCGTGCGCGGCATGACCGAAAACGCCCTCAAGGGTGTGTATAACGGCGGTACGGTTCCGTTTGGGTACATGATTGACGAAAACCGGCACTATCAGCCTGACCCACTGTTGGCTCCTTATGTGGAACAGACATTCCAGAAGTATGCAGATGGTGCGACCATGACCGATTTGCGAGACTGGCTGAAAGCGCATAATATCAAAAATACGCTGGGTGGGGAGATGTCCTATAATACTATTCAGCGGATGCTGAGTAACCGCCGATACATCGGCGAATTACGCCTGCGGGATGTGGTACAGCCCAATGCGATTCCGGCATTGGTGTCAGAGGACTTGTTCAACAAGGTGCAGGAAAAGCTGGCGAAAAACAAAAAAGCCCCTGCCCGTCATAAGGCAGAGGAAGGCTATCTGCTTACCACAAAGCTGTACTGTGGCAAGTGCGGTGCGCTGATGTTCGGGGAAAGCGGTGTCAGCCACACCGGAAAAGCACATCATTATTATAAATGTGCTACCGCCAAGAAGAAAAAGACCTGTGACAAAAAGACCGTGCGGAAGCAATGGTTGGAAGATTTGGTGGTAGCCGAAACCATGAAGCTGGTGGAAGATGATGCTTCCATGAACGCTATCATCGCTAAGGTCATGGAACTGCAAAATCAGGAAAGCACGGATTTACCAATCTACGAAAAGCAGTTGAAAGAAACGGAAGTCGGCATTACCAATATGCTGAACGCAATTCAGATGGGCATTTTGACTAGCTCGACCAAGGAGCGTTTGGAAGCTCTGGAAGAACAGCGGAAGGAGCTGCAAGCCCGCATTGCAGAAGAAAAGCTGGCAAAGCCGAAAATGAAAGAAGAGTTCGTTCGCTTCTGGCTGCTCCGCTTCCGCAAGCTGGATATGAGCCAGCAGGAGCAGCGGCAGGCGTTGGTGGATACCTTCATCAACGCGATTTATCTCTACGATGATAAGGTTCTCATTACCTTTAATTATAAGGAAGGTACGGAAACGGTCACTTTCGGGGAAGCGGCCAAAGCGGAAGAAAGTTCGGATATGGGTGCGGGAGGTGCACCAAATATTAAACGTCAAATCGTAAGATTTGGCGTTTTTTTATTATTATATAACCCCGAAGAATCGGGGCTTGCACGGTGAATGCACGGT
>CAVHXA010000035.1:0-18171 GCA_963639765.1 Oscillospiraceae bacterium | reverse complement strand
CGTTCCGTTCCGTTCCGTTCCGTTCCGTTTCGTTTCGTTCCGATTGTGTGCGTCGATTTCATTTTGTCAAGCCCCCTTCGCGAATTATCCGAGGGTTTGGGATACGACAACATAAATATACCAGACAAAACGGGAAAAAGCAAGATGGAAAATTATGGGGTAAAGGAGTATTTGGGTTTTGGGATTGTCGGTTTCGACCGGATGGTGCCGATTTATTTTTCTTCCTGCCGGGGCTCCTTCTGCGGCTCGGTTTTCACATTTTCGATGCCGAACAGACCGGACAGATTTGCCTGACAGGTCATCAGCTCCGCGGTACTCGTCCTTGACTTTGTAGTATTCCGCCATCAGGTTCCCCCTCCCGTCGGGAGGGGGTCAGGGGGTGGGGTGTTTGCCCTCTCAGGCACTTTCGGGGCCAGCTCCCACAGGGGAGAGCCGTGCGAGCCTCGCAGCAGCTCCTGCGGCGGCTCTGTGAACGGTTTGCTTCCGCGTTTGCCGGAAACCCTCTGCTTCCGGGTTTGAGAACAACCCTGCGCCACTCCGGAGGAGTGGCTTTCTCCTAAACCTTCCCCCTCCCGGTGGGGGGCAGGGGGTGGGGATCCTTTCCCGAAGGGGACTCATTCTAAGAGCAGGCTGAGGATATAGCTGCCGTAGCGGGTGTTTTGCATGCTCAGCCCGGCGGCCCGGAGCTGTTCGCTGCCGATATAGCCCATGCGCCAGGCGATTTCCTCGATGCAGGCCACCTGCAGGCCCGTTTTGGCCTGCGTGTCGCGGATGGCGGCGGCCGCGGAAAGCAGACTGTCGGCGTTGCCCGCGTCGTGCCAGACAATATCGCTGCCCAGCGGCGTGACCCGCAGACGGCCTTGCGCGAGATAGAGGTTGTTCAGGTCGGTGATTTCCAGCTCACCCCGGGCAGAGGGAGTCAGGCCGGCGGCAAGCTCCGCAACGGAGCCGTCGTAGAAATACAGACCGGGGATGATATAGTCCGAGCGGGGATGCTCGGGCTTTTCTTCGATGGAGACGGCCCGGCCCTGCCCGTCGAATTCGATCACGCCAAAGGGACGCGGGTCCCGCACCCGATAGCCGAACACGCTTGCGCCGCAAAGGTCCCGCGCGGCCTGCCGCAGGCTCTGTGCAAGCCCCTCGCCATAAAAGATATTGTCGCCCAGCACAAGACAGACGCTGTCTGTGCCGATAAAGCTGCGGCCGATGCGAAACGCGTCGGCAATGCCGCGCTGCACCCGCTGCACCCGATAGCTCAGGCTGATGCCGAGCTCGCTGCCGTCACCCAGCAGCTTGATAAAGGGGTACATCTCGTCGGGCGGGACAATGATGAGAATGTCGCGGATGCCGGCCATCAGCAGGGTTGCCAGCGGATAGTATAAAAGCGGCTTGTCATACACGGCAAGCAGCGGCTTGCACACCGGCAGGGTCATGGGATACATGCGTGTACCCTTGCCTGCGGCCAGAATAATGCCCTTCATGCTCTGTCCTCCGCGTATCCGTCGGGATTGTTTTTCTGCCAGTTCCACGCGTCGCGGCACATGTCGGCAAGCGAACGCCGTGCCTGCCAGCCGAACAGCTCGCGCGCAAGGTCGGTATTGGCCCAGTAGGCCGGCAGATCCCCCGGCCGTCTCGGTGCGTTTTCCCGGACAACGTGCAGGCCCGAAGCCTGCTCAAACGCGGCCACCACCTCCAGCACGCTGCTGCCGTGCCCCGTGCCGAGATTGACAGGCGCAAAGCCCGTGTTGGAAAGGCACCAGCGCAGGGCCGCGGCATGGCCCTCGGCCAGGTCCATCACGTGGATATAGTCGCGCACACCGGTTCCGTCCGGCGTGGGAAAGTCGGTTCCGGTCACCCGGAGATACGGAAGCCTGCCGGAGAGGACCTGCGTGATGCAGGGAGCAAGGTTTGCAGGCACTCCGCGGGGGTCTTCGCCCATTTTTCCGCTCGGGTGCGCGCCAACGGGGTTGAAATAGCGCAGGGCCACGGCGTCGATCTGTCCGGTGTCTGCCGCGTCACGCAGAAAACGCTCGCTCATGAGCTTGCTGCGGCCATAGGGGTTTGTGCAGCCGAGGGGATCGGTTTCACGCAGCTCGGGCCGGTCGACACGGTATACCGTGGCAGACGAGCTGAAGATCAGCTTTCGGATGCCGACCCGCCGCATGGCCTGCAGCAGGCTGAGGGTGCAGCCCAGATTGTTGGCATAATAGCCCGTGGGATCCGCCACCGATTCCGGTACGCTCTTGAGACCGGCAAAATGCACAACGGCCCCGGCTCCGCTTTTTGCAAGCGCGTCGGCAAGCGCGTCGGTGTCGCGCAGGTCCAGCACGGACAGGGGTATGCTTCGCCCGGTCAGCGCGCCCGCGCGCAAAAGGCTTTTTGCGCTGGAATTGCACAGGCTGTCTGCCGCGGCAACGTTGTATCCTGCCTCGATCAGGGCCACAGCCGTGTGGCTGCCGATATACCCGGCGCCGCCGGTGAGAAATACGGTCATAAAACGCATCCTTTCTCCTGCACACATGCCCCTATCCTACCACATTCCCCCCGCCTTTTCCAGCACAATATGCCCCTTCTCCGGACGCGCCCCGCCCCTGCGCAGGGCCGCATAAAAAAGAAGCCCCGACCTTGACAGGGCCGGTGCCGGACGTGTATAATGGGTGTGCTTTGAGGGAGTAATTCCGCACCGGGTTCCCCGGGGCGAAGCACACCCGTCATACCGGCATCTGTGCCCGGGGTGCTTTGAAAGAATGAGACTCATGCGAGACCGTCAGCTCGTGTGGGTCTTTTTTTCTGTTCCGGATTTTACGAAGGCCCGCTGCCCGGAGAGGGCAGTCTCTGCCGCCCCACCCCCTTCCCTTGCCCGGGCCCGAACCGCTTCGCTTTCGTTCGGGCTCCGGAATTTTGCGGTCGGCTGCAGCGCACTCGCTGCGCTCGCACGTTTGCCGCCCGGGCAGGATTTTTGCCGACGTACACGCCGCCGTCAAAAATGATTCGGAATTTCTTTGCGCCGGACGGCGCAAACTCTGCGAGGCTCCCCACCCCCTGACCCCCTCCCGGCGGGAGGGGGAACCTGACGGAGGTCCCTGCGGGGCTTTGCCTCCCTCCGGGAGGCGCGGGGTTCTTCTCCGGTCGGAGAGGACAAAAACCACCTGTCCCCGTGGAACGGGGACGTCCCTCCCCCCTCTGTGCCCCCTCCCACCGGGAGGGGGTTGGGGGTGGGCGGTACAAGCTCCGCAGGAAGGCGCGGTGTTCCCCAAAGGCAGGGCCCGCTGCCCTGCACCCGCTCTTTTGAAAAAAAGGCCAACAGAGTTCCCGGTCCGCAGGACCGACAAAAAAGAAAGGGAGCTGCCAATGGAAAATCTTCGTTACAACCAGAGCCCCGACCGTGTTCTTTCCGACCTGAACACAACAGAGGCCGGACTCAGCCGGAAGCAGGCCGAGGAGCGTCTTGCGCAATACGGCGAAAACCGTCTGAAGGAGGCCGAAAAGCCCTCTCTGCTCCGGCGCTTTTTCGCCCAGCTCAA
This sequence comes from Oscillospiraceae bacterium, assembly GCA_963639765.1. Taxonomy (GTDB): domain Bacteria; phylum Bacillota; class Clostridia; order Oscillospirales; family Oscillospiraceae; genus CAVHXA01. Next base: position 14,647 of record CAVHXA010000035.1, on the reverse strand, counting down.
AGACCCCATGCTTCTGATTCTGATGGCTGCGGCCGCGGTATCTGCCGTTACAAACATCCTCAGCCACGAAAGCCTCACCGAGGTATTCATCATCCTTCTCGTGGTGCTGCTCAACGCCGTGCTGGGCGTGATACAGGAAAGCAAGGCCGAGGCCGCCATCGAGGCGCTGCAGACCATGACCGCCGCCACCTGCAGGGTCCTGCGCGACGGCAGCCAGATTTCGCTCGAAAGCCGCCTTCTGGTCCCGGGCGATATTGTTCTGCTCGAAGCCGGCGACGCCGTCCCGGCAGACGGACGCCTTCTGCAAAGTGCCTCACTGAAGATCGAAGAGGCCGCGCTTACGGGCGAGAGCGTTCCCGTAAACAAAAGCGTGCAGGCCCTTACGGGTGAGAACATCCCTCTGGGCGACCGCAAAAACATGGCCTATATGGGCTCAACGGTTGTATACGGCCGCGGCAGCATGGTCATAACCGAAACCGGCATGCAAACCCAGATGGGCCGCATTGCCGACGTTCTGGCCAAAACCGAGCAGGAGCAGACGCCCCTGCAGCAAAAGCTCAATCAGCTCGGCAAAACCCTTTCGTGGCTGGTTCTGGGCATCTGCGCATTTATCTTTGTGTTTGACCTTTTCGTAGCCGGCAGCTTCACACTGCGCAGCGTTCTCGACACATTCATGGTTGCGGTCTCTCTGGCCGTTGCCGCCATTCCCGAGGGTCTGGCCACGGTGGTTACCGTTGTTCTGTCCATCGGCGTCACAAAAATGAGCCGGCACAATGCCGTAATCCGCCGCCTGACCGCTGTGGAAACGCTGGGCTGCACGCAGGTCATCTGCTCCGACAAAACCGGTACCCTCACGCAGAACAAAATGACCGTGACCGAGCACACCGGCAGCACACAGCTGCTGGCAACCGCCATGACCCTCTGCAGCGACGCGGTCCGCAACCCCGACGGAACCGTTCAGGGCGAGCCCACCGAGGCCGCGCTGGTACGCTTTGGTGCCGAATGCGGGCTGGACAAGTCCCGGCTTGAGAGCGAGCAGCCCCGCGTGGGCGAGGCCCCCTTTGATTCCGGACGAAAGATGATGTCCACCATCCACCGCAGCGGCGACCACTTTATCCAATACACCAAGGGCGCTCCCGACGAGGTTCTCAAGCGCTGCACCCACTACGAGCAAAACGGCGAATACCTTGCCATGACCGACGAAAAGCGTGCCGAGATCCTGCGCAGCAACAAGGCCATGGCCGATCAGGCGCTGCGCGTTCTGGCCGCCGCCATCCGCCTGTGGCCGCAGCAGCCGCAGGACGAAGCTCCCGAAAATCTCGAGCAGCAGCTCTGCTTTGTGGGTCTGGCCGGCATGATCGACCCGGTACGTCCCGAGGTGGCCGACGCCATTGCGCAGTGCCGGCAGGCAGGCATCCGCCCCGTGATGATCACGGGCGACCACAAAGACACCGCCATTGCCATTGCCCGGCAGCTCGGCATCCTCACGGATCCCGCACAGGCCGTTTCGGGCAGTGCGCTCGACAGTCTGAGCGACGACGAAATGACCGAGGCCGTGGACCGCTACAGCGTATATGCCCGCGTCCAGCCCGAGCACAAGGTCCGCATTGTCAATGCCTGGCGCCGCCGCGGAGCCGTTACCGCCATGACGGGCGACGGTGTAAACGACGCGCCCTCGATCAAATCCGCCGACATCGGCGTGGGCATGGGCATCACCGGCACCGACGTAACCAAAAACGTGGCCGACATGGTTCTGGCCGACGACAACTTTGCCACCATCGTGGGGGCCGTGGGCGAGGGGCGCCGCATCTACGACAACATCCGCAAGGCCATCCAGTTCCTGCTTGCCTCCAACATGAGCGAGGTGCTGGGTGTGTTCACGGCCACCCTGCTGGGCTTTACACTGCTGCACCCGGTGCATCTGCTGTTCATCAACCTGATCACCGACTGCTTCCCCGCGCTGGCTCTGGGCCTTGAGCGCGAAGAGCCCGACATCATGTCCCGTCCGCCGCGCGACACCAAAGACGGCATCTTTGCCGGCGGCATGGGCTTTGACATTCTCTATCAGGGCCTGCTCATCACGCTCATCACGCTGGCCTCGTATATCATCGGACACTGCATCGAGGTCGGACACCTCGAGATGCCTGTCGGTGAATCGGCAGACGGCATGACCATGGCCTTCCTTACCATGAGCATGTGCGAAATTTTCCACAGCTTCAACATGCGCGCCCAGCGCCGCAGCGTGTTTACCCTGCGCGGGCAGAACCGGGTCCTGTGGGCAGCCATGGCCGGCAGCCTGATCCTTACCACCGTGGTTCTGGAGGTTCCGCCCATTGCCGCCGCCTTTGGCTTTACGCCCGTGAGCCTGAAGGAATACCTCATCGCGCTGGGTCTGGCCATCCTGATCATTCCCGTTGTTGAGCTCATAAAGGCTGTTGAGCGTGCCGTGGGCAGAGCCCGCGCCGACCGCACATAACTGCCATGCAGAAATACATTCTTGCCGTTGACCAGGGCACAACCAGCTCCAGGGCCATCATCTTCGACCGTGCGGGCAGCATCATCGCCCGCGCCCAATACCCCGTCACGCAGCACTATCCCCACCCGGGCTGGGTTGAGCACGACCCCGACGAAATTCTCAGCACCCAGCTTCGGGCCATGGACGAGGCCTTTGAAAAAAGCGGCCTTTCGCCCGCGAGCATTGCCGCCATCGGCGTGACCAACCAGCGTGAGACCACCATTCTGTGGGACCGTTCCACAGGCCGTCCCGTGTGCAATGCCATCGTGTGGCAGTGCCGGCGTACGGCGCAGCTGTGTCAGCAGCTGCAAAGCAGCGGCCTTGCCGACCGCATCCGCAAAACCACGGGGCTTGTCATCGACCCGTATTTCTCCGCCACAAAAATCCGCTGGCTGCTCGACAGCATCCCCGGTCTGCGCGGTCGGGCCGAGCGCGGTGAGCTGGCCTTTGGCAACGTGGACAGCTGGCTCATCTGGAACCTCACCGGCGGCCGTGTACACATTACCGACTATTCCAACGCCTCGCGCACCATGCTCTTTGACATCGACCGTCTGCAGTGGGACGAGGAGCTCTGCCGCCTTCTGGACATTCCGCCGAGCCTGCTGCCGCAGCCCGTGGAGTCCAGCCGGATCTACGGCACGCTGGCTCCCAATCTGGGCGGCCTGCACGAGCTGGCGGGAACCCCCGTTGCCGGTGCCGCGGGCGATCAGGCGGCAGCTCTGTTCGGGCAGGCCTGCTTTGCGCCGCAGATGGCAAAAAGCACCTATGGCACCGGCTGCTTTACACTGATGAATCTGGGCAGCAGCAGTGTCCGCTCCGAAAACGGCCTTGTTACCTCTGTTGCCTGGAGTCTGGGCGGCAAAACCACCTATGCCCTTGAGGGCAGCGCCTTTCACGCAGGCAGCGCCATTCAGTGGCTGCGCGACGAATGCGGCGTGGTGCGTACCGCCCACGAAACCGACCTTCTGGCCGAGACCGCACCCGACAACGGCGGGGTGTATTTCGTTCCGGCCTTCACGGGGCTGGGTGCGCCCTGGTGGGACCCCTCGGCCCGGGGGAGCTTTTTCGGGCTGACCCGTTCTGCCGACCGTGCCGTGCTCTGCCGCGCGGTGCTCGAATCGATTGCCTTCGAAGCCGATGCCCTGGTACGCACCATGAACGCCGATGCCGGCAGTCCCATCACGCAGCTGCGTGTAGACGGCGGAGCGAGCGTCTCGGACTTCATGATGCAGTTTCAGGCCGACCTTCTGAATATCTGCGTAAACCGTCCGCAGAACGTCGAAACCACCGCCCTCGGCGCAGCCTATCTGGCCGGTCTGGCCACAGGGGTCTGGTCCGACCTGCACGAGCTTGAGACCTGCCGCCTGGTTGACCGGATCTTTTCTCCGCAGATGGACGAAACGCAGCGGCAGACCCTGCGTGACAACTGGAGCCTGGCCGTGTCGCTCAGCCGGCAGTGGGGGCAGGGCGTTCGCTGATGCGCGGCACGCAGCCGCGGAAAGGAGATACCCATGATCAATACACAGATGCAGAAAATGACACAGGGCAGCTCGGCCATTCGGGCCATGTTCGAAGAGGGGCACCGCCTTGCCTCCATCTATGGCAGTGAAAACGTATACGACTTTTCCCTCGGCAATCCCAGCGTGCCGGCTCCCGATGCCGTGGGCCGGGCCATCCGCGATATCCTCGACACCGAAGACCCTGTGATGATCCACGGCTATATGTCCAACGCCGGCTACGAAGACGTACGCCGGGCCGTGGCCGAAAGCCTCAACCGCCGCTTCGGCACCGCCCTTGACGCGTCGCACATCCTGATGACCGTGGGCGCTGCCGGCGGGCTGAACATCATCCTCAAAACACTGCTGAATCCCGGCGACGAGGTCATCTGCATCGCGCCCTTTTTCGGCGAGTATCTCAACTATATCGCCAACTTCGGCGGTGTGCCCGTGGTCGTTCCGCCCGACACCGAAACCTTTTTGCCCAATCTGCAGGCGCTGGCCGAACGCATCGGTCCGAAAACCCGCGCCGTGCTTCTCAACAACCCGAACAACCCCACCGGTGTTGTGTATGATGCCGAAACCATCTCGCGTCTTGCCGCCGTGCTCGAGCAAAAGCAGGCCGAATACCATACCGACATCTACCTCATCGCCGACGAGCCCTACCGTGAGCTGGTCTACGACGATGTCGAGGTCCCGTTTGTGCCCCGGTATTACCGCAACACCATCGTGGGCTATTCGTGGTCCAAGTCGCTTTCGCTGCCCGGTGAGCGCATCGGCTATCTGCTCATTCCGCCGCAGGCCGAAGACAGCCGTCTGATTTTCGATGCCGCCTGTGTGGCCGGGCGGATCCTGGGCTTTGTCAACGCGCCCTCGCTGATGCAGCGGGCGGTTTCGCGCTGCCTGAACGAAAAAACCGACGTGGCCGCCTACGACCGCAGCCGCCGCCTGATCTACAGCAGCCTCACAAAGCTCGGCTTCTCGTGTGTGCGGCCGCAGGGTGCGTTTTATCTCTTTGTCCGTTCACCCGAGCCCGACGATGCCGCCTTTGTGCAGCGCGCGGCGCAGCACAGGATTCTGCTGGTTCCCGGCAGCAGCTTTGCCTGCCCGGGCTATGTGCGGCTTGCCTACTGCGCGGGCGAGCAGACCATCCGCAATTCCCTGCCCGCCTTTGCCATGCTGGCAGACGAATATGCCCTGCGTCCGGGCGACACCGCTCCGGCCCTGTCAGGAGGTACCCATGTCTGATTTGTCCGTTCCCGTTATTACAATCGATCCGGTTCTGTGTCTGCAGTGCGGCAGCTGCGTGCGCTGCTGTCCGATGCACGTGCTTCGCTTTGCCTCCGGCGGTCCGATTGCCGCAAAGCCCGAGCGCTGCATTCAGTGCCGCCACTGCACGGCCGCCTGCCCCACAAGAGCCATCACCTTTACCGACACCCCGCACGACTATCCTCCCGAGCCCGAGTCCGCTCTCGACCGTCTGATTCAAACCCGCCGCTCGGTGCGCAGCTATCGCGACGAGCTGCCCGACCGGCAGGCGGTTGAACGGGCGCTGGACCTTGCATCCTGGGCGCCCAGCGGCAAAAACATCCACGAAAACGCCTGGACGGTTCTCTGGGGACGCGAGGCCGTTTCCGGAGCCTACAGCCTTGTTCTGGACTGGTGCCGCGAAACGGGCATCTATCCCGAGCTGCTGCGCAACCACGAGCGCGGCATCGACCTGATCACCTGCGGGGCACCCTGCGTGATTCTGGGCCACAGCGACCCGAACACCCTGAACCCCGTGGTCGACACGGCCATTGCCATGGCCACGGCAGAGCTCAAGCTGGTGCAGCAGGGCCTTGCAACCTGCTGGGGCGGGTATCTGCGCCACGCCGTCAACAGCTATCCTCCGCTCCGGCAATACTGCGGCCTTGCCGAAGGCCGCGAGGTCTACGGCGTGATGATGACGGGCCTTGCCGCCGAATACTACCGCAACATCCCCTATCGTCCGGCGGCCCGTGCCGACTGGATCGAATAACGGCTCCGGTGCAGGACCGTCGGGAGCAGTCCTCTGCACCACCACACAGCCGTCCGGCGGCCGCCTCTGCTTTTTTGTGCAAAATGCCCTGTTGACTTTCTGCCGGTATCGGCGTATACTGCACCCATTCCAGTACGAAACGGAGTTTTTTTCAGTGATGTTCGGTCTGCTGTATATCACATATTATTCCTTTACTATGCCAACATAGTAGGGTTAATTTGTGGTGCAGTCCAACACATCCCCGGCGTGTTTCATGCGGCACAGGTTATCCTGTGCCGCTTTCTTTTTCCGGAAAACCCGCACGGTTCATCTCCGGCCCGGAAAACCTGAAATACACACCGCATTCCGGATTCCGGCGTTTTCCGGGCCCTGTCCCAAGACAGAAGCTCCGCCAAAGACACCTGTCCCTTATAATTTCTGCCGCATCCGGCACGAACGGAGGAACCAGACATGATCGTAGTATTAAAACCCGGAACAGACCCCGAAAAGCGCGACCGGCTCATCGACTGGCTCAAAAAGCAGGGCCTCGGCATTCACGTATCCGAGGGCATGTATCAGACGGTTCTGGGCCTGATCGGCGACACGCGCAGCATCGACACCGACCTGATCGCCAGCCTCGGCGTTGTAGACTCCGTAACGCGGGTCACCGAAGCCTTCAAGTGCTGCAACCGCAAATTCCACCCCGACGACACCGTGGTGCAGGTGGGCGACGTGAAAATCGGCCACGGCAGCTTCTGCATGATTGCCGGACCCTGCTCGGTAGAATCCGAGGACCAGATCGTGGCTGTAGCCAGGGCCGTAAAGGCCGCAGGCGCCAACATGCTGCGCGGCGGTGCCTTCAAGCCCCGCACCTCTCCGTATGACTTTCAGGGTCTCAAGGCCGAGGGGCTCGCACTTTTAAAGATCGCCCGGCAGGAAACCGGCCTGCCCATCGTGACCGAAATCATGGGCGTAAACCATCTTCCGCTGTTCGAAGACGTCGACGTAATTCAGGTCGGTGCGCGCAACATGCAGAACTTTGACCTGCTCAAGGAGCTCGGACAGCTTCGCAAGCCAATTCTGCTCAAGCGCGGCCTTGCCAACACGCTCAAGGAGCTTCTGATGAGTGCCGAATACATCATGGCCGGCGGCAACGAGCAGGTGATTCTGTGCGAGCGCGGCATCCGCACCTTTGACGACTATACCCGCAACACGCTGGACCTTGCCGCGGTGCCCATGCTGCGTGAGCTGACCCATCTTCCGGTGATTGTAGACCCCAGCCATGCCACCGGCATTGCCCGACTGGTCCCGCCCATGGCGCTGGCCGCTGCCGCCTGCGGTGCCGACGGTCTGATCATCGAGGTCCACAACGACCCCATCCACGCCCTGTGCGACGGTGCGCAGTCGCTGCGGCCGGAGGAATACGCGGATCTGGCGCAAAAGGTCCGTGCCGTGCGGGAGGTGCTGGCACTATGACCGTCGGCATTCTCGGACTGGGGCTCATCGGCGGCTCGTTTGCCAGAGCCTATCACGAAGCCGGCTGGCAGGTTCTGGCCTGCGACATCGACTCCGTTACCCAGGACTTTGCCCGGCTCAGCGGCTGTGTCGACGGTCTGCTTTGCGACGAAAGCCTTGCCGCCTGCGATCTGATTCTGCTTGCCGCCTATCCCGGCGCGGTGGTATCGTATTTCCGAGAGGCCGCCCCGCGAATCGGGGCCGGTCCCGTTGTGATTGACTGCTGCGGCACCAAACGGGCCGTATGCGAGGCCTGCTTTGCCATAAGCGCCGAGCACGGCGTAACCTTTCTGGGCGGTCATCCCATGGCCGGCACGCACAACTCCGGCTTCAAGCATTCCCGGGCCAATCTGTTTCACGGCGCGCCCATGGTGCTGGTCCCGCCCGACCGCGACGACATCGTCCTGCTGGGCCGCGTAAAGGACCTTCTGGCCCCCGCCGGCTTCGGACGCATCTCCGTGACCTCCGCGCAGGAGCACGATGAAATCATCGCCTTTACCTCCCAGCTGGCCCATGTGGTCTCCAACGCGTATATCAAAAGCCCGACCGCAGGGCAGCACAAGGGCTTTTCGGCAGGCAGCTACAAGGACCTCACGCGTGTGGCCTGGCTGGAGCCCGCGATGTGGGCCGAGCTTTTTCTGGACAACCGCGACAATCTGCTGCGTGAGCTCGACACGCTGCTTGCAAATCTGACGCAGGCCCGCGAGGCTCTTTTCGAAAACAACCGTCCGGAGCTCGAACGCCTGCTGCTCGAGGGGCGGCAGCGCAAGGCGGAGGTGGACGGACGATGACCGATATTCCCGTATCCGCCTCAAAAGGCTATCACGTTCTGCTGGGCAGCGGCCTGCTGGACCACGCCGGAGCGCAGCTCCGTGCGATCGGTGCCGGCGAAACCGTTGCCGTTCTGTGTGACGACACGGTGCGTGAGCTGTATGCCGATCGTCTGTGCAGCAGTCTGCGGCAGGCCGGCTTTCGGGTTGTAGTATACAGCTTTGCCCCCGGAGAGGCCAGCAAGAGCCTTTCTGTCTACGGCGAGCTTGTAGCCTTTCTGGGCGAAAGCCGGCTCAGCCGGACCGACACGGTTGCGGCGCTGGGCGGAGGAGTTGTCGGCGACCTTGCGGGCTTTGCCGCCGCAACCTGGCAGCGGGGTGTTTCCCTTGTGCAGATTCCCACCACGCTTCTGGCGGCGGTGGATTCCTCCGTGGGCGGCAAAACGGCCGTCAATCTGCCCACCGGCAAAAACCAGGTCGGCTGCTTTTATCAGCCCCGGCTTGTGCTGTGCGACCCGGACGTTCTGTCCACACTGCCCGAGCGCGAGCTGCTCTGCGGCTGCGGCGAGGTCATCAAATACGGCGTTCTGTATGATGCCGGGCTGTTTGATTCTCTGGGCCGCGTACCGCTGTGCGACCGCCTTGAAGACGTGATTGCCGCCTGCATCCGTCTGAAGAGCCGGGCCGTTGCGCAGGACGAGTTCGACCGGGCAGAGCGGCAGATGCTCAATCTGGGCCATACCATCGGCCACGCGGCCGAGCAGTGCAGCGGCTATACCCTTGCCCACGGCTGCGCCGTTGCGATCGGCATGGCTGTGATCACAAGAGCCGCCGCGGCCCGCGGCATCTGTTCGCAGTCGACCCTGCACCGTCTTCTGGAGCTGCTGCAGAAATACGGCCTGCCGACCGAGCCCGAGGCCGACGCCGAGTCGCTTTTCCGTGCCGCGCTGTCGGACAAGAAAATCGCAGACGGGCAGCTGCATCTGATTGTGCCCGAGGATATCGGCCGCTGCCGCATGGAAACCATCCCGGCCGAAGAGCTGCGCGGCTGGCTTGCCGACGGAGGTGTGCTGTGAATACAACGGTTTCTGCAGGGCCCCGCAGCGGCTGTGTCCGCGCTCCGGCCTCAAAATCGCAGGCCCATCGCCTGCTGATCTGCGCCGCCCTGGGCCGCCGGCCCGTTACGCTTTCCATCGGCTCCGCACTGTGCGACGACCTTCTTGCCACAATCCGCTGCCTTTCCGCCCTGGGTGCCGGGTTCAACCGGCCCGAGCCCGACCTGCTCACGGTTTTTCCCATAACCCGGCCGGCCGAAAAGGCCGAGCTTTTCTGCGGGGAAAGCGGTACCACCCTGCGGCTTCTGCTGCCGGTTGTCGGTGCGCTCGGCACCTCGGCCGTGTTTCTGCGCGAGGGACGTCTGCCCGAGCGGCCTCTGGCCCCGCTGGATGCCCTGCTGACCGGGCATGGCATGGACCTGCATACCGAGGGCAGCAGTCTTGTGTGCAGGGGCCGTCTGCGGCCCGGGGACTACTGCCTTCCCGGAAACGTTTCCTCGCAGTATGTTTCGGGGCTTCTGCTTGCCCTGCCCCTGCTGAACGGCAGCAGCACGCTGCGCGTTTCCGGTCCGCTGCAGTCGGCGGGCTATGTGGCCATGACCGAGGATGTTCTTGCGCAGGCCTCTACCGCTTTGCCTCGCGAGGATCAGAGCTGGCGCATCGCAGGCAGCGAAGTCTATTCCCTGCCGTCCCGCTGCCGCGTTGAGGGAGACTGGTCCGGTGCCGCGTTCTTTCTGTGCGCGGGCGCGTTCAGCCGACAGGGGATCCGTGTTTCGGGGCTCAACCCGCAATCGCGTCAGGGCGACCGTGCCGCGGCCGAAATCCTTGCTGCCTTCGGTGCGCGGGTGCAGACCGACGCGCAGGGCCTGACCATAAGCCGGGGTCCCTCCCTGCAGGGTCTGACCATCGATGCCGGACCCATCCCGGACCTCATTCCCGCGCTGAGCGTGGTGGCTGCCGCAGCCCGGGGGACCACCCGCATCGAAAATGCAGCCCGTCTGCGTCTGAAGGAATCCGACCGTCTGCAGACCACCGCTTCCCTGCTGCAGTCTCTGGGTGTGCAGACCGGGCAGACCGACGACAGCCTGATCATCCACGGTACGGGCTCCCTGCACGGCGGAAGCGTCAACAGCTTCCGCGATCACCGCATCGCCATGGCTGCCGCCGCTGCGGCCTGCGCCGCCTCGGGCGATGTTCTCGTGCTCAACAGCGACTGCACCGCCAAATCCTATCCCGGCTTCTGGGATGATTTTCACTCTCTCAAGGAGGAGCAGCCATGAAAAGCAGCTATGGAGACTGTCTTCGCGTGACCCTTTTCGGTCAGTCCCACGCCCCGGCCGTCGGCGTGACCATCGAGGGCCTGCCCGCAGGAGAGCGCATCGACACCGACGAGCTGGGCCGCTTTCTGGCCCGTCGGGCACCCGGACGGCATTCCTGGTCCACAGCCCGAAGCGAAGCGGATGTGCCGGAGTTTCTGTGCGGCCTGCACAACGGCTGTACCTGCGGGGCTCCGCTCACCGCCATCATCCGCAACACCGACACCCGTCCGGGCGACTACAGCACCGTGGTCCGCGTTCCCCGTCCGGGTCATGCGGATTATACCGCGCAGCTCAAATACGGCGGCTTTCAGGACGCCTCCGGCGGCGGACACTTTTCGGGCCGGCTGACCGCGCCGCTGTGCATTGCCGGCGGCATCTGCATGCAGCTTCTGCGGCGGCAGGGGATTTCGGTCATCGCGCGCATTGCCGCCATTGCCGGCATCACCGACGAGGGCGAGCTCACCAGGGACCTTGGCGATGCTCCCTTTGCAACCGTCAGCGCAGAGCGCGGCCTTGCGATGCAGCAGGCCATTGCCGACGCACAGGCCCGGGGCGACTCTGTGGGCGGCATCGTCGAATGTGCCGTGCTCGGGCTTCCGGGCGGGTTGGGCGATCCGCTGTTCGGCGGCATGGAAAGCCGCATCTCTGCCATTGTCTTTGGCATTCCCGCCGTAAAGGGCGTGGAGTTCGGCGCCGGCTTCGCGTCTGCCGCCCTGCGCGGCAGTGAAAACAACGATCCCCTTGTCCTGCGGGACGGGCAGGTGGTTACCGAATCCAACCGCTGCGGCGGCATTCTGGGCGGTATCACAAACGGCATGCCCCTTGTGCTGCGGGCCGCCTTTAAGCCCACACCCTCGATTTCGCAGCCGCAGCAGAGCGTGGACCTTGAAAGCCGGACCCCTGCAGTCCTTACCCTTGGCGGTCGGCACGACCCCTGTGTGGTTCCCCGCGCCGTTGCTCCCACCCAGGCCGCCGTGGCCATCGCCGTAACCGACGCGCTGCTGGCGCGCAGAACAGAAATGAGGTAAAAAGTATGGACCTGAACGACTATCGCAGCCGGATCGACGACATCGACACCCGCCTTCTGGAGCTTTTTGGCGAGCGTATGCAGACGGCTGCCGCCATTGCCGAATACAAAAAGGCCAACGGCCTGCCTGTGCTCGACGCGCAGCGCGAGCGTGAAAAGCTTCTGCGCATCTCAAAAGAAGCTCCGGATGACTGCCGGGGCTATGCCGTGTCGCTGTATTCGCTGCTGTTTGAGCTGAGCCGGAGCTATCAGAACCGCATGCTGGGCAACTGCAGTCCGCTTTCCGCTCAGATTGCCGGGGCCATCGAAAAAACACCCAGGCTTTTCCCCGAAAGCGCCGTGGTTGCCTGTCAGGGCGTGGAGGGTGCCTACTCGCAGCTGGCCTGCGAGCGTCTGTTCCGCCTGCCGGACGTTTTGTATTTTTCCGGCTTTGAGTCTGTATTCTCCGCCATCGAAAAGGGTCTGTGCCAATACGGCGTCCTTCCGCTCGAAAACAGCACGGCGGGTTCGGTCAATGCCGTATACGACCTGATGATGCGCCACGATTTTCGCATTGTACGCAGTCTGCGCCTGAAGATCGACCACAGTCTGCTGGCCCTGCCCGGGGCCTCCCTTTCGGACATTCGCGAAATCTATTCGCACGAACAGGCCCTTGCCCAGTGCGGCGCCTTTTTGCAGACCCTGCCCGGCGTGAAGGTAATCCCCTGTGAAAACACGGCAGCGGCGGCAAGGCTTGTGGCACAGTCCGGGCGCAGGGACATGGCCGCGCTGGCCTCGCGCTCGTGCGCGCAGCTGTATCATCTCACTCCGCTGGTTTCCGATGTGCAGGACAGCGGCAACAACTACACCCGCTTTATCTGCATCTCCAACCGGCTCGAAATCTATCCCGGCGCCGACCGTACCAGCCTGATGATGGTGCTTCCGCACCGCCCCGGCTCGCTGTATCGGGTTCTGTCGCGTTTTTACGCGCTCGGCCTGAACCTCAACAAGCTCGAAAGCCGTCCGCTGCCGGACCGCAGCTTTGAATTCATGTTCTATTTTGATCTGGACACCTCAGTATATTCCGACGCGTTTCTGCAGCTGATGGGTGAGCTGCCCGGCCTGTGCGAGGAGTTTTCCTATCTGGGCAGCTACAGCGAGGTGGTATGATGGCCGAATACGGTCTTCTGGGCAAAACGCTGGGCCACAGCTATTCTCCCGCCATTCACGCCATGCTGGCGGACTATCCCTATCACCTCTATGCCCGCAGCGAGGCCGAGCTTCCGGACTTTCTGCTCCACGGCGATTTTCGCGGGCTCAACGTCACCATTCCCTATAAAAAAGCCGTGATCCCCTATTGCGCGCAGCTCTCGCCCGAGGCCGCGCGTCTGGGCAGTGTAAATGTCCTGCTGCGCCGGGACGACGGCACCCTTTACGGCGACAACACCGATGCCGCCGGCTTCGCCGCTATGGTAACCCGCAGCGGGATGGATCCGGTCGGGAAAAAGGCACTTGTTCTGGGCAGCGGAGGTGCCGGGGTTACCGCAGCCGCCGTGCTGCGCAGCATGGGCGCGGGCCCGGTCGTCGTCATCTCCCGCACGGGCGAAAACAACTACGAAAATCTGCACCTGCATGCCGATGCCGGCATGATCATCAATGCCACTCCCGTTGGCATGTATCCGAACTGCGGCAGTGCGCCGGTGGACCTTTCGCGCTTTCCGCGCTGCCGTGCGGTGCTGGACGTGGTGTATAATCCCGCTCGTACGGCGCTGCTGCTGCAGGCCGAGGCGCTGGGTCTTCCCCACGCCGGAGGGCTGTATATGCTGGTGGCGCAGGCAAAGCGTACTGCCGAGCTGTTTCTGAACAGGCCCATTGCCGACAGCGAAACCGACCGCATCTGCAGGCAGCTGAGCCGTGAGATGCAGAATATCGTCCTGATCGGCATGCCCGGCTGCGGAAAATCCACGATTGCCGGGCTGCTTGGTCAAACGACGGGGCGCCGCGTACTCGACAGCGATGCCGCCGCAGAGGAGCGGGCCGGTATGCCGATTTCACGCATTTTTGCCGAACGCGGCGAGGCGTCCTTCCGCACACTCGAGACCGCCGTCCTCGATGAGCTCGGAAAAAGCTCCGGCTGCATCATCGCCACGGGCGGCGGGGCCGTGACCCGGCGCGAAAACTATCCTCTGCTGCACCGCAACGGCGTGATCGTATGGCTTCGGCGCGACATCGACGCCCTGCCCACGCAGGGACGTCCCGTTTCGCAGTCCAGAAATCTGCACGAGCTGGCACGCGAGCGCGAGCCGCTCTATCGCGCCTTTGCCGACCATATCATCGACAACAGCGGACCGCCCGAGGGCACGGTCCGCCGGATTCTGGAGGTTCTGGCATGAAGCTTCTGATTCTCAACGGGCCAAATCTGAACCTGCTCGGTCTGCGTGAGCCCGAAATCTACGGCCGGCAGGACTATGCGCAGCTCTGCGCCTTTATCCGCGGCGTCTGCGAGCAGGCCGGCGTGGAAGCCGAGCTGTTTCAGTCCAATCACGAGGGCGCAATCGTCGACCGTATTCAGGCCGCCTACGGCGTGTTTGACGGCATTGTCATCAACCCCGCTGCCTATACCCATACCAGCATCGCCATTCTCGACGCGCTCAAGGCCGTGGCTCTGCCGGCAGTGGAGGTGCACCTTTCCGACATCTCTGCACGCGAGCCCTTCCGCAGCATTTCGTATGCCGGCATGGCCTGCGTCCGGACCTTTGCCGGTCTCGGCTTCGAAGGCTACCGTCAGGCCATCCTCTTTTTAAAGGAAGCTCTGGACAAATAAAGGAAGCCCCTTGCAATGCCGCAGGTTCATCCGGCAGTGGATCCGACGAAGGCCGCAGAAAAACAGTGCGGTATTACCAAAAGAAGCCCGCCTTTCGGCGGGCTTCCCCTGTTATGTGTTATGGCCTTGCCGCGATCAGCGTCCGCTG
>CAVHXA010000034.1:8285-19195 GCA_963639765.1 Oscillospiraceae bacterium | reverse complement strand
GATTTTTCGCAGAATTTCCGCTTGCATTTTGACCAGCTGTTGCGCTATAATGTTTTCCATAGAGAATCCACCGCCTTTTCTGATGTCACAACTACAGTATATCGCGGTTCGATTCTCTATTTTCGCATTCAATCATTCTTTAACATTCGCCGCCCCCGCAGGGGCGCTCCCCTTGGAGACCGACTTAATCCCGGATGCCATTCGTTCGAAGAAATACCCAGAATTATTTTACACCATCCGCTGCGCGGTGGCTGCAGTAGTGCCTACTGAAGAAGTCCCGGCTCGGGGCTCTGAAGGTATCATCTGGCGTCTTTCGGTCAGCGCGGTTGGTTGGGAAAAGTTCACGATAAAAATTCGGTTACTGGTCTTGACAAGGGGACCACTATAATACATGACTTTTTCCGAAGAGCCAATATCGCGAATGCGATCCGGCAGTTCTTTCCACTAATTGCCGCCGAGATTCTTCAGCCGTTCATCGTCCATCGTGAAGCCATTGAGCATATACTCTTTCAGGCGTTCTGCAGCCCAGCGGCGAAACTGCGTGGCAATCTTGGATTTCACGCGGTAGCCGAGAGAAATGATCATATCGAGATTGTAGTAGGGAAGCTCTCTTGCAACTTGCCTGTTGCCCTCCGTCCGAACTTGTCGGAATTTCCGACAGGTTGAAGCCTCGTCCAATTCCCCTTCTTCATAGATATGCCCGATGTGCTCCACGATATTGCTTCGTGCGGTTTGAAAGAGCTCGGCCATCTGTGCTTGCGTCAACCACACCGTCTCGTCTACAAAGAGAGCATTTGGTAGGGCTTTGGGTTTGCTTCATGTTCTCCTCTCGGCCTGAATTTTGTTACATTTTGTATCGACAAATCAGCAATTATATGTTATAATCAAATTAAAATTCGATACATACAGTAAAGGCAGAATTGTGTCTCTATCGAAGCAAAGGAGAGAAGCAAATGGGACTTAACAGCTACGTTGCGAGAGAGCCGCGCCCGCTTCCGATTTTTGTACTCGCAGATACATCCGGGAGCATGAGGGGTGAGAAAATCAATGAGTTAAACCTCGCCCTGCGAGAGATGCTTGCGGCATTGGACGCTGCGGATGATATACGGGGCAAATTTCAGCTGTCCGTCATAACATTCGGCGGCGAGGTCAGACTTGTACAGCCTTTGGCAGATGTTTCCAAGATTCGCCTTTCGGAACTATCGGCGGCCGGCAAGACGCCTATGGGTGACGCGTTTGAAACGGTGAACGAAATGATTGAGGATCAAAATGTCGTTTCCTCCAGAGCCTATACGCCCACGATTATACTCATTAGCGATGGCCTGCCCACCGATTGCACCGAAGAGATGTATCGCAAGAAAAACTATATAGACTGGGAACCGATGAAGCTTATTCATTGCGGCAAACGAACATCTAAATGCCAGCGACTCGCGCTCGGCATCGGCGAGGACGCCGATGCGGATATGCTCAGAGCGTTCATTGACAATCCCGATGTCCCGCTGATCAAAACAAAGGATGTGACCGGCATCGGCAAATTCTTTAAGTGGGTAACGATGTCCACGGTTGCGCGTATGCAAAGTATCAATCCCAATGATGCCAATGTGTTTGCACCGCTGTTTGACATCGACGATGAGGATATCATCATATGATTTCCAAGGCGGAACGGCACGGTGATTATGCCTTCGCCGTTGTATCCGATACGGGCATTAACCATCGCCTAGACGATAAACCCAATCAGGATGCCATTGATTTTAGAGTGTCCGGAGACGATTTTGCAATGGCCGTTTCGGACGGCGTCGGCTCGTGTGCCAATGCTGAGTTGGGCGCCCAGGCGGCAGTTTCGGCGGTAATGAGGGCATTTGAATTCGTCAGGAGTGCAGATCTACGCCCCAACGTTTCAAATATCGCAGGCTTTATCGTCAACACATGGAAAGAGCTTTTGAAAAATGAAAAGCTTGACGACTGCTGCGCCACATTGAAAGCCGTGATAAAATACGGCAACAAGTTGTTGCTGTTTTCGATCGGTGACGGTTTTCTGATCGTGACTTCCGGGGGACTCAACTGTCAAGCGCCGCAGGACAATGATGTATTTATAAATCAAACCACGTGTCTGAGCGCAAATGTCAAGCCGTCTGATTTCTGGGTTTCTCGGTTCGACTTGGATACATATATGCCCTATGCCATACTGGTCTGTTCGGATGGTGTTGCAAACGGAATTCAAACCGGGCATGAAATCGAAATGGTTGCGGAGATAGAAGCCGGCATTTCCAAAGATGATCTTCTCAGCGAGTTGAAAGGCCTGGTGGCAGATCTGGCGGAATACGGTGGGGATGACAGAACGGTTGGAGTGGTGAAATATGAGCGGACGAATGCTGAATCTGATCGGTAAGACCATCGTAACACTTGACGGAAAAAAGTATACCTTGGGCAAAATGATGGGACATGGTGCGCAGGGTGTGGTCTATGAAGACAGTACCGGCAGCAGAATGATAAAGTTCTATTACCCGGCCGAATCAAGTCTGCTTGATGAGGACAGGCTGGATCGTCTGCGCTTTATTCAAAATATCCAATTGCCGGATAATTTTGTCAAAATACACGCCCTTATCGATCAACCGTATGTGGGCTTTGTGATGGAAAAGGTTTCAGGACACAAGCCACTGAATGCATACCTGATACCCAGCCGGAAAATGTCATTTGCCGAATGGTATAATCAGGGACTTGGCTTGCGCGAGCGCATCTTTGTCGGTTATATCATTGCGAAAGCTTTCGGCGACCTGGAAAAGAGGAACCTTTCCTATTGTGATATTTCAGGGAACAACATTTTGGTGAAGATTGGCAAAAACGCCTCCGTGCGGATGATTGACATTGACAACATCTATATCGCCGGCAAAGGACCGGCTGTCGTGCTCGGCACGCCGCGCTACATAGCGCCGGAAGTTATAGACCGACAACGGAATCCGGATGTCCTGTCCGATAATTATTCGCTGGCAGTTATACTCTTTGAACTGTTGCGTGCAGGTCATCCGTATATCAGCGATGATATACTTGACGGTACGCCGGAGGACGAGGAGGCTGCGCTCGCGGGCAAGTATGACTATGTCACAGACGATAACGCAACGAATATGTTACCTGAGGATGTCGTGTTTACGGATAAGCTTAAAAAACTGTTCCGCAAATGTTTTGTCGATGGCAAAAAGGATCGCCTCGCAAGACCGTCTGCACGAGAGTTTGAATATGCGCTGCTCGAGGCCAGCAATAAAGTGACCAAGTGTCCGAACTGCGAGAGATGGCACTATGCCAGAAAGACGGGAAAAGTATACGATAATTGTCCGTGGTGCGACGCACCGTCCAAGCCAAGGGCATGGCTTAATTTCTATGATAGGCTTTCGGAGGGAAATGATTACAGGGTTAACGCGCCAATCGAGGGAAATTCTAACGGAAAACTTGTAAATTCCTATATCCTTCGGGAGGGATACAATACAATCAAGAGTCTTTATATCCTGCGATATGATGATCTGTCAAAATCATCAAGAGCATCCGAGAATTATGCGCTTATAATCAAAGACAAACAAGGACGTTATTGGATTCAAAACAAGTACTCGAAAAGTGGAATTGTCGTTCAAAAAGCGAATACCGGCACATATATACATTCTAACGGAACAGAGCACATAGAAAAGCGATGCAAACAAGGCGAATATATCAGGTTAGAAGACAAAATAGCGATAACACTTAATAATGGCGATCGCATATTTTTTGAAATGAATACGAGCATTGAAGTTGCAGGCAAACAATATTCGTTCATTCGTATGGTCGGATTCAAGGAGGAGAAGCAGTGAAATTATCCGATGTTCATTCGGCAAAGCGACTGTCAATAAAACTGAATTACAACGATACATCTGCCGGATTTTGCGTGGGCAATCTGGTTCATATCGAACCGGATTATCAAGACCGTGCTGTATTCCGGGTCAGCCAATACGGCAAGAATGTGCACGCAGAAAATGCGATCATTTGCAATGCTACACCAAAGGTCAGCGAATATCTGCTCGATCTCCTTGAAGGGGAACACGCCAATGCCTACCGCTGTATGTTCCTGATCGATGCCGTTGAGCCGGGGTCCGTTAAGGTGGACAGCTATACGTTCCGGTCGATGACGCGATACAGTACAACCATCAACATAATGGTTTCGGAAAAACTTCTCGAGTTCCCCGGTTTGGAGCGCTTGAAGCAGAACTACGTGTGGGATCAACTGGGGCAGCCTGCGCTGTTTTGCCTTAATCAAAAGAGCAATAAGAAGCAACATGATCAAATCCAATTTATCAGCGGAAAGAGATGCCTTAACGCGCAGAATACATCCGGTGGCATCATAGCAGAGAAGCTCGGTTATTTGAATGACAAATCGGAGCTTCCGATAGATGCCTATTTCGCACCTGAGATAAACTTCGTCCCGATATCCGAAAATGTACAGATCAACGGCGCACTGTCCGCGGACTTGGAGAAGATATCCAATCCCGCCACGTATTTTGCACGCTGGGAGGCCTACGAAGCTCTCAGCAAGAGTGCATTGCAGAAAGAGAGTGAGGAGTTCGGCGAAATCTATTATTCTGGCTTTAATTTCAGAATGGAACCAAACGGTATCAGCTTTGAATTCTTCACCGATCAGGAAGTCGATGATGCTTTTAAAGGCAGGGAGGTCGGCGCGTCCGAAAGGGAAACGGTTGCGGAGCAGCTGGGCGAAAACGCCCGACCCAAGAAGCAATTTGCTGTCGGTTCGATCAGAAGAATTGTGGGAAAAAACGTCACGACATTCCTGGAGGGCGATGACAGCATCGATCAAATCCCGAATACGGGAGTGCTCAGGCTTTACACCGCCGGCAATCGTACCATCATGGCCCGCAGAGAGGCCGCCAGGAAACGCATGATCAATCACTATTCCCCTATCAGGTCAATTGTTGCACTGATTGAAGCAGGTGTGTCCGAATTCGTTGCCTGGGGAACGGATAAGCCCGTTACAGAGGAGCTGAAGCGGAATTTCAAGCGTGCCGCCGATATGAATGCCGAACAATTGGCGGCATTGGATGCGGCGATCAACACGCCGGATATCGCCATAATACAGGGGCCGCCCGGCACCGGCAAGACGACTGTTATCAAGGCCATAGTGGAGCGCTTCAGAGAGATCTACGAGGCAGAACAAAAACAGAAACAAAATCAAACAGAAGGGTACATCATTCAAAGCCCTAAAATATTGATATCGAGCTTTCAGAACGAAGCTGTTGACAACGCCATCTCCGCACCGCTGCCCGGCGACATACCGGCCTATCGCAAAACGGCAAGGCGAGCGTCGGAAAGCAGCAAGGAACAGTACCGAAAATCCTTGGAGAAATGGTATTCCGGTCTCAAAAAATCCATCACGGATAATATAACGGACAGTGCTGCCGCATCGTATGTGAGCGACAGAAGAAGTTTGGACGATGATTTCCTTTCTTATAAAAACGCCGGCGAGCCTGCCGAGAAGGCAGCGGCCCTGATAAATCGATACCTGAGCTACGTGGAGATTCCGTATCCCAAGGAAACGGTTGAAAGAGCCAGGGCCATTATCGCTTCGCTTGTCGCGGCGTCGGCAGAGGATGATTATCAGGACCCCATTGTGCGCAGACTTGAAGCACAACGGACAACGATTGAAGCCTTTGGGGATGACGGAGAACGAAACGCGAGGCGCCTGGCCGCCCATATTCGGCTCAATGATGACCTGAATATAGATGCGTATATACAAGAAGCCATCGATGCCGTATGCGATGAGGGTTACACACAAGCGGATTTTGATGCATATGTCAATGCGGTCAACACGCTCAAAAAGCGGTTTTGCCGAAAAAAGATTCACATCGATCCCAAGGACAAGGGCACGATCAACGAATGCATACTGACGCTTGCCAACACATTCTCCGCGCACTATATCAGCACATTGTCCGATATGGAAAGCAAGAAGTCGTTGATACTCAGCGAGTTCTTGGCTCGCATGGAACAGGACTATGAATCCATTGTAAAAAAATATGCCATGACAACGGCTGCGACCTGCCAGACCTGTCTGGATCTGCACGAGGAGACGGACAAGACGTATGATCTTGTTATCATCGATGAGGCAGCCAGAGCCAATCCGCTGGATCTGTTTATCCCGATGTCGATGGGGCGAAAAATCGTTCTGGTCGGTGACCATAAACAGCTGCCGCATATGCTGGAGCCGGACGTGCTGAAGATGCTTAAGGAAAAGCCGGAGTTCAAGGACATACCGGAAATCGAAAAGAGCCTGTTTGAGAGACTCTTTGAGATGTTCTCCGGAGGACACCCCCGCGCGAAGGCAATAGCGCTGACGCAGCAGTTCAGAATGCATCCGTCCATCTGCAATTTTGTCAGCGAATCCTTCTATGACGGACAATTAAGGACAGCGAAGACCATAACGCCGGAAATGAAGGCCAGTCCATGCGAAATAAACGATGGAAAGCCGCTGACGTTTGTCAACATCCCCTTGTCGAGAGGAGCGGAAACCTCAGGCGTATCCAAGAGCAGGTGGGTTGAAGCCGAGGCGATCGGCAAGGATGTGCGCCATATACTGGATGTGGATCCGAGCGCCAATATCGGTGTGATCACATTCTATTCCGCCCAGTCTAAATTGATCAGCCGGCATTTGGACGACATTTTAAACGATGTGGAGCGGAGCCATGCCGATGTCGGCACAGTGGACGCATTTCAAGGAAAGGAATACGACTATGTGCTCTTATCCTGCGTCAGATCCAATCCCCCGAGAGACGGAAAAGCGCCAATTGTCGGCTTCCTTGAAAAGCCCAATCGCCTGTGCGTTGCGTTCAGCCGGTCAAAACGGCAGCTTGCGGTTTACGGTGATGTGCGCACACTGAAGCAAATTCCGTGTTTCTCTCGCCTGTATGATATTTGCGTATCGGAAGGAGGCGGCTGTTATCGTGAGTATTGATATACTGAATATGAGACGCTTTGACGAAAACAGTCAGGCCGTTGATGTCGCACTTCCGGTGTTGGCTGTGGAATGCGAGGCAAAGCTTCCGTTGGAAAACGAGCTTGATCCCTACGAGGAGGCCACACTTAAACTCGTTGCCCTCGGTTTATCCTCAAACGGCATTGCCAAGACGTTGAACGCGACTCGGAGTCTGGTGGAGGGCATATTGGCGCGTCTGGAGAAGAAGCACTATGCCCACAGGGAGAGAGGGAAACCTTGGATACTGACAAAGGACGCAGAACAATATCTGAACGGCAGCAGGGAAGAGCGAGCATCCGATGAATCACAGTATGGCTATATGTTTATAAACGCCATAAAAAAGGAAGTCTTGCCCTTCTTCTATCAGGGTGATGTGGGACAGATCTCTCTGTTTCGAGGGACTTCTCTGCCGCTTCGACTGACGGCCGACGGCGACGAGACGCTGACATTTGAAAAAATAGAGATCAAGGATCAAAAGCTGCGGAAGGCCTATAAGAGTTATTTCAAGATATTGAAAACGGTAAATACCTGCGATGAGGGAGAAACCACCAAGGAAGAAGCGCTTGATATTTTTGAAGATCTGGATTCGTTCGATGAGGAAATCGATACCGGAGAGGATCAGGGCGCGGATACCAGCGTAAGCGACCACGGAAAACTCGTGAAGGATATGCTGATCCGTGCCCTGGATAAGGAGCCGTTGAAGCTCTATCTCAGGATGCGCCTTGTCATAGATCCTACGTGCCCCGGCGGCTACCGCGCAGAATCCCCGTTTGACTTTGACGGCTTGGATAACCGATTTTTCCTTCGCCAAATGCAGTGGCTTGAACAGGCCGAAACAACAAAAATCGGCGAGGACAGTATGCAAGATTTTCTGCACAGGGAAATCACCAAGCTCAGCCCCAATTACAAGACATCGCAAAAGGATTTCCGGGTGTTCATGACAGAACATATGCCGCTGCTGTCACTCTATCGCACGAAGCTATCACGCATATACGATGATATGGAGCGAATATACGCGCTGATGCAGCAGCAGAATGTTCCGTCGCAGGGCAAAGACAAGCTACTGGAACAGGAAAACATCGTAAGCAATCTGGCGAAATATGTCGTCGAAGCCCTGTTCAACGCTTATTTTCGCACAATGGATCCGGCAATGCTCGGACAAGTTCAAAAAAAAGCGCTGGATGATGTGCGAACGTACGGCAGTGTGAACTATAAAATCAATATTTGCAGAAATGCGAAATTGACGGACGACACGCTGCGTTGGGTAAAGGATAATCAGCTGATTTCGATTCTCAGAAGGTTGAAAGGAACGCACGGCAACAGCATCAGTGAAAAGTTCATCAATATGCTGGCTGTTAAATATCACATTGGCGATACTCGAGTGGACAAATTTCTGGAGCAGGGCAGTATTGGACAAGTGTATGAAGTAATCAGCAATCTCAATCACGTCCGCAACAAGGTATCCCACGATACGGCCGAGAGATTCACATTTGAGGATTATGAGTATTATATGGACAATGTATTCCATCTGGTAAATCGTTTACTTGAAGGTTTAAGGGAGGATTGAGGATGGCTAAAAAGAAAAGCACCGCTAAACGACCGCAGCAGAAGCCGGTGCCGAATGGGTCGCCTATAACAGGGCCTGCACAGGAAACGCAGCCTGTCACGATAGCGGATGTGGCTGCAAGCACGACTCAGGACGAATTTGACACAAAAAAAGAAGAACTGCTTCGCCGGTTGGCGGATGAAATTGCTTCTTGGGAAACCGCAAAAGCAGAAGCGGAAAAAGCTGCTGCCAACGCTAAACAGGAACTGGCTCAGATCGAAGAAAAGAAAACCGCCTTAAGCCGGGAACGTGACGAGCTTTGGGGAAAACTATCGGCAATTCGATCCGAATACCGCAACGCCGAGGCGACCGTCAATGAGGCAGAGACCAAGGCGACCTCCGTCAAAAGCAGCGCGGATTTATATGCCAAGGAGACGCGGTCTGCCGCTGACAGTTATGCGGAAGAAACTAAACGTGCTGCCGAGGCGGATTGCCTAAAAAAGGTTAAGCAGGCTTCAGACGAGGCCGCCGCGGCCTGGAAGGCACAGATTGAAGATCTGAATCGGCAGATTCGGGATATTGCCGAGCGTGAATCCAAGATCCAGGAAACGCAACGCAAATTACAGCGCGAGAGGCGCAATATAGAGGACGAAAAGATCGAAATGGAGGAAATGAAGGAGGATTTGCAGGCCAGAAAGGCGCGCTATGATTCCGCAAGCCCCGCCAAGATCACGATTCTTGAAACTCAGTTGGAAGACGAACGCAGCAAATATACGGCATTGCAGGATCGCTATCACGAACTTCAAAAACGCCTTGAAAATTTACAGGTGCTCATGGATACAATCAAAACCGGTATTGATGATCCCGCAAACGGAGTACGGGTTTCTTCCATGAATGAAATCGTCTCAGCGCTGCAGGATCTGCAGGATAAGCACGCCCGACTTGCAGCCGTGTATGAGCGTTATCCCGATGATGCCTCAATTGCAAAACTTGAGGAAAAAGCAAGCTATGCGGACAAGCTTGAACGCGATAACGAAGCCCTCGAGGTCGAACGCAACAGGTATCGCGAGGAAGTCAAAGCCGCAAGAAACGCGACCAGAAAATTGGAGACCATAAAGCAGGAAACAGAGGCTACCCAAATTCTGAACGATCATCTGCTCCGGGAACTGGAAAGCCACAAGACGGCCCTTGAAAGCAGAACGGGCGACACCTGCCCGTCCCTGTCCAAGGTGGATAACGAGACGGAGTCGAACGATTTCCAGAAAGATATTCTCACACGTACGCAGCGGCTCCAGATTAAGTCTCTGCGTGAGGTGGTCGCCCACGTCAGAAATTACGCCGGCATGTCCAAGGTCAATGGTGAGCGGCTGTATTACTCGGAAAACGACATACGCGCTTTCCTCGCGGGCATGGCTGTGAGCAGACTGATTATACTGCAGGGTATGTCCGGAACGGGAAAATCAAGCCTTCCTCGCATATTCGCTGAAGCCATATCCGGGTTCAACCGACTGATTCCGGTTGAATCGTCCTGGCGCGATCGCAATGAACTTCTGGGTTATTATAATGACTTCAATAAAAAGTTCAACGCCAAGGGCTTTACAATCGAACTCTACCGCAGCAGCAAGGAACGTTGCCGCCAAATTCCGACATTTATCGTATTGGATGAAATGAATCTGGCGCGCATCGAATACTACTTCTCTGATTTCCTGGCAATCCTGCAGGAACCGGATCACGAGAAATGGCTGATTGAGCTGGTGGCATCGGATATGCGGACGCTTCCGATGGAGCTTCCGAAGGAAGTGAAGGATAAGATGGAGGGAGAAGCGCCCACTGCCTACTCGATCTGGGAAAAGATTGCGAAGAGTAGACAGGGTGATCTTAAGTCAGAAGTTTCCGATGAAGACAAGGAACGCCTGACGGCCTATCTGGGGAAACTCGGACAACTCACCGGGGCCAAGGACCTGATAGACGGTCGCAAAATCCGAGTGACCGATAATATCTGGTTTGTCGGCACAGCTAACCGAGACGAATCGACCTTTGAGATAAGCGATAAGGTGTACGACAGAGCGCAGGTGATTTCACTCAATAAGAAAGGCAGACCCGAGGGCAATTATTCGCCTGTGAGTAAGAAGTTTATCTCGGTTGACAACCTGGAGAAAATGTTCGATGATGCCAAGCAAAAAAATAAGTATGAAAAAGAAATCAGAGATCGTCTGGACAGCTTAGATCGGGTATTGGAACAATTTGACATTTCCTTCGGCAACCGAATCGTCACCCAAACGATCGATTTTGTGGGCGTATTCACGGCGGCCGGCGGTTCACTGGATGACGCGCTGGATTACCAGATCTCCACAAAGATAC
>CAVHXA010000034.1:5133-8275 GCA_963639765.1 Oscillospiraceae bacterium | reverse complement strand
GCGCAAGGTCGTCGCCAGTGATAATCAGGATGCGCTTTGCAAACTGCAAGATGCGGTGAAAAAGTACCCCAATTCATATCACCTTCTTGAAAGAAGAATTATGAAAGAGCTGGTATAAGGATGAAAGTATACTATCAGACGGCCCTGATTAATAGAGAGCTTGTGCCCGGGAACACCCTGCGCACGTTGCCCTGCAAGGCTTTGCTGAAACTGTGTCCGGAGAAAAACGAAGGCCCGTATGAAATGATCTACAACGAAACCGAGATCAAATCCGTCAAGGATGAGATCGAGTGCAACGAAGAAGGCGAACTGATCATCCGTCAGGGCGGCGAGCGGCATCTGTATGCGGTTCGGCCGCTGATAAAGCCCCTGTCGACCAGGTATGCACGCGTCTATGATCAGTTCATCTATGAATACGGGAATATGGAATCAGATGAGATCGACAGCATACAGCATGGCCGATTGAAGCTGTATGCCGTCGATCAAACCACAGAGGTCTTTGATTACAGCGAAATCTTTGGTCAAATCGAAAGGGCTTTCCGGCATTTCAAGCTGATATGCGAAAAGCCGATATCGCATCTGAAGGCCGTCAATGAGGTGCGCCCGATAGAGACCGTCAAGCGAATCGGCTATGAATCCATACCGTACCTGGCTGCGCACAGCGAAGATTGGCTGGCACGCACCGCGAGCGGTCTCAAGCCCGCACGGCTTTTTTCAAGAGTCGAAGACGACGAATTTCAGATATACGAAAACCGGGTCGTCAAGACGCTGCTTGACCTAATTCTCGCATTCCTTAGAAAAACGGAGCGGCAACTGCGGGATCAGCGGGATCAGTTGCAGGGTATCATCGCCAGCAATGTTCAAACGGATAGTTTTGGCTTTGATGCTAGCTTTCGACGAGCTGTCTCAGAACTGATGTCCTCCGATAATCACGGTGATGAATTCAGGCCAAAAGTCTTGGAGCAGACTCGAAAAATGCAGATAAGTGCCTATGATCTGCTCAAAAAATACAGAGGCCTTCGCCAGAGTAGACTGTATCGCTATCTGAGAAATGCGAAATCGGTTTCCAATCCGCTGAACGAAACGAACATACTGACAATGGATAAAAACTACAGCGTTATCTTCAAGCTGTGGAAAGCCGTTCATCGAGCCATTGCGCCCCAAATGCTTGAGGAAGGAAACCCAATTCCGTTTGATGATATCGTTGATGATTACGGGCAGTTCTGCGCCACGCTGTGCGGCTATGCTGCGCATATTCTTGGATTTGAACTCCTCAAAAACGGCCATTATGTGCGAAAGATCGACCGGATCGATATGACAATAGTTCGCGATGAAAGCGGGCTTATCACCGTAAGGCTGAAGGACATAGAGCCGAGAAGCATGGCTGTTCCCGATAATGTTGAAATCCCGATCTCCGCAGGCAACGATAAGTTCAGGATTGCTTACGACGGTCACAAACTGCTTTGGCCGGCCGACATTACCGAGGATGAAATGGATGATTTTTGCGCCCTTCTGAAGACGAAATCGGGTAAGGGACGTGGGACAAGTGAAGGCAAAAGAAAATATACGATGCTGAAAAGTCTTCTGGATACGGCGAATCGCTCTTACGCAGATGCAAAGCAAACGAAGTTTGTGATTTTCCCGGCGGCCGTGGAACTCGGAACGGAGAACCAAACCGCATTTCGAAGGGTATTGGAAGAACTCATCGGCGAGTATCGCATCCAAAGCCCGAATGCGGAAATCATAGTGGCGCTGCCGCTTTGCAATGAAGCGGAGCAAAACAGCACAGCCTACGCGCGTGAGGACGGAGATCTTTTCTCCGTGCTGCCGCTGACGATGTTTGACATCAATTCCTTCAGGCGTCTTCAGAATGTGCTGTACAGACAGATATTGAAATTGCGGAAAGACAGCTGTCCAAGTTGCGGGGGAGAAATGCGGATAAACGATAATCAACGCATTTGTGACAATTGCGGAGGCCTTACGATCACCGAAACAATCTGCCCGAATCCGCAGTGCAGACATAAGTACTCTTATATGAGCTACTCCGTAGATGCAGACACGATCAAAAAAATGCAATCGGTTAAGCAGGGTAGCTTCTTTGAGCACGACAGCCTGTTTCAGTACAAGGATATCGTCAATATGGCCGTGATCTCCGGAAAGATCCGAACGATATGCCCGTGCTGCCATCAAAATCCGGATTTGTCGTGAAAATGAGCCTGTTAAACCGATCGAATATAGCCAAGCGGATCTGTTCAGCAAGCATTTCTATGTCGCATGGAGTAAATTTACAATTTATGTGTATATTGACGCAAAATAGATTTAATGGTATTATTTAATGTGAGATTAACATCACAATTCAAGAAACGTATTATGAGTTTGAGGAGAGAAGTCAGATGCCGGACGCGTATCAGCTGAAGAACCTTTTTGAGCAAGAGGAATACGAACAAATTGCCGAGATCTGGGACGATGCCGACGATGTCGAAAAGTTTTCTCAATGGGATTTCCTGCATTGTATGAAAAGCCTCTACAAATTGAAACGTTATTCGGATTGTCTTGAGGTTTATCGCAAGTGCCACAAAAAATATCCCGATTTTTCCAATCTGGACGATAAAATGGGTTGGGCGGTCTATCACGTAAAAGTGAAGGACTTTGATTTTTCGCAAGGCGACAAGCAAGCACTGCTTAAGCAAATCGACTATATATTCGAGCATAGCACAGATAGCCGATATTCACCCAGATGGACCGTGGCCAAATTTGTTGCGGATGCCATCGACAAGGGTCAGTTGGGAATCGAAAGAGATTACAGCCTTGCGTTGCGGTATCTGGACAAGGTAGATCCCGATACGCTCAACGATGAGGAACGACGTCTGACAGATGCATCCGGCAAAACCAGGAACTTATCTTCCGACCGTGAGAGCTGGTTTTCTTACAAGACGAAATTCCTGTTGAAACAAAAGGATTATGAAACGTGCATCGACTGCTGCGGCCGGGCACTTCAGGTAATCGATCGTTTTCACAGCAACAACGACAGCTGGTTTCTGTACCGCAAGGCAAAATGTCTTCAGGCGTTGCATCGGCCCGAAGATGCCAAAGCACTCATCGAACAGATACTCGGGAAGGGTTTCAAGCACTGGTGCCTTTT
>CAVHXA010000034.1:0-5123 GCA_963639765.1 Oscillospiraceae bacterium | reverse complement strand
GATTCACAGGCACTGAAGTATGCCGGAGAATGTGCATTATCCGATCCCGAACATAAGATGCGCGTTGGTTTTTATGAGGAGCTTGCGAGCTATCTTGAGACCCGAGAAAACGTTGAAACCTCCATGCTCCTGCGAAAGCTTGTCCTTTTGCTGCGTGCCGAAAACCAATGGAAGGAAAAAAGCCGCCATACGCAGTGGCAGCTTTCCGATGAGATTGCCGAATTGGACAAGCAAGCGGTATTAAAGCGCCTGAACCCCATTTGGCGTCAATGGCGTGATAAAGACAAGGTCTTTTTATGCGGAACGATAGACAGAATATTCCCTGAAGGGAAATCCGGCGTTATCCTCGCTGACAGCGGCAAATCCTACTACTTCAACGTCCGCGATTTCCGTAGCAAAAGACATGAGATTTACGTCGGCATGAGGGTGCGGTTTACGCTTGAGGAAAGACTGGACAAAAGTAAGAACATAATGAAGCTGAACGCAGTGGAAATCGACGCGTTGTAAGTGAAAGGATCACGATGGGCAAAAAATATCACGCTGTCTGTGTGGGACGCAAACCGGGACTGTACACCGAATGGGCCGGTCCCGATGGCGCGGAGGTACAAAAGAACTGCATATCGGGCTATAATCAACAAACGGGCATGCTGTCGACAAACGATCCGAAAGCAGCCATTGATTTTTTGCGTTCAAATCCCATCCGCAGCGTCCAATTCAACTTTAATGTCGGCACAAACATGACCTTCGATGAATTACTGCAAAAGGATGACCGCCTCGCAAAGTTGCTGCAGACGAACGCGCCCTCGGCTGCAAATACGGAAATTAAGACGGAATACAAAGACGCAGTTGCCGTGGCGAAGCCGGATACATCCCGCATATTGAAGGCAAGCGTAAGTCAGCGTGTCAATGATTATTGCAACCAACACGACAAATTTGAGAAGTTAAGCGAAGATCAACGCCGTGCCGTGCAGGCGATAGACGGTAAATATCTTTTATTCGCGGTGCCGGGAAGCGGTAAAACCACTGTCATGATAGCGCGTGCCGGTTTCATGGTACACGTCTGCGGCATACCGGCAAGCCGGCTGATGAATATGACTTTCACCAGAGCCGCCGCCAAGGAAATGCGGGAAAAGTATCGGAGTTGTTTCCCGACTGACGATGAAGGGTCTATTCCGGATTTTCGTACCATTCACAGTTTCTGCATGTGCATTGTGATACCACGACTGCGAAGGGCGGGTTTTATCTGTCCGCATCATGTGGTTGATGAGGATCTGAATGATAAAACGAAAGAAAAAAAGGAATATGTTCAGCGTGCGATTATCGCGCAGATCTTGAAAAAACACGGAGTACGCAAGGCTTCCGATGAATCCACCCAAGATATTGCACTGACTGCTTTTTCGTGCGTCAAAAACCACAGAATGAACAAAAAGGAATACAGTCAATATAAGCTTCGGATTGAGAAACAGGAGTTCCCCGTTGCCGTATTGTTTGAAGAGTATCAGCAAAAATTGCTTGAGCTGGATTGTATGGACTATGATGATATGCTGATTTATAGCCTAAACGGGTTGCAAATGTATCCGTACGTACTTCGCAAGCTGCAATCGATTTACGGGTATTGGAGCATCGATGAAGCGCAGGATAATTCTCGGGTTCAGAATGATCTGCTGGATCTGTTATGCGGTCCAAAAGGCAACCTCTTTATGGTCGGGGATGACGATCAGAGCATATACAGCTTTCGCGGGGCTGTGCCGAGTATGTTTCTTTCCTTTGGCAATCGTCACGATGTTTTCCCGTTGATGATGGGCATCAATTATCGCAGTTATGCCGATATTGTTGCCTCTTCAAAGGCCTTTATCGAAAACAACAATAATCGCGCAGATAAGCAGATGGTCGCAAACCATAAGGAACACGGAACGATCAGCATCCCTCAAAATTTCCCCAATGAGGCAGAATTATATGCCTACATCGTGCGAACCGCAAGGCATTGCCAAGCGCATAATAAAAAGCTGGGCGTGTTATATCCCTTGAACGCATCCGCGCTTCCGCTGATTGTACATATGCACCGCAGCGGTATACCGTTTGAGTCATCCAGAGGACTGACAGAGCTTCTCAGGGTCGGTGTCGTCGGCAGGCTATTTCGCGTGCTGCGCTTTGCCGATGATCCGGTGAATTTAAAGAAGTTTCATGCCTGCCGCAAGGATTTGAGGCTGTATTCCGAAAATGAAGAACAGAAGGAACGTCTTGAAAAGCTGCACAAGGCACAACCCCAAGCGGCCATATTGCGATTGATTCTTGACAGTATGCAAAGCGATGACATAAATCGCATCCACATTCAGCGGATTTACGATGTACTGACCAAAGCCCACGGCATGCGACCGTCGGATGCCTTAACGAGTATCCTTCAAAAGCTCAGCGGCATAGCCGATCATGAAACCCTATGCGAGCGCATGTATATCTACGGCGTATTGAGTGTATGCGATATGTATGATACGCTGCACGATATGCTTGTCGATCTCGAAAATATGAAAAAGCAGGAGAAGCAAACGTTAAAGGACGAAGATGATGAATTTCAGGATCGGGAAGCATCTCATTGCGTCACAACGGGTGAATCGGCTGTTGCGGTATCGCTATCCACGATTCATTCCGCCAAAGGACGCGAGTGGGATTATGTGATGCTGATCGATGTGTTCGACGAGGTTCTACCCGGCAAACCCCAATTTGATCGCATTGGTTATGATCCCGAAGAGGCAAGGCGCGTGTTTTACGTTGCGGCGACCCGAGCCATTGAGCGTTTGGACATATTGGGGGTAGAAGCCTATCATGGCAATTCTGAGCCTGCCAGTTCCTTTATCGCTCAGTTCGCATATGAGGCGGATCAGATTGCAGAACATTCAGTCGAAGACCGTTTTATTCCGCAAAGCGTCGAAGCAGGTGTTATCTGTCAGCTCGAACCAAACAAGTATTATAGTGTCCCCATTGGGCCCAAACCGGGTGTATATACGCAATGGAGCGAGGTTGAAGCGCTCAAAAAAGGATTGTCAATTCCACCTGAAATGCAACCCAAGGGACACGGCAGTTTTGAGGAAGCCTGGAATCGCGTATTCCCCGGTCGACCGCTACCGCAAGCGGATAAAAATATGCTTGCGGATAAAAGCATTCGGCAATACATGCAGCTCTCGGGCGGGGCAGTATTTAACTTTGCCATGGATCTTCCACATGAGATATATCGCGGGATGTTCACCCACTTAAACGCTGCGTCTCTGAATTCCCTCACAGCTGTTCAGCTCGACCGAATTGTTGAACAGAGTCGTTTTGAATGGAATACCGCCCGAACCGATTATCATGGAAGGGCAGACGGATATACACTTGCCTACCTGCCGGTCAATTTCTACAAGATATGGCTTCCGTTGTGGAAATTGCTTGAAAAAGGCGTACTGCCCATCAATCCTGCTATACTCGAAATAGGTCCCGGACCCGGAACTTCCACATGGAGCATCATTGAATTTTACAAGAGGCTGGCAGCAGACAACCCATCGAAGCGGTTCGCACTGAAATATAGAGCCGTCGAAAAGGAGCCGGATTTTCAAGCGCTGTTTCATAGGCTTCGGAATGCGGTACTCACAGGTCTACCTTCAAATCTCTGTGTACAGATCGAGATGCAGGCAGGTCGGGACGCATTCGAGTATATGAACACGCTTACCGGAAACGATATTGATTTGGTGGTTGAAAGCAATGTATTGAACGCTCAAGAAGATTTTACCGGCAGAACCGTCAGGGCGTATTTGCGCGGCCTTCGGAACTGTCTGAGCAACAAAGGATACGCTGTTTTGCTGGAACCTCGCGAAAAGCAAAGGCCTTCTCAATTTGCCAAATTCATCGGATATGCTACGAAAGGGCAGGAGTTTGCCGTTTTCACACCTGTGAGTGATGCGGCGGTAAATGTTGCCGGTATAGGTCTGTTTCATGATTCCCTTGCCGCCAATATCCGCTATAACCGCAGCACGGAGCATTGGTTCAGCTACGCAATACTTACAACGAAAGAGAGTGTTTGATTCAATGATTCTGAGTGCAAGTCGCCGCACGGACATCCCCGCCTTTTATGCCGAATGGTTCATGAACCGCCTGCGTGAAGGTTATGTGCTGGTACGGAATCCCATGAATTATCATCAGGTCAGCAGGGTGCAACTCAATCCGAAGGTCATCGACTGCATCGTATTTTGGACCAAAAACGCGAAACCGCTTTTGCCGTATATTCCGGATATTCAAAGGCTTTATCCTTTTTATTTTCAATATACGCTCAATGCGTATGATCGTGATATCGAGCCGTCGCTTCCGATGATGCCGGAAAAGCTCGAAACTTTTTACGAATTATCTGACCGCGTTGGAAGCGATGCCGTCATCTGGCGCTATGATCCCGTTCTGCTGACAGACAAATACGACGTGCAATGGCACATTGAGCATTTCGAACGTATCGCCCAGACGCTTCGAGGCAAAACAAACACTTGCGTCTTCAGCTTTATCGACATTTACGATAAAGTGAAAAACAATCTGAAGGGCTATGATGTACGAAGCTGCACATCCGACGAAATGAATACCTTGGCTGCGGCATTTTACCAAATCGCCACGCAATGCGGCATGCAGCTTCGCACCTGTGCAGAAGCCATTGATCTTGATAACTACGGCATCCGCCACGGCTGTTGTATTGACGCGGAACTGATCGCAAAATTGACCGGCTGGAAGATGAAAGCAAAAAAAGATCCCAATCAGCGAGCCGAGTGCGGGTGTATCGAAAGCATCGACATCGGTCAGTATAACACATGCAGGCACGGTTGCCGCTACTGCTACGCAAACTTCAACATGAAAAGCGTATCCACATTCTCTGCGCAGCATGATCCTTGTTCTGCCTTTCTGATTGGGATTGAAGACCCCGCGGACAAGATAACGGCAAGAAAAATGAAATCACTTAGGAGTGAAGCATATGGAACAGTTCAATTAAAGATGATCTGATAAATCGGTTATGTCAATGCTTTTTGGCGGATTGTAAAATGAAGTTGCAATAGGCAAAAAAGATAACGTATAATATTTTTCGCACAATTGAAAAAGGAAGCCCCAATGTATAGAAT
>CAVHXA010000033.1:0-19283 GCA_963639765.1 Oscillospiraceae bacterium | reverse complement strand
GGTGGCTGTACGTGTCCATCGTGGTCTGCACCTTCTCGTGTCCGAGCCGCTCCGCGATCAGCATTGGGAAAAAGACCATTGCGCGACAGGAAGCAGAAAGGGGCCACATATGAAAACAGGATTGACAAAAAGCCAGAAAATCACAGAAATCTGGTTCGACGAGAAAGAGCCGCTGATCTATATTCGCACACACAACACCGATCTAAAGAACAGGCTGACCGCCTACGCCGCAGCTCACCCCGGCGAGTGTCGTCAGACCGACGCAGACCCGGACACGGGCTGCATGGAGTTTGAAATCCACAAGGGACGATTCTCTTTCCGCCTGACCGCACCGTACAGTGAGCAGCGAAGAGAGTCGGCACGCAGATGTGCAAGCATGTTAAGGAGGTTTGAAAATGAAGGAGGTGTTGGCCCAAACGTTTAGAAGCAACAAAAATCTCGTTATAATTACTAAATATGCCACGGATAAGCGCACGTTATTTTGTTCATAACAGAGAACTTGCATTTCAAAAAGAGGGATTTCGACTTTTATTACGAACTCTATAGGAGACAGCGAAGAAAGCGACATTCGTCATCGAAGCCGTGGGTTGTTTTCACGGCGCGAAAATGGTAGTATAAGTATAAGAATAATCGGTCTGATACAGTAGCGAGCAGCTTGAAGTTTTATGCTTTAAGAAGGGCAGCGAGTCGCTGTCCTGAGTATCTTAGCGGAATGCACCGAATGCACTTCGTGATTCGGTGGGAACCCTTGCGGGTCTTTTGTACTGCGTCAGACCGATTTTTCTACATTGAGGAGACCGGAAATGAAATTCAGAAGGGATACGGTTATATTCGAGCCATGCGACATGGCATTTGTGAAAAAAGTGGGCTTCATGGAGGCGGCGGATTTGGCCTCGAGTTCGGTCTCGAATGACTATAAGCGGGAACTGCGCCAAGAAGTGTATTTTACGCTCAAATTCGGTGCTGCCGACAGCATTATAAAGGGTTCCCGCACAGATTATATTCTGGACGGGAAACCGGAAACCGAACGTTATCTCTACCATTTGCTCGGCAAGGTTCAATATGTCCTCTGGGTAGAACCTGATAACAAGTGGTTTTTCGATGCTAAACAAGGCATAAAAGAAATGATGAGGGGGCAGAATGAAAATGGCAGAAATGAACAAGATTGATTTGGGGCTCTGCGGCGGTCAGCATTGTACCATTGAAGATATCAAAAAGTCATATGTGAAGATGATCGAGCCTCTCAAGGAACGAATGAGCAGTGCCGAAAACGGCCTTACCGGTATGCCGCTGATGAAAGGCAAGCACTTTTGCGGCAATGAATATCAGGGCAAGCCGCTTCGCATTCTCTTTGTAGGCAGAGCCGTAGACGGTAGCTGGTGCAAAATTAAGCCCGGATCGGCTGAGGAAATCGTGGATCAGATTTTCGCCAGCGCGATGGACACTGCCCAAATCGGCAAAGGAATCGTCAGCTATGTTGATGACGACGGAAATGAACAGCAGTATAACTACAACCGTTCCCCATTTTTCCAACTCTGCCACGCTGTGATGGAGCAACTGGGCTTTGGAGACGATTGGTCCGAGCATTTGGCATGGACAAATCTCTATAAGCTTTCTTCGTGCAGCGGCGGCAATCCGAATAACAAGCTGATTAACGCGACATTGAACTCCTGCGCGTGCATTCTGCGAAAAGAAATCTCTTTTCTGCGTCCGACGCACATTGTGTTCATCACCGGCGACTGGTGGTACAAGCCGACCGGAAAGAGGCCAAGGCTCGTTGAGAACTCATTCGTTGAGAAAATCGGAGTAGATTTGCGTGAAGATACCAATCAGATCATTATCGGCAACGATATCAGCAAAAGATTTTGTTTTTATCCCAATGTTGTGATAACTCAACGCCCGGAGAGTGCGAAAATATCAAGAAAAGAGCATGCCCAGGCGATTCTTAATGCCTTTGCAGAAAACGAAAAGAACAGGCCGAAGCGAGAGGATGACGAATAATGCTGCAGGACCGATTCAGAGGCTGCCTCATCGGCGGCGGTATCGGAGATGCCCTGGGATACCCTGTTGAGTTCATGCGGCTGTCAGCCATAAAGAGTGCATATGGTGCAAACGGATTGCAGGATCTCGTCCTGGAAAAGCGATTTTCGATAGTTTTAGTACTTTGGATTCTGCTGGTGCTGGTGTTGGTAAAGTCCGTATAATGGTGTAAATTCAGAAAAGTAAAAGAGCCACTGGCTCGTTCTTCAGGTATAGTGTTAAAGGCCAATCCAACACCATACAGAGGAGGACGAACACAATGGCTCAGCTCCATATTACACTGGATTAGGCGGAAATTCTAGAGTTACTTTCCGAAAATAGTGGAGAAGCTTTCAAAAAGATTCTGCAGACCAGCCTCAACAGGGTTCTTCAGGCAGAATCGGCAGAGCAGCTGCAGGCTGCACCGTATGAACGTTCGGAGAAACGCACCGACTGCCGAAACGGGAGCCGGGAGCGGGAATTGAATACCCGCATCGGACGTATCACTCTGAAGGTGCCTCGGCACAGGGAGCAGCCGTTCAGGACAATGGTTTTTGAGAATTACTGCCGAAGCGAAGCCGATCACATTGAAGCGATGCTCCAATGTGATCGGCGTTTTTCCCAACGAGGGATCCCTGCTTCGGCTCATCGGCTCCGTGCTCATCGAGCTGCACGACGCAATGCTGGTCGGGAAAGCGGTCTTCAGCAGAGACACCATGTCCGCGCTTCTGCAATCCGATGTTCCAGCCAGACTGACCATGATTGCTGCCGAGCAGCAACGGCTGCTTGCTGCATGAGTGGCACAGCTGTCCGCCGCCGTCAAGGCACCGGCTTACGCCTCGCTGTGCGGCCTTGACTGCTGCTCCCATCTGTGCAGCTTTGTCATTAAGAGGCCAATGTGCCCATCTGCACACCGTGCCTGAAGATATTTACACACAATTTTGGACTTGACTACACAAATCAGGATTTTTTCCTGATAGCCCTTGACAAAAAATACGAACCTCTTGTATACTTCTTATTGAGAATAAATCCTGATATTTATCCTCGCTCCGAATTTTCGAAACGGATAACCTCATATGCGGAAAAAGATTTACAAAGCTGTTCCTGCAGAAAAATCGACATTTTGCACATCAAAAAACGGAGGTGGCTCTTTGAAACGGAATCTATTCAAAGTCGACGGCAGATTCTATTATGGATGGATAATGCTGTTCTGTGGCTTCATGTCCATGTTTATCTGCTATGTTGTCAAGGTAAACTGCTCGTCGCTGTTCTATGATCCCATTTGCAACGAGCTGGGAGTGCTCCGCACCGCATACATTCAGACCAACACCATCATGACGGTCACCATGCTGATCAGCTCGGCCTTTATCGGAAAGCTTTATAAGAAATTCCCGGTAAAATATGTGCTGACGATCTGCGTAACACTGACCAGCGTGTGTTATGTGCTGATGTCCCGTGCCACAGCTCTGTGGCAGCTGTATCTGCTGGCGGGAATTCAGGGCATCGGCTGGAGCGGCGCTACCAATCTTCCCGTAACCATTATGGTCAGCAACTGGTTCGGTCCCAAGGTCAAGGGCACGGCCATGTCTATCGGCATGCTGGGCAGCGGTGCGGGTGCTCTGGTCTGGGTTAAAATTGTTCACTCTGTTATTGCCGGCTACGGTTGGCGTACCGCATATCTGGCCATGGCGGGCATCAATGCCATTATGATCCCCATTGCGCTGCTGCTGGTTGTCAGCATGCCCAGCGACAG
The DNA here is from genome assembly GCA_963639765.1 of Oscillospiraceae bacterium. Lineage (GTDB taxonomy): Bacteria > Bacillota > Clostridia > Oscillospirales > Oscillospiraceae > CAVHXA01. The sequence continues at coordinate 15,511 of CAVHXA010000033.1, read as the reverse complement.
AAATTTCGACACCCGTATAGGCGACCCCTCCGCAGAGGAGGTTGCCGCCGCGGGCGGTGTTTCCACGCAAAAGACCGGCATTACCGGCAGACAGGCCTTGAAAACCGTCCGCTGGTGGTTACAGTGGCTGGCCGGCCTGACCACGATGATCGGCGCTTCCGCCTTCAGTGCGCAGTTTGTTGCGTACTTTACGGAGGTAACCGGCAGCAGCACGCAGGCCGCCGAGCTGTATGCCGGCGCCTTGGGCACCATGATTCTGGGCAAATTCCTGCTGGGCATACTGTCTGACATCCTGCACATCCGACGCACATCGGTCATAGCCCCCCTGTTTTATGCGGGCGTCTTTGTCTGTATGGCCCTTTCCTCCGGAAATATGGCGTTTTCCGCGATTCTGATCCCGCTCTATCTGATTGGCGGTGCGGTACCATCCACCATTCCGTTTTTGATCACCGCACGCAATTTCGGCGATAGGGAATACGGTGTACTGAGCGGGTGGATGAACATGGCGGGCAATGCCGGACAGATTATCGGTCCAACCGTCGCTGCGTTTATCTTTGATATTACCGGGACCTATAACCTTGCATGGATTCTTTTTGCCGCCCTGATGGCGGTTGTAGCCGTGCTGTATTTTCTGTCCGGACATGTCGGAGGCAGGCAGATCGAGGCGTTGGGCTACAGGCCCTCCAGCTGAGCTTTTACAGAAATCAGAGCAGAAGGGAGATGTCTGTATGAAAAACTATTTTGATGTTGCCGGGAAATATGCCCTTGTAACAGGTGCCTCCTCCGGCTTGGGGCGGCAGTTTGCCCTGTGTCTTGCGGAGCAGGGTGCAAACGTGGCCATCGCTGCCCGACGCGTTGAGCGGCTGCGGGAGGTCGAAAAGGAAATCGAAGCCTGCGGCGTAAAATGTCTGGTTGTCCCCTGCGATGTTACCGACAGTACGCAGGTACGCAATGCCGTGGACCGGGTTGCTGCGGAATTCGGCCGTATTGATATTCTGATCAACAACGCAGGCGCCGGCTTTGCCACCCCGGCCGTGGATACGGACGACGAAACCTGGCATCGTGTAATCAACACCAGTGTAAACGGAGTATTCTTTATGGCACGTGAGGTCGGGAGGGTCATGCTTCGGCAGCAGTATGGCAAAATCGTCAACATCGGCTCCTTTCATTGCGTGGTAACCATGAACGGTGTACCTCGCTCCGGTTATTCCACCGCAAAGGGCGCTGTACTGATGATGACCCGGGCTCTGGCAGCCGAGTGGGCAAAACAGGGGATTACGGTAAACGCGCTTGGCCCCGGCTATTTTGAAAGCGAAATGTCGGCTAAGGTAGCCGATCAGGCATATGAAGACGGTATACGCAGCAACTGTCCCATGGGTCGCCGCGGCAGACCCGGAGAGCTGAACGGCGCCATGCTGTTTCTGGCTGCGGATGCTTCGAGCTATGTAACCGGTCAGCTGTTGCTGGTGGATGGCGGATGGACCATTGTATAGTCTGCCGCTGCCGTAAGGTGGGCAAGGCTTCCCCGGTTTTGCCGAAAAACGCCTTTTCCGGATGAATGAAGGCCGTTTCTGCCGGTCGCGAGAGGAGTGAGTCGAATGCAGGCAGATCTGCTCGGAATCCTTTTGCTGGCCGGCCTGGTACTCCTTTTTCTGGCCAACAGATTTTCGTCTGCTGCAGCAGCCTGTATAGGCTGCATTCTGGCTGTACTGCTGCGGCTATGCACCTTTGAAGAAGCGTTCTCGGGCTTTTCCAACAGCATCGTTCTTCTGATGTCCGGATCCATGATCGTTGGGATTTCCATGTTCAAAACGGGTGCGGCACAGCTCCTGGGCCGCATGGTGATTCGATGGTCACGTGGCAGCGAACGGCTTTTTTTGCCGATAAGCTGTGCATCTGCCGGAGTTTTGTCCATGTTTCTGGCAAACACGGCGACGCTGGCAGCGTTTATTGCGATAACGGACAGTGTGTGCAGCCAGTCAGGCATGAAGCGGAAAAACCTGATTCTTCCGCTGGCCTGCTCCGTTATGCTGGGTGGATGCTGCACCCTGATCGGCTGCACACCGCAGCTGACAGCCAACGCTCTGATGCGCAGTCTGACCGACATACAAATGGGGATGTGGACACTGACTGGGCCGGGACTGGTCCTTTTTGGCCTGTTTTTTCTGTATCTTCCAATTTTTGGGGTGCGCCTCGGCGAAAGAATCTGGGGCATGCGTTCTGACGAAGATAAATCAATCGACACTGAAAAAAGCAGCCTCGTCGTCGAGACTGCCTATGACCGGAAAAAGCTGATTATCATGCTGCTGATCCTGATTGCCATGACGATCTCGTATGCCTTATCTCTTATTCCGATACATATGACGGCTCTGAGCGCAGCAGCCCTGTGCTTGCTTTCCGGCTGCTGCAGCACCGAAGACGTGGTACGGGAACTGAACTGGGAAGCGGTTGTTTTTCTTGCTTCCTGTCTGGGACTTGCCAACGCGTTGACCATTGCCGGATCCGGTCAGCTGATATGCGGCACAATTGTTTCCGCTATAGGCAGCGACGCTCCTCCCTATGCAGTGTTTGCTGTTCTGGTCACCCTCTCCATGTTCATCAGTCAGTTTGTCACCAATTCAACGGCCATTGTTATCGTGCTCCCTGTGGCGATTTCCTTCTGCTCTGCGGCCGGCCTTTCTCCGATGCCATATTGTATCGGCATTACACTGGGCGCAAGCACAGCCTGCTGTACCCCTCTCGCGGCTGCACAGATTGCCATGACGCAGGCAGCGGGCTATCGTTTTTCGGATTATCTGAAATACGGCGTCCCGTTATCGTTGCTGCTTCTTCTCGGGATCCTGATTGGCGTTCCGCTGATGTACCCTCTTGTCTAGCTCGAGATGGAGCCCGGCAAATCAGTGACCGGCAGTTATAAAGTGAGAGCTGCCGTCTGACGACGGCAGCAGACGAATTGTGCGGTGTTGTACTTGCTGAAGGAGTGTTGTTATGTACGACAGATATCTGGTCACAGGCGCTACAGGATTTCTGGGACGGGCTGTTGCGGAGGAGCTGGTGCGCCGCAGAGTACCGGTTTACGCGCTGGTGCTGCCCAATGACCCGTATGCAAAAATACTTCCGAAAGAAGTACATGTAATAAACGGAGATGTTTGCAACAAGAGTTCTCTCGCGCCTTTTTTCATTGCAGGTGCAGACAGTCGAAGCTGCCTGATTCACTGCGCGGGTATCGTCTCCGTTGCTTCTCGACACGAAAACCGGCTGTATCAGGTGAATGTGGCAGGAACACGAAATATCATGCTGCTGTGTTCGGAGTATAACGTGGGGAGAATGATCTATGTCAGCTCCGTTCATGCCATTCCCGAAAAACCGAAAGATACGGTTATAACGGAGGAAAGCGATTTTTCTCCGATGCTTGTGCACGGGGAATATGCCAGAAGCAAGGCCGCCGCAACAGAGATGGTATTTGATGCCATCCGACAGGGGCTGAGAGCAAACGTTGTGTTTCCCTCCGGGATTATCGGACCGGGCGATCTGGTCGGCGGCAGCATCACAACCGTGGTCAAAGCGTTCCTCACCGGGAAGCTGCCGTTCTGCGTAAAGGGCGGTTATGATTTCGTTGACGTTCGTGATGTGGCTAAGGGTATTCTTGACTGCTCGGAGCGAGGGAACGTCGGCAAAGGATACATTTTGTCCGGACACTACATAACAATTGAAAGAATGCTGCAGACAGTTGGAAAAGAGGCAAAGCTGAAGCACCGATCTATTCCCATGCCATTAGGGCTTGCGAGGCTTGCCGCACCGTTTTTTGAGCGCACCAGCCTTAAGAAAAAAACACCGCCGTTTTTTACACCGTACTCCGTTTCGGTTCTCTCCTCAAACGGACAGTTCAGTCATGCCGCCGCAACGAAAGACTTCTCCTATCAACCGCGTCCCATTGAGGAGACGCTGCGGGATATGGCCGAATGGCTTGTTTTGCAGCACCAGAATCATCATCAAATCCCCACCAATAAGGAACAATAAGCAGTCAATGCTTATGCATCGTCCCGGCATTCCGGGCAAATACCCTCAAAAATCAGCCGATGGCGAATGATGTCAAAGCCGGACTGCTGCATGATATCATCGTCAAGAATCGGATCATACGGGAACGGCGCATCAATCACCTTTTTGCATTTTATACAGAACATATGGTAGTGCAGGTCGGTACGCAGATCATAGCGGTCGGCACCGGGAACGCGCACATGGCAAATTGTGCCGTCCTCCGAGAGACAGTTCAGATTCCTGTATACGGTTCCGTGGCTTATCTTCGGGTCTGCCTTGTGGACATCCTCATATATTTGTTCTGCTGTCGGATGGTCGCACCTTGATTGAACTGCCTGCAGCACCAGCCTGCGCTGCTTTGTATCTCTTCTTGAAATCAATATTGTCGTCTCCATTTTAATGCCCACCCTGTCCGTATGAAACAAGGCGGGCATAGATTATGCTTTTTTCAGTTACTGCTTGCGGTATCCACACTTGGGGCATACACCGTTTTCATCCAGCGCAATGCCGCACAGCGGACAGCGGTCTACATCCAGATGCGACGGGAATTCCGCCGAGGCCGCATTGACGCCGCTGGTGAAGGTCAGCTTGACGATGTTCAGCTTGTCCTTCAGCAGGTCATAGACGATCTTGATCATGCCTTCTACGGTCATGGTCTCTTTTGTCACCACCAGTCGGCAGTCGGGATACGCGGTCGCCAGCTCCGTCTGGAATGCGGGACCCTTCATAGTGTTGTTGGGGTGACCGTCTTTGATGCCCTGCTTCTCATATACGTCGAGAACGGCGGGCAGCAGCGGATCGTCATGGCGCAGGATGAGCGCATGGTCAAAGTTCTTGAGCACATCCCAAGCAGTCTTCTGGATCTCGTTGCAGGGGAACACCATGTTCACGCCATCGTTGACAGATCCCTCCACCTCGATGGTGAGGATGCCGGTGTGACCGTGAAGATACTGTGCTTCGCCCTTGAAGCCATAGAATCGGTGTGCGTACTGCAGGTCAAGCTTGGTAATACTTCTCATGGTCGGTTCTCCTTCTTATAACATCACCGCAACATTCGGCAGGAGGATTTTTGTGGGAAAGGACCGCCAAAATCATGTAATAGTGCGGTGATGCCTTATATTTACGGGATAAAGCACCCGCATGCGCTTTAAAGTTAAGGTTCCCGGCCTTATGCCTTCCACAGGCCGTGGAGATTGCAGTAGGCATACACGGCCTCGACTTCATCTCCGTCGCAGAGTGCAAAGCAAGCCTCCGGCTTATCGTTCGGACGCAGTTCCTTACGCTGATTGCCCTGTTTCGTCTGAATGGAAATCCACTCAATGAAATGCTCCGGCAGCATGGGGTGCTCCGCTGCACCGACTTTAACATGAACGGTATTTCCATCCACCGTGTAAACCGGAACGTGCTTCTCGTGTGACGCGTCAACTGTGCCGGGGACAAGCTCGGTCATCTTTTCGCCGCAGCAGATAACCGACGCTCCCGATTTTTTGACAAAGGCTATAATGTTTCCGCAGTGGCTGCATTTATAAAACTGTTGCCGCATAGCAAATTTCTCCTTTATATCGGTTCAAAATCTTCAGCTCCGTGCTTGCAGAGAGGACAGACAAAGTCCTCCGGGAGAGTTTCTCCCTCATAGATGTATCCGCATATTCTGCAGACGAAGCCCTTCTTTTTCTCCGGCTGAGGCTTTGGCTTGATGTTCTTTTGATAATAGGAATAGGTCACGGCCTCTTCATCAGACAGGAGTTTCCCCTCGGTAGGCGTGCATAGAAACAGCATATGTGAACCCAAATCTGTTTCCCGGTCAACGGCAAGAGAGAGAAATCCCTTGATATGCCTCGGCAGAACGATAAGCCCGTTCTCGCTTCTATCGGGAGTGCATTCATCAAATTTGTCGACATCCCTGCCGCTTTGATAACCGAAATGCTTAAACACCTCAAAGGGGGTGTCCTCCGTAAGACTGTTGATGTTCAGCACACCTGTTTTTTGAATAATCTCACAGGTATAGTTCTGCTTGTTTACTCCGACAGCAATCACCGGCGGATTACTTGCAACCTGCATCACGGTGTTGACAATACAGCCGTTGTCTTTTTTGCCGTCCCTTGTTGTAAGAACGTATAACCCATAGCCAAGCTGATACAGGGCTTTCTGGTCAAATACCTGGGCGCTCATATCAGTAGTTCTCTGCGTGAAGCTCAAAGTAGCTCTGCGGATGTTCACAGGTCGGACAGACTTCAGGTGCTTTTTTTCCGACTACAATATGACCGCAGTTGCGGCATTCCCATACCTTGACCTCACTCTTTGCAAACACCTCTGCCGCCTCAACATTTCTCAGCAATGCGCGATAGCGTTCCTCGTGATGTTTTTCCACAGCAGCAACGAGACGGAAGCGCCTCGCAAGCTCCGTAAAGCCCTCTTCCTCTGCGGTTTTCGCAAAGCCTTCATACATATCTGTCCATTCGTAGTTTTCGCCCTCGGCAGCGGCGGCGAGGTTCTGCGCCGTATCACCGATGCCGCACAACTCCTTGAACCAGAGCTCCGCGTGCTCTTTTTCATTATCTGCCGTCTTTAAGAACAGGGCGGCAATCTGCTCAAAGCCCTGCTTCTTTGCAACCGAAGCAAAGTAGGTGTATTTGTTCCGCGCCTGGGACTCCCCGGCAAAGGCCTCCCAAAGGTTCTTCTCGGTCTGTGTACCTGCGTACTTGTTTTTGACATCCATAATTTCTACCCCTTTTCGCTTGTGCGTTTATTAGGAATTGTTCTCAACAAGATTATAGATTCGAAAACAGGATTTGTCAATAGGGATGACGTGAATTATTGGGAAGTTTTTCTGATAATAATTTCGGGAAGCACCGCATAATGAGGCGCACGGCGCACGCGAGGCATTTGAACGATTCTGGAATGTCTTTTGGGAATTTGCGGCATAATAAGGGGCAATATTGACACAGAATTTAACCGTGCGTATAATACCATCGCTGGGAAATGCAACTTTTCACAAAGGAGAATGGCCATAATGAGAACATGTATTGACAGAAAAACTGCGCTCGATACCCTGCGGAAGTATAATCACGAGCCGTTTCATTACCAGCATGGTCTGACAGTAGAAGCTGTCATGCGGTGGTTTGCTGAAAAGCTTGGATACGGTGACGAGGCGGATTTCTGGGCTACGGTGGGCTTGCTGCACGATGTGGACTTCGAGATGTGGCCGGAGCAGCACTGTATAAAAGCACCGGAGCTGCTGAAAGAGGCAGGCTGCGGCGATGACCTGATCCATGCAGTATGCTCCCACGGCTATGGCATTTGCTGCAATGTGGAGCCGGAGCACCTTATGGAAAAGGTCCTGTTCGCGGCGGACGAATTGACCGGTCTGATTGGTGCGGCGGCGAAGATGCGCCCCAGTAAGAGCTGCAAGGACATGGAGCTGTCCAGCCTGAAAAAGAAGTTTAAGGATCGGAAGTTCGCGGCGGGCTGCAGCCGTGACATTATCACTACCGGAGCACAACGACTCGGATGGGAGCTCGACGAGCTGTTGGCGCAGACGCTGGAAGCCATGAAGGCCGGCGAGGATCAGATCAATCAACAGATGGAAGGAGATTAAACATGATCAGGGTTCTGATTATTAACGGCAGCCCCCACGCTGACGGCAATACGTCGATCGCGATACGTGAGATGAAAAATGTTTTTCTGGATAACGGTGTGGAGGTGACCACGGTACAGGTGGGAAATAAAGATATCCGCGGCTGCGTGGCCTGTGGGCACTGCTACGAAACCGGCAGGTGTATCTTTGATGATACAGTTAATGAACTTGCTCCTCTTTTTGAGGAGGCGGACGGACTGGTGGTTGCAAGTCCGGTATATTACGCGTCGGCAAATGCAACGCTGATCGCCTGTTTGGACAGGCTATTCTACAGTACGCATTTCGATAAGAGCATGAAGGTGGGGGCAAGTGTGGTCTGCGCCAGAAGAGGCGGCTGTTCATCCACATTTGACGAGCTGAATAAGTATTACACCATCAGCAATATGCCAATCGCGTCCGGTCAGTACTGGAACTCCATTCACGGCTGCGTGAAGGGCGAGGCAGAAGCAGACGAGGAGGGCAGGCAGAGCATGCGCACTCTGGCCCGCAACATGACATTCCTGATGAAGAGTATCGAGCTTGGAAAAAAGACATTTGGCCTGCCGGAACAGGAAAAGCGCACGGCAACGAATTTTATAAGATAAGCGGCTCTCTGTCTGGAAGAAACGCCGATGCTCGACTTTTCGGAAAGGCCGGAGGATACCCGGTATGCACTTGAGGCATGTATCCCAGGCAGAGAGGATGTTCAAACGAAATATTCCTGAATTTCAATGTGTCGGATTGACTTTTCTCTCTGCCTAAAGTATTCTGAAAAAAATAATTCAAAGGAGTAACGACAAATGGCGAAGGGCTTCCGCGGCAGCAGCCCAATGGGCGGAGCTGCCAGCGCTAATATGATCAAGCAGGCTCAGAAAATGCAGCAGGATATGTTGAAAATGCAGGCAGAGCTCGAAACCCGCACCTACAAGGCAGCAGCAGGTGGCGGTATGGTCGAGGCAGAGGTAAACGGCAAGCATGAGCTGACAGGGTTGACAATCAACCCGGAGGCCGTAGACCCGGAGGACATCGAGATGATGCAGGACATGATTATAGCAGCAGTCAACGAAGCTTTTCGCAGTGCCGACAGCGACGCAAATACCACTATGTCCAGGCTGACCGGTGGATTAAACCTCGGCGGGCTGTTCTGAAGCCATGAACTTCTATCCGGCTGCACTGGAACAACTGACCGAGCAATTTGCCAAGCTGCCCGGAATCGGCAGCAAAACGGCCAGGCGTCTTGCTTTTCATATTCTTGACCTTTCCGAACAGGAGGCTGTGGATTTTGCCCAGGCAATCCTTGCAGCCAGAAAACAAATTCATGCATGCTGCGAATGTCAGAATCTGACTGATCAGGAGCTTTGCCCGATTTGTTCCGACTCCAAACGCGATCACAGCCAGATTTGTGTTGTTGCTGAGCCAAGAGATGTAGCTGCAATCGAACGCGCTAGAGAATACAACGGACTTTATCATGTCCTGCATGGCGTAATCTCTCCGCTCAATCATGTCGGGCCGGATGATCTTCGTATTCGCCATCTGCTGAGCAGGGTGCAAAAGGGCGGAATAGAAGAAATCATAATGGCTACCAACCCGGACACGGAAGGAGAGACAACAGCCATGTATCTTTACCGTCTGCTTGGTCCGCTCGGTGTGCGGGTTACCCGTTTGGCCTATGGTATTCCGGCAGGCAGTCAGCTTGAATATGCAGACGACGTTACACTTCTTCGTGCATTAGAAGGACGGCGCGAAATGTAAACCACAGCCAAATACGCGGGATCCGTTCGATAACGCTGCAAGGCAGGCGTTGTTTCAGATAGGATTCCAACGAAGCCCGTTGTCCTGCGGGTTTCGTTTGTTATATAGCACGATTTACATATAATACAGCAACTTTTTCGCTGCTGAATGCTAAAAATGCTGATAGAATGGGATCAATCAAGATTACGGAGGGATTAATCCATGCGCAAGATTGCTGCCATTATGCTGACTATGTCCATGCTGCTTTGCATGGCTGCCTGCGGCCAGACAGCACAGCAGGCCACCACCTCCTCAGAGCTGCCGAAGGAAAATGTGCAAGCATCTCAGGTTGAATCCTCTGATGCGCTGAGCGGCGTTTTGAGAGTTGCCGCAACCTACGACATTACCACAATGGATGTGGCACACACCACGGACAATTACATGGTCCCCATGAACATATTCGACCGTCTGTTCGAATCCGAGGTACAGGCCGACGGTTCCACAGCCATCGTACCGAGCCTTTGCGAGAGCTATGCAGTGTCTGATGACGGCCTGACATACGACTTTACGCTTCGCTCCGGAGTTGTCTTCTCCAACGGAAGCACACTGACCTCCTCAGATGTGCAGTATACCTTCGAACGTCTGCTGACAGAAGGCGGAGTAAACGATGATATCCCGCTCGAGGTGCAGGGTGCTCAGGCTTTGCAGGATGGCGAGGCAGATACGCTGGCGGGCTTTCTTGCAACGGATGACACACATTTTTCCATTACCCTTGCAGTGCCCAATGCCGGCTTTCTTGCAGAGCTGACTGGTCCGGCTATGTCTATTGTAGATGAGCAGACTATCGAATCGGTGTCCAATTTCGGAATTTCCTGTGAGGATACCATCGGGACCGGTCCGTATAAAATCACCGAATGGGTAGTAAACGACCACTTTACTCTCGAATATAACGACAAATACTGGGGAGACGAACCGAGTGTCAAAAAGGTGATTGTCTCCATTATTCCGGATGCTTCTACGCAAAACCTCATGTACCAGAATGGGGAGCTTGACATTATCGACCTCGAAACCCTCGATTCCACCATTGTTGAATCTACCTACAAAACCACCTATGCGGACCGCATTGTTACAAGCACCCGCGTCGGCCTTACCTATATGGCATTGAATGCGAACAATGCATATCTGGGCGATGTGGCTGTCCGCAGGGCGATCCAGATGGCAATTGATGTTGATTCGATTATTGAATCCGTGTATGGAGGCGCCGCTATTCCTCAGTCCGGTATTATTCCGACCGGCGTATGGGGACACAACGACGATCTTCAGCGACTCGCATATGATCCGGAGCAGGCAAAACAGATTCTGGCCGATGCCGGTTATGCCGAGGGTGAGATCAGTTTCGAGCTGGCTATGGATTCCTCTTCTTCAGGCAACACACAGCTGGTTTACCAGATTATTCAGCAAAATCTGAATGATATCGGCATTCACGCAGAAATTCACAGTTATGACGAATCCTCCTGGCTGGACCTTCGAAAGTCCGGAGAGATGGACAGCTTTGTTGCCAACTGGACAATGGACTATAACGATCCTGCCAATATAATGTATACCTTCTTCGGAAGCGAAGAAAAAACAGCCATCAGAAGCCTGAATTATTCCAATACGGAAATTATGGCCCGTGTTGCGGCAGCCAGCGGAATAACGGACGAAGCGGAGCGCATGGCAGAATATCAGGCACTGGAAGAAATCATCGTAAAAGAGGATGCTGCCTGGGTTCCGTTGCTGGAAAATACACATCTGTTTGCAATTGGTGAGCGAGTTGCGGCCTTTGTGCCGTATTGGGCCGGTTACAGTAACTTCTATGCAAAGGATGTTACGCTGAACTGAAAGCATCACAGGAAAACACAAACAACAGCAGGGACGCCCGATTCCAGGGCGTCCATTGCGTGTATCTGCGAGGAACATCCCTATGCTGCATAATATTCTCAGGCGCATTCTTCAGACATTGATTGTGCTCTTCGGCGTAGCGCTGCTTATTTTTCTGCTTTTGCGCATTATCCCGGGAAACGCGGTTACAACCATGATGGGCGAGCATGCCAATGCCGAGAGCATTGATCGAATAACTCGCGAACTTGGGCTGGATCAGCCGGTACTGGTTCAGTTCTGGACCTATATAAAGGGAGCCGTGACCGGAGATTTTGGTACAAGCTATTCGCTCAATCGTCCTGTTTCGGCTCTGATTGCAGCTTCTTTTCCCAACACTGTCAAGCTGGCTCTTTGTGCTGCTCTTTTTGCATGGACGATGGGAGTTGCATGCGGCATCATAGCAGCCGTAAAAAAAAGCAGTTTTTTGGATCATCTGTTTATGGGCTTTTCGCTGCTTGGTGTTTCCATGCCTGTTTTTATGGCGGCTATGGTTCTTCAATATTTATTTGCATATCGACTGGGAATATTCCCTATTTCCGGAACAGACAGCTGGCTGGGCTATATCATGCCGTCTATAGCTCTGGGCTGGAATTCGGCCGGCAGTATTGCCCGACTGACCAGATCCACACTGCTGGAGGTTCTGGCAGAGGACTACATTGATACAGCCCGTGCAAAAGGCCGCCGCCAGATGGGTGTAATTATCGTACACGGCCTGCGTAATGCCGTATTGCCGGTGATTACCATGATGGCAGTGCAGCTGTCAAGCCTGCTGTCCGGCGCTGTAATCTGCGAGACAGTATTTTCGGTAAACGGAGTGGGCCGCCTTGCCGTTCAGGCAATAGAAGGCCGGGATATTCCCCTGCTGCAGGGAACAGTCCTGTTTTCAACCGTTCTCGTAATTCTGGGCAATCTTCTTGCGGACTGCTTGTACAACGTACTGGATCCCCGCCTGAGAAAGGAGACCCTGAGATGAAGGAACCCCTTTTCGACGTTGTCAGGCACCTTGCAAAAGAAAATAAGCTTGCCATGATTTCCGCGGCTGTAATTCTTCTGATGATTCTGGCGGCCTGCGCGGCGCCTATACTCACGCCCTTTTCCTTCGAAGAACAGGATTTGCTTCATCGGCTCGAGGCACCGTCGTTAAAGCATCTTCTTGGAACGGATGAGCTTGGACGCGACGTTCTGACACGAATGCTGTATGGAGCTCGCGTATCGTTGCTTGTGGGCATTATACCCACATTGATATCCATGATTATCGGTGCGGTTCTTGGTATCGTTGCAGGCTATATCGGTGGAAAGACCGATGCGGTTATCATGCGTCTGGCAGATATCATGCTTGCGTTTCCTTCCATGCTGCTGGCAATGGTTATCATGTATACGCTGGGGGACGGAATCATCAATATTTTTCTGGCTCTGGCTCTGGTTAACTGGGCCAGCGTTGCCCGTGTTGTTCGTGCCGAAACATTAAAGCTCAAAACCGCAGAACATATCGAAGCTGCCCAATCCATAGGCGTAAGGAACAGCATAATCATGCTGCGGCACATTCTGCCGAACTGTATACCGGATTTGATCGTACTCTTTACGCTCAATATTCCATCAGCGGTTCTTTCCGAAAGCTCTCTCAGCTTTCTCGGAATCGGCATCAGGGCACCGCAGGCATCATGGGGCCTGATGGTAAATACCGGCCGTCAGTTTCTGTATACCAGACCGTGGCTGAGTCTTGCACCCAGCCTGGCAATCATGGTGATTGTTCTTGCATTCAACTTCCTTGGCGATGGACTTCGAGATGTGCTGGATCCCCATTTGAAGAATCGATAAAGGAGACTGTACAGTGGAAGAATATATCCTGCAGGTAGAAGACCTGTGTGTCGGCTTTTTTAACCGGAGCGGATTGGCCCAGGCTGTGGATCATGTCTGTTTGCAGGTGGAAAAACACAAAATTATCGGCATTGTTGGGGAGTCCGGCTGCGGCAAAAGCATGACAGTTCGATCTATTCTTCGCCTGATCAAATATCCCGGCAGAATCATTTCCGGATCCATCCGACTGGAGGGGAAGGAATTAACAACGCTTTCCGATCGCGATATGGCTGCCGTTCGAGGAAAAGAAATTGCAATGATTTTTCAGGAACCCATGACGAGCCTGAATCCTGTTATGCCCGTCGGCAGGCAGGTTGAGGAGGCGCTTCGCCTGCATCGGCATATTTCACGGCAGCAGGCCAGGGCAGAGGTGCTGAAGGCTTTTGAAAAGGTTGGCATTTCCGAGCCGCAGAAACGCTATAGGGCATACCCGCATGAGCTTTCCGGCGGCCTTCGCCAGCGGGTAATGATCGCAATGGCCATGGTGTGTCAGCCAAAGCTTTTGCTGGCGGATGAACCGACAACTGCCCTGGACGTTACGGTTGAGGCCCAGATTCTGCGGCTGATGAAACAGCTTTGTGACGAAACAGGGATGAGCATGATCCTTATTTCGCACAATCTTGGCGTTATTGCCCAACTGTGTGATTATGTCTATGTGATGTATGCAGGCAGAATTGTAGAACAGGCCGAAACCTTTGAGCTTTTCAGAAATCCAATCCATCCCTATACACAGGGGCTCCTGAATGCAGTGACAGCCCTGCAGCGCAACGATCAGTACCTGGACACAATTCCGGGATCGGTCCCGGATCTGACAAGTCTGCCGTCCGGATGCAGCTTTGCTCCACGCTGCGCGTACTGTACCAATGCCTGCCGGAGCTGCCTGCCGGAGCTGCTGCGGATAACCCCGGATCATTCTGTTCGATGCATCAGAACAAAGGAGAAAGAGATTGGAACATAATATTCTTCTTCGTGCCAGAAATTTAAGCAAGGACTTTCGGATTGACAGTGCACGAAGCGTCCATGCTGTATCCGATGTTTCGCTTGATCTTTTTCAGGGCCAGACGCTTGCTCTGGTTGGCGAGTCCGGCTGCGGAAAGTCTACTCTGGGGCGTACATTGATTGGCCTCTATCAGCCGACATCCGGCACAGTCAGCTTCAGGGAAAAGACAATCAGCGGGCTGAAGCCAAAGGAATTCAGGCCCTATCGCAGACAGATGCAGATTATTTTTCAGGACCCGTATGCATCCCTGGACCCGAGAATGACCGTTCGTGATATCATAGCAGAGCCTTTAAAAACATACCATGCTTGTTCCACAAAACAGCAGACAACTGCTCGCGTTCTTGAACTGCTGCAGGCTGTAGGCCTTTCACAGGATTGCCTGAACCGCTATCCGCATCAGTTTTCCGGCGGTCAGCGGCAGCGTATCGGGATTGCGCGGGCGATTGCGCTGCAGCCGGCGCTGATTGTGTGCGATGAGCCGGTGTCTGCACTGGATGTATCGGTTCAGAACCAGATCCTGAATTTACTCAGGGCTTTGCAGACGCAGTATAAGCTGACATACCTGTTTATCAGCCATGATTTGTCGGTTGTACGTTTTATTTCAGAGCGCGTTGCGGTTATGTTTTTGGGTCGATTGTGCGAGGTCGGCCCTACACAGGCTGTTTTCCAAAAGCCGCTGCATCCATATACGCGGTTTTTGCTTGAAGCGGTTCCAAAGCCGGATCCGCTTCTGCGTAATGAAAAGAAGCAGCTGCTGTCCGGGGAGCTCCCAAGTCCGATCGACCCGCCGGCAGGCTGCAGATTTTGCACGAGGTGTCCGTTTTGCAGGGATATCTGCCGCAGCGCAGCTCCGGAGCTTCGGACATATCAGGATCGGTCGGTTGCCTGTCATCGAGCAGATGATGTTCTGTCCGGAACCATATAACAACCGATATTTCAAATTACCAATTTGCAAAATGTTCTTGTAGCAATCGGATTTTTCTGCTATCATCAAATTGGTTAAGCTTATATACAGCCGGTCGAGAATATCTGCGAAAGGGGCTTGACAAGGATGCAGCCGAACCCCATAATTAGACAGACAGACAGACAGACAGACAGACAGACAGACAGACAGACAGACAGACAGACAGACAGACAGACAGACAGGATAAGTCTGTCCCTTTGCGCTGTTTCCAAAAACAAACACAAGCTTTTCAAAGGCGCGTTCTGCTCATGAGCAATCATGGACGGAGCGCGCCTTTTTGAATAGAGGCACTTCCCAAAGGATAACGAATCGAGGCGATTACAAGGAGGTATTAGCACATGAAGAAAAAACGTATCCTGTCAGCCCTTATGGCATTGCTGCTGAT
>CAVHXA010000032.1:2859-19458 GCA_963639765.1 Oscillospiraceae bacterium | reverse complement strand
TTCAGATTCTCGCGCCGGAGCTCAATGACCGCATGCTGGCAGACTTTCTGGATATGGAAAGCTCCCTTGTTGTAAGTATGCACATCCAGTCCGTAGACCAGGTCAAGGCCATCAAGACCATCAAACGCAAAATTACGGATATTCAGAAAATGACCATAGAAGAGCAGAAAAAAGCTGTTCGTTCCGGTTATGATATGGATATCATTCCTTCCGACCTTGCCACCTACGGAAACGAAGCGAAAAAGATTCTGCAGGAGCTGCAATCCCGCAACGAGCGTATGTTCCTGCTGACATTTACTATTCTCAATATCGCCGGCAATAAGCAAAAGCTCGACAACAATATATTTCAGGCAAGCTCCATCGCGCAGAAATACAACTGCCAGCTGGCAAGACTGGATTTCCGTCAGGAAGAAGGGCTGATGTCCGCACTTCCGCTTGCTTACAATCAAATAGAGATACAGCGAGGCTTGACCACATCAAGCGTCGCTATTTTTATTCCTTTTACCACGCAAGAGCTCTTCCAGCCCTACCGTGAAGCTCTGTACTGCGGTGTCAATGCGCTTTCCAACAACATCATCATGGTAGACCGCAAGTATTTGAAGAATCCCAATGGGCTGATTCTCGGTACGCCCGGTTCCGGCAAGAGCTTTGCCGCAAAACGCGAAATCGCCAATGTGTTCTTCGTAACCGATGATGACATCATTATCTGCGATCCTGAGTCGGAATACGGTACACTGGTAGAACGGCTCGGAGGGCAGGTTGTCAAAATCTCGCCCACATCCAATGACTACATCAACCCCATGGATCTGAACCTCAATTACAGTGACGACGAAAATCCGCTTTCTCTGAAGAGTGACTTTATTCTGTCCCTCTGTGAACTGATTGTCGGCGGTAAGGACGGCTTGAAGCCTGTGGAGAAAACCATCATCGACCGCTGTGTGCGGCGTGTATACCGCGATTATCTGAATGATCCCCGTCCGGAAAACATGCCGATTCTGGAAGACCTCTACAATGAACTGAGAAATCAGGAGGAAAAGGAAGCACAGTATATCGCCACTGCACTTGAAATCTATGTCACCGGTTCTTTGAATGTCTTCAATCACCGCACCAATGTGAACATTCTCAGCCGTGTGGTCAGCTACGATATCAAGGAGCTCGGCAAGCAGCTCAAGAAAATCGGGATGCTCGTTGTGCAGGATCAGGTATGGAATCGCGTGACCGTAAACCGCGAAGCGCATAAATCCACCAGATACTATATCGACGAAATGCACCTTCTGCTGAAGGAAGAGCAGACGGCAGCATACACGGTAGAAATCTGGAAACGCTTCCGCAAATGGGGCGGCATTCCCACCGGCATCACACAGAACGTCAAAGATCTGCTGTCGTCTCGTGAAGTCGAGAACATCTTTGAAAATTCCGACTACGTTTGCATGCTCAATCAGGCATCCGGTGACCGGCAGATTCTCGCAAAACAGCTCAACATTTCACCCCACCAGCTTTCTTATGTGACGCACTCGTCCGAAGGCGAAGGACTGCTGTTTTACGGCAACATCATTCTGCCTTTCGTGGACCATTTTCCGAAGGATACAGAGCTTTACCGTATCATGACCACCAAGCCGCAGGAACAGGAAACCGATGGCAGGCATAAGGATGCATAAGAAACAAGTAAATCAGAAAAACTCTTGTGATCAATCATCTCGCTTTTGTTTATGAAGATGTTTGCAAAGAGCGAATGTGGGAATTGAATGCCGACGATGTCTGGCCTTTCCATTTCACAAAGCTTGGACGATATTGGGATTCCAACACGGAAATTGATATTGCAGCCCTTGACCAGGATGGGAAAAACCTGATTCTGGGGGAATGTAAATACTGGCAGGAACCGGTGGGCGTCAATATTCTTCAGAATCTGGAGGCGAAGACTGATTGCGTTGCATGGGAGCGAAACAATCGAAAAGTCTGGTATGTGCTGTTCAGCGCGTCGGGCTTCACAGAAGAGCTTACCGCTTTGGCTGCGGTCAGAGAAGATGTGCTTCTTTTCGATGAGCAATGAGATCCCACTTTAAAGAAGCGCAGCCAATGAGGACTAAAACAAATAATTCTATATTGGTATGCCAAAGAGCAGCTTGTAGAAATACGGGCTGCTTTTTTTGCTGCCCAAACTGAGAAAGGATAGGAAATGACAGAAAATAACAACCTGATGATTTTTGAAAGCCCCGAATTTGGGCAGGTACGTTCTGTACTGAATGACGGTGAACCATGGTTTGTAGCTGCCGACGTTTGTAAGATTTTGGATATTCGGAACCCACGGCAGGCAGCATCGAAGCTTGATGATGATGAAAAAATGACCGTCACTACTAATGACGGTCATTCCGGTAAGAGAGGCGGCGCACAGTCTTTGAATATTGTGAGTGAAGCTGGGCTCTATTCCATCATCTTGACCAGCCGTAAACCCGAAGCGAAAGCATTCAAGCGCTGGATTACCCATGAGGTCATTCCCTCCATCCGCAAGCATGGCGCATATGTCGCGGACTCTGTTCTTGACCAGTTGGAGGAACACCCGGAGCTTGTGTCAGATTTCATCCGGCAGCTTCAGGAGGAAAATGCCGGGGCTCGCGCTCTCCGCGAACAGCTTGCAGGTCTAAAAGCGGAAAACGGCAGGCTGCTGCCAAAGGCAGACTACTACGATTCTTTTGTCAGCCCCGATGATCTGACCTGTCTGCGTTATACGGCAAAAGAGCTTGGTGTCCCGCAGAACAAATTTATCGGCTATCTGCTGGAGCATAGATTTGTCTTCCGTGACCGCAACCGGGGCGGCAGAGTTTTTGCGCTTGCCGGCAAACGCAATGAACCTCTGTTTAAGACAAGAGATTTTTATCGTCCGAACGGCGAGAAAAGCGAATACACGCTTGTCACACCTGCCGGAAAAGCCTATTTCAAGGATCATGTTGACCGCATTCTCGCCTGGGAGCCCAGTGATATTGCCCCCGGAGAGATTCCGACCGAGGATGCAGTGTTCCCGTCATGAGCAGTGCTCATATCCGCAGAAATGGAGGTGATGACGGATGGCAAAACGATCTCCGAGATTGCAGTTTACCGACGAAGAGCTCACAGATTCCGCTATCAGCAAATCTGCGGAGAAAGCCGGGAAAGCGGTAGATAAGCTGGAAAAGGTCGAAAAGAAAATACCGAAGAAGAAAGTAAAACAGCGTGTTGTGTCATCCGATGGGAAAGTCACAACACGCTTAACTTTTGAGGAAAAGAAGCCGCCATCCAAGCTGGCATACACTGCGCGTGATGCTCCGCTGGATACTGTCAGAGGCACCGTTCACCGTGAAATCCGTGAAAGCGATGCTGATAACGCCGGTACGGATGCTGCCAACACCATGAGCGAAGCGGCTGAAAGCAGCTATCGTATTGCTGAGACAGCACATCATTCTCACGTTCAGAAGCCTTACCGGGATGCAAGCCGCGCCGAAGCTGCGGCAGATAAATCCAATATCCGGGCTCTCGAAAAGGAATATGAGAAGACACAGGGCTACTCAGCAAACCCCTATTCCAAATGGCAGCAAAAGCGGGCAATCAAGAAGGAGTATGCCGCCGCCAAGGCAGGCAAAGGTGCAGACAACACGGTCAAAGCATCGGAAACTGCGGCAAAGGCGGCAAAATCCTCCGCGGAGAAAGCAAAGAAAACCGGTGAGTTTGTTGCGAGAAACAAGAAGGCTTTCCTGATTATCGGTGGGATTGCCGCGTTAATTCTGCTTTTGACATCCGTCTTTTCGTCTTGCTCTGTAATCTTTGAGGGATTGTCCTCTACCGTTGTTTCCACGACCTATCCGCTGGAGGACAGCGATATGCTGGCAGCAGAAGCCGCATACTGCGCCATGGAGGATGAGTTACGGGAATATCTGGATAACTACGAAAGTACCCACGACTACGATGAGTACCAATATGATCTGGATGACATTGAGCACGACCCTTATGTTCTCATTTCAGCCATCACAGCGCTGCAGGGCGGCGAATGGACGATTGATGAAATTGGCGATACTCTGCAAACCCTGTTCGACAAGCAATATATTCTGACAGAAACCGTCACAACGGAAACCAGGTATAGGACAGAACGCAGGACGGGATACCGCACCGTGACAGATCCCGAGACGGGCGAAACCAGCGAAAAGCGTTACACCTACACTGTGAGCGTACCTTACACCTACTATATCTGTACGGTGAAGCTGGAAAACTTCAATCTCTCCCATGTGCCGGTCTATATCATGTCACAGGATCAGCTGTCCATGTATGCCATGTATATGAGCACGCTGGGCAACCGTCCCGATCTGTTTGCCGATTCAGGCTATGTCGGCAAGTACTACAACACCGAATACGAACAATACGAAATCCCGGCAGAGGCACTGGAAGACGAGCAGTTTGCGCTGATGATTGCAGAAGCAGAAAAATATCTTGGCTATCCCTATGTCTGGGGCGGCAGCAGTCCATCCACGTCCTTTGACTGTTCGGGCTTTGTTTCTTATGTCTGCAACAACTGCGGCGTAGGCTGGAACTTCGGACGGCTTGGTGCAGAAGGACTGAGAAACATCTGTACCAGAGTATCTTCTGCCAATGTTAAGCCCGGTGATCTGGTGTTTTTCCAAGGCACTTATGATACGGTCGGCGCGTCCCACGTCGGTATCTATGTCGGCAACGGCATGATGATCCACTGTGGTGACCCAATCCAATATGCAAGTCTCAACACAAGCTACTGGCAGGCTCATTTTCTGTCCTATGGTCGCTTGCCAAATCCTTGAAAGGAGGAGTTAATTTGAACCCCCGCATTGAAAAACTAAAAGCTGAGCGAGATAAAACAGCTCAGAAAATTGAAGTTCTTACCGCACGGCTGAAATCCCTGAACGAGCAGATTCTGAAGCTCGAAAATACAGATATCATCGGTATTGTCCGGGATAACGGCCTTAGCATAGACCAGCTTGCGGAACTGATGACGCTGCTGGACACAAATCCGACAGCATCCGTTCCCGATTACTTTGAAGAAAGGTCTGATCAGAAAGATGAAAACGAATGAGCCATGCCTGCTTGTTGCCCTGCTCCTTGCGCTCTGTTGCCTTATGGCGTTTTCCGTAACCGCACTGGCTGCCGATAACGGCTGCTATGCCTCAGATGAAACGGGAACGGCTACTCCCCCTGATTCCATTGACAGCATCAGCATTTCCACGGCTGCAGTTTCGGTCTCATCCGATACAAGTTCAACGGCTCTGACTCCTGATGGCAATCTGTCCCTTGTGGATGATATTTTGCAGGATGAAAGCAACTATGTGCAAGACGAGCAAACGGTGCGAAACAAGCAGTTTATAACCGTTCAGTCCAAAAACGGCAACACTTTTTATATCGTCATTGACCGCAGTGATGATACGGAGAATGTGTATTTCCTGAACCTCGTCGATGAGTCCGATCTGATGGCGCTCATGGAGGATGGTGAGCTTGACGATACACCCGTCTGCTCCTGCGCTGACAAGTGCGAAGCCGGTGAGGTCAACACAGACTGCCCTGTATGCGAAACAAATATGAGCGAGTGTATGGGCAAGGAAGAAGTCAAGGCAGAAAAAGGCACAGAGGCGGAAGCCGACGAAAAAACCAAAGAGGATGAGCCGAAAGCCAAGTCTTCCAAGGCCCCGATTGTCGTAATTTTCCTGCTTGCTCTCGGCGGTGGCGGCGCGCTTTATTGGTTCAAACTCCGCAAAAATAAGCCGGATACCAAGGGCGACACCGATCTCGATGATTACGATTTCGGTGATGAGGAAGACGATGAGGAATATGAAGTGGAATCCGATGAGGATACCAACGACGAAGAAAATGAAGGAGAATAAGCAGTATGGTACAGTTGGTCATTGCAGAGAAGCCCTCTGTGGCGAAGTCCATTGCCGCCGTTCTTGGTGCAAATAAGCACGAGGACGGCTATTTCAGCGGAAACGGGTATCTTGTTTCCTGGTGTTTTGGGCATTTGGCGGAGCTTGCCTCCGCTGATGCCTACGATGAAAAGTATGAGAAGTGGCGGTATTCCGATTTACCCATCATCCCGGAGTCCTGGCAATATTCCGTCAGCCGTGACAAGGGGCAACAGTTCTCTCTGCTCCGTTCACTGATGTCCAGAGACGATGTGAGCGAGGTTGTTAACGCCTGCGATGCCGGGCGTGAAGGAGAGCTTATTTTCCGTACAGTCTATCGGCTCACCGGCTGTACAAAGCCTATGAAGCGTCTGTGGATTTCCTCTATGGAGGATGCTGCTATCCGAAATGGTTTTGCCGAGCTGAGAGACGGCAAGGAATATGACAATCTCTATTCTGCAGCGCTCTGCCGCAGTAAGGCCGATTGGCTCGTCGGGATCAACGGAACAAGGCTTTTCAGCGTGCTCTATCACCGCACGCTGAATGTCGGGCGTGTGGTGTCTCCGACTCTGGCCCTGATTGTACAGAGAGAGGCGGAAATTGAGGCTTTTCATCCGGAACCTTTCTATACGGTTCAGGCAAGCTGTAGGGAGCTTTCTGCTGTAACCGAGAAATTCAGCGACAAAGCGGAGGCCGAAAAGGTATGCAAAGTCTGCAGCGGACAGCCCATGTCGGTTCAGACCGTGGAATATAAGGAAAAGTCGGAAAAGGCGCCTGCTCTCTATGACCTCACCACTCTAC
The DNA here is from genome assembly GCA_963639765.1 of Oscillospiraceae bacterium. Classification (GTDB taxonomy): domain Bacteria; phylum Bacillota; class Clostridia; order Oscillospirales; family Oscillospiraceae; genus CAVHXA01. The sequence goes on along the minus strand of CAVHXA010000032.1, from coordinate 12,766 downwards.
AGAGGGATGCGAACAGGCTACTTGGCTACACAGCGCAGCAGACCCTTGACTACCTCCAGTTGCTCTATGAAAAGAAGCTCGTCACCTATCCCCGTACCGACAGCCGTTACCTCACGGATGATATGGAGGACGGTGTAAAGGATATTGTCTCCTGCTGCGGCAGAATCTGTGAAGCAGAGCCACCCACGGTCATCCTTGCCGCCCAGGTCTGCGACAGCAAAAAGGTTTCTGACCACCATGCTATTATTCCCACCACCGTTGCCGGCGAAACAAAGCTCGAGGTTCTTCCCGCCGGAGAACGTGAAATTCTGATGCTGATTGCCCGACAGGTGCTCATGGCTGTGTGCGAACAGTACCGCTGTAAAGAAGTCATCGTCACATTGGATTGCAATGGAACAATCTTCACGGCAAAGGGAAAGCAATTCATTGAACCCGGTTGGAAGGCTTTCGACAGGCAGGAACACGACGATAAAACATTTCCGGTTCTGAAAGAATGGGATATTCTGCCCGAAGTAATGACAGAGGTCAAGGAAGGAAAAACGACAGCCCCAAAGCATTATACGGAGGATACGCTGCTCTCCGCGATGGAAACCGCAGGCGTTAAGGATATGCCCGAAGATGCCGAACGAAAAGGGCTCGGTACGCCGGCCACCCGCGCTGCCATGATCGAAAAGCTTGTCGGAACAGGCTTTGTGGAACGCAAAAAGGCCAAGAAGAATACAAATCTCATTCCCACACAGGTGGGACAATCTTTGATTACTGTTCTTCCCGAGCAGCTTCAGTCTCCGCTTCTTACGGCAGAGTGGGAAAATCGCCTCAAGCAGATTGAGCACGGTGACGCGGATGCCGACGCCTTTATCCGTGATATTACAGCATTGGTTGACGATCTGGTAAGAAATTATCGGGTTGTACAGGGGTCGGAGGTTCTGTTCCCCTCCGGACGGGAGGAACTCGGAAAGTGTCCCCGTTGCGGTGCTCCTGTAACGGAAAGCAAGAAGGGCTATTTCTGCGAACGAAATGACTGCCGCTTCGGTCTTTGGAGAGACAACAAGTTCCTCACGGGCAAGAAAATCACACTGACGAAAAAGATGGTCTCCGGCCTTTTGAAAGATGGACGGGCCTATGTCAGCGGAATCTATTCGGAGAAAACCGGAAAAACCTATGATGCTTTTATCCGACTGGAGGATGACGGCGAACGCAGCACCTATAAGCTGGAGTTTGATAAAGAGAAAAAGTAAGCTGACTGCATTCATGGCTATATAAATAATTTCGCGCTCCCGTATGGGCTTTGATGCCTATACGGGAGCTGCTTATTTCAGGAGATGACAAATGACAACAGTTCTATATCTTTTAACTCTGTTCGGTGCCAAGGTGCTGGACAATATGCTTTCCACAGCAAAAACCATACTGATTCAGCGCAATCGCTGCCTGCTGGCAGGATTGACGGTGGCGATTTCCGATTTCATCTATTTTCTGCTGATAAAGAACGTGCTCTCGGCGGACAGTCCGTTTGCCATTGCCGTTGTAGCTGTTGCCGGTGGCATTGGCTGCTGCATTGCGGTACTACTCAGCAACCGCCTGTCAAGGGAGCGTACCTTTGTCAATGTGGTTATGTCCGATGACAGAACAGCAATGCAGGAATTCCGGGACTATCTCGCTCAACATCATATTACCAATGTGGCCTGCGACAGCTACACCCTCGATTGGGACAGAAAGACCATCACCATTACCGCTTATACAGACACGAAAGCGCAAAACGGCTTAATTGACGATTACATTGAACGCAGCGACCTGAAGTTCAAGCGGAGAATACAAAAAATCTGAGTGTCATATTGACCGCAGGGGTTATTATAGGGTATAATGTAGAGGATAAGAGGTGAAGTTTAATGGATAAGCAGCGCTATTTGGAACGTATCGCTGAATTGACAGCACAAATTGCCAATCTTCCAAAGGGATATATTTCCAAGAAAATCATAGGCGGACAGATATATTTTTATCATCAATGGTCGGAAAACGGCAGTAAAAAAAGTTGCTATCTCAAGGATGATGAAATAGCCTCGCTTGCAGAGCAAATTGAAGCGCGGAAAACTTTGCAGGCAGAGCTCAAAGCCGTCAAGGCAGAATTCGCCGGACTTTCACAAAAGAAAAAGGAAGAGCCATCGCATACCGTCTGCACTCTTATGCACAAGCGTGTTGCCACAGCAGAATTATGGCTGGATGATGAAACAGGATTTATTCTGAAAGTGGCAGCGGTGTATGCACCGGAACATCTTCCCGTTGGCATTACTCTGAAAAATAACACCGTCGACAAAAAGAAACTCAATGACTGGTGGACACAGCGGTCTATCCCCGCAAGCCGCTCCGGCGTCCGGGAAGCGCTTGAAATCTTGGGTATTACGGATACAAAATCGCTGCTTGTTCGCTGTTATGGGTTAAGTCTTTCGGATCAATACTGGATTTGCCCTGACGGCAGCAGTCTGACATGGGATGCCATCAACTTCTTTGACAATTCATTTTCCGATGATATCGGAGATATTCTTTTCGGCGAGGCAAGAAAATCCAATGCAATCAACTTTTCTTCTCCCGACAGCACTTCTGACGGCAACCTTAAAAAGCGTTGGAAAATCATTGACGGAAAGCGATGCCTCATTAAAGGCGGCTCCAACCCGTATCGTCAGCAGCCGCTGAATGAGGTAATTGCGACTCAAATCATGCAGCGGCTCCGTATTCCGTGCGTACCCTACACGCTGACTTGGAATAAAGGCGCACCGTACAGCATCTGCGAGGATTTTGTAGATGAAAATACCGAACTTGTGCCCGCTTGGAGAATCATCCAAACGAAAAAGCAGCCGAACAATGTCTCAATTTACGAGCACTTTATAAATTGCGCCAAGGCATTAGGTATCCCGGATGTTGCGCAATTTCTCGATCGAATGATCGTGCTGGATTATATTATTCTCAATGAAGACAGACATCTCAATAATTTTGGTGCTCTTCGTAACGCCGAGACGCTGGAATGGCTCGGTATGGCGCCCATTTATGACAGCGGATCTTCTCTCGGATATGACAAGACCATTCCATTGATGAAAGACATGGACGAAATCATCTGCAAGCCCTTTAAAAGACATCACGATGAACAGCTCAAACTGGTGTCAAGCTTTGACTGGATTGATTTCGCCGCTCTTTCGGATATCCGCGAAGTAATCACTGATGTACTTTCCGATGAACGTGCTGCAGACTACATGGATGCAAAAAGAATATCCGTTATCTGTGACCTGGCGGAGCAGAGAGTACAAAATCTTGAGAATATCGCCAAATCCGCAGTGCGGCATACAATTACCGCAGATGACGACGTAAAAGAGAACATCGCTGCGGACTATAAAACGCACTAATAGGAGGCACGGCCTTTCCGGTACTCAACCCAAGATAAACTGAAAATCATTATCTTAACAGCGTCTATCTTTATGATGGGCGCTGTTTATTTGTATCCAAAGGAGGAGGCACTATGCCCGTTCAGGAAAATGAACCCATAAAGCAGACCAACAAGGAACGACTGAAAGACATTACCGACAGCATTGAAAAAGGCATTCAGGAGCTGTTTGAGAGTGATAAATACAAGCAGTATCTCACTACCATGAGCAGATTTCATCGGTACAGCGTCAACAATCAGATGCTGATCTACATGCAGATGCCGAATGCCACGCATGTGGCCGGCTTTAATAAATGGCGAGACCAGTTTGGCCGCAATGTATTGAAAGGCCAACGCGGCATCAAGATTATCGCACCTACGCCATTCAAAAAGAAAGTTGAGAAAGAAAAGCTCGACCCGGACACGAAGCTGCCCATGCTGGATGCGAACGGGAAAGCCATTACAGAGGAAAAGGAAATCAGCATTCCCATGTTCAAGCCCGTGACGGTCTTTGATGTGTCACAGACCGATGGTAAGCCGCTGCCGCAGCTGGCATCCGATCTCCACGGAAATGTGCAGAATTATGATGTATTCATGGAGGCGCTGCGCCGGTCAGCGCCGGTCTCCATTTCTGTAGAACCCATGACCGCCAATATGGACGGTTATTTTGATACAGAACATCGGGATATCCACATCCGCGAAGGCATGAGTGAGGTGCAGACAGTATCTGCGACTGTTCATGAGATTGCCCATTCCAAGCTTCACGATTATAAGAAAAATGAGTTTTTGGACAGTAAGGAAGATTATCAGGAAATCGAGATATGCGATGTCAATGGCGTATTCTCCAATGGGCGTATAGATCGGGACAAGCTGCCGGACGGGCTGTACTGCTACGACATCCGCGGCACCGATGACGATCCCGGAGAGCTGAAATATCTCGAGGCGCGTGTTGCGGTCAATCATGCCGGAAGTATCGTTACGGCATCGCCTATTGAACTGCCGGATACCGGCAGGCTGGATGTTTCAGAAGAAATCAGCTTCAGCGGCGTAACTACGTCTCTTCGCAAGTTTTTTGATGAGGCGCTCCCGGAAAAGGTGAAGAAATCACGCAATACCGAAGAAGTGGAGGCAGAGAGCATCTCTTTTGCTGTTTGCGCCTATTACGGTATTGCAACCGGTGAGAACAGCTTCGGCTATATTGCAAGCTGGAGCAAGGACAAGGAACTGAAAGAGCTGAAGGCCTCGCTTGAGACGATCAACAAAACATCCTCTGAACTGATTGGAGACATTGACCGCAACTATGCGGAAATCTGCAAGGAACGCGGCATTACACAGTCTTCCGAACAAATTGATCAGGAATCAGGGGTGGCACAGGAACGGCAGTCCCCTACTCCACTGTCCCCGGATATTCCGGAGCAGTCTATCTCCGAGCCACTGCCTGACCCGCAGATCAGCACAAAATCCATGCAGAGCTTCGGCTATGCGGACGAAGGAATGCTGCCGCTTTCCAAAGACCGTGCGCTGGAACTGATGGATCGGGATGTGGCTGTCTATTTGCTGTATGGCGACAATACCGAAGCCATGGCGTTGGACACGAAAGAAATCATCCAGCACGATGGTCTGTTTGGTATTACCCGAGAGGATTGGGACGCGATTAAGGAAGACATCCCGCCGAGAGATTTGGAAAAACGCTTTGCAGATGACCGTGAGGATGGCATTCTGATTTATCAGATCAGGGGATCAGCGCCTGCGGAACTGCGCTACAGGTCTTATGACAGCATTCAGGAAACACCGGATTTGCAGAACTACAGTGCGATTTACACGCAGCCGCTGTATGACGGTGGTTCCAATTCTGAAGTGCTGGAACAGGCCTATGAGCAATTCAACATTCACCGTCCTGTCGATTTCTGCGGTCACAGCATGTCCGTCAGTGACATCGTTGCCGTAAAACGCGGCGGTGAAGTATCCTATCATTACTGCGACAGTATCGGGTTCAGGGAGTTCAAACCGGAGAATTATCTGAAAAGCACAGAGCTTGCGATGGAAGATGATTACGGAATGATTGACGGCATCATCAATAACGGCTCCAAAACGCAGAAGGAGCCGGAAAAGAAGCCTTCCATTCTTGCCAAGCTCCGTGAGCCCCTACCCGAAAAAACGCAAAAAACAACAGCGCACAGCAAAAGCGCGGAAATGGAGATTTGACCATGGATTTTACTAACGATGAACTGAACCTCATGTGCATTTACAGTGCCGGCGGCGGCCGTGACAATTTGATTCAGGAGCTTATGGGGATGAAGCAATATCTTGAGAGTGACGAAACAGAGCTGTTGGCTTTAACTGAATCGGTTTTGGAAAAGCTTGTGCAGATGAGTGATGAGGATTTCGACAAGCTGGAGCTTTATCCTGATTTTGACGCGTAAGGCTTCCATTCCAATAGGCTGTGCAAAAGCACCGCTTCTCGGAGTGGCCAAAACGAATGATGAATGTTTTGTCTCAAAAAATGCATGATATTTGAGACAAAACTTGTTGTAAGAGAAGCATCTGAAAAGGTGCTTCTTTTCTTTTGCCCTGATGAAGGGCCAGGAAAGGAGACGTGATTTATGGCAAGTAAATTGCAGGAATACCGGCGTATGTCGGAGGAAGCGCAGCGGCAGCTGACCGGCAGTCTGGAGCGCTGGCAGTCTTTCCTGACGACAGCCTCGCGCCTGTACAAATACCCCTATCATGAGCAGGTCATGATTCATGCACAGCGACCGGATGCAACAGCCTGTGCCGATTTTGATTTCTGGAACCGGCAATGGGGCCGTTATGTGCGCCGTGGCTCCAAAGGCATCGCGCTTTTGGACACCAACGGAGACAATCCGAGTATCCGCTATGTCTTCGATGTAGCAGACACCGGCACACGCCCCAATTCCCGAGAAGTACGTCTTTGGAAGTATACGCCCGAGCACTATGATGCGGTTGCCGGAAGATTGGAGCAATACGGTGCTGCAAAAGGATCTGATCTTGAGACACAAATCGAGAATCTCGCCTTTCAGCTTGCTGGTGAATACTGGGAAGAGAACAGTCATGACATCTGCGGCATCGTTGCAGGTTCGTTCTTGGATGAGTATGATGAGTACAACATCGGTGTTCAATTCAGAAATGCGGCATCCATCAGCATCGCCTATACGCTGATGGCACGGTGCGGACTTGACCCGCAGAGCTATTTTGAGCATGAGGATTTTCTCCCCGTGTTTGATTTCAATACCCCGTCTGCCGTCGCGGCACTGGGAACAGCCGTCAGCGAAATCAGCCAGCAGGTATTAAGACAAATCGAGATAGCAGTCAAAAATTACGAACGCGAAAGGAGCACAGAACATGACAGAACTGACCTACACGAAGAACGGAGATTATCTGATCCCCAACCTGAGCCTGAGCGAACAGGAGCAGAAGCCCTTGGGCAAGTACGGGAGGATGAGGAAAAACTACCTGAAGGAACATCGCCCTATGCTCTGGAACAGCATGATTCTGTCGGAGAGCCTGTATCCGCACCTGCGGGAGATAGACGAGACAGCGAACCGGAGAATGGATCAGATGATGCCGGAATTGATGCGGCAGAATGGCGTGACGGAGAGCCTGAAAGCCTCCGATCCGATGCGCTGGACGGCGCTCATGAACAGTCTGAAGGCACAGATCGAGGAAACGATTCTGAACGAGCTGATTTTCAGTTAACCCTCTTTCCCACAGAAGGCGAGCAAATATCGTTTATTGACGAAGGAGCGAGTGTATTCGATACACCCGTTCCTTTCACTATGTCCATTCCACAGCCGGTCATCGATGACATCCTCCGTCTGGCGGGAAACCGTGACACAGGCAGGATGAAGATTATTTCTGAGTTTTCCAAAAATAAAGGAACTGAGAAAAATGCTTCATTTCTGAAAGAGCTATTTCGCGGTGGAAACGGCATTATCACGGACGAGGGGCGTTTTTCGGCATGGTACGATGAAGACGGTATCCGTATTGCCAACGGCAATGCTGCCCGGCATATGACATCAGCGTATATCCTCTCATGGGATAAGGCGGCAGAGCGAATCGCCGGGATGCTCTCGGATGGCAGTTTTGCGACAAATGTGGAAATAGACGAGGCTCCCCTTCATGAGCGAACGGAAATCGCACAGTCCTTGTGGTATCTCCGTCGGGATCTGAGCGAAGAAGCCGTAAAGCAGGGATATCTTGACATGCTTGAAAGCGTGAACGGAGGCGGCTTTCCGGATGAAACCGGGCGGCTTGCAGAACGGCTCGAAGACGTGGATTTTCGCAGCGCGCTGACAGACCAGCTTGCAGCTTTCTGGACGGCAAAAGAACAGGACAGGTCGCTTCTCAGATTCAACTATCATAAGCTGGACAATATCTACGCTTCTCTCCGGGATCTCAGTCTTGACCGTACCACATATGTATCGTCCAGAGCAGAGATACCGGAGCCGCAGGGATTTATCACGGAAGACGAGATTGCCGAGGCTCTTGCCGGAGGCAGCAGTGTTGAAGGCGGAAAAGACCGTATCTATGAATTTGCAACTGCCAACCACACGACAAAAGAATTTGCTGATTTTCTCAAGGAAGAATACGGTATCGGCGGACGCTCCCATGCTGTTTCCGGTGCTATGCACAGCAGCGAGGATCACGGCTCCAAGGGTATCAGCCTGAAAAAAGGCGGTTGTACAGAAGTCCAGATGAACTGGATGGATGTTGCCAAACGCATTACCGAGCTGATCCGCAAGGGTCGATACCTTACACCGCTTGAGCAGGAAAGGTATCAGGCAATCCACGATGCATCTGTTTCGTATAATCCTGTCAAAGAACAAAATCCTGACAGTATCGTGCTTTATCAGGTGGGAGACTTTTTCGAGATCTACGGTGAGGACGCAAAAGCTGTTTCACCGGAACTGGATTTATATCTCACTTTCCGGAATATGCCTGGCATCGGGCGTGTGGAGATGTGCGGTATTCCGGCACACCGATTGGATGGCTATGTTGAAAAACTCCGAGAGAAGCATGATGTTGCCATTTCTGCCGTAGATGCCGAAACACACGAACGGCACGTTTACAGTATGCTTTCCATCGACCATGAGGCAGAAAAAGCCACAGATGAATATGAAGCGGAGCATGGTGCGGACGGCTACCTTGCTTTTCCCGGCAATAGGCCGGAAATCAGGCGTGAGCTGACGCAGGAGGATATTGATGGCAGCCTGATTCGCTGGAATAACGATCCCGACAGCAAAGCACGAATGGTAGCCTATCTGCGTGAGCACGGCAGAAAGCGTGGTGCTGCGCAGTGGCTTGCCGCAGAATACGGAGGAAGCGCAGATAAGCCTCTTCATTTCACACTTGCCGGTTCCGACACAGAAGTAACATGGAAATGGACACAGGTACAGCGCAGACTGCTTCAATTGCTGAATGAAGGTCGGCTTGATGAGATACCGAAAAATGAGGGCATTTTCCTTGGTGAGCGTGGAAACACGCTCTATTTTTATGCCCCGGTGAGCTTCGGCATGGAAACAGACTTTGCCGGAGCACCGCAATTGCGGGAAGACCAGAGCATGGTCATTGCCTCACCTGTCTGCTACCACTCTGTGGAGTTTCTCGAAGAGCACAACATCACATTTCTGAAAATCGGGCGGGATATTGAAGAAGCAGAGCTCAGCGGCACAGACGCAGATAGCCGGATTGCAGCCATGCAGAAAGCTATGGCCGCAATGGATGAACTTAGCCCCGAACGCATGGAGCAAATCGCGGAAGCCTTTGAAGCAGCCGGTTTTTCCTATGACGATATCAACAGCTACGGCGGTTATCTGGTCTTCCACGAAGAAGGCGGTACTCCGTATACCTTTCAATCCTGGGAAGAAGCTGCCGAATGGATTGACGGTGTTGTATTTGACGAACCGGAACGCAATGAGGCGGCAGAACGCGTCATGCACCCGGAGCGTTACGTCGATATGGATGATGTTTTGGATGAGGCCCCCATCAGCACAGTAATTGATGGTGAAGTGAAGACATTTCCCAACGCCGATGCAATGCAGAACTCCGGGCAGCGTGACAACTTCCCTTATTCTGTTGGTGATACGGTCTATCTGGAGGACGGAAAGCCTTTTGTAATCGAGAATATCAGCATGTTCGATATCCGTCTGCGTGACACAACGCTTACCTACCCAATCTCCCGTTCCGAGAGCCGTGAAAGCTTTGCGCGGCTGATGGAGCGTTTTCCGCAGCAGAAACCGGATTACACCGTCGAGACTGTTGCTGAGTATACGGCAGAGGAAAACCATTTGCCGTTCGATGTCATTATACAGACGATAAAAACAACAGAACCAGACCCTCCGGCGCAGAACTTCCGTATTACGGATGACCATCTCGGTGAAGGCGGTCCGAAGGCGAAATTCCACATGAATATGGATGCCATTCATTTGCTGAAGGAGCTTGAGCGCGACGGCAGACAGGCAACTGCCGAGGAACAGG
>CAVHXA010000032.1:0-2775 GCA_963639765.1 Oscillospiraceae bacterium | reverse complement strand
GGATGTGCTATCCAAATATGTTGGCTGGGGCGGGCTTTCAGATGCGTTTGACGAAACGAAGGACAACTGGAAAAGCGAATATGAGGAGCTGCAAGCGACTCTTTCTCCGGAAGAATACGCCGCTGCCCGTGCCTCTACACTGAATGCTCACTACACCAGCCCTACGGTGATCCGCGCCATCTACGAGGCCGTGGAAAACATGGGCTTTCAGTCCGGCAATATTCTGGAACCATCCATGGGCGTGGGGAACTTTTTTGGACTTCTCCCGAAGGAGCTCTCTGCCAGCAAGTTGTATGGCGTGGAACTGGATTCCATCACCGGGCGAATCGCGCAGCAGCTTTATCCCAATGCGGACATCACGGTTGCCGGTTTTGAGACTACCGACCGCAGAGATTTCTACGATCTCGCTGTCGGCAATGTGCCGTTCGGCCAGTATCAGGTAAACGACCGTGCCTATAACAAGCTTGGGTTCTCCATTCACGACTACTTTTTCGCAAAAACTCTCGATCAGGTGCGTCCCGGCGGCGTGATTGCCTTTGTAACCAGCCGCTATACCATGGATAAGCAGTCCCCGGAGGTACGCAAATATATCGCACAGCGTGCCGAACTGCTGGGTGCAATCCGTCTGCCCAACAACGCTTTCAAGGCCAATGCCGCTACGGAGGTCGTATCGGACATTATCTTCCTGCAAAAGCGTGATCATCCCATCGAGGTCGAACCTGACTGGGTGCATCTCGGGCAGAACGAAGACGGTTTTGCCATCAACAGCTATTTTGTGGAGCACCCTGAGATGATTCTCGGACGCCAGACCTTTGAAAATACACAGTACGGCAGACAGGATTTTACGGTTGAACCTATCGAGGGTCTGGAACTTTCCGACCAGCTACATGACGCGGTAAAATACATCCGCGGAACTTACAAGGAGGCAGAACTGCCGGAGCTCGGCGAAGGTGAAGAAATCGATACTTCCATTCCCGCAGACCCCAATGTGAAAAACTACTCTTATACCGTGGTTGACGGCGATGTGTATTACCGTGAAAACTCCCGTATGGTAAAGCCGGATCTGAACGCTACGGCGCAGGAACGGGTAAAGGGTATGGCCGCTCTTCGTGACTGCGTACAAAAACTGATCGGGCAGCAGCTGGACGGTTTTGTCCCCGACGAGTCCATCCGAGAAACGCAGAATGAGCTGAATTCCCTCTATGACAGCTTTACCGAAAAATACGGGCTGATCAGCAGCAGAGCCAACAGGCTGGCGTTCTCAGATGACAATTCCTATTATCTGCTCAGCTCCCTTGAAATTCTCGATGAAGACAACAATCTGGAACGCAAGGCAGATATGTTCACAAAACGGACCATCAAGCCGCATGAGGCTGTGATCTCGGTTGATACGGCATCTGAGGCGCTGGCTCTCTCCATTTCCGAAAAAGCCTGTGTGGATATGGAATATATGTCTTCACTGACCGGCAAAACGGAGCAGGATCTTGCCGATGAGCTCCGTGGTGTCATATATCTTGACTTCAACAGAACGCCGGATGGCTCCTACACCTATCGCACGGCAGATGATTTTCTCTCCGGCAATGTACGCGAAAAGCTCCGTTACTACGAGAACGCTCTGAATCTGCTGTCGGAGGGTGCTGAGCACTATGAGGAGATTCGAGCCAATGTAGAGGCACTGCGAGCCGCGCAACCCAAGGATTTGGATGCTTCCGAGATTGAAGTACGTCTCGGCGCGACATGGATCGATAAGGCGTATATCCGTCAATTCATGATTGAGACCTTCGAGCCGCCGTTTTATATGCGCCGTGCTATTGAGGTCAATTATTCGGAATACACCGCCGAATGGAATATCACGAACAAAACAAATGCCGGCCGCAGCAATATTGCCGCATTTATGACCTACGGTACGGACAGAGCCAATGCGTATAAGATTCTGGAGGATACACTGAATTTGCGTGATGTCCGTATCTATGACACGAAAACCGATGCTGACGGCAAAGAACGCCGCGTTCTCAACAACAAAGAAACAACCCTTGCTCAGCAGAAGCAGCAGGCCATTAAGGATGCTTTTCAGGAATGGATCTGGAAGGACCCGGAGCGCCGACAAGACCTTGTAAAGCGATATAATGAGCTTTTCAACTCCACCCGTCCCCGTGAGTACGACGGCTCCCACATTACCTTCTCCGGCATGAATCCGGAGATTCAGCTCCGTGAGCACCAGTTGAATGCCGTCGCGCACATCCTCTATGGCGGCAATACCCTGCTTGCACATGAGGTCGGTTCCGGAAAAACCTTTGAAATGGTCGCTGCCGCCATGGAGAGTAAACGCCTTGGATTATGCCAGAAGCCGCTTTTTGCTGTACCCAATCACCTGACGGAACAATGGGCATCTGAATTTCTGCGGCTCTATCCCTCTGCCAATATTCTCGTTGCCACGAAAAAGGATTTTGAACCCGCAAACCGCAAACGCTTCTGCGCGAGGATTGCCACCGGCAACTATGATGCCGTTATCATCGGGCACAGTCAGTTTGAAAAGATACCGGTTTCCAAAGAACGGCAAGAACGTCTGCTCTCAGAGCAGATTTCCGAAATTGAGGACGGCATCGAGGAACTCAAAAACAGCCGTGCGGAGCGTTTTACCATCAAGCAGTTGGAAAAAACACGAAAATCTCTGGAGACAAGACTCCAAAAATTGCAGGACGATACCCGCAAGGACGATGTCGTAACCTTTGAGCAGCTCGGCGTAGACAGGCTTTATGTGGACGAGGCACATAG
>CAVHXA010000031.1:18033-20408 GCA_963639765.1 Oscillospiraceae bacterium | reverse complement strand
TTCCTTGTGTCAATTATTTATGCTTTTGTGTCCAATTTTTGTTGACTAGTGCAGGACAGGTGGTTCTATCTGGTCCGACCGGTGAAGCAGGATGGGAATCCCCGTGCCACGGGGACCGTGGTCTTCCCTCTCCGGTCGGAGAAAAGCCCCGCGCCTCCCGGAGAGAGGCAAAACCCCGCAGGGACCTCCATCAGGTTCCCCCTCCCACCGGGAGGGGGTCAGGGGGTAGGGAATCCCCATTCCATGGGGACCGTGGATCAGAAAGCACCTGCAATGTGAGAAGCAGGCGACCTTACGTTGTGTTTTCCACCTAGGCGCCCCTGTTCAGCTGCTTCACGTCGAAGGTGGAGGAGGCCAGCTCATGCTCGCCATCGAACACCTCAATCGTGACTTTGAAGCAATACCGTTCGTCGTTGTCCTCGTCTGTGGCAGCAATAGCAACCGTGGCCGTCATGCCATAGGGATAGCTGCTCTTCGGCAGCAGAGAGTAGGTTCCCTCGTCACTCTTTACAAAAATCCGGCCTTCCTCCGAGTCCGCGTATATTTTCGCGTTCGTCCCGTAGTTGCGGCTGGAATAGGTCACGGTATCATTCGAGATTCCAACCAATCCCGCGTAGTGCAGCTCGTCGCTGATTTTGGTACGCAGGCTGGTGCAGAGCACCTGCGATTCGGCGGCAACAATGTTTTTGCGATAGGCCTGCACGGCCACGCGTACGCCCGTTGCCATCAGTGCGCTGATGAGCAGCAGCACCACAATGGTACACAGCATCTCGACAAGGGTAAAGCCCCCCTGTTTCCTTTCTTCGTCCATCGCGCACCTCCTTCGCATCATTCAGAAAATGTCTTCGCACACATCGGTTTCCTATCAGGCCTGCAAAACAGCAGCATGCAGCAATCCGGATGCAACCGCCCGCCGGAGCCGGGAGCAGTGATTCGATCCCTGCACCCATACAGCTCGAATGCAGGCCCGCGTTCGGGGCCGCGACGCATCAGAGCCAACCGGCAGAATCGGTTATATCAGGCCGATCAGTCATAACTTTTTGAATAATAATGATACGTTGCCGTATTCTTGTCGTCTGTCGAATCCGTTTTTTGTGCCGTGTAGCTTTGAACGCCGGTGATCTTATATGCCTCTTCTGTTGACACCGTTTTCGGTGCTATGGTGACGATCACCTCGTTTATAGGTTCAATAGTGCTCTCATAGTCCAGCGCGTTGTCCATGGCGCGGACGCGCTTGTTGATCTTCACGGCGGCGACGATGGAGGTTGACAGAAACAGCATCACGACAACAGCGACCATGAGCGCCGTCAGCGTTTCGATGAGCGTCTCGCCGCGCTGCGACCGCAGGTGTGCAAGGACTCCGGCTGTATTCTGTTTCGGACGCAGATGTGCCGAAACGCGCTCTTGTCTTGATTTTGCATTCGTTCCCACAAGCTCATAGTCAGTCAATTCACCTGTTGCCCATAGCCGCATGCCGCAGCCTCCTTTCTCAAGGGCAGATCGAAACTCGAAGGTAACATGCAGGCAAATCCCGTGCCGCCGAGGCCGAATCGGTCCGAGCTCAGACGGCCCGGATAATCCCGCACCCGGTGGTCATGGCAGCCGGTGCACGCGCGTCTTCTCGCGGGCTGCGTGCATCCGTCTCAATGGCATGCATTCCGCCTTGCAATTTTCAGCCCGTCGTGTTGCCGGGACGATTCAGGATTACGTTTTCCCATGTGTAGGTGGTCGTTGCTGTGGTCCTGGTGACTTTCGTTCCGTGCGTCGTATCGGTTTGTCCCGTCCACCTAGGCGTCGAAGTTGGTTTCTTCGGATCTTTCGAATTCTCTTCGTCATCAACAGGCCCAACCGTTTTGCTCGTCACGCGACACGTCGCCGTGAGGGTGATGCGGCAGGCGTTCTCTCCGGAGCCTCCGGTGAAGGTAACCGTGAGTGCATAGCTCCCGGCAACGTCCCTATCAGCCCCAAGTGAGTCCTCAACATATTGCATGAGCACCTCGGCGGTCACGGTGTCGTATACGAAATCTGAGTCATTTGCAGAGCCGGAGCCCCCGGAGCCTGCTCCGGAACCCGAACCCCCGGCGATTCCGGCGGCAGAAGGTGCCACAGTGATTGTGTAGGTTCTTTCGTAGGTCTTTGATGTGTCGGTTCCGAGAGACTCGATCCCGGCTTTCAGGATTTCGCCGAAGTCAGGGGAGTCCCCCTTAGTAAACTTCGTAGTTGGGCTTTGCGTCTCCTCCGAACTATCTGATTCCTGTGCAGCGCCGTTCTTCGTCCACTCGTAGTTGCGGTTGTAAGGCCAATAGTAATCTGTACTAACCCACTTATAAGCCCACTCCTGTGTCAACGTCGTCGTGGTCGTAGTCACCTGCGTG
>CAVHXA010000031.1:0-17996 GCA_963639765.1 Oscillospiraceae bacterium | reverse complement strand
GCCAATAGTAATCTGTACTAACACACTTATAAGCCCACTCCTGTGTCAACGTCGTCGTGGTCGTAGTCACCTGCGTGGTCGTCATGTCGCACTGCCCGGCCTCGAGGGCGTCGCGCATGAGCGACGCCGCGGAGCTCACGGTGAGATACACCTGCTGCTGCTCGCGGTCGTTTCGCACGGAAATCGCCGCGCTCAGCGCCGAGGCCACGATCACCGCGCTGACCATTACAGCCACCAGCATAAGCAGCAGTGCCATGAGCATGGAGGCACCGCAGGTGTCTCTCAGCTTGTTTCGGATGGATTCCATACGGTTGCCTCCTTTCCGGATAAAACTTCGTGTTTACAGTTCAGGGTTGACTACGTTTCAACCCTCGTTAACATCATGTGTGTCGGTCCCGGACTCGCCGGAGGTGCTACTTCCGGAGGTGTTCTCCCCGGAGCTGTCTGCGCCGGAGGCTTCCCCGGTGTCGCTCCCGTCTGTGTTCGTCCCGGTGCCCGGGTCAACGTCCGTTCCGGCTTGCGAGTCGGGATTTGACCCTGTCTCGGATCCGGTTTCCGATTCTGTTCCAGATTCTGTTCCCGAGTCTGCGCCCGGCTCCGTTTCCGACTCTGTTCCCGGTTCGGGTTCCGATTTCGTTTCATCAATTTCGGGCAGCTCGATGGTAACCGAAACCTCTGCGGTCTCGCTCAGGCAGGAGAGGGTGCCTTTGCCCGTCACGGTCACGGTCACGGCGATGGTTCCGGAAAGCTTGTGCTCGCCATCAATTGCGAGTTCAAGGAGCTCTTTGGCCGGAACGGTTTCTATGGAGATTGTGAGCTTGTTCCCGTCAATGGAAGCCGTGATGTAGCTCGATAAGTCGCCACCCACAACACAGTCCATCTTGTAATCCGAACTATCCAGGTCCTGTCCCCCGGTGGACGAGCCGTGCAAATCCGTGTAGGTCACGGTGAAGTCGACAGTTTCAGAATCGTAGCGCACGTCGGGCGGACTGTATGTGATGTTGCCGGACCCGTTTTCTGTTCTCGTGATCGTTTCTGTGTCCGAAGTGGGTGTCAGTGTAACAGAGGTGTCATCCGGTTCCAGCGAGAGGGAGCCGATGCCGACGGTGACCGTTGCAGTATCGGACTCAACCTGCCCGGCAAAGACGGCGGTAAGATCGATTGTAACGGATGTGTAATTGTCCGAGAGCCAGTCGGTCTTTCCGGTTCCGGTTACGGTGACGGTGTAGGTTACTTCCGAACCGAGTTCGGACATCTCACCAACAGCCAAAGTCACATAGTCCTCATAGCTTTCATTTATCTCGTAGGTATGAGAACTGCCGTCAACCGTCCCGGTTACTTCCGGTTTCCCGAACAGCTCTGCCGCAAGCGCGGCATCCTTTCCCGACAGGGTGAGGCTGAGCTCCAAAGATGCCGTACCCTTATGCTCATCCGCATACAGGTCCAGTGTAGAGCTTGATGTATCCCACGAAAGGGCAACATCCATCGGGTCGACGGAAGCAGTTGCAGATTCGTGTGCGTATGACGTGTAGTCAGACTCGTCAGGTTTGTATTTCAGATTCGCGCTGAGCTCCACGTCGCTGCGTACAGTTGCTACCCGAACCGGCCAGTAGGTGACGGTTTTGCCGTCCTCGGCGGTCAATGTCTCGGCCGAACTGCCGATCAGCACAGCCACACCGCTCACCGCGTGATCACTCGAATCGACCACATCGTAGACAGCATAGTCCACGCCGTCGATTGCTCTGGTGGCATCCGAGCCGGTCCTGCCTTCCAGTTCATATGAATTTCTTCCAATTGTCAGAGTCAGCAGTGCGGCGACATCGCTCGAGTCGTCAACCGCAAAGGCCCCGTAGGCGCCGCGCAGGAAGAGGCCGTCTGCTACAGATGTGCCGCTCTGCCACCAGCGTTGGGTCTCCGAAATCCAGTCTTCGATCTCGTCCCCGGACCTGCCGGTCTTGGCATCCATGCCGAAGATCGTTCCGGACACAGTCCCGTCGTGCGTGAGCACGGCAAAGTCGGGTGCAGTGACGGAGACGAACACGGTGGCCTCGGCCTCGAGGGTCTGGTCCTTCGCGTCTCCGTAGGCATGGGTGCAGGTGATGCGCAGTGTGCCCTCGGTTTCCTCGACCGCGTCGAACAGCGCTCCTGTGAGGGTGAGCACCGCGACGTATTGTCCGTTGTCGTCCTCATCGACAGTCAGGGACACGTCTTCTGCCGTCCACGTGGCGACGCCGCGGTTCTCCGCCGTCGCGTCCGCATTATACGCAAGGTCGATACTATTCGTTCCTTCGAAGAACAGCGGCTGCGTATCGTATTCCCCCAGGCCATCGGCGGAGAGGCTCAGCGTCCATGTAAGGTTCCCCAGCTGTTCTTCGGTCAGTCGGGTGGAGACATACGATGTATCCGAGCCTGTCCCCGTCCCAGCCGTCGAGCCGGAATCGTCGGAAACTTTTCGGAGTGCGGACACGGCAAGCTCCAGATCCAGACTCTCGCCGGGGCACAGCTCGACCTCGTCCTCTCTTGCGGATAGCTCCAGCTCACCCGTGACGGTGATTACGGTCACAACGTCCTCGCTCTCCGCATTTGCATGCACATGCACGGTCCCGGGCTGCAGGCCCTCGAAGGTGACGGCATAGCTCCCGTTTTCCTGCTTTTCGCAGGACCGGACTGCAACCGGGCTGCCGGCACCGAGTGCATTCCCCTCGTCGTCGCAGAAGGTGAAGTTATTCTTATTCAAATTCGGCAGATCTTCCTGCCCGTAGACCTGCAGGTTGAGGGTGAGCGTTGCGGCCTTTTGCGCCGTGTCATAGTCTGCGCAGAGGTCCATGGTCGCGGATGTTCTGTCCCAGAGCATGCCGAACCGCGGCCATGCGCCGTAGTGGACGTTTACGTTTTGTCCATAACGGTCTGTCTGCTTCAGCACCGTGGGGAAGGGATAATCCAGCCCCTGCAGGGCGCTGTCGTTTCCGGGATAGCTGTATTTGCCCCTGATGCCCGCGCCGTGCTCTTCGGTGGTGACGGTGGAGAACTTACCGCCGTCGATGGTCAGCGTTCCGTCAGTCGTAGACCAACCGCTACCGTACTGGTATGTCGCCTCCACGGCCTTGTTCAATTTCTGCCGCATATCTGTTTGCATCTGTTCATATGTCAGGTACATGGTGCCGGAGTTGTAGACGGTAACGCTGTCCGGGCCGTTAATAATTTCTCCGAAGTTCACCCCCGCCCAAGACTTATTTTTCGATGTGTAATTCTCATAATACCATCGATAATCCGACGTGCTCTGCACGGCACTATCCAGCGCATAGCAGTTGTAGATGTAGACATTGCTGCAGTCAACTTGCTTAAAGAAACTTCTGCTCGCCATCATTTCGCCGTTCGAGGCGATGGACATAGAGATACGCACGTGGTTGTAGCCGTCGTTGTCAGACCAACCCCAACTCGTTCGCCCATTCGGCAGTTCCGTATAGCTGTAGCAGTTGGCAACGACCAGACTGCGGTCGACAAAACCGACGAGGTCCTTCAGGTTTCCGGAATTGCGCACCACAATCCCGCCGGCGATCCCGCCGACCCAGATGCACAACCCGCCCGTAGCGACGGAACTGTAAGTGTCCGCTACATTGCTCACAATCGATCCGCCCGCATAGCACGAGCTGATGGTGCAGCGGGCCACGCCCGCGATCCCGCCTACACGCAAATTTGACCATTCATCTTCATATCTCGTGCAGCGCAGTTGTATATCGTTCACCGCACTGCAGCTTGTGATGTCCATGTTTGTGGTGCCCACAAGGCCGCCCACGTTCCCGCCGCCCCAGCCGGGAGTGTTCGCGTTGGAATCGATGATGGTATAGCCCGAAACGGTGCAGTTTTCAAATACGCTAGATGTCCGCGCATTCACAGATCCCTTACGGCTGCCTGCGAAACCGACCAGCCCGCCGATGCTGTACCACTCCGTTCCATCTTGTGTACGCTCGATCGTGTTTCCCCGGTCGGAGTACATGACGATGTTTTTCAGCTGTGCCCCGGCAGTCACGCCAAAGAGGCCTACGGCCTGGTTGGGAGAATGGATCTCAACGTTTCGGATCACGTAGCTTTGCCCATCGAAGCTGTACGGGAAGAAGGCGATTGTAACTTTCGAATCAGCAGTGTAACTCCCAGCATCATAAAAGCTCCCGATGGGGGTGAAGTATTTGTTTTGGTTCCCGTTCTCCACATAGGCATCCACATCGTGGCTCTGGGTCCAGTAGAGCATTAACTCATTGTCAGGGCTAGTAACCTTTTCATTTTCCGCTCCCGAAAGCAGGTAGGGATAGCAGCTTCGAACGTATGTATAAGTGGCACCGCTCGAAAAACTCTTGTCTTTGTTTCCAGAGGTAATCGAATACGTTGCTTTCTTTTCATAATAGTTCCAGTTGAGGAACTGCAGCTGGCGCACGGAGCGGATTTCATAGGGGGCGTTGTTCGCCTCGCCAGATCCGTTCTTCCCCGGTTTTGTCATGTTTGTCGTGTATACGCTCCCGCTGTTCAGATTCTGCACACCTGAAATTTCGTCCAGACTGATGGCATTCGCAAAGAAGGGGCAGACGGTGAAGGTGTAGGTTATTTTGCCGCTGTTTGTGCCTGTATATGTCAGAGTCCACTCGGCGTTCTTATCCCCGGTGGTCATATAGATGCCGTCTTGCCCGGATGTGTCGGCGGTGTTGTAGGCCACAAAGGTATAGCCCTGCATTTGCTTTGCGAGTGCGTACGCGGCGTTTTCGTTTTTGTAGGAATCTTTAATATCGCAACTGCTACTACGCAGTATCAGTGCATCCGCCTGCAGGTTCTGGTCGGTTGAGTAAAAATACCCATAGCCATAGTCCGTGATCACGCCGCCGTCGTCGTGGGCCGTGCAGAGGGTGCTGCCGGTGTAATATACAGCGTCTCCCCCGGTGCTCTGGTCCTGCTCAAAGCCCTCGCGGGTGGCCACATAGCTCAGATGATAGCCGGCGTTGCTGCCGCCCACTTCGCGTTCCCAGTAAAACACGCCCACAGCACCGATGTCCTGCACAATCGGCCAGTCGCCATAGTGGACCTTTCCGTTCGCGTTCGACACGATCGCGGGGTAGGGATAGTTTGTGTCGCCCGTCGCTGTATGCATATAGGATTGCGAAGCGTCTCCAAAGGTCGAAGACAGATGATTCTTCAGCTCAGTCGGGGTCGTCGCCGTCCCGGCTGCATAGGTGGAAAATTCGTTGGTGGAGGTGTTGTAGGCATAGAGCTTGCCTGCGTAGGAACAGGTGGCGCCGTCGAGGTAATAGCAGGCGGCGGCAGTGCCGGCTCTGCGTGCAAAGCCGTAGCTTTCCGCCGCACCGACGGCAGAGAGGGCCGTGCCGGCGTAGCAATTCTGCATGGCGCCGTTTGTGCCCGATGCGGTGTTGGCCCCGGCAAAGCCGCCGATCCATGCGGTGGAGTTGGCGGTTACGTCTTTTGCGGTGAGCAGGCCAACAGCATAGCTGTTTCGTATGGTGCCGCTGTTGCGCCCGACAAAGCCGCCGGCGTATACGGCGGAGCCGCCGTTTGCAGCGATGGTCACGCCGGCCGCATCAGCCGAGCAGCCTCGGATCACTCCGCTGTTTTCGCCCACAAGGCCGCCGATGGAGGCAGTGTTGTAGTTATAGGCGTAATAGGTCGTGCCAAAGCCGCACACGGCGCAGTTGGTGATGGTTCCCCTGTTGATGCCGGCCAGCGCGCCGATCGCGCTGTTGTTTGAGCTGCCGGAAAAGGCATAGGCAGCCTCCCCCGTTTTGGTTGGCTCGGTCCGCTGCACGGTGTATTTCGGCAGGTTCTTTTCCGTGTCCGCGACCAGATAGAGATTGCGCACAATCCCGCTCTGCCCGATCGTCCCAAAGAGACCAACGGCACGTGTGTCCGCCTCGATGCCCAGGCCGGTTACCTCGTGGTATTTGCCTTCGTAGGTTGCGACAAAATCCGCAGATGCTCCCCCGATCGGCCCCTGTACGGAAACCTTCTCCGTGTTCAGGGTATAGTCCGTCCACTTGTATGTTGTATAATCCAGATTCAGCTCCTGCTCAAAGCGGGAGGAGGCCGTGTTGCCGGCAAAGGTATGGTAATACAGGCTCAGCCCGTTGAGCTGGCGCGGGGTGCGCACAGAGATGGTTGTCGGCGCAACCGGAGTCTCGTTCCCGGTCTGTGCGGCTTCGGTGTCCGACACGGACTGTGCATCGGCAGCATCTTCGCTGTGCGAGACGGCCTGTACGGTTTTTGCAAAATAGGGGTTGTAGTAATAGGTGTCGGAAACACCCGTGGTTGTGATTTTGATCTGCTGATAGAAGGTTCCGGTTCCGGTGAGGACCGGGTTGGTGACTTTGTTCGGCAGGGGTACGAGATAATAGGTGGTCGCCGTCCCGCCGGTCGGGGTGTGTGTAACCGTCTTCGCATCATCTTTTGCAAACGTCACAGTCGCCGTGACGACCTCGCTCGTCCCGGCTGTGTTGACGGTAATCACGTTATCAGTCTCTGTTGCACCGGTGAGGGTAACCTCATAGCTCGGCACACTACCAATGGCAGACTCATCGAAGGCCACGGCGTAGCCGTCGCCCACAACGGTTTTGTCCGACTGCAGGGCACTGACGTTTGCACCGTAGAAGCCGTAGGAGATCTTCCCATTGCCTTCGTCATAAACCTCGTAATAGACCAGTGTGCCGGACTCAAAGGTGGCAGCCCAGTCGCCATAGTGGTCCAGACCCGTCAGGCGGGGATAGGAATAGGAGGAAAGGCCCTGATCGAGCAGGTTATAGGGATTGCTTGAGCCGCCCGTGCCGACAGAGAAGGCAGAGCCCAGCTTTTTATCGACGTTCTCCGCCGTTATGGTGCCGTTACCGCTTCCCCGCCCGCGCAGCTCGTTGTAGTTGATGTCGGTGGTGCCCGGGATGTGCTTCGATCCGGTTCCGGACAGATAATAAACGTTCGTCACAGCATCGTTTGTGCCGGACTCCGAGCTGTTATCAATTGCATCGACTGTGCCGATCTTTCCAGCCGTGGAGTAGACGGTGATGTTTTCCGCTTCGCCCCCGTCAAAGCTGCATGCAGTGTAGCCGTTTTTTGCACTGGTCAGGGTGCCGGGAGTCAGGCCCGCAGCGGTGCTTGACGCTACCTGATAGCCTACGGCATAGAAGTTTTCGAGGGTGGCAGAGCATCCTTCTCCGTCTCCGACGTGGCCCAGCAGGCCGCCCGTGGTTTCGGCAAGCAGATAGCAGTCGGCATATACGCCGGTTGCGGTCAATGATCCGTTCACGGCACCCACAAGGCCGCCGGCCGTCTTTTCTCCGTTCGCGACCGTGGCGGCAAAGGAGTTTTTGATCGTAACCGTGCTACCCGAGGCGATCTCGCCCACAAGGCCGCCGACGGTGTCGCCTTTCAGCCACGGCTCCACAGCACTCGCGGCAGTCTGCTTTTGCAGGTCCTCGACGTCTTCGGTTTCGTTGAGATACACGGAGCAGCCGGAAATCGTAACCGTTCCCGTCGTGCGGCCCACAAGCGCGCCTGCCGCATTGGCTTGCTTCGCGGTAAGTCCTGTGCTTCCGGCGGTGCCGATTCGCGTGCCGATCAGGGTAATGCTGTCCAGTTCTGTGCCCGAGAAGGTCCCGAACAGTCCGGAAACGGTCTTGCCGTTAACTGTCGTCGCGCCAGCAACGGTCAGGCCCTCGATGGTATGAGAAACCGGGGTGCTACTCTCCGATGCTTTGGAGGCACCCGTATAGCTTTTCAGATGCTCGTTCACGATGGGCGTGAAGTCCACGCCATTTTTCGTATACAGGGTATACCAGTCTTCTTTGTTGGTCTCGTCGTCGCGCAGCGAGATGTTTGCCGTCTGCTGTGCGCTTGTGATCGATGCTGCCACGCCGGAGTCTGCATCCAGATTCTGCAGATGGCGGGCATAGGCGATGTGGGCTATTTCCCCAGTGGAATCGTCCGCAAACAGGCCGTTTGTTGTTGCTGTGGCCGTGTCGCTGCCGGTCGTTTTATAAATCAGCGGACTATCGCTATCGACCTGCAGGGTAATGGTCAGCGGCAGACCGGGAGTCAGATCCGAACCCGTCACCTGGTTCTTAAAACGGTCTTTGTCGCTTTTCAGGCTGTCGAGTGTCCAGTCGTATTTGTACAGCTGGCTGTTGACCATGGTCAGGCTTGTAAACGTCTTCTTCAGCGTCGCGTTCCCATCGGACAGAGTCACGGTAAAGGTCAGAGGGTATTCGTCCGGCTTGTTGCAGTAAAATGTGACCTTCAGCTCTTCTTTGTTTTCGATAAGGATGCCGGGGTGCAGCTCGTAGGTGATCTCGGTGGCGGTGATGTCGCCGCCGTAGTAGCCCACACGGGCACCGTCGTTCAGACGGGCTTTCTTGCCGCGCAGTGTATCCAGCTTCTCCTGTGTATCCTTGATTTCACCGTTATTGCCCATCAGTGCGCTGTTGCCGTCTTCGTCCTTCTCGCTGTAGAACACGGCGTAGACACTGCCGGAGCGCGGGTCGTATTCGATAATCCAGGTCTCGTTCAGCAGGTCCGCGCTCAGTGCGTCGGTGTTGAGGATCAGAGCGGAGGCGGTCCACGTCTCCTCGCTTTCCCCGAGCAGGGTCTGCATGGTGGTGCCGTCTTTCCAGTCGGCAGAGGTGACATAGCAGAGCGTGTCTGCGTCGATTTCAACGATAGTTTCATCTTTTTCCGCTTCGCTCTGCGTGCTCTGCGTGCTCTCGTTGCTCGCGCTGTCGCCGGGGACGTAGTTCAGCTTCTGCACGCCTTTTGTGTTTTCTTTCTCATACTGATATACGCTGTCGAAGCCATAGGCGCGCAGGTCGGCCATGCGGTTCTGGGCGGCGACGTAAATCGTCTCCGCCTTGCTGTCGAGCTCGCGCTGACGCAGATGCTTTCGGATGGTGGTCAGGCTCAGCAGGGTGATGACCAGCAGCGCAAGCACAATGCCCACCACGGCAAGCATTTCCACCAGGGTAAAGCCCCGGGATCTGCGATTCATATCAGGATGTTTCATAGGGGACTCTCCTTTTCGCGGGCCAGCGGGAAGGTTATGCTTCGTCGGATTGTTCGGCAGTCTGCACAAGCTCGAAATACGAAATGCTCATGCTTATGTGTACCTCACCGTCGCTGTCGAACGATACGGACAGATCGGAAATCTGGTTGATGTTGGAGCTGTTGTGCAGGGTGTCGCAGATTTCGCGGGCGGCCTCGTAGCTCCCGGCCGAAAACGACACGCTGATGGGCCGGCGCATGATATAGCTGCTTGTTTCGAGTGCGGTGGCCGAGCCGAAGGAAAGCGAATAGTCGCTGGCTCCGGCAAAGGTGGTGTTGAGCTCCACGAGCATGGCGTCGGAATTGTCATAGGTGGGCAGCGGCTTTGCCGTGCCGGAAGCCCGTATCTCTTCGAGCTCTTCCTGCATCTGCTGCATTTTTGCCAGCAGCGCGGTATTCTGAATGATTTCGTCCTGCTCTGCGGCTTCGTTTTGCTGATATTCGTCCACGGCGTCGTTGATCGGCTCGAGCAGCAGCTTGAAATAGCCGATGCCCAGAATCAGCACGGCCAGCACGACCAGCAGGACCTTTTCCCTTGTTGTAAAGCTTCGTCTCATTGGCTGTCCTCCTCGGGCTGCAGAACAATGGTCACCGAAAAATCCATGGCCTCGGTCAGGTCGTCGGCGGTGGAGGCGATGTTGAGCGACGCGCTCTTTACGATGGGCTGCTGCTGCAGGTCGATAAACATCACGGAGATTTCCTCGAGGTTCATGCCGGACATCGACACAAAGACCGTGGTGCCGCTGATCGAAAAGGATCTGACGTTTCCGCAGGTCATCATGTGGTCTTCCAGCAGGTCCAGAACGTCGAGACGGTCGACCGAAACGGCAAGGCCGCTGTCTTCGGTGAGCCACGAACGCGAATAGGTGCGGTATTCCTGCTCAACCGCGGGATAGTCTGCGATGGCCTGCTGCATTTCCTTGTGCTGCGCATGGACCTCGGCATATGAACGCTCGGCCTCGCTGAGGCGGTTATACTGGTCCGCCACGCCAAACTTGGCTACAGCCGCGCAGATGGCGGCAATGAGCACCGTTCCGCAGACAAGCGTGAGGATGCTTTTGCGGTGTGATTCGTGCCGCGCAAGGTTGATGCTGCGCTTTGTGGGATATTTCTGTTTTTTTACACGCATTCCGGCACCTCCTCAGCTCTGCAGCGCACAGCCGATGGCCTTTGCATACAGCCAGGGCTGCTCGAGCGCACAGCCGCCGGCAGGCAGCAGCTCGTGGGCCGGGTGCAGCGCAAGGTCGGTCAGCTCGGATATCGCGCCGCGCAGGGGCTCGATGGCGGCCCCGCCTCCGCACAGATAAATGTCGTGCAGAGTCTGCTGGCGGTTGTTGTAGTTGTAGAAGTTTACGGCCTTCATGATTTCCACTGCCATGCGGTGATAGATCTGCGCACAGGCCGGATCAGTAAGGGCGTTTTCGTAGTCGCTGCGCAGATGCTCGTGGGCCATGTGGACGTCGATGCCGCGGGTGTCGGCCAGTGCCTGCACCACATCGCGCAGACCAAGCTCGGCCGTGCGGCGGGTGATAAAGCTGCCGTTTCGGAAAATCTGCAGCCGGATGGCGTTGTAGCCGATGTCGGCAAAGCAGATGTCCTCGGTGTCGGGCGGATTTGCGGCCAGAATTCCGGCGTAGGCCGCCTCTTCGGGGATGGCACAGCGCAGCCGGAAGCCCGCACGGCGGCACATCTCGCGATAGGCCGCAATGGTTTGCCTGAGGGTTGCGCAGGCAAAAAGCTGCAGCTCGGTAACCTCGCCCGTCTCCTCGTTTTCCTGCCGGTCCTGCACGGCGTAGTCGTAGTAGTACTGGTTCTTTTCCTGCGCGAGATAGTCCTTGAACTCATACGGCAGGTTGTAGGTCAGCTGCGCGTCGGTCATGGCGGGGACGGTGACCGTTCGCGTGAAGACCAGCGAGGCCGGCAGAATCAGCGCCGCAGACGTGCGCGGGATGCCGTTTTCCTTTGCGGTCTGGCGCAGAAAGTCCGCCATGGCATCCATGGACAGAATCTCGCCGTTGGCGACCAGGTTGTCGAGAAGCGGGACGCTGACTGCCTTTTTTCTGGTCTTTCCGGCGTACCAGACCATCTTTACCAGCGATTCGCCGATATCGAGTGCAACCACACTTCGTGCCATATGCCAGACCTCACCTTCGTTTGTTTTTCGGAGAACACCCCACGAGGGTACTGCCCACCCCCCGGCCCCCTCCCGGCGGGAGGGGGAGCAAGAGGGAGGGTCCTCGTCCCCATTCCATGGGGACCTTCGGTTTTTCAGAAGAGAATCGGTTCTTCGCGGACCGATGATTCGTTATAAACCCCGGCGGGCAGCATCGCCCACCCCCCGGCCCCCTCCCGGCGGGAGGGGGAGCAAGAGGGAGGGTTTTCGTCCCCATTCCATGGGGACCTTCGGTTTTTTCAGAAGAGAATCGGTTCTTCGCGGACCGACGATTCGTTATAAACCCCGGCGGGCAGCATCGCCCCCGGTGGGAGGGCCTTTCAGAACAGGCTCATGTAGGCGGAGAGGATGCGGTCGCCGACGAGCAGACACACAAAGGCCGCTGCGGAAATAGACGGCCCCCAGGGGAAAAGCCCCTTGCCTTTTCGTTTCTGCTGAATCAGCCCGAACGCAATGCCCAGCACACAGGCCAGCAGCAGGCAGAGCAGGTTTTGCTGCCAGCCCAGATACAGGCCGGTGAGAAACAGCAGCTTGAGGTCTCCCCCGCCCATGGCGGTGACCTTTTTGATTTTTTCGTAGATCAGCACCAGCACAAGCAGACCGCCGCCCACGGCAAAGCCGCCCAGCAGCGCAGCCTTCAGCTGGCCTGCCCCGTCGGGCAGACAGAAGAAAAACGGAATGCGAAACACAATCCCGGCCGCGATCAGGCGGTCGGGGATGATCGTTCCCTCCAAATCGGCGAAGCTCGCTGCCAGCAGGATGCAGGTCAGCAGCAGCATTTCGAGGGCTTGGAGCGAAATATCATAGCGGAACAGCAGCAGCACAAAGGCAAGGCCGCTGATCGCCTCGGCCCACACATGACCGACTGAAAGCTTTTGCCCGCAGTGGCGGCAGCGGCCGCGGCACAGGGCAAACGAGACAAGCGGAATCAGATCGCGCACGGTGAGCGCGCGGCCGCAGAGATCACAGTGCGAGCGGCCGCGCACAACCGATTCGTGGTGGACAATGCGCCACGCGAGGCAATTCAGAAAGCTGCCCATGCATGCACCCAGCACAAAGGCCAGGATTCCGAGATATACATCCAGAGCGGTTGTCAGGTGCAGCATGGTATTCAGCTCCTTCAATTGGATTGGCTCACGGCAACGATGAACCATTCGTCCCGATTTCATCGAATAGAAATCAAAGCGATAACAATATGCGGAATCAATCAAGAACATGTTTCCGCAAGATAAAGAGAGTCAGGTTGTCACCATTTTAAAAGGGCCAATCAGCCACCAGATTAAGTAGTTGTCGTTTTCTTTGCGTAAGTAATGACACCCGCGCCGTCCACAGTCAGCGTGAACGTCTGCTTATCTTTCGCAACGCTCTTCGTCACGTCGTCCCAGCCCGTGTAAGGCTTAACTTCAACAGTTGTGCTATTCCCGTTTGTCGTTTCCTGTTCGCCCTTCTGCAGGTAATCAGGCACAGTCACCTTGTCAAAGCTGGTATGTGTCTTCGTCAGGGTAAACTCGGATTTGCCTGTAGCAGTGTCGCTTTGGAGAGCTTCAACCATAGCCTCTGCATACGCAGACCGAATATTTGCCAGGTCTGCAGTCTGCCGGGCCTTTTCAAGCTGGTTGGTCATGGTGGGGATCATGATGGCAACAAGGATTGCGATGATAGCGACAACAATGAGCATTTCCATGAGGGTAAAGCCACGGTTGTCCTTTTTCATGAGCTTGGAGATCATGGGAATCAAACTCCTTTTCAAAATAATGTATTTATATCGACGCATGGGTGGGTTATGCCCACGCGCAGATACCGAAGGAACGCCCCGCAGGGCTGCCCCGCGCAAAGCCTCTCCGAAAAAGGTCCACCAGAGATTGGACGAATTTTTTCGCAAAAGGTTCCGGCCCGCAGACCGAAAACAGCAGATCCTCGCGCGGTGTCGCGGTGATGGTAACGGGTTTGTAGGTGTTTGTCAGACGCTTGCGTACATCGCAAACAGCGGCAGATACACGGCCAGAAGCAGAATGACGGTGATCACGGCAAGCCCGATGGTGATGCACGGCTCCAGCAGAGAAAGCAGCCGGTCGGTTGTGATGGAGACCTCGTTGTCGAAGTAGCTGCCGACAACGGTGAGCGTTTCCTCGAGGTTGCCCGAGCGCTCGCCCACGCCCGTCATTTCGGTGAGCATGGCGGGAAAGCGTTTGTCCTCGGCCATGCAGTCGGCCATGCTGCGGCCCTGCTCGACCCCCTGCCGCACGGAGCGGATCGCCCGGCCAAAGGCGTAGTTGGTTACAACCCCGGCCGTGACCTCAAGTGCGCGCAGAATGGGCAGGCCCGCCGTGAGCATGGTTGCCATCGTGGAGGCAAACTGCGAAGCCGCATTCATGGAGTGGATGCGCCGCAGCGGCGACCGGAACAGCTTGCCCTCGGCCTGCCGGATGCGGCCCTTTTCGGTGCGCCGCTCGAGCAGCCTTGCCATGAAAAACAGCAGAATCACGCCGATAATCGCCCACCAGAAGCGGGTGAGGAAGTCGGAAAAGGCCATCAGGGCCAGCGTGATTTTGGGCAGGTCGGTGCCCAGCTCGCGGAAAGTGGCGGTAAACATGGGCACGGCCACAATCATGATGATGAAAAAGACGATAATCGCAACCACGATCACCATGGCGGGATAGGTCAGCGTGCTGATGATCTTGGCACGGGTCTTTGCGGATTTGTCGAAATAGTCGTGCAGCCGCTCAAAGCAGATCTCGAGCGTACCGGCCTGCTCGCCCGCGCGGACGGTTTCGATGAAGGTTGCGGGCAGGGTCGGACAGTGGTTTTCAAAGCTCTGTGCCAGCCCGTAGCCGGCGGCGACATCCTCGCCCACCATCTCGAGCATCACGCGCATGTCGCGGCTTTTTGCCTGCGCCGCAACCATCTGCACGCAGCGGTCGATCGAAAGACCCGAGGTGAGGATGATGGCAAACTGGCTGCAGATGATGGCAAGCTCCTTGTCTTTGATCCGGAGCCGGCCGGCACGCAGGCCGCCCATGCGGGATTCTTTGACGGGCTCGATTTTTGTGATGATGGAGCAGGTATCGCGCAGGCTGGAAACGGCTTCGAATTCGTCGTAGGCCTGAATGACGCCGGAGACCTTTACCCCGTCGGCAGACAGTCCTTTGTATTTGTAGGTTGTCAACGGAGCAGCCCCCCTTTTTTAGAATCTGCGGCTCGCGGCCGATGCAGTTTGAAAGGCTTCGCGGTCCCGCGCGTGGGACAGGGCCGTTTCCTGAGAGATCACGCCCTCGCGCACCAGCTTTTGCAGGGCATTGTCCATGGTGATGCTGCCGTTCTGGGCGTTCATCGTGATGAAGCTGTCGATCTGCGGAGTCTTGCCCTCGCGGATGAGGTTGCGGATGGCGCTGTTGACCACCATGATTTCGCAGGCCATCACCCGGCCCCTGCCGGCCTTGCGCACAAGCAGCTGCTGCGAGACCACGGCCCGCAGTGTGGTGGAAACCTGCAGACGGATCTGCTTCTGCTGCCCGTCGGGAAAGACGTTGACCATGCGGTCGACGGAATCGGCCGCAGAGTTGGTGTGCAGGGTGGCAAATACCAGATGCCCCGTTTCGGCGGCGGTAAGCGCCGTTTCGATGGTGGGCAGGTCACGCATCTCGCCGATGAGGATGACGTCGGGGTCTTCGCGCAGAATGGAGCGCAGACCGTCGGCATAGCTGCGGGTGTCGGTGCCGATCTCACGCTGGTTGATGATGCAGCGGTCGGGCGTGTAGATGTATTCAATCGGGTCTTCGAGCGTGATGATGTGGGCCCGGCGGGTGTGGTTGATGCGGTTGAGCAGGGCTGCCAGCGTGGTGGACTTGCCTGAGCCCGTTTCGCCCGTGATGAGGACGATGCCGCTGCGATATTCGGGAAATTCGGAGAAAACCGCCGGCAGCGAAAGCTCGTCCAGATCGGGGATATGGTCTGCCAGAATGCGGATGGCCGCCGAAACGGACCCGCGCTGGCGGAAGAGATTGATACGGGTGCGCGCACCGCACGCAAACGAACGCGAAAGATCGAGCTCACCGATCCGCTGCATGGCGTCGTAGGCCTCGCCCGCAAGCGCACGCGCATAGCTCTCGCAGTCTTCGTGCGTCAGGGGCGTGTTGGTCAGTGCCTCGACAGAACCGTCGATCCGGCACATCACG
Source organism: Oscillospiraceae bacterium (assembly GCA_963639765.1). Lineage (GTDB taxonomy): Bacteria > Bacillota > Clostridia > Oscillospirales > Oscillospiraceae > CAVHXA01. The sequence goes on along the minus strand of CAVHXA010000031.1, from coordinate 2,567 downwards.
GGCATTGCGCACACTATATGGATATCCGAAGCGCCGGCCTGCCGGGCCTGCGCGATCAGAGCCTCGATATCGGGCATGGAACCGACCTCCCGTCAGGTAATGGTGGAATTGATGGCACGCGCAGCCTCGGCAGCCGTGGTCTCGCCATTTAAAACCAGCGCACGGCAGGCCTCGCGCATGGGCGTAAAGTCGGTCTGCTGCGCGGCGGCATAGAGCTCGTCGTAGGAGGCGCCGCGTGTGATGAGGGTGCGCAGCGTGCCGTTGATGGTGAGAATCTCGAATACGCCGAGTCGGCCGCGATAGCCGGTGTGGTAGCACTCGGCACAGCCCTCGCCGCGATAGAAGGAAACGTTGTCCTCGGGGCGCAGACCCAGAAGCGACCTTTCCTCGGCATCGGGGGTATAGGCCCTGCGGCAGGCAGGACAGATCCTGCGCACCAGCCGCTGCGAGATCACCCCGCGCAGAGCGCTAGCGATCAGGTAGGGCTCAACGCCGATGTCGGACAGACGGTCGATCGCGGCAACAGAGTCGTTGGTGTGGAGTGTAGACAGAACCAGATGGCCCGTGATGGCCGAGCGGATGGCAATCGCGCCCGTTTCTCCGTCGCGGATCTCACCGACGGAGATTACGTCCGGGTCCTGACGCAGAATGGCGCGCAGGCCGGCGGCAAAGGTCATGCCGGTTTTTTCGTTGATCTGGCACTGGTTAACGCCCGCAATGTTGTATTCGACAGGGTCTTCGAGGGTCATGATGTTGGTTTCCTCGCAGCTGAGCTCCTGCAGCATGGCGCACATGGTGGTGGACTTGCCCGAGCCCGTTGGGCCAACGATAAGGATGACCCCGCTGCTGTTTTTGAGAAGGGCCCGATATTTTTCGAGGTCGCGCCCGGTCAGGCCGATTGTCTCGCTGGAAATATTCTGCCCGGATTTGTCGAGAAGACGCAGAACGATCTTTTCGCCGTAGACCGTGGGCATGGACGAGATACGCAGATCGATCTCGTGCTGCTTTACGGTGACCATAGCGCGGCCGTCCTGCGGGATTTTGTGTTCGGAGATATTCATGCCGCCCATGATCTTGAGACGGGAGATGACGGTGGTCTGCAGGTTGGCGGGCACCGTGAGGATCCTGTGCAGCAGGCCGTCGATACGCATGCGCACGACCATTTCGCCGTCTTGCGGCTCGAGGTGAATGTCGCTTGCCCGTTCGGACACGGCTCGCTCGATGATGGAATTGACAAAGCGGATGGTGGGTGCCGTGGACTCGGCCTCGGCAGTCTGCGTCATCTGAACGGGAACGATGTCGGTGCTGGCACTCCCCGCCTCGCGCTTCATGTCTTCGATGGCACGGGCCGTGCCTTCGCTGCCGTATAGGGTGGAAATGGCCTGCTCGGTGGCCGTGCGGGTGGCAATCATGGGAACAACCTGCTTGCGGCTGGCGGCTTTGATTTCTTCCTGCGCCACAAAGTTGAGCGGGTCGCTCATGGCAACATACAGCTCGTCTTTGACGAGCTTTACGGGCACCACGCAGTATTTGCGTGCAATGGCCCGCGGCACGAACCTTGCAAGCTCGATCGGGATGGACACGGCCGTAAGGTCGATAAAGTCAACGCCCAGCTGCATCTGCAGTGCTTCAATGAGCTGGTGCTCGGTGATAATGTGGTGATCGATCAGAACATCACCCAGACGCTGACCCGTCTGCTTTTGCAGCTCAAGAGCTTCGTCGAGCTGCTGCTGACTGATGGCACCGGCGGCGATGAGAAGATCGCCAAGACGCATATAGGCCACAAAACCACCTCCGAATCCTTGCTGCGGCCGCCGGAACCGGGACCTGCCCGGTATGTATCCGAAAATGGATACACCAACCCCCCGCAGCTCACACTGCTTAGATATTAACATCTTTTGTGTATTTTTGCAAGCATGACTTGCAGGATGTCCTGCCGGAATACTCCAAAAGGCGAATTGGTGCGATTTTCGCGCTTTGCTCCGTGCTTCTCCCCTGCCCGGTCTGTTTCCGTCCCCTGCCCCGGTCTGTTTCCGGGTCTTGACAAATCCGCGCGAATCGGCTATGCTTGCACCGTTGCCTCCGGCAGCCACACGGAGCGGTATCGAAGTGGTTATAACGGCCCTGACTCGAAATCAGGTGTACCGGCAACGGTACCGTGGGTTCGAATCCCACCCGCTCCGCCACGAAGTACGGTAGTCCATGATACAATGGGCTACCGTACTTTTTTATTTTTCTGCTGGAAAAGTCCTTATATCAAGCAGTTTTCCGAGCAAGGGGGTGCAAAGTCCTCAATGCTCGGATTTTTCTTTTTTGCCGAAAGTGTGCTGCTGATTTTTTCTTTGCACCCCCTTATGGGAAAAATCAAAAAGTAGATAGATTTATCAAAAGGTTGCAGAGAAAAATCAAATTGTTCCTTGACATTTATTTGCTATGCTTTTCCTCTTCCCCAGGGAGGGTCAATGTTCCTGCTGATTTTGATACAATAAAAAAGCCTTCTCCGGGGCAAATGCCGCCGAAAAAGGCTTGAAATAAGGGCTTTCGAGGTCAAATGCCGACTTCGAAAG
>CAVHXA010000030.1:0-20491 GCA_963639765.1 Oscillospiraceae bacterium | reverse complement strand
TTCACCTGATAGAACAGGTACGCCTCGCAGCAGTATTTGATATAGTTCAGGATTGTTTCCGGGGCAACGGTGCGTTGCTCATTTTTTAGGAACTTCGCAAGCGAGGTCGCAGAGAAGGTCGTTCCCGCATTGGCAATCACATAGGCAATGATCCGTTCCAGCAAATCAACATCCCGGATTTTATTCCGCTTCACGATGTCCTTGAGCTGGACAGAGTTGAACAGATCATGAAGATATTGCTTGGACGGCGCATCCGCATAGCGGAGGTTTGCGAGGTAGGGCATACCTCCGGCAAGCAGGTACTTTTGGAAACACTGCTGGATGGGCGCATCGGGCGCAATCGAACGATAAAGCTCCATGAACTCTCCGAATGAGAACGGATAGATCACAAACTCCACATACCGACCACCCAAATAGGTCGCAAGCTCACCGGACAGCAGCTTTGCATTGGAGCCGGTGATGTAGATGTCGCAATCCAGCGAAACGCGGAGAGAGTTGATGCACTTCTCCCAGTCCTTGACCTCATGTATTTCATCAAAAAACAGATAAACTTTGCCCTCTATTTCTGTGGCTCTTGCGGTGATCTCGTCATGTAGAGCCTGTGCGGTTTGCAGATGGGAATAGCTCATATCTTCAAAGTTGATAGAGATGAACTGCGCCGGGTTGACGCCGGATTCCGTGAGTTCCTGCTTGATCAGCTCCAACATGACCGACTTTCCGCAGCGGCGGATACCGGTCATGACCTTGATCAGTTCCGTTCCGATAAATGGGCGGATGCGGCTCATATACAGTTCGCGTTTGATCATAAGGCTTTGCCCCCTTTCCGTGGCCGAGCATAGTATAGCACATTTACAGGTGAATCTCAATGGCGAAATTGTAAATTTATAAGTTATATCTGATAAAACTTGAAATTCGACAAAAGAATTAAGATAAGAAATTTGATTTTAATGAAGCCGTAAACACTTTCGGATCCGCAGAGCTTTTGGTAAAAGGGCTTGAAATCAGGCATGAAAAATCAATGCTTGCCGGATTCATAAAGTATTTGCCGCTTGCGTGTATAGATTACATCGTTCCGCGATTCGCGGTGATGTGTGGTGTTGTCAGAGGCTTTTTAGAAGACTACACAGCGAAGCCCATTTGCGAAACACAACTGTTACTCATCTGTCATAGAAGCGATCAGAAGCAGCCTGCATAATATCCAGGACTTCCTCAATATGCATTTCACGAAGAGTCTGCTGATAAAACTCCCAATATTCATCTACATCAAGTTCGCCTACGACCATTTTGAGCTGGACTTCGCTGTTGAGTGTCTCGATATCATTTAGATATCCAGCTCTTGTCGTACTTTCATCGGAAGTGTAGGATACACTGGGCATAAGGTAGGAACGATCAGAAGAACTCGTCCAAACATCAACTGCCTGACGGGCTGAACCATCCAGCATATTCAATTCATTGTCGTTAATGCAAATGCCATGCACCGTATACATCAAATAGGCCTGTCGGCAAACGCCTTGACTCCAGCCGTCCGGATTATTTGTGATATAATCAGTCCAATGTGGCTGTCCGGCATCGTCATAAGTAAATGTTATATTCTCATGGCCATAATTTGTAATCAGAATTCCCTGATCAGAATACCAGAAGTCATTCCATGCAACCGCAAGCTCCGGATTTTCGCATCGTGCGGAGACATAATAACTTGCACTTTTAACAGTTGCAGCGTCCAGTCCAAAGTGGTATTTCCCATCACTGCCAACCGGATTTGCAAGGCCTGCATATACCACGCCTTGATCAGCTGCAATATTATTGCGAGTCTCCATATTGCTTGCTGAGTCGAAATACAGACCCACGCCGTCAGCAGAAATAATCTTGCTGATAATGACATCGTCATTTGGATTTGTCGAATAGCTGTAGAAGTCTGCGTTTAAAATTCCGTTGTTATACCATCTGTTAAGCAACTTCATGTAGTCCTTAAATTCTGACTGCATGGGTCCGTATAGAACCTGCCCTTCCTTAACGTAGAACGCAGAACCGATCCCGTATGCGCCAATTAAACTATCGCCCATCGTTGTAATAGATCCTTGAAGCAACATCGGATCGCTTAAACCAGCCTGTTGCTTAAACTGCGTCAGTACATTCTCAATCTCAGTAATGTTTGACGGCGCATCCAATTTCAAACTATCAAGCAAGTCTTGACGAACAAGCAAGCCTTGAGTGACACTTACTTGATCAAATTTGCCGTTTTCTTGGTACACGCGATAAAAGGAAAGATGGTAGCCTTCATCCGTACATACATTTTGAGCAATTGCGGAACTGGAATGGATTAGATTGCTATAATTTGGTGCATATTCTTCCAGATATGGGGTCAAATCAATGATGACTTCATTTTCATATGCATCTAGATCTCCATTTGCAAAACTAACCCCACGAAATATATCAGGAAATTCGCCGGAAGCTACCAGCAAAGCAAGTTTTTCCGTTCCCTGATCAGTGGGAATGGTGTCAATTTCCAGGTGAATACCCGTAATAGCCTCGGCATCAAGGTATCCTTGATGTTGCTCCAGGTTTTCAATAACGTTGATTACCTGCGTTGTCGCTGTCGCAAACATGGTCATTGTTGTTGATGAATCGACCAAGGGATATGTTAGGCTTAATAAATGCATATGAAGAGTATCCCGTATGGTCCGTTTTGGAAGAAGCAACCGGTGTCCGGTTGGAGTGGAACACGGTTTCTCCGGATGCTTATTCAACGCAGTTTCAATTGTTTATCGCAGCAGGAGATTATACTGATCTGTTCTACAAATTTAACTACTCAGGTGGCAATGCGCAGGCATACGAGGATGAAGTTATTATGCTTATTTGTTTATTCATGGACCCATTCTATCACTTTTTGGCGCGTTTTGCGCTATGCGGTGGTGCCTTAAAACTTTTGTTTTAACTCTTGACGAAACATAACAGGCCTTTCAATCCTTTATCGCTTCGAGATATGCCTGCAGGGCGGCGAGATGGGAGACGTTGCGCAGAAGCGCGGCTCTGGTCAGAAGACCGACTCCGCCGGGAACGGGGGTGATGTCTGCAATCTTCGCAATGGCCTCGGTGTCTGCGTCTCCGACAAGCCTGCCGTCCTCTGTGCGGTTGATGCCGACATCGATGACCACAGCACCCGGAGCTACCATGTCTGCCGTGAGCAGTCCGGGGCAGCCTGCCGCGACAACGACGATGTCCGCACCGCGTGTGAACCAGCCAAGGTTGGGCGTGGTCCGGTTGCAGACGGTGACTGTGGCTCCGTACATGCTCATCATGTTGGCAAGCGGCCTGCCGACAATCTCGGACCGTCCGATGATGACGCAGGTTTTCCCCGCGAAGCTCTGCGGGTTTACGTTGTCCTTGTTTTGAAAATAAGCATTCAAAAACGCGACAATGCCAAGCGGGGTGCAGGGGGCGGTGATAGAATCCGCGCAGGGGGAATAGGCGTTGGAATAGACCAGACCGTCTGCGTCCTTTGTCCACGCAAGCTCCTGAATAATGGATTTATCGACGTGGTCCGGGAGCGGGAGCTGGATAAGAACGGCGGTTACCTCTTTGTCGTCGTTCAGGCTCCCGATGGCGGCCTGCAGCTCCTCGGTGGTGACGGTCTCCGGGTAGCGGCGCAGCTCGAACTCGATACCGGCTGCCTCGCAGTCCTTTCTCTTGCCCGCGATATAGGAGGAGGAGGCAGGGTCGTCTCCTGCCTGAATCACGACGAGACGGATTTTCCCCGGAAGGAATTTGCGGTCGTATATGGTCTGGACGTTCTGGCGGGCGGCGTTGTTCATGCGGTCGGCGAAATCTTTGCAGTTGAGAATCATTGGGGAGTCCTCCTTGTAAATTATGAATTGTAATATGCAAGCGCGTTACCTGCGCGTCTTGTACTCTGGTATTCCGTATTCAGCGGGATTTCGAAACGGCGGCAGAAGATTTTTGCGGCCTCCTGTGCGCCCGCCGCGCTGTCTTCAATGTCTAGCAGAGCCTCGTAAACGGGGCTGTAGCCGTTTTGCAGCTCGAAGACAAGGAACGCGAGCTGTCCCTGCATGGATGTGGCCTCGTAGCCGCTTTCCGCACAAAACAGAGTAAGGTCCGTATAGCGGGAGCCGGTCCACTGGGCGATTCCTACACAGTTGGACCCGCTGCGGGCTTCGGGAGACAGGTGGCTTTCTTCGTAAAGGTTTCCAAGGATACCGCAGACGACGGCGCGGTTGAGGCCAAGCTCGTCCTGTAGATACCGCGTGATAACCTCCTGCGCGGTAAGCTCCTCCGGCAGGGTGAGTGCCTTGAGCTGTTCTGCGGCCTCGTGCCATGCCAGCTTTGCCATCAGGACACAATGGGAATCCTCGGCTTCGTCCGGGTACAGGAACCGGCTGGCCTCTGCCATGTCGTGCGCGGCCTGCTGGCGGGATGCCCAGTATTGCCGCTGCTGCACAAGGTCTTCTAGAATTTCTGCGGCATCCTCTGCGGAAATATAGGTATCGTTGTAGTAATAATACACAGCAGCTTCGTCCGCAAGAGCGTTTGTAATCAGGAACGTGAACAGGAATACGACACTGAACAGACAGCACAGCATCAGGATGATCGACAGGATTTTCTGTTTCATGGTGTGGTCCTCTCTTGAAAATTATTCTTCAAAAATCATATGCACAGCTCTGCGGCCTCGCGGCAGCAGGAGGCAAGTATTGTTGCCGCCTGCCGCATATCCTCGTGTGATGGGCATGAAAAAAGCGCGTCTGTCAGCCCCGAAGGGCGTTCCCTATGAAGGGAAAGACGGACGCGCTAAGCGTGGTTGTATTTGATTTTGAGGAACAAAAAGAGATATTTTTTGAGGCGCCTTCTGTCGAAGACGCCTCTGTTATCACAATAACGGACTGAGTCGCCCGGCTAAAAACGACAGGGTCCTGATCTGCTTTTATTATACCATCCGGCTTCCGGCCCTTTCAAGGCCGGGGGGCTTTTTCTATGTGGCCCGCTGCAGGCAGGTGAACTCAGTAGGTGCGGCTGACCTTGATGTCTTCGCGCCCGGCCAGCTCGATGATCCGGTTCATCATGGGCCCTACGTTTACGCCGTGTACGGCAAAAGCCTCAAACTGATCGTCGCGTCCGCCAACGGCGGTTACCTTGATGAAGCTGTCGTCGGAGCCGACCTTATAGCGGCTGAGCGAAGCGATTTTGTCGTAGGGGATGCCGACAATCTTGCTGGGGACGGCAACCTTTTTGAACAGACCCTTTTTTTCCATTCGTTCACGGCAGACGATGATGCGCTTGTTTGTGAGAACCACATAGCACGGCACGGATTCTTTGTTCATGTAGTAGGCGCCGTTGTCTTTGAGCTCAACAATGGACTCGCCTTCCTGAAAATCGATAATGCCGGGAGCCTTGAAATCGTCTATTGTAAATTTCGCCATGGTTTCTTCCTCCTTCAGATTTTCCGCATCTTTTAAAAGGGTGCTTAAAGAGTGCTTTCAGATACTTCTGCTACAGAAATATTTATATTTTAACTATAAATCCTTCTACCTGTCTTGTCAAGTCATCAGGAAAAGATTTCGTTTTATTCACAAAAATCGGAAAAATCCCGCCCGGCCGGCCCGCATGCAAAAATGTTGCAGATTTGAAAACTTTGCTTTCGGGTCACCCGAATCCATTGACGAAATTTACCTGACTCGTTATAATAACCGCAGCAGTCCGGGATTGATTGTGTCCCTGTCCACCGTACAGGGGCCTTGAACAAGGAGAGAATACTTATGAAGTCAACCGGTATCGTTCGAAAAATAGACACGCTGGGACGTATTGTGCTGCCCATCGAGCTGCGCCGCACGCTCGACATCTCAACCGGCGACCCCGTTGAAATCTACGTAGACGAGGATCGCATTGTTCTCAAAAAATATGCTCCTGCCTGTATGTTCTGCGGCGACGCCGCCGACATTGTCACCTACAAGGGCAAAAGCATCTGCAGCCGCTGCCTGCACGACATCAAAACCACCATATAATCCGGAGAAGGAATCGACCTGCGCCCGCCGTCACGGCGGGCGCTGTCTGCATTACAGTCACAGACCCGGATGCAGTTCCCTGCCGGCACAGGGCGCAGCATGCGAAAAAGGCAGCACCGCACAGTTGCAGGCGGGTTTTACGGCAGCAGATTGCCGGAGGCCCGCAGACGCGATTGTGCGGCGCTTTTGACAAAACAGGCGGAAAAAGTCGGATTTCCCGGCCTTTCCGCCTGCTTTCATGCAAATATGGCTATTTTGCCTGCTTCAGAAGCTCCTTCAGCTTTTCCTTCGGCTGCACACCCACAGCCCTGTCGATCACCCTGCCGCTCTGAAACAGCAGCAGCGTGGGAATGCCCGAAATTCCAAACTGCTCGGCAAGCTCGGGCTGCTCGTCTACGTTGACCTTTCCGAACCGGACCGTATCGGCATACTCCTGTGCAAGCTGCTCCACCACGGGGGCCAGCATCCGGCACGGTCCGCACCACGCGGCCCAGAAATCCACCAGAACCGGCTGCTCTGCCTCCAGCACCTCGCCGTGCCAGTTTTCTTTTGTCAGAATGGTGATTGCCATTGTTATGTCTCCTTTCAGGTTGACTGCGCATGCTCCCGGCAGTATTTTGCAGCCTGAAGGCCGGCAACGGCCCCCTCATGCGCAGCCTTTACAATCTGCATCCATCCGCCTGTGCAGTCTCCGGCAGCAAAGAGACCGGGAACGTTTGTGGCCATGGACGCATCTACCGCAACGGCATTGCCGTTTAACACGGCCCCCGCCTGTCTGGCCAGATCCGTACTTCCCGCCGTACCCAGCGCCACAAACAGCCTTGTGATCTGCAGAATCGTGCCGTCGTCCAGCTCAATGCCTTCAAGCTGCTGCTCTCCGTGCAGGGCGCGGACCGGTCCGGTCTGTACCGCAACGCCCTCCGGAAGATCCTTCGGGACGGGCTGACCGTTGGTCAGCAGTGTAACACCGGCGGCCAGCGGCAGCAGCGCGGCAGCCTCGTAACAGGCAAAGCTTCCGCTGCCCAATACAGCCGCCTGCCTGCCGCGGCTGAAAAATCCGTCGCACACGGCGCAATAGCTCACACCCATACCCTCAAGCCGGGCAAGACCCGGGATCTGCGGTGCAAGGCGGGGTGCGCCTGTGGCCAGAATCACTGCCTGCGCCGGATGCACTCCGGCAGAAGAAATCAGCTCCATGCCGCTTTGTCCATAGCCCAGCGCCAGAACCTGCGCCGGGACAAGCTGCGCGCCCAGTGCCTCGGCCTGTTCCAGTCCTCTTTGCATCAGGGTCTTTCCGTCAACAGGACCTGCGGCGTAGCAGTTTTCGATGCGGCCGGCCCGCAAAAGGCTGCCGCCGCCGGGCTCATAGAGAATTCCTGTCTGTTCGCCGGCCCGCAGGGCATACAGTGCCGCGCTGATTCCGGCCGGTCCCGCGCCTACAATCCAGATCATTTCGTCCTCCGTTTCGCGGTTGTGTTCGGCCTGTTATTCAGCCGGATCTTCTGCCTTGTCTGTTTCTCCGGCGCAAATGGCCTGCCTGTCGGCGTTGACATACTGCATCAGCTCTTCACCGGTGATGGTTTCTTTTTCAAGCAGGTACAGCGCAACCTCGTCGAGCAGGGATCGGTTTTCCCTTAAAAGGTTTATTGCCGCGTCGTAGCAGGTTTTGAGCAGCTGCCGTACCTCGGCATCGGCATCGGCTGCAGTTGTGTCGGCGCAGTTGACCACAGGCGTTCCGTCGAGATAGTCGTTTCCGGATTGCGTCAGGGCCATGAGACCAAAGCGGTCGCTCATGCCGTATTGCATGACCATACTTCTGGCAAGCGTGGTGGCCTTTTGGATGTCGTTGGCCGCACCTGTGGTCTGTGTGCCGAATACCAGCTGCTCGGCCGCCCGCCCGCCCAGCAGCGTGCGCAGCTCGGTAAGCAGCTCGTCTTTGGAATTGAGGAATTTTTCTTCTTCGGGCATCTGCATGGTATAGCCCAGAGCTCCTGTGGTATGGGGCACGATTGTGATCTTGGCAACCGGCTGGGCATGCTTTTCAAGGGCAGCAACCAGCGCGTGCCCGCATTCGTGGTAGGATACGATGCGCTTTTCCATGTCGGTGAGTACGGTGCCCTTTTTCTCCGTACCGGCGATAACGGTTTCGAATGAGACCAGCAGATCCTGCTGATTGACCGCCTGACGGCCCTTGCGTACGGCACGCAGCGCTGCCTCGTTGACCAGGTTGGCCAGATCTGCGCCCACCGCGCCGGCCGTGGCCTGCGCAATGCGGTTAAGATCCACATCCTCAGCCAGCTTGATGCCGCGTGTGTGCACTTTGAGTGTCTGATAGCGGCCCTGCAGATTGGGCCGGTCAACTACAATGCGCCGATCAAACCGGCCTGCGCGCAGCAGAGCCTTGTCGAGCACATCCGGGCGGTTGGTCGCCGCCAGAATCACCACGCCCTTTGAGGAATCAAAGCCGTCGATCTCGCTCAGAAGCTGGTTGAGTGTCTGCTCCCGCTCGTCGTTGGTCGAATAGCGGTTGTCGCGGCTTTTGCCGATGGCGTCGATTTCGTCGATAAAGATGATGGCCGGTGCCTGCTTGTTGGCCTCCTGGAACAGGGATCGCACGCGCGACGCGCCTACGCCTACGAACATTTCTACAAATTCGGAACCGGAGATGGAAAAGAACGGTACATTGGCCTCGCCGGCAACCGCCTTGGCCAGCAGTGTTTTGCCCGTTCCCGGAGGGCCGACCAGCAGCGCACCCTTGGGCAGCTTTGCTCCGATGGCCGCGTATTTCTGCGGATTGTGCAAAAAGTCGATAATCTCCTCGAGTGCCTCCTTGGCCTCTTCCTGACCGGCTACGTCGGCAAAGGTCACACCGGTCTGCTTTTCCATGTATACCTTGGCCTTGTTCTGCCCGATGGACATCCCGCCGCCCATGTTCTTGGACAGCCGGCTCATCAGCAGTGTGAACAGTCCGTACATCACTACAATGGGAAGCACCCACGAGACGAGGAACGACACAATGGGCGACATTTCCTCAACAATCTCACCCTGCACGCCCACACCCTGTCGAACCAGACGGTCGATCAGGTCGGTCAGCTCTGTTTTTGGCAGCAGACCGGTATAATAAATCTGCTGCTCGTTGAGCGTTTTTTCGGCCTGCTCACGTGTGAGCACGAGTATGCGGTCGGACTGAATCTGAATGGAGTGAATTTCGTTGTTGTCCACCATCTGCATAAAGTCCGACCATGTGATCTGTTCGAGATATGACCCGGAAACAGCACTGACGATGGAATTGATCACAACCGTGAGCACCAGTGCCGCCAGAATCAGCGGCAGAACAGTGCGCAGGGACGGACCGCCGTTTTTGTTGTCTTTGTTGTTATTCTGTTTGTTCAAGCGTCTACCTCCGACTGCGGATGCAGGATTTTCGGGATACGCTGACCGTATTGCCTGCCGTTTGGCTGTCATGATAGCACAGGCGCAAAATCTTGGCAACAAAGGGTTTTTGACCGCGCTGTGAATTTTCTGTAAATTCAGGCTTCACGGTTTTTGCAATCCCGTCCTGCCGACGGGATGCATACGGCTTTATCTTGCCCCGGGCGGCGGAGTATGGTATAATGCACCCGCGCCGCAGGGCGCTGATTTTTCACAGGAACGGAGCTGCAGCTATGAAGCCATCCTATCAGAACAAAGGCGGACATCCGTCAGAAGCGAAGCAGCCGGACAGAGCCGCGGCAGACACCGCCGATTCCGCACAGGAGTCTGCGGGCAGCGAGCTGCTCGAGGGGCGCAACGCCGTGCTCGAGGCTCTGCGGGCCGGCAGAACCATCGACAAGCTTTATCTGCTCGGCGGCAGCAGCGATCCCGCGCTGGGCCGTATTGCGGCCCTTGCCCGCGAGGCAGGCGCTGTGGTGGTCACAGCCGACCGGCACAGGCTCGATGCAATGTCCGCCGCCGGGGTACATCAGGGCGTGATTGCCTCCGTGGCCGCACACAGCTTTTCTTCTGTTGACGATATGCTTGCCCTTGCCGAAAGTCGCGGTCAGCCGCCTCTTCTGATTCTGTGCGACGAGCTGAGTGACCCGCACAATCTCGGCGCCATCATCCGCACGGCCGAGTGTGCCGGTGCCCACGGCGTAATCATCCCAAAACGACGCAGCGCAGGCCTGACGGCAACGGTTGCCAAGGCCTCGGCCGGCGCGATTGAATATCTGCCCGTTGCCAGAGTTGCCAACCTCACGGCCGCCATCGTCGATCTGCAGCAGCGGGGCCTGTGGGTGTTCGGTGCTGCCGCCGACGGTGAGCAGACCATATACCAGGCCGATTTCTCCGGGCCCACCGCTCTCGTGATCGGCTCTGAGGGCAGCGGTATGTCCCGGCTGGTCAGCCGGGCCTGTGATGTCCGCGTCAGCATTCCCATGGTCGGTCACATCGGTTCGCTCAACGCCTCTGTGGCAGCAGCGATTGTTCTATATGAGGCGGTGCGCCAGCGCACCGTCGGATAAGGCGGCCCGTCATGCAGTCTGAAACCTCCCGCCCGGACTCTCAGAGCCGCCGCTATGAGCTGGTGGACTTTGACTCCTTTGCCGGCACCTCCGAAAATACAGAGCAGGATCAGCAGGCTCCGGACCTTTCCGCCTCCGGACGCCTGATCTGGACATGGGAAAGCCTCGACGAAGCCGCAAATGCTTCTCAGGGCGAGGACGAGCCCTCTTCTGCCGTTTCGGACGAAGATGCTCCCGAAAGCGATTGCACCGACTCCGGAAATTCCGACACGGAGCCGGACACGTCCGCTGCGCGTACGCGCACACATTCGCGGCGCAGGCGGCCTGCCCAGCCGCGTACCGAGCCCTCTGCCGAGGCCGCCTATCGTTTTTATACAAAATCCGTCTACAAAACCGGCAGCAGAACCTCTCTGGCCGCCCTTCTCTGCATCGTCGCCGCCTACGGCACGCTGGCCGCCTGCTTCGGCTGGTGGCTGCCCGCTGCGTTTTCGGGCATCGGACGTTATATTCTGTCCGTGCTTCTGCTGCTGCAGCTGATCGTCTGCTGTGACGTACTCATTCGTGCCGTATACGATCTTTCCTGCGGACGGTTCGGAACAGAAGGGCTCACCGTGCTCACAGCCTTCGTCACCCTGGCCGACGCCCTCACCTGTGCCGATACGGCCGTCCCCTATTGTGCCGTGCCCATGGTCGGACTGTTCTTCGGGCTGTGGGGCCTTTGTCAGAGCAACGCTGCCATGCGCCGCACGGTAAAGGTCATCAGCGGAGCCGACGAGCCGGACAGTGCCGTCTGCTTCCGGAACCATCAGGGGGTAACCGACTGCATGCTGCGCACGCAGTGCCCGACCTCCGGCTTTATTCTGGATCTTGAAAACAGCGACCTGTGCCGGAATGTTCTGTCTGTCTATTCTCCGATTGCCGCACTGCTCGCTCTGCTGCTTGCACTCATAAGCAGCCTGCACGCCTCAACTCCCTATCTGACCTGCTGCTCCGCCATTCTCTGCGGTGCACTGCCGGCTGCGGGTGCCATCGGCTTCAGCCGTCCCTTTGCCCTTCTGGCAAAGGCCCTTTCACAGGCCGGAGCCGCGCTGTGCGGGTGGGCGGGAGCACAGGTCTGCCGTCGGACCGGAGCCGTGATCCTGACCGATGAGGACCTTATGCCCGAGGGCAGTGTGCGCAACAGCGGGCTGAAGGTCTACAACAGCTACACGCCCGGTCAGGTGCTTGGCTGCTGCGGTGCCGTGCTTGCGCACGACGGCGGAAGACTCTACGACGCCGTACTCCCGCTTCTGCAGCAGTCGCACAGTCGGATTTTCGAGTGCGGCGACTACCGCGCATACGAAGGCGGCGGCCTTGGTGCCGAGGTGCAGGGCAGCATCGTTCTTGTGGGCTCTCTGAGCTTTATGCGTCTGATGGGCGTGCGTCTGCCGGAGGGTGTATCGGTTCGCCAGGCGCTGTATGTTTCGATCAACGCCGAGCTTGCCGGAGTCATCGGCATCCGCTACACACCCACGGCCTCCGTGCGCTCTGCCCTGCGCACACTGCAGGGCTGCCGCGACCTGAAGCTGATTCTTGCCACCAGAGATTTTCTGCTCACGCCGGCCTTCGTACGCCAGTGCTTCCGCCTGCAGAGCGACCGTTTTGTCTATCCCTCCATGGCAGACCGCATCGCCCTCTGTACCCCCGATGACGGGGCCGAGTCGTCCAGAGCGGCTGTTTTTTCCACGCACGGACTTCGTCCCATGGCCCGGGCCCTGGTCGGCGGCAGACAGCTCAACCGCCTCACGCGCATCAATGCGGGCTGCAGTCTGACCGGCGGTATTCTCGGGCTGCTGCTGCTGTTTTCCCTCACCTTTACCGGCTCGGTCTATTCGCTCAATGCCGGAAACGTTCTGCTGTATGCCGCCGTATGGACGCTTCCGTCGATACTGCTCTCACGCTGGGCAGGCGAAAAATAGCCGCCCCGGCGCATTACACGGGCGGATCAGTGCTCTGCAAAGCAGGCAAGATAGTGCTCCATGGCCTGTTGGATAATGCGCACCGCCTCTGCGCGGCCGTTTACATCCCTGGCTACGGTAGACTTGCCCTCAAGTGCCTTGTAGACCGAAAAGAAATGCGCCATTTCGCTGAAAATATGGCTCGGCAGATCCATGATGTCCTGGTAGCCGTTGTAGGTGGGGTCGGCAAAGGGGATGGCAATGATCTTCTCGTCGTTTTTTCCGCAGTCGAGCATGGAGATATAGCCGATGGGGTAGCACCGCACCAGCGTCATGGGTTCAAGCGCCTCACTGCACAAAACCAGCACATCCAGCGGGTCGCCGTCGTCGCCGTAGGTGCGGGGAATAAAGCCATAGTTTGCCGGATAGTGGGTAGATGTATACAGCACCCGGTCGAGGATGATCAGTCCCGTCTCCTTGTCGAGCTCGTATTTCTTTTTGCTGCCCTTGGGGATTTCAATGACCGCAATAAAGTCTTCCGCCGCAATACGCGACGGGTCGATGTCATGCCAGATGTTCACAGCTTCCTCCTGCATTTGTTTTTTGAGGCAGCACCGCACAATGAGACAGGTGCTTTTGGCGGAAAATTTTGTCCCGGGGCAAAAGATCCGGCGAAGGCCGCAGACGAATTGTGCCGTGTTGCCTTGCCCGCATTATACACGCTTTTTCCGGATTTGTCGTGTTAAGAAACATGGCCGGAAAAGGGCGACGGCGGACACCGCAGTGTCCGCCGCCAAAAAAGAAGGAGAAGAGATGACGAAAAAGAATGTATGCTTGCTGCAACCAACAGCTTCAGGATACCGCCCGGTTATGAACCCCGTTTGAACGGATTTGAAACGAGATGTAAAAGAAGCGCCGCAGTGTTCGAAAAGAGCGGTCTTGCCGGAAGCCGCAGCCCCTCTCCGTGTATGACAGAGCTCGATGGCGATGCTTCCGAAAAGAGCTGCAAGGCCTGCAGACGCGACTGCGCGGTGCCGTCCATGCCCGGCGCGGTTTTTGCCATAGCGGATTCGTTTCTTTCTTTGCTTGCAATATGTTCTGCCCTGTGGTATGATTGGTTTGCATTCTAAAGAATTCCGGCATAGACTGCCGAACCCTTGAAAGGAGCATTTTCCATGGCCAACCGCTATTCCCACCTGATGTCACCGGTAGTTGTTGCCGGAAAGATCATCAAAAACCGCACCCTGTATCCCAACGCCTCCCCCCACTTCCTGCAGGGTCCCGAAACCTATCCGGCCGAAGGTCTCATGACCTTCTATTCCGATCTGGCCAAGGCCGGCTGCGCCATCATCACTCTTGGCGAATGGTCCAACCCCAAGCAGCGCGAGGGTGACTACTACAGCGACTTTGTTCACATGCAGAACTTCGACTTTACCGACCCTGCCGCAGGCAACTATTTCTCCCAGCTGGCAGACGACATCCACTACTACGGCGGCAAGCTGCTTGTCGGTATCAGCTTCCCCGATTTCCCCGAGGGCTACAGCCTCAGCGGAAGCAAGGCCATGCCCGGCGGCATGGGGCCGATGGGCCCCCGCCCCGCAACAGAGCCCGCCTCCAAAGAAATGATTCAGCAGAACATTCAGGCTTTTGTCGAAAAATGCCGCCGCTTCCGTGCCTATGGCTACGACGGCTACTCCATGCGTGTTGAGGGCAACATCGCCGGCGGCGGCATGATGGGCCCGAGCCTGCGCAACGACGAATACGACAGCTCCACGCTCGAAAACCGCACCCGCTATATCCTCGAATGCGCCGACGCAGTCAAAAAGGCTTTCCCCGACTGGATCGTTTCCTTTGCCATTGCCGGCGAGCAGCCCGAGGGCTATACCGGCGGCATGAAGGGCTATTCGCTCGAAGACGCCATTGCCTTCTGCAAGCTTTGCGACGGGCGCGTGGACATCATGGAAATCCGCGAAAAGGACATGTGCAAATCCCACCCGACCGGCTTTACCTACAAAAAGGGCGAGCATGCCGTAATCGACTACTGCCGTGCCATCAAGGCGGCCGGTGTTTCGAAAATGCTGCTCGAGCCCGTTGGCGGCTTCCAGGATCCCGATGAGCTCGACGCCTATATCGCCGAGGGGGCCTGTGACATCATCGGCATGGCACGCGGCTTTATGGCCGACCCCGAATGGGGCAAAAAGGTCCAGGAAGGACGCGGCGAGGACATCACTCCCTGCCTGTGGTGCAACAAGTGCCACGGCACCATCCTCAACGACCCCGATCCCTGGATATCGGTATGCTCCGTTAACCCCAAGCTGGGCGACAGCCACAAGCTGCACCGCCTGGTCGAGGCTCCCGAACGCTCCAAAAAGGTCGCCGTCATCGGCGGCGGTCCCGCCGGCATGCGCGCGGCCCTCTATTGCGCCGACCGCGGTCATCAGGTCACCCTGTTCGAAAAAACCAACCGTCTCGGCGGTCAGATCATCCACGGGGACTATGCCTCCTTCAAGTGGCCCATCGGTCAGTATAAAAACTGGCTGATCACCCAGCTCGGCAAAAAGGGCGTAAATGTCGTAATGAACTGCGCGCCCACAACCGACCAGATTGCCGCCGGCGGCTACGACGCCGTAATTGCCGCCACGGGCGCCTCTCCCAAGATCCCCGCGAGCATGCAGGGCTTTGCAGACGAAAACGGCACCCTGAAAGACGAATACTGGTTCTGCACCGACGTCTTCGGCAACGAAGACAGGCTCGGCAAAAACGTGATTATCGTCGGCGCCTCCGAAACCGGCATCGAAACCGGCATGTATCTGTGTGAAAACGGGCACAACGTCACGCTGCTGACCCGTCAGAATGAAATCGGTCACGACTGCAGCCGTCTGCACTATATCACCATGGCCTTTGTGGGCGACGATCCCGCAACCGGCCGCCGCGGCATGCGCCCGGCCTGGGAGGCCTACGAAAACCTCAAGGGCATTACCAACGTTACCACCACCCGCGTCGAAGGCGGCCGTGTATTCTATACCGACGCCGAGGGCCGCGAGCACACGATCGAGGGCGACAGCATCGTCCTGTGCGGCGGCATGAAGGCCAACCGCGACGAGGCACTGCGCTTCTATGGCCTGAGCCAGCAGTTCTTTGTTATCGGCGACGCCAACGGCTGCGGCAATCTGCAGCGCGTAAACCGTGATGCCTTCTCAAAGGCCAGCCAGATCTGACAGTCTCCCCCCAATCTCCGCAATCCCCGGCCCCCTCCGGCAGGAGGGGGCTTTTTGGGCCCGACAGAAGCGGCAGAAGACCTTGCGTTTCCGGACCGGGTATGTTAGAATGCGGGTGTTCTGCGCGATCACCGGATACATGCGCCTGCCCGTATGCCGGGCGGCACGGATTTTTCGCAGAGCAAATCGCGGTTCCCTTCTCCTGCTTCTTTTTCAAAGAAAGCAGCCGGTCGGGCGCCGAGGCAAAGGAGGTCGGTTATGGCAAAAGGAAAGCGCGAGGCCCCCAGGCCAAAAATGCCCAAACGCAAAAAGGTCCTTATCACCCTCTGCATCGTGCTGCTGTGCGTGATCGGGCTCTATCTGTTTCTGGTATACACCACAAACCCCTTTATCACCAAATGGCGCACTCTTTATATAGAAACCGCCATGACCACCATGAGCCACAAATGGCTGGCCACGGCCTTTATTCCCCACAGTGTGGTGCAGCAGGTGGTGGACCATTCTGCCGAGCTGGCCGCACAGCAGCAGGAGCTGGTCAGTTCCTGGGATGTGGCCGATAATGCCGGCACCTCCACAATCGATCTCAACCCGGTCGATCCGGCCGGCGAAGAGGACGACCTCCGCTCCGACTCCGAACAGAAATCCGAACAGGCCGAAGTCCGGGAGCCGCAGACCGAAACAGATCTCACCGTGCCCGAGCGCGACCCCGAGGCCGAAATGCGTGAGCAGTTCTATACCACCTACAGCGAGCTGGATGCTGTGGTTTTCGAACAGTTTCTGGCCGAGCACCCCGGATACTACGAAGACGGCTACGGCGGCATCTTTATAGAAGACCTCTCCTGTGAATACGGCCTGAAGACCATCTATGACGAAGAGGTCCTTGTCATAGACGTGCCAAACAACCTGCTCCTGCTCAACCTCAAATCCGACAACTACGTCGGCAAGCTTGCAATCGTCAAAAACCCGAAGCAGGTCTACCTCGAGCCGTCCGGCTCGCTGGGCAGCAGTGCCTACGGCGACACAATAGAAACCTTCAGCAAAAACTACGACGCGCTGATTGCCATCAATGCTGCCGGCTTCTACGACCCCGACGGCGAAGGCTGGGGCGGCTATATTGTAGGGTCCTATGTGGCCCATGGCAGGGATTATACCATCTCGGTAATGCCCGGATACAAAACCTTCGGCTTCAAAAAAGACTATCGCCTGTATATCGAAAACGAATCCTTCGACAAAAGCGAGTATCTCTGGGCCATGCAGTTCAGCCCCGCGCTGATCGTAGACGGTGCGCTCACCGTTGAAGGCTCCAACGGCTACGGACTGCAGCCGCGCAGTGCAATCGGCCAGACCGCTGACGGGGCCTTTCTTCTGCTGACCATCGACGGGCGGCAGGTCGGCTATTCCATCGGTGCCACCGTTGAAGACTGTGCAAGGATTCTTTTGCAGCACGGAGCCTATCAGGCCATCAACCTCGACGGCGGAAGCTCCACCATCATGTCCTATCGCGGTCAGCAGATCACAAAGCCCTCAAGCGTTACATCCTTCGGACGCTATTTCCCCAATGCCTTTATCGTACACAAGGCCGACGACATCCCCGAAAGCTGATTCATTTCCCGAAACGCGGTCCGGTTTTCGCAAAAAAACGCAGGCGGAAGAAATCATGGATTTCTTCCGCTTTTTTGCAGTGTTGCGGCATTTCGCAGACGGACCGGAATTCCGCATCATAAATATATTGTGAAAACGGCTCGGCCTGCGGCGGCGTTTTCTGTCTCATTCACCGGTCTGCGGCGGTGTGATGCCGTTTTGCCGATAGCTGTCCTGACCGATGGCATAGCGGGTTGCGTTGTCCTGAAAGTGCCACCATTCCGAAAACAGCGTATCAAACCCCGCAGCAGTCATAAAGCCGGACAGAAGGTCGGCATTGCTGTTGTTTTCGGTTCTTGCGGAATACCGGCTCAGGTCGTGCATGGCTGTCTGCATGGACAGCTCCTGACAGATTTGACTGTCTATGAGCGTCAAATCCAGAGCAATCCCCAGATTATGGCTTGAACCGCTGCGGGCCAGAAAGTCTGAAAGTGAATAAACGTCTCCCGTCATCAGACCGCCATAAGTCAGCGACCCGGGCTCCGTACCGGGCAGGCCGCCGGAAAAGGCATCCTCCGCAACGGGCTGGTCATACAGGCTCTGCGCCGTATCATACAGGACGCGTGTTGCCTGCAGCGGACGAAAGGCATCATAGATCTTCAGACGATATCCGGCCTCTATGGCTGCCTGTGCGGCAGAAATCAGCCTGTTGGCCGTTGGATACAGCAGCGGCACAAAAAAGCTGCCGTCCGGCTTCTGCACCTGCTCATAGCCGGTGATCACCGTGCCGGTAATTCCGGGCAGATCGGCTCCGTGGACCCGATATTCGGCCGCATAGCTGTTTGTGATGTCATAGCTGCACATCTCGCCCAGATAGGCCGGCAGATCAATCATGCAGAAATCCGAATTCACATAGCCGTCCCCGTCCGCCGTGCGGATATAAAACAGGTGCAGCTGCGCAAGCTCCCCGGCTACGGTGTATGCCTGCTGTACGGACGCGGTACCGACCGTCTGCTGCGCGGACGGGTCCTGATAAATCGGCAGATCGCGAACCGGCCAGATTGTCGCACCACAGGCTTGTGTCTGCTCGGGCTGCAGCTCTGCCAGCTGCCTGAGCCGCTGGGTCTCTGCCGATTCTACGGCCTGTCCGTCCGCTTCTTCACCGGGCAGCTCCTGTTCGGATTGCTCCGGCTGTTCGGATTGCTCCGGCTGTTCGGACGGCTCCGGCTGTTCGGACGGCTCCGGCTGTTCGGACGACTCCGGCTGTTCGGATTGTATGCAGATCACCGCCGGAGGCCCTGCTGCCGTCTGATCGCTGCTTTCTGCCTGCATTGTCTGCTCTGCCGGGGTGTCCGCAGAAGCCTGCGTCTGTGCTTCTGTCCGGTCCGGCATCTGTGTTCTCGTGCGGCGATACATCCCGATGCAGACAGCAGCAAGCTCGATCACAAGGACTGCTGCAAGAAGAATCAGGGTGCGCTTTCCTGCCCTTGTCACGATGCTGCCTCGATTCAGGGCCCGATATAGGGCCAGGGAGTGGATGACTCGGGCATTTGAAAGAAGTTATAGGAGGTTACGCCTTTTTTGCGGTAGCTCATCTCAAGCTCGGTATCAAAGATGCAGGTCTCTCCGTCGATGTCGATTTCAACCCAGCCGTGCGGCGAGCGGGCATACCCGACGACACCGCTGATAATCCGGGCGTCAAAGCCAAGCTGCCGGGCCAGATAATAAAATACGGCAGCATAGCAATAGCAGTTCCCCCGTCCGGTGGAATACATGGTACGGGCTTCTTCGAGCTCCCAGCCGGTATCGCCGATCTGATAATAGTTGCGGCGCAGATAGGTATAGCTGTCGCGCACGTAGTTGTAGGCCGCGCGAAGCTTCTGCATCTGCGTCATATCAACGGTAACGATCTGGCTGAGAATGGTGTGGACATAGGCATCAATCTCGGCATCTCCGCAGGTATAGCGGCCGTTTTCGGCAAAGGTAAAGCCTCCGACCGTCAGTCCGCCCATTCTGGGCAGGCCGGTGGAGCCGTCGATGAAATAGAGGTCCGCGCCATAGCTGAACAGGCCTGCCTGCCTCGCCACGCGCTTTGTGTCCATCCAGATCCAGATTTCCCGATCCTGGTTGTTTCTTGCGCAGGTATGGTCCATTGCGGCCTCAATGATCTCATAATAGGCCCAATGCTCCGACGATACATCCGAAAACAGCGGAAAGACCAGCTGGTGTATGTTGTCCGGGTTTGCCTGCCGGTCCAGAACGCGGTTCATGAAAACCACGGTCTGTGCCCTTGTGAAGTACGCATCCGGCTGAAAGGTTCCGTCTGCATAGCCGCTGATCCAGCCTTGCTCCTCGGCTCCCGCGATTTCGGCATAATAGGGGTGGGTAATCGGTACATCCGCAAACGAGCACTGCTCTGCCGATACAGATGACAGCCTGGCCGCCATGGCAACCAGCTCACCCCTGGTCAGAGGCTCGTCCGGACGGATCCAGAAGCCCTCATAATCCAGAATCCCGTCGGCTGCAAGCAGGCCTATGGCATCATAGTACCAGCTGTCTTCGGCCACATCGGCAAATTTCACCCGCCTCTGATCGGTAGTCTGCAGCAGACCATACAGCATTACACAGGCTTCTGCCCGGGTGATCGTGTCCTCCGGCCGGAACGAGCCGTCGCTGTATCCGGATAAAACGGTGTTGTGAAAAGCGTTGTCCCGCTTCAGCGACAGACGAAAGCCGCCGATATCTTCCGCAGCCAGCGCGGCCGGCAGACAGCCTGCCAGACACACCGCTGCCAGAAGCAGGGCCAGAACGCGGCGCAGCTGCTTATTCCACATAGGTTACCTCCTCAGAACCGTTTTCCTTGTAGGTATATACGGTAAATCCGTCGTAATAGAGGTTGCCGTCTTCTCCCTGCCCCATGCAGCTCGGCGCATAGTCGGAATATTTCGGCTGTCCTATGGCGGAATACAAGGCAGAGACCTGCTGTCCGACATAACCCTGTGCCAGTTCCTTTGCGTCCTCGCCGGAGGCAGCAGCAGGCTGCTCGGTCTGGACTGCAGGCTGCTCGGTCTGGACTGCGGGCTGCTCGGTCTGGACTGCTGGCTGTTCCGTCTGGGCCGTGGGCTGTTCCGTCCGGACTGCAGGCTGCTCGGTCTGGGCCGCGGGCTGTTCGGTCTGGACTGCGGGCTGCTCGGTCTGGGCCGCGGGCTGTTCGGTCTGGACTGCGGGCTGCTCGGTCT
>CAVHXA010000029.1:0-20804 GCA_963639765.1 Oscillospiraceae bacterium | reverse complement strand
TGCGTACCTGTTCCTTATCTTCATAGAGCAGTGACTGCGGAAATTCAAGGCAAAGCTTTTCGGGCGTATGAAAATCCTGCTCGTTCATGATCGCCTGCACAAATTCATACAGATCCGCTTTTTTCGCAAGTGCCGCAGGGCAGCGGGCGGTCACGAACCGGATATCCCTGCCGGCTTCACCGAGCCGTTTTATCATTTTGATCGCATTTACGATATTGCGTTTGGCAAGCTCCGTGCCGATTTCGGTGCTGTCGGTTGCGTAGCAATATTTTTCGGGAGGGATCACTCCCTCGATCACGCTGTTGACATACGTGAAGCTCCGGTATGCAATCACTTTTTTCGAATAGCAATCATTGATCTGGGAATAACGGACTTCGATCGGTGCCACTCCCGAATGAACCGCCATATCGACATAATCGATCTGATTCGTTTTATGCGCTTCTTCGGCTGCGTTTTCCGCCGGATTCAAGTTTTCGGTTGTTACTTCCCTTTTGATTTCAGCATCCACGAAAACACCACCTACTTAAAAAAGCCGCAATAGACAACAGAAAACTGTTGAAAACTGCAGCTGGCAATCCATTTACGGACCCTATAGCTTTGTGCCACCGGATTGCTCCGGCTTTACCAAGTATGTTTACACTATTATTTTACACGTTTTTTTCGTTTTGTCAAGATATTTTTTTGAAATTGTTGAAATTAATTATGCGGCCGGATTTTTTACCTTTACATTATTATATATATTATTATACGCGGCGTTTTTGCGCGGAAATTTCTGTTTTTTTCGCCCGGAGGTTATTTTCTTGCAAAAAAAGAGTTGACTTTTTTAAGTTTGCATATATAATAAGAGTGTAAAATATTGAGCAAAGCCGGAGCAATTCGGTGACGCAAAGCTATAGGGACTTTTGTATTATCAAAGTCAGCCAGTTGCCGTACTATATGTTATGTAGTTCGGCTTTTATATATTTATGGACTTTTTATCGGAAAGGAGTCGGAAACCGTGGCGAAAAAGATAGTCGGCTTTTTGCAAACACGAAAGCAATATTCGCAGCTCATCTATCTCATTTTAAGTTTGGCGGTTCTGCTCATGGCGATTATTGCGTGCCTGAACAACTCGCTCGGTTGGTTTGCAAGCAATAAAACCGTAACCGGCGGCAACATATCGGTTATGGTGCAGGATGATTCCGAATTTAACGTTGACGGATTTACCGTATATAAATACAAACATTCCGCCGACACCTTTACATATAGTTTTTACAGCGGCGACGATGCCACGCTGAATGCGTACGATTCCATTTTTAAAAGCCGCAATGATAAAAACGCCGTTATCGTAAAAATCGATGTTTCCGGACTTGATGCCGGAAGCGAGTTCCGGCTCAGTTTTCGCTGCACAGACGATACCGTCGATCTGAACTATATTTCCGACATGATTTATTTCCGTGCGGCCGTTCTTAATCTGACCGGCTCGGACGAGGAGATATACAACAGCGCACTTACGGCACTGAAGGGCGACGGCATTACCGACACCCTGTTTATAACCGCGGACGGCGACACGATCACGGCAAAGCAAACCGAGGTCCTGTCGGAAAGTCTTTCCATGATCGACGGCGGCTCGATATATGTGCTGATGGACTATTATCCGAATGTGATTCAAAGCAAGGATATCGCCTTCAGCGGCGGAGCCGCGGACGGCAGCACCAAAACTTATCCGGGCGATATCACCTCGATCGAAATTATTAAGGAGTGAGTTCTGTGAAGAAAAAGAGAAGCATTGTGGCTCTGTCTTTGGCGGCATTCTTTCTCTTGGCAAGCGTCACCGTTTCGCTTGCCTGGTTTGCGAGACTTCATTCCGCCGATATTAACAAAAGCGGCGGTTCGTTAGTGACCAACTATTTTCACCAGGGCGACGGTACGGCGGAGCACCCTTATGAAATAACCCGCCCCGTGCATTTTTATAACCTTGTCATGCTTTATCAGGCCAATCCTTCTTTTAAGGAAGGCTCTGATTTTATTACGGCATCCGCCCATTTCCGCATCGGCACCAAGGATCTTGATCTTGACGGCGTTGATGAACTGGACGAGTTTTCGGTTTTTGAATACGACGACCTCGGCGAAACCGATGGCAAAACCGCATCGAAAACGCTTAATCTTGCGAGCTACGGCGACGGACTGTTCCCCATCGGCTCGGCCGAAAAGCCCTTTCAGGCAACGCTTGACGGCAATAACATTACCCTTAAAAACTTAAAAATAGTCGGTTCCGCCACTCTGAACGGAACCGAATGCAAAACCCCCGATATAGGACTTTTCGGATACGTAAGCAACGGTTCATCCGAAACAGACCAACCGGCAACAATAAAAAACATCTATGTCGAAGACATGACCATCGACCTTACAAATGTTGATATAACCGGTGAGCATTCAACCTCCACGACTTCAAAAACACATAACACGCATACCGACAACAAGGCCTATGTGGGATATATCGCCGGGCATATTATCACCGGAGCGCAGGTGAACGATGTCTACGTAAACAACTGCACCATTATCGGAGGCAACGAAGCAACAACCGGCTTCGGATTTTTCGGCCATGTGGAGGATGAAAACGGTGTCAGCGTGACAACTCTGGGTGCCGAAATCGCCACACAGCGCACAAAAGGCGATGAGGCCGGCTTTGGCGGCAGTGTGGATATGAAGCAGATGCAGGAACGGCTGCAACAGGTTTTCTCAAGCGGAACCACACCCTCAACCTATTATAGCGTTGAAAACATTGTCATAAACGAAAACGACGGCACGAGAACCGTCACCGAAAGCTCGCCGAAGAACATCACTTACAATAACACAAGTTACAAATACAAATACTATTCCACCCCTTATTCGGGCAGTTATTACTTCTGGCAGCGCGATGACATGAGAAATTATCAGTTCATGTGTCTTTACGGCGAAACCTCGCTGAACAAAAAAACAACGAACACATACACGATAACCGCCGAGGACCTGACCGCCTTTTATATCAGCGACGGTTCCCGGTACCTTGCCGCCGCAGCCGGCAATGTCACGGCAACCGAAGACAGGAATGCCGCCTCCAAATGGTCGTTTGACGAAAGCGGGCATCTTTTCACCTATGCAGACAATGAAATCTATTATCTGAACCGCAGCGAAATAACCGACATTACAGTAACGCAGACCGCCGAAACTGTATGGCAGCGCGACACGCAGAACAGCACCTTATACACGGTAATAGACGGCACAAATTATTATCTCGACTATTTGGGCAAATGGACATTGTCATCGCTTGTTTCCTATTCGTATATTTCGGACAATGCGGGGCACTATCTTTCCGCAACGAACAACGCCGCCATAACAACCGCAAGCTTGGCATCCGAATCGGTTAAATGGCAGGTTGACATTAACGGCAGTGAATATACCGTACGCACGGAGATAAACGGCAAGTTTTATTACCTTGTATTTGACGGCACGCTGAAGCTGTCCGAAACCAGCGATACATGGACAATGCAGGACGGCTATCTGACAAAAACGCTGGGCAGCGGAAGCACAAGCATTACCTACAAATTCATCTACGACAACGGTTTCAAGGCGGTTGCGCCCGGAAAACTGATAACCGACGGTGCCGGTAATTATCTTTCCTGCAATACAACGCAGATCGTCAATACCGACAACGGCACCACCGCCTCTGTCGTCTGGCAGACTGTTACCGACGGAAGCGGAACGCAGTTTTACACTTATCTCGGCAATAACACGCCTTACTATCTTTCTTTCGATGCATCCAACGGTCTTACCGTAAGCCAGGTTCCTTTCAGCTGGGAAAAAAGCGGCAATTCCTATTACTGCATCAACAGCGGCAAAACCTACTATATCCGGTATAACAACGAATGGGAAGCGGTGCAGCTTGAGTATACGCTGATCCGCAGCGGCACACACTATTTGAAAGCGACCGGCGAGAACACATTTACCGATACAACCGCAGAAGCCGACGCCACACGATTTTATTTCTCGGATAACGAAAACCATTCGGGAACGGTTTATTACTATGCGAACGGCACAAAGTATTATCTGGGTGTAAGTAATTCGGGAACATTTGCCAATACCGCCACAAGCTGGTCGGTAACGGGCAGCGGATATCTCCGGGCAGGCACTACGGATTACTACCTTGTATATGACACCGGCGAAAGCAAGTGGAAAATTCTCGACAATTCTTTGAAATATACGATTTCCTATAACGGCAACTACCTGAACATCAATTCAAGCGGCAACAGTTATGAAAACGGTACCGATGCGGATACTGCGACAAGATGGAAGTTCTCCAACACTTCAACAACGCCGCCTTCGGGTACAATTTCAACCGTCACGGCGGACGGAACAACGAAATATCTGACGGCTACAAGGTGGTCATCACTGAGCATAAGCAATTCTTCCGCAAATTGGTCTGTTCAAAGCAACCGCCTACTCTGTAATAATCGCTATCTCACATACAGCACAGGTTGGTTTAGTTCCGGTCAGTGGACTACTACTAATCGGAGTAATAATGCTGTTGCACTCACCTACACAGCGATTCAAGATACTCCCTCCGCAGTCACTCTGGACTATCATACCGATCAGACGCCCGAAATAACCGTGGTTGATATTACCGTTCCCGCCGCGAATATAACGATATCGGATCCGGTCACTGCAGATTATTCCCTTACTTTTGAGGAAACCACGCAGAAAAAGATCGCCAAGGAAACGCAAACAAACATTCCCGGCGGCTATGCGACCTATTTCCCGCTGAGAATTGCGGGCAGCGAAGAAAACGGCTGGTATGATGCAAGTGATCCTTTCAAGGTTTCTCAAAAAAATACCGGTTATATTATCAGCGGTGCGAGAATTCAGGATTCGACAACTGCGGATTCCGGTCAAAAAGCCGCCGGAGATATTCGAATTTCCTATTTCCCGATAAGCTCCATTAACAGTTCTTACAGTTCGCTGAATAATCAATTTTCAACGATCTATACGGTTGACGATTCCGGCGACCACAGCTATACCGCAAACTCCTCGGTTTTTCAGGAAGCGTCGGCACAGCTGCTTGAAACGCTGAACGGCTCTTCATCGGTTTACGGTCTGCATTTTATGGACGCCGAAATTTCAAAGGACTATCTTGTCACCGCCGAAAAAGCCGTGATTTTGGGCAAGGAATATAACAACTATGAGTTGCCTATGGACAGCATTGATTTCAATGTTGTGGAGAGAGGCGCCATCAGCTTCTTTGCGGGCTCATATTTCACAAGTAACGATACCTTCTTCTCGCTTCATCAGGTTTTCAGAGACAAAAACAACAAGATAACGGCCATCAGGGAAATCGCGGAAATATACGAGGATTCCACCTACCATAATTTAAAACCGTATATTTACAGATTTTCCGACGGCACCTATTCCAACGCAGACGGCAACTACACGGGGGCCACTTCCCTTGCGTCGGGATACGAATCTGTCTTTAAGACCGAATGGATCACAAATCCGGGAATAAGCGAAGATAACAAAATATATTTCTTTGAAATCCCCTGCAATAAGGGCGAATACTGCCTCGGCTCCGTAAGCGGCAAAACCGGCGCATACCTGATCTATCTGGATATTGCCACAAACGGCGGAGACACGATAAGCAAAATCATCAGTTCGGAGGGCAATGACGTCACAAACGCTTTCCGGGCGGAATATCGCACAACACCGGACAAACTCGGAGAAAACAATTATTCAGTCCTGCTGTTTTCGACAACCGCACCGCAGGGAACAAATGCCGACAGCTTTTCGGTGAATGTTTCTTTCGAAAAGCCGTCGGATACAGATCCGAACTATCAGGATTACAGAAACGGCATATACACAATAACCGTTAACAACAAGTCGGGCGAAGACATCCGTCTGGATGTTTATCTGTGCGATGATGACAGAGACAGCACAAATGATTTCCTTTACGCCTATAAGGTGGTGTATAACAACACCACGCAAACAGGCGCAACGGTGAAAACCGTGTTGGACACCGATTACTGGCAAGCGATGGCAAGCTTCAGCATCCCCTCAAGCGGAGATGCAACTGAACTTGCCTATACAGAATAGGCTATATAATTCACAAAAAGGATCTGCTGCATTTTCAGTATGCGGCAGATTCTTTTTTTGCGGTATTTGCTTCTGCCCGAACATTCATCGGTACTTCCCCGTTAAAGCATATTTGATACTTGCTTTTTCCCGATAATCATGATACAATGAAATATATATAATGATTTGTAAACCCGTTAAACAACATCGCCGCAAAAACGCTCCTCCGTAAAATATGGTTGATGAATTTATTTTGACCGATTAAATCATTCAAACAAATCAGTTATCGGGCATGATAAAACCGACAGTTGACCGCCGGGAGGAGTCTATGCAAAAGATTTCCCGGCGTTTTTTATTACCGAAATGAAAGGAGTTTCCTATGGATAACCTGGAACTTTTTTATACCTCCGTCGGCGGAAATGCGGCGGAAATCATCGCACGCCTGGGCGGAAAGCCGGAATTGGTCAAACGTTTTTTGATGAAGTTCAAAGAGGATGACAGCTATTCCAAACTTTGTGCCGCACTGAATAACGGCGATACGGAGTCTGCATTCCGGGCCGCGCACACGCTCAAGGGAATCTGTGCAAACCTCGGTCTTCAGCGTCTTTTCGAACAATCATCGACCGTTACCGAGTTTTTACGCAGCGGCGATTCCGAAAAGGCCAAGGATGCACTGCCCGCATTAAAGCGGGAATACGAGCGAGTTCTTCTTGCGCTGAATAGCCCGGATGCGTGAAAATGCGGCTCTTACGGCCGGAAATTACTTGACGAATACCTTGTATATACGAAAACGAAAGGAAAGGTGGGTTCATGCCGAGCAATGCATCAAATTTAATTGCGGGATATTACGCAGAGATTGACATTTTGTGTATTATCCTGTTGGGTATGCTTTTAATCAGAACGATATCTTCAAGTCTTGTCCATGACCAGAAGCATCGGTTTTTAATTGTATTGCTGTGTCACATTGTTTTTTGCGTAAGTGATTTGGTATGGATATTCAATAACGGATTTATTTCTCTGACAGAAGTATTTCCGACAAGCGGAGTTGCCGTAGGTTATGTGCTTAACTCCTTAAACGTACTCTGTTCCGGTATAACCGGGTTGGCATGGTTGATTTTTTCCGAAACCATGCAGGGAAATAACTTATTAAAGAAAAAAAGTATTTTTGCAATAACTCTCCTCCCTGTTCTTTTCCTTGCGGTGCTGACTGCAACAACAAACAGGACTCACATTTTGTTCCACATATCCGATTCGGGCGAATTTTTCCGCGATAGCGGGTACTACCTGCAATTGATGGTGTCTTACGGGTATATATTGCTGGCTACATTCCGTTCTGTCAAGAAAGCAAAACAAGCCAAGAATATTATGGAAAGAAGATTGTCCAGTAATATTGCTTGTTTTATTATCGCCCCTATTCTGACCGGCATTTTACAACAGATAATCCCCCATATGCAGCTGCTGTTCTTAGGTACCGTCTTTTCTCTGATCAATGTTTATATTTCACTTTTGAAATTACAAATAAACCTCGATCCTCTTACAAAACTGAACAACCGCAATATGCTTGATCAAAAAATAGAGAGTTCCATCAACAAAATCAGGGAACACAAAGAGACCGATTTGTTTCTTTTATTGATTGATGTTGACAATTTCAAAAAGATCAATGATGTATACGGGCACCAAATCGGTGACAAAGCATTAAAACTGGTTGCCGACGCAATTAAGGAAAGCTGCGGAAACGAAGACTATGCATGCCGGTACGGAGGCGATGAGTTTGTCATGCTTCATCACGCACCTCTCGGCGAGGATTGTTCACAGCTTATACAGAATATAGAGAATAAGCTCACTGTATGTGTTACCCCCTGTGCGGTATCCGTTTCCGTGGGCGTTTGCCGATACTCATCAAATCCGATGAAGAATCCTGTCGAATTTCTAAAAGCAGCCGACGATGAAATGTACCGCGTCAAAGCTGCCAAAAAGTCCGGGCATTAACCGATACCGCAAAAAGGAAAGGTGATGGATATGGAAAAAAGCAGAATTATGATTGTAGATGATGCAGAGTTGAACCGTGAAATCCTCAGCGAAATGCTGGGCGATGAATACGATTATATTTATGCCGAAGACGGCATAAAAGCTGTTGATATCCTTAACGGTTTGAAACTGCAGCCCAATCTTATCCTATTGGATTTGCACATGCCTAAAATGGGCGGTATGGAAGTACTGCGCATTATGAATGTGAACCGCTGGATTGAAGAAATACCCGTCATCATCATCTCTTCGGAGGATGATGAAAAAATCATCAACGAAGCCTACCAGCTCGGCGTAGTGGACTTCATAAGCCGGCCTTTCCGTTCTGTTTTGGTGCAGAACCGCATAAAAAACACCCTGCTTTTGTTCAAGAACCAAAAAAGCCTTATTCGTATGGTTGAAAATCAGGTTCAAGAACGAGAAAAAACCAACAATGCAATGATTAACATTTTCAGTAACATCATTGAACTAAGGAATCACGAATCCGGCAGCCACACTCTGAAAGTCCAAAACATAACCGCCCTTTTACTGCACAGGTTAATCGAGCTGACAGACCGATACGGCATCAAAGAATCGGATGTTGCTCTCATTTCTTCCCTTGCCGCTTTGCACGATATCGGCAAAATCCGAATCCCCGAAGCCATTCTCAATAAGCCCGGCAAGCTGAATGATGAGGAATGGGCTTTAATGAAGACTCACACCACCGAAGGTGACAAAATACTGAGCCATGAAAATCTGGATCAAAACAGCACGTTCGTCCGCACGGCAAGGTCAATATGCCGCTGGCACCACGAGAAATATGACGGTAACGGATATCCGGACGGTCTGGTCGGCGATGCAATTCCCATTGCCGCACAGGTCGTGTCATTAGCGGACGCTTATGATGCGCTGACAAGCGAAAGATGCTATAAAAAAGCTTTCACACACGAAGTAGCTATTGAGATGTTGCTTTCCGGGCAGTGCGGTATTTTTAATCCTCTGCTTCTCGAATGCCTGACGGATGTTTCCGATCAGCTCAGAACGATTATGCGAAACACCGATGCGGCAGCACAACAACGCGAATTGTCCCTTATTACCAAAGAAATACTCACCGGTGCTGATTTACCGAAGAATAACGCATTACAGCAGATGCTGGATAATGAATGTCACAAAAAGGACTTTTTCATGGAGCAATGCCGCGGTATCCAGTTCGAGTATGACAAGCTGCTGCACAGAATCACTTATGTTTACCGTCGGGGGAACGATAAAGCCGAGAGAAAGATTGTGTTCAGCTCTCGTGAAAACGAGGAGAATTTGCTTCCTCCCGAATCCTGGGATGCTTTGCGCGAAAAACTGCTCCTTACCACTAAAAACAAACCTGTAGCGGTAATGGATGTGATGCTCCGCATAAATGGTCAACTTCATCCTTATCGTGTGACCGCAATGGCGCTTTGGCCAAACGAAAACAGCACGGATTACACCTGTGTTTTGGGGCATTTTACTCCGATTTCCCCGCAAAAATAATAACAAAGCCGTCGTCAATTTGCTTGACGACGGCTTTTGTTTTTGTTGCTTATTTTTTCTTGCGGTGTTTGTACCCCTTACCGCTGATTGCGCTTCTTGTGAAGCGCCTTATTGCGGATAGGCTTCCCCAATCGAATTTTCGTCATTTTCCGTTAATTCGAGTATAACACGCTCCAATGCAGTAATGTCCAAGGGTTTTGACAGGTGCGCATTCATACCCGCATCAAGGCATTTTTCCACATCAGAGCTGAATGCGTTAGCGGTCATGGCAATGATAGGAATTGTTCTGCCAAGCGGATTATTTCCGGATCGGATAATTTGTGTAGCCTCTATACCGTTCATATTCGGCATCTGCATATCCATAAGGATCGCATCATAATCACCCGGCCGCACCGTTTCAAACGCTTTTACAAGCTTCGCACCGTCGGAATAGATTGTGCATTTTGCTTCATATACCTCAAGCAGCGCCTCGAGGATTTCCGCGTTCAGGGTGTTGTCCTCCGCACACATGAACCGTTTTCCGCTTAATGCGGATCGGTTAATTTCTTTCGGTTGGGCTGCTTTCCCCTCGCGCGCGTGCTCCACGGCTAAAAACAGATTTTCAAGGAAGAAAGGTCTTGCTATCATCCCATCCGCGCCGCTGCCCGACAAAGTGTTCCGCTGCTGCTCATGGTGTGCGTAGTCACAGCAAAAGACAAGCACGGCATCCTTCGCCGCCTTGCGCAGCCTGACCACCGTATCTGCAAGCGTTTCCCTGCCGGAGTACCCCGACAGTATAATCGCATCAACCATCCTTTGCTGCAGCAAAGTTTCCGCCGCACCCGTGTCGGCAGCCGCAAAAAACTCAA
This sequence comes from Oscillospiraceae bacterium, assembly GCA_963639765.1. Taxonomy (GTDB): domain Bacteria; phylum Bacillota; class Clostridia; order Oscillospirales; family Oscillospiraceae; genus CAVHXA01. The sequence goes on along the minus strand of CAVHXA010000029.1, from coordinate 10,347 downwards.
CAGGCGTATCGCTCAGAGAAGCCCTCACATTGCCGACTAACATTTTCTCATCGGAAACAAGCAGTAAGCTTCCGATGTCAGGCACTCGCCCGGCATCTCTGTCAATAGGAAAGGTCAGCTGCACATCAAAGCGACTGCCCTTGCCCTGCGCGCTCTCTACGGTGATCGTTCCGCCCATCAAATCCACGAGGCTTTTTGTAATACTCATGCCGAGCCCCGTACCCTGTATCTTATTGGTAGTTGATTTTACCTCACGGGTAAACGGCTCGAAAATATGCTTTAAGTACTCTGCCGTCATACCGTAGCCGTTGTCGATAACGGAGAAAAGATAAGAGGCACGCTCGGGATTTTCGCACGGCAATTCCGTAAGCTCAAGCCGGATTATTCCGCCTTCGGAAGTATATTTTACCGCATTCGAGAGTAAATTGATAAATATCTGACGGATGCGAATACTGTCTCCGAGCAAATATTCGTGAACGATTTCATGAACGCATACCGTGAATTCCTGCTGTTTTTCATTTGCCTGAGCACGAATTATACTTTCAATCTGTCCGACCTGTTCCGCAAGTCTTACAGGTCCCACATTAAGCTGCACATCATTGGATTCGATCTTGCTCATATCCAGTATATCGTTAATCAGCCCAAGCATATATTTACCGGAGCTTTGCAGCTTTTTAATATAATTAAGCTGTTTTTCGGGATCATCTGTTGAATGCTCCATCAAGCTCGTGACACCCATAATTGCGTTCATCGGTGTGCGAATATCGTGCGACATATTGGCAAGGAACTGACTCTTCGCTTTGGTGGCTTTTTCCGCAACAGTCAAAGCCTCGTCGGCTTTTTTTCGTGCGGCTTCAAGACTGTTGTTGATTTCAATCAGCTGGTTTTCTTTCAGCGTCATTATTTTTACGATCTCTCGTTTTTTCCTTATGCGCGAGCCCAACAGAGCAGTCGTAAGCATTGCCGCCAAAAGAAGTATCAAAACCGTTATAAATATCCATAAAAGGCTATTTACCATTTCGGTTGCGGAAACCGCCACAACCGATGCCGGAACCAGCATCAGTATGCCCCAAACGTAGTTTGTCATACGTGCATAAATCAAATAGTATCGGCCGCCGTTTATATTTACATCGGTACACACAATATCTTGGTGCCAGCTGTTTTTCTCGATAACATCAAAGCTGTCTATATGAGGGAAGCTCTGCTTTTGCAGATAGTGAAATGCATTTCTTCCTTCGAAGTCTATTGTGTCCAGGTTGTCTTCGTTATACAGAACAGTACCGTTATCATCAACGATATAAAGTGCATTTTGATTGTTCAAAACAGAGGAATGAAAGTAGGATTTCATATCCCCCATCGGGCGAAGCAGAACAATATGTGTGATTTCGCGGCCGTCCACGTTAAGCGGATTTTTCAACAGACTGCTGAACACCATATAATTAGCGTTGTCCAGCCAGTTGGAAATCAAAAAAGTCTGCCGCTCATCATCCGTCAGTTGTCCGATTCCCGTCCAAAGTCCCTGCCGTCCTTCATTCGTGTAATAATAGCCGTCGCTGTCTATGGCACGGAACAGAATAGTCTTTCCTGCCGGAGAAAGATCCTTTTCGCACTTTTTAATCAACTCCGTCAGTTCTTGCTGCGTCATGGTGCTGCTCTCGTCAAGCGCTTCCTCCGCCTTTTCCAAATAACTCCATTGCAATTCGACTTGCACATCCAACTTTTCAAAAAGCTGTTTGCTTATTTCACTCAACTGTGAAACCGACTCGCGATACAGAAGGTCATTCGTTTTATGATAGACTAAAGTTCCGGAACCGAGCAACATAATCAGCAACAGCGCGGAGAGCACTATCGGCACAAACGCCGTTTTATTTCCAGAGTTCTCCGCTGTTTTTCTTTTCATAAATCTCCTCATTGCGAAACGGACTGTACAAGCGAATCGTTCAATGTTTTTGAAGACACTTCTCCTACCTTCAGTAAATATTCCCTGGCGGCATCAAGGCCGACAATGCCCGTATCCTTGAGTCCGAGCGATTCCTTTTCCGCTTTATTATAGCCGCACAACACTACCGTGTAGGTCTTGTCATCCTCAAGCGGCGCGCCATCGGCAGTCAGGAAAACATACGGATACTTAAATCCGGTGCCTCTGGTATCGCACCCTTCCGCTGCCATTTGCTTTATGGTACTTCCGGAAAAATCCGCCGTCATCAGCTTATCGGACCAACCGGTAGGCAGAAAGACAGTAATATATTCATCGGTCATCCCGCCTTTAAGAATGCGTCCGTTCGCACCGTAACTGTTTTCCATAAGTGCCGGAACATCCGGGCTGTACACGTTATATGAGATCAGCGCGGCATCTGCACCGGTGGCGTCAAGGAACATCTGGCCTGAGAGCTGTGCCGCCTGAACCGTATCAAGTTCCTCGGTAACGGTAGCGTACACCTTCGCGCCGCCGTTTGCGCGTACCTCAAGCTTATCATTATCCAGCGATTTCAGCGCCTCCGCCCCCGTGGTTTCTCCGCGGATCCAGCTTATTACCTTATTTCCGAAAGAAGCAAGATAGTTATCCCATCCGGTATAGACCAGATTCATTGCATGTCCTTTGCTGACCTGCTGCATTGCCTCTTCGTAAGGCGAATCGTCGACCAGTTTGAAATCAACGATAGAACACATATTGGTAGACTCAGCACCGTTTATCGCTATGTAGCCCTCATTCGTCGAAAGGACCTCCAACACATGCATGGCATCTTCCAGCTTCTGCTCATTCCCGGGCTTTTCCAATTCCTTGTTCAAGCCATAAAGGCGGGCGGTCTGGGTTATGTATGCGTTCTGACTGCCGTCTTCACTTAGATACGGCATCAGGCCGTACCGATCGCCCGTACCGTCTTCGTTTTGAGTGAAACGGTGTACCGCACCGACGAGGAATGCCGTATTTCCTTCCATGAAGCCATTCAGTGTATTGGAATATTCGCCGCTGACGCCTTCCTCCCAATTGATCATGCCGCAATCGATCCACTGCTGCAAGTAGTCGGCGCAGGCTTTCAGATTCTCGTTGTCGGATGCAAAGGTATCACTGTCTGCATCGCTGAAATTGCTGCGCCACTTCATGCCGTTCTTGGTATTCATAAATCCCGTTGAATTTACATTGAAAAAGTATTGGAATCCCGTTCCGGGAAGATCCAGCAAGCAGTTAGCAACCTTTATTCCGTTAGCCTGCAGCGCGGGAATCGTCTCCTCCCGCAGCTGTTTGAAGCTTGTGGGTACGGCTATATTATTGCTTTCCAACAGTGTTTTATTATACAAAATTCCGTTGATGGAGTAGTCAAACGGAAGCAAATAAAGACTGCCGTCTTCAATGTATTCATTCAGACGTGCAGGGCTGTACCTCTCGGATACAGCATAACCTGATAAATCAACCAAATGCTCTTTTTGCAATTCCGTGTCCCACGCCTGCGTGGTGGAATAAATATCGGGCATACTGCCTGTTTCAAGCTGCTGCTTCATGTAGGCGGACATATTGCGCCCTCTATACGGAACAACCTCAATATTGATTTCGGGATATTTTTCGTGCACCAATTCGATAAATTTGGAGTAATCCCGCTGACCATCTATAATGGTAATCGGTTCATGCACGGTTGTTCCGGTATCGGTACCGGTACCGGTTTCGGCATCATTGTTCGCGCACGCGACCAGCAATGACGACGCAATGACCGCAACCATAAGAAATGCGAATATTTTCTTCATTGTCATTTTAGTTTCCTCCGACTGAATTTTCGTACAATTTACCCGTATTTGTTTACATTATACATCAAAATTTATCTATTTTCAAGTCCTTTTTTGCTTGGCAGCGGCTTTTTTGAGAAGCAATTATTTTTTTCGAAAAACGGTTGATTTTTTAAACGAAATCCGCTATAATATTCGGTAATCTGTATGGTGAAGTGTTTTAATGTTCGTTTGACATCGGCAGTGATACCTATAATAACGATTTAATGTGATATATTAATCTTGAGGAGAAGTATTTTGCTGGAACAAATTCAAAATTATTTAGTTCCCATAGTGGCTTGTGTTTGTTTTCTTGCTTTTCTTTTTGCGGGAAAGGCCACGCCGATGAGAAGTATCTCCAATTATTTTATTGCGGGAGTGATCGCGATTTTGGCCGTTATTCTGTCGGAAATGGCCGAAATCTCTTTTGCATTCCCGAATTACACACACAGCAACTGGCAGCGATGGTTGTTCTCCATCATTGCATATATTTTGCGTCCGGGGATAGCTTATATTCTGCTGTTGATACCGCTTCAAAAAAAGCAGAAAGCAAAACACATCTCGCTCCTTGCGGCGATACCTCTTGCCGTAAATGCAGCCTGTATGCTGATTTCTCCTCTTTGCGGCATCGTATTTACATTCGACGATGCAAACAGATATTCCGGAGGGCCGCTCAAATATCTGCCCTTTGTAGTAGGAACCATATATCTCGTGTGTTTGGTGGTTATCCTCAGGTCAGATTCATGCAACAACTACGGTACAGAATGGAAAGTCGCCATACCCGTTGTCATAATGATCGTGCTTTCGGTTTATTTGGAATCAGCGTGTAATTTGTTGGGCTCGCTTCCGATGGCATGCATTATCGGTATGATATTCTATTATATCTATTTTTATATAGATTATTACATAAAAGATTCTCTGACCGGAGCTTACCAGCGAACCAAATTCTACCACGACATAAAACGTGACGGTTTCCGATATTTCATTATTTTCGATTTGAACGGGCTGAAGCGCATCAACGATGAACTCGGACATTTATACGGCGACGGCGCTCTTAAAAATTTCGGGCAATCTGTCATTTCGATATTACCCTCAAAAGCGGAATTCTACCGTATCGGCGGTGATGAATTTGTTATTCTGTATTCCCAAGCCGATGAAAACGATGTAAATCAACTTTTACAGAAAATCGAGAGCAATATAAGCACCACCGCTCTCCCTTACGGGGTTTCCTATGGATTTTCCTGCTTTGATAAAGCGGACGACTTTAATATCGCATACAAAAACGCCGATAAAATGTTATATGAAAACAAGGAACGCTTTTGGCAAAAACACAGGGCGGCCGAGCAGAGCATATAAAATCTCAGTAAAAGGAACAACCGGGCGGCAATTCCCGAAAAAGGCGCCTGCTCAAAAAGCAGCGGGCTGATAACCGGGCAAAAAACAAAATATTGAGCCGTGGCAACGGCAGCAAAAGAAAAGCCGGGATTCGTATGTATGTACGTTTCTCGGTTTTTCTTGTTTTTTTAATGAAAAGTCTTGGCAAACGATTCCGGAGCGAACAAATTCGATTCGGGAAATTTCCGGGCATGGCAAATGACATTAATAAATGATATTCTCTTCTCCGGTTTTCCGGTTTGCCGAGTGATACTTCCGCTTTTCTTTGTACATTTCCTCATCCATTTTCCTTTTGAAGGTTTCAAAAGTATCATTCAGTTCAAACCTTGTATATCCCATAGCCGCACTTAATTCGAACGATTCCGTACCGGACTGATTAAATTGCGCGAGATTGTTGTTGATTTCATCCAGCACAGAACGCACAGCCGCGTCATCGGCATCCGGCAGCAACACTATAAACTCATCCCCCGAGTACCGAAATGCTATACCGCCGTTCGGCGTGGATTCAAGCAGCACTTCCCCCATCCGGCGGATAGCGCGATCTCCGGCCTCGTGCCCGAAGGTATCGTTAATACATTTGAAATTGTTTATATCCATCATAATTCCATGCAGAGAGCCTCTCGCGGCGCTTTCTTTTTTCGCAAACAATCCATTCAGATACCTTCGGTTAAAAAGGCCCGAAAGCTCATCCACATAAGCGTTTTCCGCATAAGTCTGCATCTGCACGAAAATCAGAGCCAACGCCACAGATATAAATGATGCCGTTATTCCATAGAACGCAAATTGCAAAACGACCCCTGCAAGACACGGAATTACAAAATACAGCACCGGGAAGAAATGAAGCCTGAGCTTCCGCGGGTCGGAACAATACACCAGATAGATGCTGTAAGCAAAATATATTATAAGTGTGATGTATCCGAGGATAACACCGCTCTTTCTTTGGTATATGTTGTTTTCCGACACGGCAAAAATAATCCCGGAACCAAAAGGATTGCAGATAACAGCCATAATCTCAACAAACCATGGGATCATAATTATTCTTGCGTAACGGAAGATCTTTTTACGGTTCTGATAAATGTAAAGTTCCACATACAGACACCACAGCAATCCTATGCTCACAGTACACACAAAGCACAGACTGTTGGACAAATAGTTCAGCAAACGACCGCCGGGAATATCTTTTCCGTCTACAAGAAACGAAATTGTCTCCAATACAGCCCCGAGCAGGTTTATTAAAACCATTCCGTCGTATATTTTATCTTCGGCACGGGTACATTCTCTGTTTTTTTGCCTGCAAACAAGAAGATACAGCATCATCATTACGGTTATCCCGTTTGCTACGATTATTTCTTTCAAATCAATCAAATTAACCAACCAACTTTCAATACGAAATACCGATCCGAATCAAGGTCTATCCTTGCTCATTCTCGGCAAACACGATATTGAGAACCTTCGCTATCTCATCCATGCTGATAGGCTTTGCGATATGACCGTCCATTCCCGCGTCAAGAGATTTCTTTCTGTCTTCTTCAAACGCATTTGCGGTCATTGCAACGATGGGAATGTTTGCTTTTCTGTTATTTGCAAACGTGCGTATTTCTCGTGTTGCGGTGTATCCGTCCATCTTCGGCATCTGAATGTCCATGAAGATCAAATCATATTCGTCTTCGGCCGCCTTATACATAATATCCACGGCCTCCATACCGTCTGTCGCCGTATCCACCTTCATACCGGTACCCTCAAGTATTGCCGTTGCGATTTCCCTGTTCAGTTCGTTATCCTCAACGAGAAGAACATGTTTTCCGCTGTAATCATAGCAGGTCGGCTTTGGCTTGGCGACATTTTTATCCGGCTCTCGATTTGTCAGGGCACACCTGAGTTCGGATAAGAAGAGCGGCTTGGATACAAAAGCGGTAACGCCCGCGTCTCTTGCCTCCTGTTCAAAGTCCGCCCAGTCGTATGCGGTGAGCACAATAATCGGCACATCCTCGCTGATGATCTTACGAATTCGGCGTACCGTTTCGATGCCGTTCATATCCGGCATCAGATAGTCGATGATATAGACCTTGTACTCATCCTTCATTTCCGCAGCATCCTGCGTACGGATGATTGCCTCTCTGCCGGTGGTCGACCAATCGGGACGCATTTCAATGTCACGCAGCATCTTGCTGACGCTTCTGCAGGTATTCATATCGTCGTCTACCACAAGAGCTCTTGCGCCGCGAAGCGCCGGTATCGGATCATTTTTCACCGGTTCGGCGGCAAGACGCAAATCCAGCGTGACCGTGAACAGAGAGCCCTTGCCCTCCTCGCTCTCCGCCGTGATACTGCCGCCCATCATATCCACGATATTTTTTGTAATTGCCATGCCGAGCCCCGTCCCCTGAATACCGACAACGGTCGAGCTGCGTTCTCTTGTGAAGGACTCAAATATATGCGCAAGAAATTCCCGTGACATACCGATGCCGGTATCCTTCACGGTGAACTCGTAGGTCGCGTGATTCTTTACAGAGCAGGGCTTTTCAAGGAGGCGAACCATGATGTCGCCGCCCGGAGGCGTGTATTTGACGGCATTGCCCACGATGTTTATAAGCACTTGATTCAGGCGCAGCCTATCGGCAATTACGTCCTCATGCACCACATCCTGCGTATCGATAAAAAGGTTCTGATTCTTGTCATTGACCAGCCCCTGTATCATAGTGCGAAAATCGTGCAGAAGATCCGGGATATGTATCGGCTTTTCGTCCAGCTTTACCGTCCCGTTTTCAATGCGGCTCATGTCGAGAACGTCATTGATAAGACGCAGCAAATGGCTGCTTGAAACACTGATCTTTGCCAGACAATCGCGCACCTGAGCCTGATCGTCTATATGTGTCTGTGCCAGCGCCGTAAAGCCTATGATGGCGTTCATGGGCGTACGAATGTCATGGGACATACTGTTCAGGAATGTGGATTTTGCTCTATTCGCCTGCTGCGCCGCCGTCAAAGCATGTGTCAGCTGCTCCTGCTGCTCAAACTCCCGCATCTTTTCGGAGGTGATGTTGCGGGCAACATAGAGAGCCTCCTTGGCAGAGCCGTTTTCGTCCCTGCGCTTTACGATAAAGCGCGATTCAAACCACACATTGGCAGGATTTTTATATTCGGTCGATATGGTGTTTACATCCCCGAGCCTGTCCGCAAGCGTGTCAAGATCCAGGAACTCCCGCATAGGCGCCTGCATTTCGGGAGTAATAAACGCCGAAAAGACCTGTTCCTTCACATCATCAAAGTTTCCGCCTGTTCCGGCGACTTTTCCCATCAGCGGAACGCTGTTCAGCACCTCATAGCGATGTGTATCGAGCTCCGCTCTGAAAATTGTGGAATATATGGTAGACACAGCCGAAATGACCTCGGCGTGTTCTCTTGCCGCTTTCTCCATCTCGCGTTCGCTTCGCTCCCGTGCGAGATGCTGCTCAACAATCTCGTCAACATTCTGAAAACCAAGCACCGCTTTCATGCCGGGCATATCCATTCTTTTCACGCTGTATTGAAAATTATGGACCTTTTCGTTTATAATGCTGCGGTAATGTCCGGTGAATTCACCCTGCGAAGCAAGAAGCTTTTTGACATTTTCCGTTTCGAAAACCCTGCTGACTCTCTCTCTGTCCTCCGGACACACAACGGTGTCCAGCCAATGCTTACGAAGACTGTCAAACGGCACTTCGTGCTCGCCTTCCAGGTTCAGAAGTTCATCATAGCCATCGCTCAGTTTCAGAATTCTTAGCGTTTCTTTTTCCATGTCCACAAAATAGGCGTTTGTGAACTTACGTGCCAACGTAGAAGATATCATCAACTGCTCTTTCAGCTGGTTCTGGTAAGACAGCTCTTTCTCGCGCTGACTCCGTTCCTCTGCCTCGTGTCTGGCGATGATGTCGTCAACATTGCGGAAGCCCGCGACGACAGAATTGAGATTTGCCAGTTTGAAAAAGGCGTAGCGGTAATGATGCACCTCGCCATCCGTCAAGGCACGATAGTTCCCGTTAAGCTCGTCCTTCTCACGGAATACCTCGCGCAAATGTTTCAGAGAAATATTCCTTTCAAGTGCCTCGCGATCCTCGGGATGAACGCGGCTGTCAATAAACTTCTTGCAGAACTCGTCATATAAGAATCTCTGATTTTTCTTTTCGCCCGTAAAACCCGTATCCTTGAGTATGCGTGAAGATCCGTCTTCAAGATTTATCCAGAACACATTTCGATAATCCCGGGAAAGAACATTGATAATTGCCTGGCTCGTATCTTCGTCCACTTTTTCCACGGCGAAAATAACATGGCACAGTTCTCCGTCTTTGTCCTCATCTTCGCTGAAAAAGTGCAGCCTGCACGACGCTGACGCATAGGACAGAAAGTCCATCATGATGTGGGTTTTGCCCGCCATACGCTCTTTGAGCGTGCTCCTGTCCACAAAGCGAAGCGCTTCCTCGCAGCTCCACTTCGATGAGAGCGCGCGGATAATGCGCTCGGCGTTGGCGTCATAGTTGTCGGAATCGGGGATAGTCGCCTTTTCGATCGACGGCGTGGTCTTGATGGTAGTATAAACATTTTTTTGAATATTCACTCTGTGCAGGGAGAAGAAAATGCCGGAAATGGCGTTGTAGGCACTGTATAGCCCTTTGGTGTGCTGCTCATGCCCTACCCTGACTATAGAGTCGATATTGCGGAAAGCCACAACAAGGCGCAGATCTTCCTCCGGCTTTGAAATGCGGCTGTAGTGTGCCTTGAAGTAGTGGATATCGCCGTCCTCAATGATGCGGTAGCTGCATTCAAAACGATCCCGTCCGTCGGAGAAAGTTTCAAGCAGAGCATCGGGCGAGAGCATCTTCAAAAAGTTATCTCTGTCTTCGCTGTATACACGGTCTTCGGCATAGGTATGCAGAAGCGCGGAATAACAAAAACCCTGCGGAGTGTCTGAAATTCCATGCGTCACATAGCCCTTTAGCTTTATGATGTCGGCACTGTCCTCCCCGGGACGCAGCACATAAACATTGAGATAATCAGCGGTCAGCGCCGACATTAAATCGATATGATTTATCATATGCCCGTTCGCTCTCCTTTTTTGTATTTTCTTTTACTGCTCGGCTCCGTTGCTCTGTATTGCACATTTCCTTAAAATATCGTAAATCTGCTGTGCGTCAATGGGTTTGGGTAAATGGTAAT
>CAVHXA010000028.1:0-20842 GCA_963639765.1 Oscillospiraceae bacterium | reverse complement strand
ATACTAGCATGCCCCTCCCGCTTTTGTCAAGGCCTTTTTTTATCTTTTTTTCAGAAATTTCTGTTTTTTTCTCTTTGCCCTTTCTTTTTTTCACTTTTATGCAGCTTCTTGTACTTTTCTCTTATTTCTGCTACCATATATTGTTGTCTGCTTATGCATCGGACTTTATTTTCTTCGTTTTTTTCTTTCGTTTGCGGTGTGTGCAAAACGATGATCCGTACAATTCATTTTTTGTCCCGGCCGTCCTGCCTTCAGATTTTACAGAATATTCATTCAATGTTTTTCATGGATGTTATAATGTGTGCTACTGAAATTCGTGTCGGTTTTCATGCAAAGCCGTTCAGGAGGTTCTCACATATGGCTACATCCATTCTGCTCGTTGAAGACGACAAAAACATCGCCGAGCTGCTGCGCATTTACCTTGAAAAAGAGGGTTATCAGGTCACCCATGCCGCCGACGGCGGTGCCGGCCTCGAGGAATTTCGCAAGCTGCATCCGGATCTTGTGCTGCTGGACCTCATGCTTCCCGTTATGGACGGAACCGAGGTCTGCAAGGCCATTCGGCAGGAATCCGAAGCTCCGATCATCATGATCACCGCCAGGGGTGAGCTCAACGACAAGGTACAGGGTCTGAAAATCGGGGCGGACGACTATATCACGAAGCCCTTCGAAATGAAGGAGGTTCTGGCCAGAATCGAGGCTGTGCTCCGTCGTGCTCCCGGTGCCGACAAGCCCGCATCCCGCCGTCTGGTCTTTGACAAGCTGATTATCGATCTCGACTCCTTTGATCTGATTGTAGACGGTCGGCGCGTGGATGCTCCGCCCAAGGAAATGGAACTTCTGTATCATCTGGCCGCCACCCCCAATCGCGTATATACGCGCAATCAGCTGCTGGACGAGGTATGGGGCTTTGATTATTTCGGCGATTCTCGCACGGTAGACGTCCACATCAAGCGTCTGCGCGACAAGCTTGAGGGCGTTTCCACCCAGTGGAACCTCAAAACGGTCTGGGGCGTCGGCTACAAATTCGAGGTGCTGTAGCCTTGAAGCAGAAAGCTCTCAGAAGCAGCAGCGTCTGGCGGCAGTTTCTGCTCAGCGCAGGGCTGATCCTCACCACCTTTTTTCTGCTCGGTACCACCTTTCTCGGATTTCTGTATTCCTATCGTACCGATCAGATCCGCTCCTCACTGGAAAACTATGCCAGGGCTGTAGCCAGTCTTTCCTCCGCCTACTCTGCGGGCGGAGAGCTTCAGACAAACTGGAATTATCAGATGAGTCTGGCTTTTGCCGCCGAGGCGGCCGGCAACGACGCCGTCATCTGCGATCCATCCGGCTGTGTGGTTGTATGCTCCTGTGAATCCGTCTATTGCCGGCATCTCGGAAAAACCGTCGATGCAGAGCTTCTCGACAGCATCGATGACACCGGGGCTGTATTCTGGTCCGGCCGGCTTTCCGGCATTTATGATGACGAACGATATTTTTCCGGGCTTCCGCTGTACGCAGCCGATGCAGACCGGAATCTCGGGACCGTTATTGTTTCCGCCTCGCGGCAGGACACGCAGGATGCCTCGCACCAGCTGCGCCTGATTCTTTTCTATACCTTTCTTCCCTGTCTTCTGATCGGGCTTGCCGCCAGCATGGTCGTTGCCGGTCACCAGACCGAACCGCTTCGCCAGCTGGCCAATGCGGCGGGAGCGATGACCATGGGTGACTTTACGGTCCGCATTGCCGACAGCGCACATCACAGCCGCGAGATCCGCGAGGTAACCGAGGCCTTCAACCGGATGGCCGAGGCTCTGCAGCAAACCGAATCCAGGCGTCAGGATTTCGTTGCCGGGGTGAGTCACGAGCTGAAAACCCCCATGACCACCATTGCCGGCTTTGTAGACGGCATTCTGGACGGTACCATTCCTCCCGAAAAGCATCAGCAATATCTCCGCACGGTCTCCGACGAGGTCCATCGTCTGTCGCGCCTGGTACGCAGCATGCTCGAGGTCAGCCGTCTGCAGGAGGCGCAGGGTCAGGAGCCGGTCAGAGATCGCTTTGATATCATAGAGCTGGTCAGCCGGGTTCTGCTCACCTATGAAAAGCGCATCAACGACAGGCAGCTGGACGTGGATGTTCAGTTTCCCGAGCTTTCCGTCTTTGTGCTTGCCAACGCGGACTCCATCACGCGGGTAGTCAGCAATCTGCTTGACAATGCCGTAAAGTTCTCCGATCCGAATACCACGCTTGGACTTGGCGTATACACCGTTCAGGGCAAGGCCTATGTTTATGTGCGCAACACCGGCCCGACAATCCCCGAAGAAGAGCTGACCCGGATTTTTGAGCGCTTTCACAAAACCGACAGGAGCCGTTCCGAAGACCGCGACGGTGTCGGCCTGGGTCTTTATCTGGTTCAGTCCATCCTCAATGCGCACGGAGAACAGATTACCGTCACAAGCCGAAACGGTGTGACCGAGTTTACCTTTACCCTTACTCTGACCGTATGAGTTCCGCATTTCACCGAAAATACGAGGTGTTCGATCATGGATGACAACAACACGATCCGCCGGGCGGATTCTCCCGGCTCCGAGCCGACAGACGGCGATAATCTTCCGCAGCTTCCGAAAATACCTGACCTGCCGCAGCTTCCGGAGCTTCCTGCCGACAGCACGGGGGCCGCACCCTCAGACGGCGGGGATCAACCAGCGCAGAGCGGGGCCGAAGAAGACGCTTTCCTTCCGGAAGAAGACTCCGCTCCGCAGGCAGAGGGCGAATTTCTGTCCGGGAACCATTTCATTCCGGACAGTCTGCCCTATCGGTCCTACTACAGCCACCGGGAGCAGCCTCCTCTTACAACGCCGACAAAGCGCCGCAGGGCACCGATTGTTCTGCTTCTGGTTTTTCTGCTGATTGCAGCGGGAGTCAGCATCTGGCTGATCAGTGGACTGCATATCCGCGTATCCTCAACCGATCAGGGGACCAGTCTGATCATTTCCAGACAAAGCACGCCCGTACCGGATCTGGAGGAGCTCTTTTCCGAAACGCAGGAGGCTCCGCAGAACGAGCTGGCCTCCGCGCAGACAGGGACGGGCGCAACCCTGCACATAGCAGACATCGGAGCAGACCGGCAGACTCTCGGCTTTCCCGAAATCTACAAAAAGGTAATTCCCAGCGTGGTCTCGATCAGCTGCGTCAGCTCCTCCTCTTCCTCCTCCAGCGGGACCGGCATCATCATGTCCTCCGACGGCTATATCATCACAAACTGCCACGTGATTCAGGGCAGCTACGAAATCACCGTTCTGACCGACGGCGAAGAGAGCTATTCCGCGGCCCTTGTAGGCTCAGACGAGGCCAGTGACCTTGCTGTTCTGAAGATCGAGGCCGAAAACCTCACTCCGGCAGAATTCGGTGATTCCGACCGGCTTGTCGTGGGCGAAGCGGTTCTTGCGATCGGAGATCCTCTGGGCGCCGAGCTTCGCGGCACCATGACCGACGGCATCGTCTCTGCCATCAATCGCGACATTCTCATCGGAGACCGTTCCCTGACCCTGATTCAGACCAATGCCGCCCTCAACAGCGGAAACTCCGGCGGTCCTCTGATCAACTGCTACGGTCAGGTTATCGGAGTAAACACCGTAAAGCTCCAATCCTACTACACAACCGTAGAAGGGCTTGGATTTGCGATTCCGATCGCTTCGGCAAAGCCGATCATCGACGAGCTTGTAGAAAAGGGCTACGTAAGCGGGCGCCCGGCTCTCGGCATTGTCGGCGGCGAGATTCCGGAGTATGTGGCGGCATACTATAATATTCCCGGCGGCATCTATATCAAATCCGTCGACGCCTCCTCCGATGCGGCCCGGCAGGGTCTGCAGCCCGGCGACATCATCACGGCCGTGGAGGGAACAGCGGTTTCCTCTCTGGAAGACCTGAACCTGATAAAAAACAGTCTTGTTGCCGGAGACACCCTGCACCTCACCATCTACCGCGCGGGCGAGACCTTTGACATCGGCGTTGTCCTGATGGATGCCGCGCAGGTCACCTGATAAGGCGGGCCCCTGTTTTCCGAAAACGAAAACGGGGGCTTTTCCCGCGCGTTATTAGTTAATGTATTTCTTGAAATTTTTCGTGACAGATGATAGAATGAAGCAGACGAGATTTTCCGGCGCGGACCGTCATCCGCGCCTTTTTTATGACCATCCGGAAAGGAGCAGGCTATGGCCTCCAACAACTACATCTGGTTTAAAATTCTGGCCCAGCTGGAGCAGCAGCTTACCGAGCCGGTGGTACAAAACTGGTTTGATGACTGCGATATTGTCGATATCACCGAAAGCACGCTGGTGCTTGCCACTCCCTCCCCCTTTCGCAGAGACATCATCCAGCGCCGCTGCTGCGAGCTGATCGAGGATATAGCGCAGCAGATTCTGGGGCATCCCGTTTCGCTGCAGGTGCTCGACATGGAAAATGCGGACGATTATGTCTCCTCCCGCGCCTCTGTCAACACAATCACGGCTATCAACGAAAAATTCACCTTTCAGACCTTTGTTGTCGGCTCATCCAACCGTTTTGCCGCTGCTGCGGCCCGGGCCGTGGCGGACAATCCCGGCAGCACATACAACCCTCTTTTCATCTATGGCCAGTCCGGACTCGGAAAAACCCACCTTCTATACGCCATAGCAAATGCACTTCGCGCCAAAAATCCCTCCATTTCCATCCTTTATATAAAGGGCGACGAATTCACAAACGAGCTTATTGCCGCCATTCAGGCCGGCAAGCAGCAGGAATTCCACAACAAATACCGCGGTACGGATCTCTTTCTGATGGACGATATCCAGTTTATTGCCGGAAAGGATTCCACCCAGGAGGAATTTTTCCACACGTTCAACGCTCTTTATGAAAACGGCAAGCAGATCGTGCTCACCTCCGACCGTCCTCCAAAGGAAATGCTTCGCCTCGAAGACCGTCTGCAGACCCGCTTTACCTGGGGCCTGATTGCCGACATCCAGCCGCCCGACTACGAAACCCGCGCCGCCATCGTCCGCAACATGGCCAACAGCATGCACTGCTTCTTTCCCGATGACGTCGTGGACTATATTGCCGAAAACCTCACGGCCAATGTCCGTCAGCTCGAGGGAGCCGTTAAGAAAATCGTCGCCTATGCCGCCATGGAAGACTTTACCCTCACCATTTCCAATGTCTCGCGTGCCATCAAGGACATGTACAAAGACAACGGGAGCGCCCTTCCGACGGCCGGGCTGATCATCTCCGAAACAGCAGCCTTCTATTCGATCGACGAATCCGAGGTCCGGGGCGTCAGCCGGGCCAAGGCGGCAGCCGAAGCCAGGCAGATTGCCATGTATCTCATTCGCAAGCTTACAGGGCTCAGTCTTCCCGAAATCGGCAAGGAATTCGGCAAAAACCACACCACGGTTCTCTATTCCGTTGAAAAGGTCGAAAAGCTGCTTGCCGAAGAGCATCAGGCCACCTGCGACGCCGTCCGTGACATCAAAAACAACATCAACAATAAACAATAGCCCTGTTCATTCCACAGCAAAAACCTGTCAAAACCGTTTTTCCTCTTTTTTCCCTTTTCCCTTCCTGTTCAAAACCCAGGCCTCTGTGCATCCCCTGTTCAAACCTCCTTCGCTGCACCGTCCCGTTTTTCCCGGTTTTGCACAGCTTTTTCCTCTCCTGCGTCGACTTCTTCAAAAACCTACCTTACTCCTTTCTGCTATGCAGAAAGAATCAGCGAAAGGAAGATCACCATGCGCTTTACCTGTTCACGAGAAGATCTCAGTGCCGCGATCTCCGCGGTCAGCCGGGTTGTTCCTTCCCGGCATGCCAACCCCGCTCTTGAGGGGATTCTGGTCCACGCTGGTCTGTCGCTGCAGCTTTCCGGATACAACATGGAAACAGGCATTACAATGGAGCTGCCCGGCAGCATCACCGACTTTGGCCGCTGCATCATGCCCTGTCCTCTTTTCGGCGAAATCATCCGCAAAATGCCTGTCGGCGAGGATGTAACCATCCAGATGGACGATGACCTCAAGGTCACCATCAGCTCCGGGATTGTCCGCTTTCAGATTATGGCGGCCGATGCCATCGATTTTCCCGAGCTTCCGCAGATCAACGAAAACGGAACGGCCGTTGTCACCATGAACCAGCTTCGCCGTCTGATCGACGGTACTCTGTTCTGCACAAGCGACGACAGCACCAGACCGGTCTATACCGGCTGTCTGTTCGAATTCGAAGAAGACACGCTCAGCGTTGTCGCGCTGGACGGGTTTCGCATTGCCGTTCGCCGCGAAAGGCTGCAGACTCCGGTTTCTGAAGGCCGCCGCTTTGTTGTCTCCGGAGGCGGTCTGCGTGAGGTAAGCAAGCTGCTGAAGGACTCCGACACCGAGGTAGCCTTTCAGTTTGACGACAAGCGCATCGTTTTCCATATCGGCGACGCCGTTCTGATCTGCAGGCTTCTTTCCGGAAACTTCATCGACTACAAAAAATCCATCCGCCGCAGCGACGAAATCCGGCTGTGCGTCAATACCAGAGCCTTCGAAAATTCCGTGGAGCGCATGCGTCTGATGACGACCGATACAATCAAAAACCCCATTCGCTGCACCTTTGGAAACGGAGAGGTTGCGCTCTGCATGACAACCGCGGTAGGCAGCGCAAAGGACATCTGCTCCTATGCCGGAGACGGAAAGGATCTTCTGATCGGCTTCAACGGCCGGTATCTGCTCGAGGCGCTGAAGGCTGTGGAAGACACCGAAACCATGATCGAGCTGCAGAACAATCTTTCGCCCATGATTATCAGTCCGGCCGAGGCAGGCTGTGACAAGTTCCTGTATCTGGTTCTGCCCGTACGGCTCAGCGCCTGAACAAACAAAAACGCACAGCCCCGCAGGGCCGTCTGTGCCGTTTGCACGCACGTCTGTTCTATAAGGAGAAGCACCAATGAAGGTAAAGCCAAAGCCCGTTTTTCACACACCCATCGAAGAAATCTCCATCACCACGGAATATATCAAGCTCGAAAGCTTCTTAAAGCTCTGCAATGCCGTTGAGACAGGCGGAATGGCAAAGGCGGCAATTCAGGACGGGCAGGTCCGTGTTCAGGGCCTGATCTGTACGCAGAGAGGAAGAAAGCTGCGTCCGGGCGATATGGTAACCTTCTGCGGCCAGAGCTGGCAGGTCGTGCACGATCCGGAGCAGTCGGGTTTATGAGTCTGCTGGAAATAGAGCTGGTCAACTGGCGCAGCTACACCGGGGCCCGGGTCGAATTCGACCCGGGAATCAACCTGATTCTGGGAGAAAACGCCCAGGGAAAAACCAATCTGCTTGAGGCCGTCTGCATGCTTTCGCTCGGCAGATCGTTTCGAACCCGCACGGCGGGAGAGCTGATCCGTATGGGCGCAGACTATGCGGAGATACAGGCCGATGTTTTGAGCGAGCAGCGCAGGCAGCAGCTGAGAATGGTTCTTTTTTCGGATCGCCGGAGGCGAATTCTGCAGCGAAACGGAATCAAACAGAAAACCTTTTCGGGGATGGCCGGCATACTCCACACGGTTCTGTTCTGTCCGGAGGATCTGCAGCTGCTGCGGGCCGGCTCTGCCGGAAGACGGAGATTGATCGACGACGCGCTGTGTCAGCTTCGGCCCGCGTATGCGCAGCTTTTATCCGAATACCAGCGCCTCGAGGAACAGAAATCCCGCATTCTGAAAGACCGATACGAAAAGCCGGACCTGCTGCGGAGCCTTCCGGACTACAACGAGCGGATGGCACAGACGGGGGCAGGCCTGATTTTTCTGCGGGCCCGCTATCTGCAGGCACTGGACCGGGCAGCGCGTGTCTATCACAGCGAGCTTTCGGGCGGGCGCGAGGAGCTGCAGCTGCAATACCGGACCGTATCCGGCATCGGCGATCCCCTTGCACCAAGGCAGGAGCTGGCGCAGCAGTTTCTCCGGCACATCGGGGAAAGACAGGCGGCAGAGCTGGACGCGGGCAGCTGCCTGACCGGGCCGCATCGCGACGATTTTACGGCCTCTCTCGGAGAGCTTCCCATAAAGACCTATGCCTCCCAGGGACAGACCCGCACGGCTGCCATTGCAATCAAGCTGGCCGAGCGCGAAATTCTCGGAAGAGCCTTTGGGCAGGACCCGGTCCTGCTGCTGGATGATGTTCTCAGCGAGCTCGATGCGGCAAGACAGGACTATGTATTAAATCGGCTTGGAAACGGGCAGGTTTTCATTACCTGCTGTGAGGAAAAAAAACTGACCGGAATCGGCCGGCGGTTTCTTGTTCGCGGAGGAAGCATCACATGTATATAAATATCGGAGAAGACCTCAGTCTGCGTGACAGCAGCATTGTCGGTGTATTCGATCTCGAAAAGGCCGGACAGTCCAAACGCGGCAGAGAATTTTTAAAGCGGGTTCAGGACGAGGAAATCACATTCGAGGTCGGCATGGAGCCAAAGGCCTTTGTGATCACCGAGGAATACGGCATGGAGCGTATCTACCTGACACAGCTCAGCGCGGCAACAATCGAGCGCAGATCCAGACGATAAATCACCCACAGCAAAGGAGTAATATCATGGCGGAATTGGAAAATCGGCCCCAGCATGCGTATGATGCTTCACAGATTCAGGTCCTTGAGGGTCTGGAGGCTGTCAGAAAAAGACCGGGTATGTATATTGGTTCCACATCAGCCTCGGGCCTGCATCATCTTGTGTATGAAATCGTGGACAACGCCATCGACGAGGCCCTGGCCGGTTATTGCACACATATTGCGGTGACCATTCAGCCCGGAGACATCATCACCGTAGAAGACAACGGGCGCGGCATCCCCGTGGACATCCAGGAGCAGACCGGAAAGCCCGCGCTGGAGGTGGTCTATACCGTGCTGCACGCCGGCGGAAAGTTCGGCGGCGGAGGCTACAAGGTTTCGGGCGGTCTGCACGGAGTGGGCGCCTCGGTAGTCAACGCCCTGTCCGAATGGCTGCGGGTTCAGGTACACAAAAACGGCAGCATCTACGAAATGGCCTTTTCGCGGGGTGAAATCACCGAGTCGATGAAAATCGTCGGAACGACCGACCACACGGGAACGGTTGTCACCTTCAAGCCGGATCCGCAGATATTCGACGACACCGTATACAGCTACGACACGCTGCACACCCGCATGCGCGAGCAGGCCTTTCTGAACGCGGGGCTCACCATCGTAACAAAGGATCTGCGCGGGGAAGAGACGCAGGAAGACGAAATGCGCTACGACGGCGGCATTCGCGAGTTTGTCCGCTTTTTAAACCGCAACAAAACCCCGATCCACAGCGACGTGATCTATATGACCGGCAAGCGTGACGACGACACGGCCGAGGTGGCCCTGCAGTATAACGACGGCTACAACGAGCTGATTGTTTCCTTTGCCAACAACATCCACACTCCCGAGGGCGGCATGCACGAAACCGGCTTTAAGACCGCACTGACAAGAGTGCTCAATGCCTATGGTGTTTCCAAGGGACTTTTAAAGTCCGATGAGCGCGTTTCCGGGGACGACTGCCGCGAGGGGCTGACGGCCGTGGTATCCGTAAAGCTGACCGACCCGCAGTTTGAGGGGCAGACCAAGGCCAAGCTGGGAAATTCCAGCATGCGCTCCATGGTAGACAATCTCCTCAACTCCGCACTGACCGTCTTCCTCGAAGAAAATCCGGCCACGGCAAAAATCATCCTCGAAAAGGCACTGCTTGCCAGCCATGCGCGAGAGGCTGCAAGAAAGGCCAGAGAATCCGTACGCAGGAAAACCGGGCTGGAATCCGGGCAGATGCCGGACAAGCTCAAGGACTGCAACGAACGCGACCCCGCGCTCTGCGAAATCTATATCGTCGAGGGCGACTCCGCCGCGGGCTCGGCCAACCAGGGCCGTGACAGCCGTTTTCAGGCGGTTCTGTCCATGTGGGGAAAGATGCTGAACGTCGAAAAGGCCAGAGCGGACCGGATCTATGGAAACGACAAGCTCTATCCGATGATTGTGGCGCTCGGTGCCGGAATCGGCGACGAATTCGACATCAGCCGGCTGCGCTACCACAAAATCATCATCATGGCCGATGCGGATGTGGACGGAAGCCATATCCGAACCCTTCTTCTGACCTTCTTTTTCCGGTTCATGCGTCCTCTGATCGAAAACGGCTATGTCTATTCCGCGGTGCCGCCGCTGTATAAGCTCAGCCGCGGAAAGCAGCAGCGGGTTGCGTATTCCGACGAAGAGCGCGACAGAATTTCCGCCGAGCTGCGCGGAGACAATCCGGACGCAAAGGTGGATATCAGCCGCTTCAAGGGTCTGGGCGAGATGAACAAGGAGGAGCTGTGGGAAACCACCATGAACCCGGAAACACGGACGCTGCGGCGCATCACCCTCGAGGATGCCGTTCGGGCCGACGAGGTTTTTACAATCCTGATGGGAGAACAGGTTGAGCCGCGAAAGGAATGGATCGAAAGAAACGCAAAATACGTGGTAAACCTGGACATTTAGCTGCAGAACCGTCAGGCACGCCGAGAAGACGGGTCCGCACCCGTCGGCGGCAGGAAAAAGAGCTTATTAGGTGGGATATAAAGAATGGCACACAACAGAGACTACAAGCCCGAGGATATTGCCTTTCCGCAGCAGATCATCGTACAGAACGATCTGGTATCTGAAATGCAGTCGAGCTATATCGACTATGCAATGTCCGTAATCGTGGGCCGGGCCCTGCCCGATGCGCGAGACGGACTGAAGCCGGTTCACAGAAGAATTCTATACGCCATGTATGAAGACGGCCTGACAAGAGACAAGCCGTTTCGCAAATGCGCCACCGCGGTAGGCGACGTGCTGGGCCGGTATCATCCGCACGGCGACACCTCCGTATACGACGCGCTGGTCCGTCTGGCGCAGGATTTTTCCATGCGCTATCCGCTGATCGACGGACACGGAAACTTTGGCTCGGTAGACGGAGATCCGCCGGCAGCCTATCGTTATACCGAGGCCCGCATGGCCCGCATGGCCGAGGAGATGCTGCGGGATATCGACAGGGATACCGTAGACTGGGATCCGAACTTTGACGAGACCCGCAAAGAGCCCCGGGTCCTGCCCAGCCGCTTTCCGAATCTGCTGGTAAACGGCTCATCCGGTATTGCCGTTGGCATGGCCACAAACATTCCTCCGCACAATCTGCGCGAGGTGATCGGCGCGGCCATTGAGATTCTGGACAATCCCGACGCAACGCTCGAGGATCTGATGCAGCACATCAAGGGCCCGGACTTTCCGACAAGCGGAATCATCCTCGGTCGGGCAGGGATACGTGCCGCCTATGCCACGGGGCGCGGAAAGATTACCATCCGTTCACGGACCCACTTCGAGGAATACGGCCGCGACAACCGGACCAGAATCATCGTGACCGAGCTTCCGTATCAGGTAAACAAGCGGCAGCTGATTGCCGCCATTGCCGAGCAGGTAAAGGAAAAGCGACTGGACGGCATCTCGGATCTGCGCGACGAAACCGACCGGAACGGCATGCGCATCGTCATCGAGCTCAAACGCGACGCAAACGCGCAGGTGGTTTTGAACAGGCTGTTCATGCAGACGCAGCTGCAGACCACCTTTTCCATCATTCTGCTGGCGCTGGTTGAAAATCAGACCCAGCCCAGGATTCTGTCTCTGCGGCACGCGCTGGACGAGTATCTGACCTTTCAGGAGCAGGTTCTGACGCGGCGCACACAATACGACCTGAAAAAGGCCAGAGAACGTGCCCATCTGCTCGAGGGTCTTCTGATTGCCCAGGACAACATCGACGAGGTCATCCGGATCATCCGAAGCTCCTATGACAACGCCCGCGAAAATCTGATGCAGCGCTTTGCACTCGACGAAACACAGGCCCAGGCGATCCTGGACATGCGTCTGAAGGCCCTGCAGGGGCTGGACCGGGAGAAGCTGCAGACGGAGTATGATCAGCTCGAGGAAAAAATCAGCTGGTATCTCGAGCTTCTGGGTGATCCCGAAAAAATAAAGGCCCTGCTCAAGCAGGAGCTTGCCGCCATTGCCGAAAAATACGGAGATGACCGCAAGACGGAGATTCAGGACGTGGCAGACGAAATCGACATCGAGGACCTGATCCCCGAGGAGGAGTGCTGCTATACCCTCTCCGAGAACGGCTACATCAAGCGCATTTCGGCCGATTCCTACCGCACGCAGGGCCGGGGCGGCCGGGGTGTGACGGCGCAGAGCCTGAAGGAAGAGGACTTTGTAAAAACGCTGTTTGTGGCCGGCAGTCACGACTATCTTCTTCTGTTTACCAACCTCGGCAAGGTTCACCGCATCAAGGGATATACCGTTCCCGAAGCGGGAAGGACCGCAAAGGGCACCGCAATTGTCAATGTGGCTCCGCTCGAACCGGGAGAGACGGTAACCGCGCTGCTGCACACGCGGGATTTTCCGCAGGACGCATACCTGACCATGGTCACAAAATTCGGGACCGTAAAAAGAATCGTCATGAGCGAAATCCACACCGCACGCAGGGCCGGGATCCGTGCCCTGAATCTCGACGAGGGCGACGAGCTGATCGGTGTGGCCAGAACCGACGGGACGAAAAACATCATCCTTGCGACACGGCAGGGTATGGCCATCTGCTTTGCCGAAACCGACGTGCGCGTGATGGGCCGGAACGCCGTTGGCGTAAAGGGCATCCGTCTCGGAGCGGACGATTTTGTAGTCGGGGCCGCCGTGTACCAGCCGGGCACCTGCCTGCTTACGGTCACGCAAAACGGCTTTGGCAAGAGAACGGCAGTAGAAGACTATCTGCGCGGCGAGGGACAATCCGTGCAGAGTCGCGGCGGAAAGGGTCTGAAAAACTACCAGATTACAGAAAAAACCGGTCCGATTGCCGGGGTGCGGCTTGTGCAGGAAACCGACGATGTCATGCTGATTTCCGACGACGGAACCATGATCCGCATGCGGGCCTCCGATATCCCCGTATACGCCTCCCGTGCCGTGCAGGGAGTGATTCTGATGCGCACGGCCGC
Source organism: Oscillospiraceae bacterium (assembly GCA_963639765.1). Taxonomy (GTDB): domain Bacteria; phylum Bacillota; class Clostridia; order Oscillospirales; family Oscillospiraceae; genus CAVHXA01. Next base: position 7,820 of record CAVHXA010000028.1, on the reverse strand, counting down.
GCATGTGACCGCAATCGAGAGCCTCCCGCACGAGGAAGAATAAAACCGCACCGGCCGGTCCTGCGGAGCTTATCGGCAGACCGCAGCAGAGGGCGCGATTTTGCGGGCCTGCACGGACCCGGCGCGGAAAGGAGCGACTGTGAAACAGGTTGTCATCTATACCGACGGAGCCTGCTCCGGAAATCCCGGGCCCGGCGGGTGGGGCGCGATTCTGTGCTTTGCCGGGCACGAAAAGGAGCTGTCCGGCGGAGAAAGCCAAACCACCAACAACCGGATGGAGCTTTGCGCTGCAATCGCGGCGCTGGAGGCTTTGAAGGAGCCCTGCCGGGTAGAGCTGTATTCCGATTCCAGATACATCGTAGACGCCATGACGCAGGGCTGGGCCGAGCGATGGCAGAAAAACGGCTGGAAGCGAAACCGCACCGAAAAGGCACTGAACCCGGATCTGTGGCAGAAACTGCTGGAGCTGTGCTCGATGCATGCGGTATCCTTTCACTGGGTAAAGGGACATGCGGAGAACAGCTACAACAACCGCTGCGACGCGCTGGCCGTGGCCCAGCGGGACAGATACGCCGAAAAACCATAGGCACAATTGCAGCTGCGGTCTGCGGCACTGCCCTGAAAACGGGCATTTTCCAAAAAAACACCTTCTGCATCATACGACATTTCCGGCAGCCGCGATTTGTCGGCAATCGGCAGAAGAAGCAAGGACGTGGTTAACATCAAAACCCTCGGTTATTACAACGGAAAAATCGGCGAGCTCGAAGAAATGTCGGTACCCATGCTCGACAGGGTCTGCTATTTCGGAGACGGCGTCTACGACGCCACATATTCCCGCAATCACCGCATCTACAACCTCGATGCGCACATAGACCGTTTTTTCCGTTCCGCAGCCCTGCTGGACATGCAGGTACCCATGGAGAAGGCGGAATGCAGACAGCTTCTCTGCGACCTTGTAAAAAAGGTCGACGACGGAGAGCAGTTCGTCTACTGGCAGCTTACGCGCGGGACCGGTCTGCGAAGCCACAGCTATACACCCGCGCCCGGAAACCTCTGGGTAATGCTCAAGCCGGCAAAAATCCGCGATCTGAGCAGGCCCTGTCATCTGCGCACCGAAGAGGATATCCGCTTTGAGCTGTGCCACATCAAAACCCTCAATCTCATTCCAAGCGTAATGGCCTCCCGCAGGGCAGAGCAGCAGGGCTGCGAGGAAACGGTTTTCCACCGCGGCGAGCGCGTTACCGAATGCGCCCATTCCAATGTTTCCATTCTGAAAGACGGCACCTTTATCACGGCCCCGACCGACCATCTGATTCTGCCCGGAACAGCCCGCAGAAAGATTCTGACCATGTGCGAAAAGCTCGGCATTCCCACGCAGGAGCGTCCCTTTACCCTTACAGAGCTTTTTGATGCCGATGAGGTCATCATCACAAGCGCGGGCACCTTCTGTCTGGAGGCCTGTCAGATCGACGGAAGACCGGTAGGCGGAAGGGACCCGAAGCATCTGGCCATGCTGAAGGAGGCACTGATGCAGGACTTTCTCAGCCAGACCGGCGGGGAATAACGCAAAGGCAAAAAGGCAGCGGGAGGAAAGACCTCCCGCTGTTTTCGTTTTTCCGGCTGCGCCGCACAGAAGGGCAGGCACAATCGCCCGGAGACAGCACAGTCATGCGATGCTGCCGTTATTTTTTTGCGGTCAGGGTTTTGAGCAGATATCTGCCGCCCACGGCGGCGGAGTCGGTGGTGGTGAAGACCGTTTTCCGCAGGCTTTCGGTGATGCGGTCGGCCCAGGCATCGGCCTCGGCCAGAAGCTGCTCGGCGGCCTCGCCGGCACGGTCGATCTGAGAGAGCGGAACCTCCACGCCGATTTCGTGACGGAGCGTCAGGTCGATGGGCTCCACAGGCAGAGAGGCGTAGTTGGGGTTTACGATCTTCATGGGCGTGCCGATATACAGAACCGGCTTTTTTGTGGAAAAGGCGTATTCCATGGCCACATTGGACCAGTCCGAGACCATCAGGTCCGCGCGAAGAATGGAAAGGTTGCCGGAAAAGTCCTCCTCGAGGGTAACATCCGGAACCTGGGCCCATTTCTGCCGAAGCTGCTCCATGCGCGCCGGACTGCGGCGGATATACTGCGGATGGGGCCGGATGGTGACAAGATAGCCTCTGCTGAGAAACTGCTCCATCAGACTGTCGAGACAGGAGTCGAGAATGTTGTCCGGCTGGTGGCTCGGGCCGATGAGGACGCGGGTGCGTCCGTCGTTCAGCGGGGGCAGGGCTGCATAGGCCTGCGTCATCTCCTGCAGAAGATCATAGCCATAGGGAACAAGCGTTTTTTCGGGAAGACCGGCCTGCTGCTCGCGGGCGCGGATTTCCTGCACGATATGCGGACCGGAGCAGAAGACGGTGTCGAAGTGGTCCAGAGCACCCTCACGCAGCAGCATGTTTACGCTGGAGACGCCGTGGTCGATGTAGACGTATTCCACGTCTGAGCGCACGAGAGACCGCTTGATGTGGTAGGTCTGAAGGTCCGGTGTGGTCATGCAGACAACATCCGCATCCATCTTCATCATCAGCGTGATCAGCCGCTTTTCGCCGATATAATAGGGACGAATCCGGGGCTGCGTCTGCGCAAGCGCAAAGATCCCGTCGTCGGGGTCGTTTGTAATGTAGTGGATGGTCACGTTGCTGTGCTGCAGAAGATAGTCGATGACACCGGAAAAGTATTTGTAAAAGCCGCTTTTTTCGGAGTAGAAAACCAGATGCTTGTTTGCAACCGAGAAGAAGCGCCTGTAGTCGGCCCGTTCGCGGCGGCGCAGCGCGGAGCTGCGTTTTCCGCCGATGGAATCCATGGCGGCCAGCTCCCGGCGGGTCTGCTCAAGCGCCTGATAGTCCACGTACTTTTTCGGGTCATACATCCGGTTGAGCAGGTACATCTGCGCAATGGCAAGCAGGTTTCCGCAGATCCAGTAAAAGGCCACGCCGACACGGACATACAGCCCCAGATACAGCGAAATGGCAACCGACAGGATGGTCAGACCGTATTTGTTGAGCCTGCTCTGCTCTGCCTGCAGCACCTGCCCGCGATTCTGCGTGATGCACATGACCAGGGCGGCCAGCCCGGCCAGAAGCGGAAAGAGAAGATACCAGCCGCCGGCCTGCGCAGCCGTGGGCCAGAAATCAATCCCCAGGCAGATCAGGTCGCTTCGGGTCATGCCGGACAGCGCGGGCTCGCGCACCACGCCGATCACACCGGCAAGCAGAATCAGCTGTACGGCCAGCGGGAGCAGGTCCGCAAAGGGACTGTAGTGCTCGCGCTTCCAGATGGCGCTCTGCCCGTCGGCAATGGCATCCCGGTCGCCGTAGCGGTCGATCTTCAGACGGTTGATCTCGGGCATCATTTTTACCAGCTTGATGCCGTTTTTCTGGACCCAGATGTTTACCGGAAGGATGATGATTCTGGTAAGGATGGTAAACAGAAGGATGGCAAGAGGATAGTTGCGCGTCAGCGCGTAGCACGGCCGCATCAGCCACGACAGAAGCCATGCCAATATATCGATCATTTGGATTCCCCCAGGGCCGCACCGCAGCATGCTGCCGGTGCATTCGGCGAGAGATTTTGTTTCGGGACAGGGTTTGGAAAGCGCGAAATACTGTATGGATTGCAGGGCCTGATGACGATGCGCCGGCAGAAGAAAGCTGCAGGGCACGGCACAGAAGCCCTTAGCGGTCGGCGGTTACGGCGATGTGCAGCTCGTCAAGCTGCTTCTGCTCCACAACAGAGGGAGCCCCCATCATCACGTCCTGCGCGTTTTTGTTCATCGGAAAGGCGATGACCTCACGGATGGTCTCCGAGCCGCTGAGCAGCATCACCATGCGGTCTACACCGGGAGCAATGCCGGCATGCGGGGGCGCGCCGTATGTAAAGGCGTTATAGAGGGCGGGGAATCTGGCCTTTACGTCCGCCTCGCCCAGACGGACCAGCTCAAAGGCTTTGATCATGATCTCGGGATCGTGGTTGCGCACCGCACCGGAGGACAGCTCAACGCCGTTGCAGACAAGGTCGTACTGGTCGGCGGTAATGGTCAGCGGGTCCACCTCGCCGTTTTCGGCCTTTTGCAGAATCTCCAGACCGCCTGCCGGCATCGAGAAGGGGTTGTGACAGAATTCGAGCTGACCGGACTCCTCGCCGATCTCATACATGGGAAAGTCCACAATCCAGCAGAACGCATAGCGCTCCCGGTCCATGTGTCCCTCGCAGGCGGCACCAAAGGTCTTGATCATAACGCCGATGCTCTTTACGGCAAGAGGGCCGCCGGCCACAACCACCAGGGTGTTGGGCGCAAGGGGCAGAAGCTGTTCGGCCTGCTCCCTGTTGACAAACTTGGCAATGCCGCCGGTCAGGGTGCCGGAGTCGTCTGCCTTGAACCAGTAGCCCTTGCTGCCGCTCTGGACCTCACAGTCGGCCAGAAGCTTTTCGATCTGCTTGCGGGTGAGGGTGCAGCCGCTGACGGCAACGGCCTTTACGGTCTGGTCGGCAAGAGGGGCAAACGCGCTGCCGGCAAACAGCGGGGAAATGTCCACGGCGGTCAGGTCGATGCGCAGGTCGGGCTTGTCGGTGCCATAGGTCTCCAGCGCGTCGCGATAGGAGATGCGGCGGAAGGGCGGCCTTGAGGCAACGTTATAGGTGCCGTATTTTGCAAAGATGGGGGGAAGAACGTCTTCGCAGACGGAAAATACGTCCTCCTGGGTGGCAAAGGCCATTTCCATGTCGAGCTGATAGAATTCGCCGGGAGAACGGTCTCCGCGGGCGTCTTCGTCGCGGAAGCAGGGCGCAATCTGGAAGTAGCGGTCAAACCCGGCGGTCATCAGAAGCTGCTTGAACTGCTGCGGAGCCTGGGGCAGGGCATAAAACTGCCCGGGATGCTTTCGTGCGGGAACCAGATAGTCACGCGCGCCCTCGGGCGAGGAGGCCGTGAGGATGGGCGTGGTAATCTCAAAAAAGCCGTGCTCCAGCATGGCGGCGCGCAGGGCGGCAACAACGTTGCAGCGCAGAAGAATGTTTTTCTGAACAGACGGATTGCGCAGGTCGAGGTAGCGGTATTTCAGACGCTGGGTCTCGTCGGCCTCGGTGGAGCGGTTGATCTCAAAGGGAAGCTCGCTGTGCGTGCAGCGGCCGAGGACGCGGAGGCTTTCGGGTACGACCTCGATGTCGCCCGTGCTCTGCTTCGGGTTTTTTGCGGCCCGCTCGCGCACGGTTCCGGTGACCTGAAGGGTGGATTCCTTGTTCAGAGCCCGGACCCGGGCCATCAGCCCGTCGTCTTCTATCACCAGCTGGGTGGTGCCGTAAAAGTCCCGCAGTACCACAAAGGCCAGGCCGGCGGATACCTGCCGGACGTTTTCCATCCAGCCGCAAAGCGTAACGGTTTTACCGGCGTCTGCAAGCCGCAGCTCGCCGCAGGTATGAGTTCTTGACTGAAACATGCTTTTTTGTGCTCCTTCTTGTGAATGGTAAGGCAGGCCCTACGGCTCGCGGATAATGCTGCCGCTGTCGGCTGCGGCAAGCCGGTCGGCAATCAGACGGCAGGCCCCGCTCAGAGAAAGGGACTGCTGCTGCCCGGTGCGAAGGTCCTTTACGGAGACAACCCCCGACGCGATCTCGTCGTCGCCCAGCAGAAGGACATAGGGGATGCCGAGTCTGTCGGCATAGCTCAGCCTGGCCTTGAACTTTCGGGGCTCGGTATAGAGCTGCGCGCGCAGTCCGGCCCGGCGCAGGGAGGTGGCCGCGGCAATGGCCGGCTCCCGGTCGTCCGTCATGGGGATGACCAGCACATCGGCCGGAGCGTTCAGCCTGTCTTCGTTTAAAAGACCCTGCTCGCCGAGAACATAGAAAAGACGGGTTACGCCGATGGAAATGCCAACGCCCGGAAGACGGCGGTCGGTGTAGTATTCGGCCAGATTGTCATAACGCCCGCCGGAGCAGACGGAGCCGATCTGCGGATAGTCCGTCAGGGTGGTTTCGTAGACCGTGCCCGTGTAGTAGTCGAGCCCGCGGGCAATGGTCAGGTCCACGGCAAAGTTTTCCTCGGGGACGCCAAAGGCACCCAGACAGCGGACCACGGTGGAGAGCTCGTCGAGCCCGGTATCAAACACGGCGTTCTGTCCGCGCCAGCGCTCCAGAGCCGAGAGCACCTGCACAGGGCCGCCGGAGATGGAAATAAACGCGAGAATCTCATCCGCCGCCTGCCCGCTCAGGCCGATTTCCGGATCCGTGAGCAGAGCGCGGACCCTGTCGGGGCCGATTTTGTCCAGCTTGTCCACGGTGCGCATGATGTCTGAGGAACGGTCCTGCAGGCCGAGCAGCGCATAAAATCCGTTGAGGATTTTGCGGTTGTTCACGCGGATGACAAACCGTTTCAGGCCGAGACGGGAAAAGGCGTTGTAGATGATCGAGGGAATCTCCGCTTCGTTCAGGATGTCGAGAGAGCCGTCGCCGATCACATCGATATCCGCCTGATAAAACTCACGGAAGCGGCCCTTTTGCGCGCGCTCGCCGCGATACACCTTGCCGATCTGATACCGGCGGAAGGGAAAGGTCAGCTCTCCGGCGTGCTGCGCGACATATTTTGCCAGAGGGACCGTAAGGTCAAAGCGCAGCGCCAGATCGGCATCGCCCTTGGAAAAACGGTAAATCTGCTTTTCGGTTTCACCGCCGCCCTTGGCCAGCAGGACCTCTGCCGCCTCAATCACGGGCGTGTCCAGCGGGGTAAAGCCATAGGTGGCATAGGTCTGACGCAGAACCGCAAGAATCTGCTCCATCTGACGCTGGGGCGCGGGGAGCAGCTCCATAAAGCCGGACAGCGTGCGGGGATGTATTTTTTCCATAATTGTCCTTTCCGGGCATGGCGCCCCTGGGCATTTTCGGGCAGTATTGCACAGACACGGCTGCGCGCTTTGCGAGGGGGCCTGCAGAATGTCCCGGCCCCTGCGGTGCGGTTCTGTCGGTCTGCGCGGACCCGGCCCTGCGGCTTCGGGAGGGTTTTCAACAGTTTGCACAGGGTTTTGCACATGGGCCCAAAACAGCCGCATACGGATGGGGACAGGCAGAGAGGGGGACATGTGCGCGGACCGCCCGGACCGGCGCGGCGGTTATTTTTTGCGGGACTGCAAAAGCTCGCGCCAGGAGAGATCTCCCCGATCCAGGCCGAGTATCAGCATTTCCGCGGTGGCCAGATTGGTGGCGGCGGGGACGTTGTACATGTCACACAGCCGCAGCAGCTCAAGAAGCGTCTGGTCCTGCTCGGCGTTTCCGCGGCCGGACGGGTCGGTAAAGTAGAAAAGAAGGTCGATTTCGTTGTAGGCAATGCGGGCACCGACCTGCTGGGCTCCGCCCTGATTGCGGCCCAGAAACAGCCGGATCGGAAGCCCGGTGGCCTCGGCAACCTGCTTGCCGGTGGCGTGGGTGGCAGAGAGCGTGTGCTGGGCCAGTATGCCGCGATATGCGATGCAGAACTGGACCATGAGCTCCTTCTTTTTGTCGTGGGCCATGAGGGTGATATTCAAAAGCCACTCCGCCTTTCTTCTGTGGATTGGAGAGGTTGCGGACCGGTCAGAGCGGTCTGCCCGTGCCAACGGACACAGTTCAGGTGAATTATACCAGATATGCGCCGCTGTTTCAATGCTTTTCCGGAGTTTTTGCCGGAATCCGGGTGCTTTCCTGCGTGGAAGCAGCCTGTGCCCATGTATGGGGCGGACGCCTTCGCCTACAGGCTCTCTCCTTCCTCGCATCGATAGTCCGGAATTCCTCCGTTCTTTTTTCT
>CAVHXA010000027.1:8822-22616 GCA_963639765.1 Oscillospiraceae bacterium | reverse complement strand
CTACATATACAAGAAGGATTTTAACAAACTGAAAGCCTTGGCAGAGAAAAATCCATATATTGATGCGGAGAAACGATATAAGCTTCTCCTTCCTGCCGTTAAGCCGAACTTTTATCCGTTTTTTAAGGTTATTGATACAAAGACGATTTGCTACGAGAAGAATATCTCTAAAAAGTACGCAATTGGTGTTTGGATCGATGTTTTCTGCCTCTCGTATTGGGCGGGAACGACAGAAAAGGCTAGAAAGCAGTTCAAAAAACAACAGTTTTACAAAGCAATAAACAAGCTGATTATCGGTGGAAACTACCGTCAGAGAAAATACAAACATATGGAGCTTGTTGCAGCTCCGGCAAGAGCGATTCTTTCTCTACTTGGTATGAACAGCGAGTACTGGTGCAAAAAAATTGTTGCATTAGATAAGTATTCATCCGGCGAATTTGTCGGTGATATCTGCTGGCCACTGACATTTGAAAAGGAGCGATATAAGGCAGAGTGGTTTGATGAACTGATTGACATTCCATTTGAAGATACCATTTGTAAAATTGCAAAGAATTATGATGAGGTTTTAACGACCTTCTACGGTGATTACATGACAATGCCACCGGTAGAAAAGCGTGTCAGGCATGACCCGGAAGCGTACTACATTGATGATTGAAGATATAAAAGCGAAGGAGCGGAGCATGAACATCATATGCATTCTTGCCGGTGGACGCGGAAATAGATTTGGGTCACCTGTGCCAAAACAATATCACCTGATTAATGGTCGTCCTGTCATTGAATATGCGATTGACGCGGCAATCAAGAGTACGGCAGATGAGGTTATTGTGGTCTCTGATGCGGAGAAAAAAGATGAGCTTGAGCAAAAATATGGGGTCATAGCCATACAGGGTGGGGAGAGCCGCAACCAGAGCATTGGCAATGCATTGAACTATATTAGCTCGAATTATGTATGCGAGAAACTCATACTTGTCGATGCAGTGTGCCCCCTTGTGAGAGCTGATCTGTTTGATCAATATTTCAATTATCTTAGAGAATATGATGCGGTCTTTACGGCTTCTGAGGTAACAACCAGCCTCGCACGAAGGGACGGTGAGCCTGTAAATCGGCGTGAGTACTTTCTAATTGAATCTCCAGATGCATATCGATTTGAGCTGCTGAAGAAGGCGTTTAATGCAGAATCAAAGTATACAACGCCACTGCATATGCTCCCAAAGGAAGCGAAAGTAAAGTTCAATTATGACTTCAGAGACTATATGAAAGTTATATATCCGCATGATTTGGCTGTAGCCGAGGCTTTGCTCAGAGAACGTGAACGCCATGCTAAGTTTGAAGCACATACGGACGATGCGGTTCTCGCTTTGTTTGCTAAACTTCGGAAGATGGATCGCATGGGAACAAAGCAATGGGAGAAGCAGATCGACAAAGATATTGAACGCCTTTTTGCAAAGTGGAAAATCTACGAATTTGCCGTTAATCGGGATGCCTACACTGGGCTTGTTCTTGAGTGTAAGTCCCGAAAATACGGAGAGGTTGTAGTAAAAATGTATCCTCCATTTCTGCATCAGCGATATGTCAAGGAATCCTTCGCCATGGCTATACTGAAGGACTACCCGCAGGCAGCACTTCTGGATGCGGAGGCAGAGTGCAACGCAATGCTGCTTGATCGGGTTATTCCTGGAGATTATGTGGATTTTGAAACGGACAAGGCAGATATTGCTGATATGTTTACACAAATGCAAGATGGCCGGATCAAAGCGGCGGATATAGTGAACAGACCTACTGAAATCAAAGGGATCGTAGAACAAACAGAGGACGAATTTACTATTGCTGCTCAATGCGACTACTATCCAAGCATGATTAGGTATCTGCTTGATTGTGCGAAAAAAGTATATGCCGAAAGTTTTGATGATGAGGAGAAATTTCTGCTTCATGGGGATGCGTATTACAAAAATGCGTTGCGTTCTCAGAATGGCGTTCGGGTCATTGACCCGGTCGGATATGTGGATGCATTTGTGTTTGAGTATATGCCGATGCTGACCTATGAACTCGTTATGCACACAACGCCGGAGGAATATTTGGATCAGTACAGAAGAATGGTTAAGTTCTTCTCAGAATTTGCTGATGTAAAGAAATTTAACGCGGCAACATTGGTCTTTCTTGTTAAACAACTCGTTCCCTCTATTTATGAGGCGAATGATGGATACGCACGAGCCAATCGCTATATGCGGTTGATCAGGGCACTATTCATGAATGAAAGCAATGAGTTCATCCTAAACAAATACGATTGAAAGGATGCCTGCAATGAGCTATTTTTCTGAAGATATGCAAAGATATGTCGGGGGGGGGGTAAAAGGGTAAGGACAGTACTCTTTCACTACGCAATGCGACAAAGACAGACGCACACGAGAGGAATTCAGGGAAAAGTGTGGAGTCTTTTATTCAGGGTTTCGCAGTTCGGTTCGGGTTGCGATATCGCTACGCGCCATATAGGGAGAAGCCTTAAAGTCCCGCATATCAGCGGAATAGTAATAAGTTATTTTGCAGAAATCGGGGATAGATGCACGATTTATCAGCAGGTAACGATTGGCCAAGAAAGCATTGGTCATAAGGGGCGGGCTCCAACGATTGGAAACAACGTGTATATCGGCGCTGGAGCAAAAATCATCGGCCCGATAAAAATTGGCAACAATGTTAAAATTGGTGCCAATACAGTCGTGACAAGGGATGTTCCAGACAATAGCACCGTTGTGGGGGCAAATCGAATTATTTATTCGAATGAGGAAGATGTATGAAATCAACAGATAAAAACATCATCATGATAACGGCAGGGGGAGTTGGACAGCGTTTCGGAGCCAATACCCCCAAGCAATATCTGTTATTGGACGGAAAACCAGTTATATCATATGTAATCGAGGCTTGCAAAAAAAGCAAGCTTGCGAACGCAGTTCTCGTTGTCGCAGACCCGATATACCATGACGAACTGAGGATGACTTACGGTGTGGATGTAACAAACAGCGGAACGGAACTCAATATGACAAAGCGAAATGGGTTTGACTACATTCACCGCCATAGTGATTGTGAAAAACTCATAGTTGTCGAGGCTGTCAGACCGATGCTGGAACCGAAGGTGCTGGATAAAACCTTTGAGCTACTGGATGAATACGATGCGGTGGCCTGTGCGCGAAAAATTACGGACAGCTTGGGTCACTATGGTGAATGGGTCGTGAATCGTGCGGAATATTATACATTGAATCCTCCGGAGGGCTTTCGCTTTCCTTTGCTGGATCGGTATTTCCGCGCAGAATCAGTTTACACCGAATCCATACAGCAACTTCCGGATACCTCAAAAGTCTATGTGAATTTTGAGGTGCCGTATCTCGATAAAATCACTTATCCGGAGGACTTGGCAAAAGCAGAGGCATTGATACAGTGGAGAGACGCAAAGGCGAAGCGCAAAGGGTGAAACTCTAAAAATGAAACTTAAACACAAATTCAATTATTGCTTTAAACTCCTGATTGGGTTGATCTTTCTTGCGTATACACTCTTTCCTATTTACTGGTTGGGTGCAATGTCGATACGTCCAACGAGCGAAATGCGTGGGCACATTTCCCTTGTGCCCCAGTCGTTTACATGGGATCATTTTGTTCAGCTTTTTGCCGAAAAAGGATTCGGACGCGCTCTCCTCAACAGCATCCAAGTGACGGGAATTTCATTGATTATCTCAATGACGTTTGGCCTTTGCGCCGCGTATGTTCTTACGCGCCAGCGATTTAAGTTTAAGCTGAAAAGGCCACTGAACTACTGGGTGCTCATGGTGAGGGTCCTTCCGCCAATTGCATTTACGATACCGTTGTATACGATGTTTAATCGATTGGGTGTTCTCAATACAAAAATACCGGCGACGCTTGCCTGCGTTCTAATCAATATTCCGTTTATCATCTGGTTTATGGTCAGTTTCTTTCAGGCTTTGCCGGATGACATTGAGAAGAGCGCACGGATAGACGGCGCGAGAGAATGGCAGCTTTTCCGGGAGATTGTACTCCCGCTTGTGGCTCCGGGGATAGCTGCGGTTGCAATGCTGTCTTTTATGTATGCGTGGAATGAGTATACATATAGCATTATCTTTGTACAGTCTCCTCAAAACTATACGATTCCATTAACGTTGGCTACGCTGAATTCAGATGATTCGCTTACCAACTTTGGATTAGTTGCCGCTGGCGGCGTGGTATCAGTCATTCCAATCTTTTTGTTTGTTGTCTTTGCCCAAAATTACTTGATAGCCGGATTGTCAAGTGGCGCGGTCAAAGAGTAGCAATAAATACCCACTGAGCAGGAGCTCAGAAAATTAAAAATTAAGGAGAGAAAAACGGATGAAAAAAAGGTTGCTCGCAATCCTGCTTGCTGGTGTAATGGCACTCAGTTTGTGCGCCTGTGGAGCAAAGGCCGAAAAAGAAGAGGAGGCATCCTTGGATGGCAATGGTACGACTTTGACTTTGGCGTTACGTTCCGGCACATATGCTGAAGTTATTAAGCAGTGTCTGCCAGAGTTCGAAGAAAAGTATAATGTTAAAACGGAAGTACTGGAGCTTGCTGAGGATGACTTGCATTCCAAGCTTGCTCTTGATGCGACCAACAAGGAGGGTGCATATGACCTCTGCATGGTAGATGGCTCGTGGATGGCCGAGTTCACAGCGAATGGTGTGCTTGCCAACCTTACAGAAGCTGGCTATGAATTGGATGACGACATTATTCCCGCCACCACCACAATCTGCTATCACGATGGGGATGTGTATCTGGCTCCCTATTACGGGAATGTGACCGTCCTGCTCTATAATAAGGAAATCATTGAGGCGGCGGGTTATGACGCTGATAAGATCCAGTCGCTTGAAGATATTCTGACGATTTGCAAAGCGGCACAGGCTGACGGAAAGAAAGGCTTTATCTACCGTGGAGACACGGCTAATAATCTGGTCGTTGATGCCATGCCAATCCTGCTCTCGTATGGGGCGTGGGTTGTGGATGAAGATAATAAACCTACTGTTAACACGCCCGAATTTATCGAGGCAATGAATTTCTATATGGAACTGATCGCTACTGGAGACGCCGAGGTGAAGGACGATTTGATCGCGTCCGTAGATAACGGTGCGGGTGCTATGGGTATTGGTTGGCCTGGCTGGTACGTACCGACCGATGAGTCTTCTGCTGATTATTGCGCGATTACTGGAAAGGTTTCTGCCGACAGCGAGGCATTTAATGCCAATGTGTACGGCGTGTGGACGATCGGTGTGACGGCAAACAGCCAGAATAAGGAGCTCACGGTTGCACTGCTTGAGTACCTGATGGACAAGGATGTCCAGAAGTCCACTGTACCGAACGGTGGCGTTCCCTGCCGCTATTCCAGCCTACAAGATGAAGAAGTCCTGGCACAGTTCCCACAGTACAAGGTTGTATGCGCAGCTCTTGAGGGTGGCGTTTATCGCCCCGTTATTGAGGAGTGGACGGATTTCTACACCATCCTTGGTACTGAGTTGAGCAATATCGTCAACGGTGTGAAGACTGTAGAGGAAGGACTAGACGACGCGCAGACCCAGCTTGAAATGGAACTTGGTCAGTAATTTATAGGGAAATAGTCGTTTACTGCTGTGAGAAACATGAAAGAAGATGAAGAGATGAAAAAAAGCGGACAATTAAAAACTCATGGCAGTAAACGATTTGCCTCTCTAATGATGCTGCCCACAATGGTTACTATGGTGGTCATGACGGTTTATCCAATGATCTCCACCGTGGCTTACAGCCTGACAAATTTCCGGTTGTTGAAAAAGAATTTAAGCTTTGTGGGATTTCAAAACTACATCAACTTGCTTTCAAACGAATATTTTCAACAGGCAATTTGGATAACCGTAAAGTTTACTTTGTTCTCCGTAATTTTTGAAATGCTGCTTGGCTTCCTATTTGCATTATATGTAAATAGCCTGAAGAGCCAACGTATCCAGAAAATCATGAGAACGCTGCTTCTTCTTCCTTATTTGCTTCCGGCTGTTACGGTGGCTTTGAGCTGGAGGATGATGCTTTCAGCCAACTACGGGATTGTGAATCAATGGCTGACGGATATACATATCCCGGTTTTTAACTGGTTTTCTGACATACGTACAGCATTTCCGATGTTGGTTGTTATTGATGTTTGGCAGAATACGCCTTTCGTGTTCCTGCTGCTTTACGCTTCTATGCAGTCGATCCCTAAGGATCAATATAAAGCTGCCATGGTGGACGGTTCCCGGGCACTCTCCACCCTGTGGTATGTAACGATTCCAAACTTGAAAACCAGCCTTGCATTATGCGCCCTATTGCGCACGATAGACAGTTTTCGTATTTTTGACAAAGTGAATCTGCTGACCGGCGGCGGCCCGGCGAACAGTACAACCACAATCACACAGTATATCTATAACTATGGAATAAAGAGCTTAAAATTTGGCATGGGCAGCGCTGGTGCATTGATAATGACCGTGATCGTCCTTGTTCTTTCGAGCTTGTATATAAAAAGCGCAATTAAATCGAAAGGAATCTGATGGTGGTCACTTATGGCTGAAGTGATATTAAAAAACATCAAGAAAGTGTACCCATATGTCGACCGCAAAGAAAAGCAGGAAATGGCCGGGAAGTCCAATCTGAAAGTGACAGATGAAGGAGTGCTGGCAGTACAGGATTTTAACCTGACGATTGCGGATAAAGAATTTATTGTTCTTGTGGGCCCGTCCGGATGTGGGAAAAGTACAACTCTGAATATGATCGCCGGGCTTGAGGATATAACGAGCGGTGATCTGTTCATTGATGGGAAACGGATGAATGACATTGAACCGCAAGATCGGGATATTGCCATGGTATTCCAGTCGTATGCTTTGTACCCGCATATGTCAGTCTACGACAATATGTCTTTTGCTTTGAAGCTGAAGCATATGCCGAAAGCGGAAATTGATAGAAGGGTAAAAGAGGCTGCCGAGATTTTAGATATTTCGGAGTATCTGAAACGAAAGCCCAAAGCCCTTTCTGGAGGGCAGCGTCAGCGTGTTGCAATTGGGCGTGCCATCGTCCGCAACCCCAAAGTCTTCCTGATGGACGAGCCTTTGTCAAACCTGGACGCCAAGCTGCGGAACCAGATGAGGGCGGAGATAATAAAGCTGAGAGAGCGAATCAACACTACGTTTATCTATGTAACGCACGACCAAACTGAGGCGATGACGCTGGGTGACCGCATCGTGATTATGAAAGACGGCGTAGTGCAGCAGATTGGTACGCCACAGGAAGTCTATGGGAAACCAGCAAATCTGTTTGTAGCGAGTTTTATAGGTACACCACAGATGAACTTCTTCGAGGCAACTCTGCTAAAGAATGAGATTGGAAGATACTATATCCGGCTTGGTGAAAAGAATGTAGACCTCTCCATAGAAGCACAGGAGAATCTGAGGACAAATGGAGTTCCGACGGGTGATGTGACCCTGGGTATTCGCCCGGAGCATCTTATGCTGACTGATGAGAAGGATGATGCTTTCAAAGGTGTCGTGGATGTTTCTGAGATGTTGGGCGGTTCGATCCATCTGCATATTAAGACGAACGACACGGATGCCATCATCGTGGTACCGACTCTTGACCTGATGCAACCTCCAACGGCTTTTTACCATGGCAGTCAAATACAGTATAAAATCTTACCAAGATTGATTCATTTGTTTAATAAACAGACCGGCGTGAACTTAGAGACATCGGAAAATATGTAGCGGGAGTATAATTCAATGAATGCTTTGGCAGATAAAAATGTATATGCAGTTAAGCATAAGGACGAGAATATCCGCATGGCCTCGCGTTCTGGCGGCGTCTTTACCGCATTAACGGACATTGTGCTTGATGCTGGTGGAATAGTCTATGGAGTGAAATTGGATGACCGGCTTCATGCTGTTCATGCCAGAGCGGAAACGAAGGCGGAACGGGATACATTCCGTGGGTCAAAGTATGTCCAAAGCAACGTTGGTAGCACATTTCATGATTGCAAAAGTGATTTGGAAAATGGGCGGGTCGTTCTCTTTAGCGGTACCCCGTGCCAGATAGATGGCTTGAAGAACTTTTTGAAAGCAACAAGTACGCCAACAGATCAATTGATTGCTCTTGAAATTCTCTGCCACGGGGCACCTTCCCCACGGGTGTACAGGGATTACCTGACTTATATGGGAAAGGGAGAAAAGATTACAGCAATCGATTTTAGAAATAAGGTGAAATATGGCTGGAAGGATCACGTAGAAACGGTAAGGATGGGAGACAATAGCGAAAAGGATTCAAAAGTTTATACCACCCTCTTCTATGGACACAATATTCTTCGGCTCTCTTGCTTTCAATGTCCGTACAAAAGGATAGATCGATATGCAGATATAACCATAGGCGATTATTGGGGAATTGACAGCCTCGACAGTAGTTTTAATGATAACAAAGGTGTTTCACTTGTGTTGGTAAACTCAGATAAAGGATCGAGGCTGTTCAATAAAGCCTCTAAAATGCTCTCCGTGGAGACATTCCGCTGTTCCAACAGTATGCAAGCAGCGTTGCAGGGAAATTACAAATTACCCTCTGGCCGCTCTCACTTCTGGGAGGACTATGAGTTAATGCGTTTTTCCGGCATAGTAAAAAAGTATGGCATCAATCACAAGCAGGCAGCTAAAAATGCGGTCAAAAAAATGTTGAGACTGGGGTGACGGATAAGTGGATGAGATAATTCTTTTTGAAAACAAGAGTGAATGTTGCGGTTGCTCCGCTTGTATGTCTGTCTGTCCAAAGAAAGCAATCACTATGACAGAGGATAACGAAGGGTTTCTTTATCCGAAAATCGATAGAAAGATTTGCGTCAGATGCAAGAGATGCCTGTCTGTTTGCCCTGTTCGGCAGAGAAATCAGGTGATAGCTGCGGAAAAATCCATTCCCCATATTGGTATTTTGAATCTTCAGAATACTATGAACTACGGGGCTTCTATCGCGGCAATTGTGCTGCAGGATACCGTCCAGAATCTCGCGGGGGGGGGGTATAAGCACTGTTACAATAGATTATTCGCCGAAGTATCAGGGTTCTAAAATTGGATACATTCCATATGTCGTAAAAATGAATAATGGCTGGTTGAACTGTATCCGTGGAGCTTTTCGGAGAATCTTCCGGGAGGACAAAGGAACAATGACCAAAGCAAGGATGGTGCGCAAACAACGTTTCCAGCAGTTTCATGCGAGGTTTTTACATCTGTCGGATACTTATAGAGAGCCTCAGGACTTTTATGATGGAACAAGTTGGAAAGCGCTTATCGTGGGCAGCGATGTAGTATGGCACCCTAAGAGAATCACTACTTTTCAGAGAGACGTGTTCTTCTTCCGTTTCGCAGAAGGAATCAAGCGTATCTCTTATGCGGCAAGCACAGATTCCTCTAATGATGTATTAGAGAAATTGAAGAACCGTTATGCCGATGGTCTGAAAAGTATCGACTGCATTTCCGTGCGTGAGAAGACAAATATCGAGTATCTTCAGATGCTTACAGAAAAACCGATTGCTAATTGCTGCGATCCTGCGTTTTTATATCTACCGGAGCAATATGATGATATGCTTGCCGAGTCTTCGTTCAAGCCCACGGAAGGTGGAAAGTATATATATGTTTACTTACTTGATCGCAACGATTTCATGGCAGAATATGCGAAGAAGTTGGCAAAAGAAAAAGGAATGACACTTTACTTCTTTGCAACGAAGTATCCAGAACTGAATGAATACGGTGAAAACTGTACGGCAGACGGCCCTGCGGAATTTTTGGCAAGGCTGAGGTATGCTACTTATGTTTTAACCAACTCATTTCACTGTAGTGTATTTTCGCTGATGTTCCACAAAAAATTTCTCTCATTTGAGCGGGGAAGAACGAGCATCAAATCGCATGATTTGTTAGATGAATTTGGCCTTTTAGGTCGGATAGTAAAAGATAAGGATGAGAAGGGCATTGATGAAGAAATCGATTTTGCCGAAACGGATCGAGTGATTCAGCGCATGAGGGTGGAGTCGCTTAATTATCTAAAAAAGGCACTCGAAATTGGCAATACACAATTTCCAGACAGTGAACAGGAGAACGGAGTGTAGTAAGGACATGATGATTACAGCACATTCCGGCTGCAACGGAACCAGGATGAACACGATGGAATATCTGGAGTTTGCTTCTTCTCTTCCGATAGACGCGCTGGAAATAGATATACGGCGAAGCAAGGACGGACGACTTCTCCTGACTCATGACCAGATAAGAGAACAACCGCGCTTGACGCTTGATGAAGCGTTTGCATTTTTGTTGGAAAAAAGCCTAGTCATCAACTGTGATTTGAAAGAATACGGTCTGGAAGAAGCTGTGCTGGAATGTGCCGACAAGTACGGAATCCGAAATAGAATTATTTTCACCGGATCGATTACCGACTGCATGAACTTTATGAAGGATCATTCATGTATCAACGTATTTATCAATGCAGAAGAGTTGTTGTCCGGGATTTATGAAAAGAGTGACATATCCGCGGCAGACTGGAATGAATTGATATTTAAGTGCCATGCCGCGGGCTATCATGTGATTAACATTGACTATAGAGTATGCGATGAGACGCTGATAAATAAATGTAAGACCACCGAAATTGGATTATCCGTATGGACGGTTGACAATATTGAATTGATCGAAGATTGGGAGCTGCAAGGAGCAGTAAGCGTGACCACAAATTTGGCGAAAGAGTCTTGTTCTCGGTTAAAGAGGACAATGAAAAAGGGGTAGTATGACTAAATCAGAGAACAGAAATCAGTTTGTTGATATCATGCGAGGCATAGCAATGCTTTTGGTTGTACTGGGGCATACGATGACCGGATGCACGACTGGCGTGGAGGAGATCTTTCTCTTCAATATTGTTTGGTCGCTGCAAATGCCGCTGTTTATCCTAATCAGCGGTTATGTGACGCGGTACAGCAGGAGCTTAGTATGAGGGAGAGCAGATGAAGCGATTAAAGGTTTTGATGGTTGTACCAAATCTGCGTGTAGCAAACGGTGTTGCGAGTTTTGCAATGAATTACTATAGGAGTATTGACCATACTCAAGTTAAAATGGATTTTATATGCTATAAGAGGATTGATACCCCATATATTGATGAAATAGAGAGTAATGGAGATTCTGTTTTTTATGTCAGTTCAGTAAAGAACCTTTTTAAACATTATAGAGAGTGCAAGACAATAATTAGAGCGGGTCAATACGATGTAATTCATGATAATAGTTCGTTGATTACATTGCCATTAATGCTAGCTGGGGTTAAAGACGTTAAATATAGAATACTTCACTCTCATAGCACAAAGCTAGGCGAAGACGGGAAGCGCGAATTTCGGAATCGATTGTTTTTACCTCTATTAATAGTGACATCAAATCGATTTGCAGCATGTTCAACTGATGCTGGGGGAAAAATGTTTGGAAACCGAAAGTTTGAAAAAATTCCGGATATAATCGATGTGGATAAATTTCAGTTTAATATGGCAACACGTATTCAGACAAGGGAAAAAGAGCAATGTCAGAATAAATATGTAATAGCAACCGTAGGTAGGCTTACCTATGCAAAAAATCCATTCTTTGCAATCGATGTAGTGGAACAAGTCCTTTTGAAGCACCCAGAAGTGGAGTATTGGTGGATTGGAAATGGCGAATTAGACTCAGAGGTAAAGAAATATATAGATGAGAAAAAACTTCATGATAGAGTAAAGCTTTTTGGTGGACGCGGAGACGTTTCAAATTTATATCAGGCCATAGATCTGTTTTTTATGCCGAGCATATTTGAAGGTTTTGGGCTTGCGTGTCTGGAAGCAGAAACGGCGGGACTTCAATGTCTGGTTTCCGATAGATTGCCAATGGAAGTAGATGTGACTGGAAATGTCGTTTTTATGCCCTTGGAAAAGAGTACTAGTGAGTGGGCTGTAGTTCTTGAAAAAATGATGGAGAATCAGCTTGATCGAAATGGAGCATATTCAAAAGTAAATCAGAGTAGTTGTTCAAATAAAGGGGCCGGTGAGCGACTGCTTAATTATTACAAAGCTTTATAACATAGACAATGACTACATAAAAACTGAGGCAGTCAGTTTTATGTGAGGATGAAAAAATGACACCATACTTATTAATGATAAGCTTTATCATATTTTTGGGGGGGATTTTCCAGCCTAGTGTAACCATGCAACGTAAGAAAATTTTTTTGTATTTTTCTTTTTTATTAATGTTCATGTTGTCTGGTTTAAGAGATGTATCGGTTGGAGTCGATTCAGAGGAATACATTACCATCTTTAAATATATCGACTATTTTGACTTTGATGAGTTACGCTATGAGAAGGGATTTTTATATTTTCTAAAAGCGGTTCATTCAATCTCACAATCGCCCACATTCCTGTTTTTCGTAGTTAGCGGTATTTGCGTAGGTATGGTATGTTTGCTAATATACAGATACTCAAAGTCACCATTATTAAGCACTTTATTATATATTACGTTAAAATATTATTTCTTTCAAATGACTGGTATGAGACAGGCATTGGCAACGGCATTTATTTGCTGGGCTTTTTTAGATATCGATAAAGTGTTAACAAAGCGGTTGGTCGTAAAATCGCTTTTGTTTATTTTAATAGCCTGTTCTTTTCACAGTGCGTCTATTATTGCAATAATCCCATTTAGTCTGTTTATTTGGCCTGGGGTACGCTGGAAGGAACTCCGGTCAACTACCAGAATATTCAAATACACGGTAGTCGTTTCATTATTCTTCTTTGTTTTCTATGGAGTCGCAATGAAGGTAGTAGGATTTATTTTGCCGCAGTATGTGCATTACTTTTCTGGCACTTGGTCAAATTCAAATTATTTTGCAGCTTTTTTTAATATGTTGATACGATTAGTATTTATGCTTGCCGGTGTGTTATATCTACAAAACAGGCAACTAACTAAAACCGATAGTTTTTTCTTAATTATGATGGCAATTTCAGTTGTAACAAGTACAATGTCGATGAAAATGACAATATGGGGAAGGCTTACAGGTGTAGTCTCTATATATACGATTCTATGGGCCTCTGCTTTTACCGAGGTTCCCATGAGAAATAATAACAGAATCATTTTTAAGAGTAGTATTTTCTTGTTGTCGTTATTATACATGGTGATAACATTTGTGTTTAGACCTGAGTGGGACGGTGTTGTCCCATACCTGTTTATGAAATGAGGAAGAGTATGACAGAAAGAAAAAGTCAGCTACAGGTTTTGCAAGAAACAGAACTTAAACTCGTAAAAGAGTTTCATAGAATCTGTGAAGAAAATGGACTACGTTATGTCCTTGCTTTTGGAACGATGATTGGCTGTGTTCGTCATGGTGGCTTTATACCTTGGGACGATGACATTGATGTTGTTATGCCTTGGGAAGATTATTGTAGGTTTAATGAGATAGCAAACACGGTTGCGAATCCGGAATATATGGTGTTTAACCCTGAAACTATTTCCAGATATAGTTATCCGTTTGCGAAGTTCATAAAAAAGCAGAGCTGTGCTATCTTTGAATACCCATTCAAGCATTATTTCAATCAGCCAATTTATATTGACGTCTTTCCAGCATTCTATGTTCCAGAGGATAAGAAAAAACTGAAAAGAATTCAGGCATCTAACTTCTTCTTAGGCCAATCAGGTCGAATGCAATCTTTAAGCCCTTTTTTACATACAAAACGTGGTTTGCCTGCAAAGATTGGTATGCTAATGTTT
>CAVHXA010000027.1:4352-8812 GCA_963639765.1 Oscillospiraceae bacterium | reverse complement strand
TGCCTCAGGATTTTTATTACTCGATCACGCAGAAGAATGCACTTTCTGTGGCGAAGGAAGATGCAAGTGCGTATTATATCGGTGATATGTACTGCGAAACGAATGCCATCATACAGTTCCAAATGCCCCTAAACGTATTTGACCATCGAAAATTGATGAAATTTGAGGATACGACATTATATATGCCGGCGGACTATGATGCGATTCTGACAAAAATGTATGGAGATTATATGCAACTGCCTCCAGAGGAAAAGAGAAAAGTGCATGGGTTTATTTATGCAAGTGATAAGATGAGTTACCAAGACTATGATCTTCAGCATAAATAAAAGAGAGAGCAAGAAAGGCGGCTATATTGAACAAAAAATATAAAATCCTTTTTAAGAATACGATTATCTTTGCTTTGGGTGGATTGGGATCAAAGCTGATTTTGTTCTTCCTGGTTCCTCTTTACACAAACTACCTCACAACAGAGGAATACGGTGTTGCAGATCTTGTCTTTACGATTGCACAGCTAATCATTCCGATTGTGTCAGTATCGATTTTTGAAGCAGTGATAAGATTTGGCCTGATGAAGGACCAAAAACCTGCTGCTGTGCTGAAAGCGGCATTAGTTGTAACTTTTATCGGCTCCATAGTAACAGCTGCTATAAGCCCCTTGGTAGGGCTATATAGACCCATTGCTGCATGGAAATGGTATCTCTGCATTTATATTATACTTAATGTCACATCCAATGTGCTAAAAAGCTATCTCAAGGTTAAAGATAAAAATAAAAGCTATGCGGTAATTAGTGTTTCGCAAACTTTATGCCTTGCACTATTAAACATTTTACTTCTTGTTGTTTTTCACACGGGAGTCAAGGGTTATCTCCTATCAAATATTATCGCGTTGGCAGCGGCAACTGTATTAACGATTGCTGCCGGTGGTGTTGTTAACGATTTAAAGAACGTGCCGCTTGACATGGTACTTCTTAAGGAAATGGTATTGTATTCAGCTCCGCTCATACTAAACGATTTGTCATGGTGGGTTATTCATTCATCGGACAAAATGATGCTGGAGGCAATGGTTGGAGCTGTAGCCCTTGGAATATATACCGTTGCGACAAAAATTCCGTCACTAATTAACGTTTTGATAAGCATTTTCTCACAGGTATGGGGACTTTCTGCTATCAAGGAAATGGATTCGACAAATGATACAAAGTTCTGTGCGCAGGTATTTGAAGGGTATTCCTTTGTTACATTTGGCGCGTGTGTCCTGATTGTCTCGATTGTGAAACCGTTTATGTCACTTTATGTAAGTAAGGATTTTCAGGGGGCGTGGGTCTATGTTTCTCTGCTACTGGTAAGCGCTGTTTTCTCATCGATTTCTTCATATTATGGACAACTTTATGCAGCACTAAAGAAGTCCGTTAATAATATGGTCACAACACTTACAGGCGCGGTCGTAAATGTCATTGTAAATTTCATTTTCATACCGATAGTTGGAATTTGGGGAGCAGTTATTGGCACAGTTGTTGCATACATTATTTTAGCAACCGTGCGAATGATGGATGTGAACAAATATGTCAAAATAAAAATTGACTTTAGAAAATATGTTCTAAATTGCATGGTAATAATTGCACAGGGGATTGTTGTTTCGGCAGATTTCTATGTTATTCCGGCTTCGGTATTGAGCATTGTTTTGTTTGTTTTGGTTAATCAGAATATGCGTAAAACATTACTTAGCATAATTAAAAGGAAATAAGGTGAAAAAATGCGCGAGATATCTTTGAATGAATATAAAGATAGACTACTGGCTATTCTGGTAAAGGTTGATAGTATTTGCAGAGAGTATGGCTTGAAGTATTGTCTGTGCATGGGAACATTGCTTGGAGCTGTGCGGCATGATGGGTTTATTCCTTGGGACGATGATATTGACATTTTTATGCCCCGCTCTGATATGGAGAAACTAGGGGGGTAATCATGGGGGAAAAAACGGATTTAACCTTTATTGCTCCTAAGATGTCACCCGATACTTTTTTCCCGTTTGGAAAAGTATGTGATGCAACAACATCCATAACAGAGGGAAACTTTAATCCTATAAATGGGTATGGAGCATATATCGACATCTTTCCATTTGACAATGTCCCAGATAACCATGTCGAACGCAGATTGTTTCAATCGTATACACGCAGCATTGAAAGACTGATTCAACATGGGTCAAGAACAGGTGCAAGCAAAGGAAAAACAATTGGCGAACAGCTAAAGAAGCAAGCGGCATATTATGTTGCGAAGTGCTTTGATCCTGTTAAGCTGACGGTGTATTTATATAATTTGCTCGACAAGTATAACAATAAGGAAACAAAATTGGCAGGTGTCGCATGGGACATTGGAACAGTGTTTGAGAAAAGTGATTTTGAAAATCTTATAGAAAAAAACTTTGAGGGCCATAAGTTTTATATTCCGAAGAACTATGACAGAGTCCTCTCGGAGGGGTTCGGCGACTACATGAAGCTTCCACCAGAGGAAGAACGTGTTAATAAACATCATCTAATTTGTGTCGTAAATGAGTAACAAAACCGTAGCTACATATACAAGCGCTACCGTTTAGCAATGAGAACATTTCCGACATGAAATTTATTGCGCTCATGTTGGTGGTTCTGTTCAACAAAAGGATAAAAGGCCCGCAACATTGAACACGGGCCTCTTTATAGCCAAAATGCTGGCAAAAACAGCGGATTTCTGTTCCAAAAGCCTCACTAAATACAACAAATAAGAACAACAAAGTGGATTCCACCGTACGAAAGGAAGGAAAAGCAAATGGAGCTTACAAGAAAGCAATTTGACGTCCTAGTGGCAATGACAGAAAGCAACACATCTCTCTCGCAGCGAGACTTGGAGGGCATTACGCACCATTCCCTCGGAACCATTAACAGAACAATGAAGGAGCTGACGGAGGCGGGGCTGGCGGCTGACGGTAAAATCACCAACGCAGGTCTGACCGCGCTGGAGCCGTACCGCTGCAAAAGAGCGATATTCATTGCCGCCGGGTTCGGGAGCAGATTGGTTCCCATCACATTTAACACACCTAAGCCCCTTGTCCGCGTTCATGGCGTAAGAATCATTGACCGCCTGATCGGTGCCTGCCTTGGCGCGGGAATTGATGAAATCTACATTGTCAGAGGGTATCTTGCAGAGCTGTTCGACCAGCTTCTGTACAAGTACCCGATGATCAAGTTCCTTGAAAATCCTGTGTACAACGAGGCTAATAACATAAGTTCTTCCCTTGTTGCACGGTATATGCTTTCCAACGCTTATGTGTTTGAAGCGGATCTGTTGATATCCAATCCGAAGATCATTAAGAAGTATCACTATACTTCCGACTTTCTCGCGATTAAGAAGGAACGCAGTGACGACTGGTGCTTCAAGGTAAAGGATGGGATTATCCAGCAGCAGATGGTCGGCGGTGAAGGCGATGATATTTGGCAGATGGTGGGCATTTCCTATTGGAACGATGCCGACGGACATAAGCTCTCGCAGGACATCGCCGATGTGTATGCAGCCCCCGGCGGAAAGGAACGCTACTGGGAGCAAGTTCCGCTGAATTACCGCAAGGAGCATTACCGGGTGGAGGTTGCCCCGTGCGTGGATGAGGATATTGTTGAGATCGATACCTTCAAGGAGCTGAAGGCGATTGACAAGACCTACGATGTGTAAAAGGAGTGTGAAACCGAATGAGTAACAAAACAAACACCAGCGAAGGCTCACTGAAACGACAACTAAATCCGATGCACGTTTGGGCGATTGCCTTCGGATGCGTCATCGGATGGGGCAGCTTTATCAACCCCGGAAAGAAATTTTTACCCAACTCCGGTGTAGCCGGGACTGCCATAGCAATGGTTCTTGGCGCGCTCGTTATGATCATCATTGCATTCAGCTATGCGTACATGGTGCCGAAGTATCCGCAGGCGGGCGGTGAGTTCACCTTTACCAAGAACTGCTTCGGCAAGAATATGGCGTTTATCTGTGGCTGGTTTCTTGTCGCCGCGTATTTGACAAATGTTCCGATGAACAGTACTGCCATTGCTCTGATTGTGGACGGCTTGGACGGGAGCGCAGACATTCTTAAATTTGGCTTTCATTATTCCATTGCCGGTTTCGACATCTATTTATGCGAGATGCTGCTGGCAACGGCGATTCTCTTGCTGTTCGGCTATCTGAACATTATCGGCGTACATAAAGCGGCTTTTGTGCAGACCGTGCTGTCGGTGCTTCTGGTCGTTTGCGTGTTCGCACTCTTCCTTGGTGCGATATTCAGCTCTAAGGCGCAGGGAATCAATATGCAGCCGATTTGGGGCTTTGACAAGAGCGCGGCTATGGCGGCGGGAGCGACGACAGCCAATGTAGGCGAGTTTGCTCATACAGGCACAAAAGGTATTCTGTCTGCTATCCTTGCCACCTTTGCCATCGCGCCTTGGGCGTAT
>CAVHXA010000027.1:0-4248 GCA_963639765.1 Oscillospiraceae bacterium | reverse complement strand
GTTCAACTTCTCGTTCAAAAAGGTTTCCTTCATCATGGTCATCGCAATCGTGTTCGGCTGCTTTGTCTACACCAGCAATAATACCGTCGCGGCAGTTGCTCTGGAAAACTGGCCGGACAGAGTTATGGCGGGAGAATGGGTCGTTCTGGTCGCAGCCACAGAGCTGCTTGGCACCTTCGGCAAAGTGCTTGTGGGTATCGGTGTGAGCTGTGCGGTGTTGAGCGGCATTATGGGATTTTATCTTGCAAGCTCCAGACTGATGTACAGTATGTCCCGCGAGGGCTATCTTCCCGCGTGGTTTGGTCATGTGGACAAGAAGTACGGCACGCCGAAGAATGCCATGATCTTCTGCATGATTGTCAGCCTTTCCGGGCCTATCCTTGGTCGTGAGGCATTGGGCTGGTTCGTGGATATGAGTGCCATTGGTGCCTCCATCGGGTACTTCTTCACGGCGGCGGCTACGCTTGTAACACTTAGAAGAGATGGCGACGGATCGGGCTTCCTAAAGGCAATGGCTACGCTCGGCGTTGCGTTTTCCGTCATCTTTATGATTTTGCAGCTCATCCCGATTCCCGGGCTGCCCAATGTTCATTTCTGCAAGGAGAGCTATATCATGCTAATTGCATGGACTGCCATCGGTGCGGCGTTCTATGCTATGCAGCGGAAGTTCTTCGATGCCAGGGATTAAGAGTGTTCAATTAACCGAAAATAGGCCTGCCGAGATGAACGGATGCTGACGGAAAAACCAAGTGTAAATTATATAGGTTTGACAATCCCCGTCAATTACGTCTACAGCCTTATCGCTGATCCTCGCCCTGTGAGGTGGGGCAATTTGGACGGGCTTGACGCTTGAGGGTTCGCGGCGCTTCTGTGCCAGTGTTCAATCTCGGCACCCATTTCGGGTTGTATAGCTGACCGCCGCACTCCTTGCTGAATGAGGGGATGGCACAATTCCTCGGTGTACGTCAAGACCCCCGCACTCTCATCGCAGTGCGGGGGTCTTGCGTCTTCTGAAACGGGCTTATTCGTTCGAGACGTCCTCGTATTCTACTTCAATTACGTCGGGCTGCTGGTGCGCCACGATTTTGATGGTGCAGATCGCCACGCAGAGGTTGAGTACACCGTCGAGGAACAGGGACAGCCCCAGCAGCATCGTCAGCGCCGCAGCGCCCGCGCCCGGACGGAAGATCAGGATAACGCCGATTGCACAGGTCAGCACCGCGAGCAGCAGCACCAGCCACCAGCGGTGCAGGCCGAAGCGCTTGGAATCGACCGACATCTGCACCTTGAAAAGGCCATCGGCCAGTATTGTAATGCCGAGCAGGACGCAGAGGAAGCTCATGGCCTCGTTCGGGCTGAGGAGCGCTACCATGCCCAGCGCGATGAGCAGCACACCGAACGCAAGGTCATACTGGAACGCCAGCCGGAACAGGTCACGGGAGAAATAGCCGACCAGCTTGACGATACCGAACAGGATCATTCCGATCCCAAGCAGCCGTCCCAGCCACAGCACGGAAATCTCCGGCATAACAAACAACACGCCGCCAAGCAGACACGACAGCGCCGACATGACGATATAGCTTATCTTGGCAGCCTTCATAGGGGCAATGCAACGCATGATTTATCCTCCTTTGATCGAGCGCTCCAACGCGCCGGTCATTCTCACGTTTTTTACAAGATCAGTATAGCCGAGCAGCAGGAAAGGATAAATAGACAGTTTTGCCCGCTTGCGCAAAACTACGGCATATTCACACAGTCGCCTCACCACGGCTGCGCTGCACGATAAGCTCCGGAATACCGCGGCTGAGGTCGATGACACGTTGCAGATCGTCCATCGCGTCGTTCTTCATGCCGCTGCTCACCCAGTCGATACACATACCGAAAAGCTGATCCTTGAGGAAGCGGATGAGAACGCGGCGGTCACGCTCGCTCACCCCGGATTCGGGAAACACCGTGTCGATATAGCTCGTCACAACGCCCTCGCAAAGCCTCATGCTGTTCTGCATGAAGATGTCGCGGTTGACGGATTGGTAGATGTGCATCACGGCGCGGCGATTTTCCAGCGCAAAGCGAAACGCCACATGGAAGCACTCGTCCAGCGACTGGATGGAGGGGTACTCATGGATGAGCTTTTCGGTCTGCTCCGTGACGATCTCGTTGAGCAGTGCGGGAATGTCCTGAAAATGGTAATAGAACGAATTGCGGTTGATACCGCAGTCCTCCACAATGTCGCGCACACTGATTTTGGTGAGCGGTTGCTCGTTGAGCAGCTTGATAAACGAGCTTTTGATCGCCTGTTTTGTGAAATTCGCCATTTTTCGCCCCGCTTTCTCCTGCACTATGGCCGGTTGCACATTCTTTTCGTTTCCATTATACTAAAATCGGAAAGCACGGTCAATACTCCGAATATGCACAATAAGGAGGAATCGATCATGGGTGCAGACTACATTATCACGGGTGCGCTGGGTCATCTGGCGCAAAGCATCATCGCGGCGCTCCGTCCACGCGGCTGCCGCATCGTCGGTATCGACCTGCCGGAGGTCGTCAAGGAGGCAGAAACCGACTTCAAGCTCTACGCCGCCGATGTGCGCGACGGCGCAGCCATCGACGAGATTTTCCGCGCCGAGGCACGGGAATACACCGTCGTCATCCACACGGCTGCCCTTGTCCGCATCTCCGACGAGGACAGTGCGGATATGCTCGCCGTCAACGTCGGCGGCACGAAAAACATCCTCAGCGCCTGCCGTGAGGCGCAGGTCCGGCGGCTCGTCTATGTCGGAAGCGTTCACGCGCTTCCCGTCCCGCCCAGTGCGCGTATCATACGCGAGCGGGAGCACTTTGACCCCACCGCCATCCCCGATACCTACGGCAAGAGCAAGGCCGCCGCTGCCGCTGCGGTGCTGGAGGCGGAGAAGGACGGGCTTGACTGCGTTATCGTCCTGCCCTCCGGCATTGTCGGTCCGGGCGACCGGCGCGGCGGCAACCACCTGAACCAGCTCATCCGCGACACGATGGAGGGGCGCGTCCCCGTCGGTGTGCGCGGCGGCTTCGACCTCGTGGATGTGCGCGACGCGGCGCGTGGTATTCTGCTGGCGGCAGACAAGGGCGTTTCCGGCCACAGCTATATCCTCTCCGGGCGCTACATGAGCATACGCGAGTTGCTCGACTGTGTGAGACAGGAGTACGGTGGCCGCTGGCGGCCATGTGTCCCCGTGTGGATGGCGCGGCTCGCACTGCCCTTTGTCCGGCTGCACGCGGCGCGGCACAATACCCGCCCGCTGTTCACGGCATACTCGCTGGACACGCTGCGCTCCGGCGCGATGTTCTCCCACGAACGCGCCAGCCGCGAGCTGGGCTACGCCCCGCATGAGCTCCGTATCGCGATAGTCGACACGGTACGCTGGTACGCAAGGCATAACCGAGGAAATGAGAGCCTATGATCTGATGTCGTGGGTCGGTCAAATGGACGGCATGAGAAGCCGTGCGGCGGAAATCGTAAGCGCCGAAATGACCTACACATAATCAATGCTGAGGTCGAGAGCTGTATCGTAACACCGATACAGCTCTTGAATTTTTATTCAGAGCTTGACTTTTTACTTAGTTAAGCTATAATAATTATATTAGCTTAATGTGGGGGATAAGATATGGATTTAAGAAAAGCCTTGGACACCTTTTATTACAGCACAGCCTTGTGTGACCTAAGACTGATGAACAGACAATTTGTAGATGAGAACATCACCTACAACAGTCTGTTGTATATTGAACTGATTTACACGATGAACGGCACCTGTACGGCATCCAAGCTGGCCAAGCTGCTGAATGTTTCAAAACCGGGCGTCACCTTAAAGCTCAACGAACTGTTGAGGCAGGGGCTGATCACGAAAACGACGGACCCGAACGACAAACGCAAAAATTATCTGACCGTCAACGAAGAAGCCATTCCGCAGTATAAAGTATTCCGCCGTCAGGACAGCGAAGCAATCAAACGAATCACAGAGCGTTATACCATGGAGGAAATCGGGAAATTTTGCGAAATGCTGGACATTATTTCGGAGATCAACTTCGAGGAAATAAATGGAGCGTAAAACAATTCTATGGAACAAAGAAGAAGCAGCTTTTTAGAGGGTGCTATTCTGCCCTCGCTTTTGAGATTTGCCGTTCCGGTGCTGTTGGCATTGGTGCTGCAAGCACTTTATGGAGCCGTCGATCTGTGGGCAGTCGGGAAATTCGGAACGACCGCTGACATTT
>CAVHXA010000026.1:0-25145 GCA_963639765.1 Oscillospiraceae bacterium | reverse complement strand
CCGACTTGTTTGCAGCGCCGGCGCATCCTTCTCTGATTGTCGGCAGGATAAATGCATTATAGCTCGTGCTTGGGTACGCTCCAACCGTCGTGCACAGCCAGGTTGCCTTGCCGTTTCTGGTGTCAGTGTGTACAAAAGCGCCTTTGCTGTGCCAGTAGATTCCAATGCCGCCAAACCCTACGCTTTGCGCAATGATTCCTAGTGCTACCGGGTTGATGCTACGGTCCGCTGTTCGCCAATCTGCCGCAATGCCATACAGGTGTCTGCTTGATTTAGCACCGCCGACTTGCGCATTATGTTTGATGCAGCGGTATCCGCTCGTAATTTTCAGCGGTCTATTAAGCTTGTCTCGTACGTTCTGTAGCTTACTGGCAAGTTCTTCATCTGCCATCTGCGCCGAGCATCCGCAGTTACACTGAAACTCGCTGCGTGTGAAGTTCGCCGTCATCTTTGTTGCATCACCTGCGCTAAAGGTTACAATGCCCATCTCGAGTCGTCTCCTTCATGTAGTAGTCAACCATAAGCACGCCAAACTCTGCTCTCAGCCGTATCGTGTCTTCTCCAAGTGCTTCCAGCATCGACAGCAGCTTTTCGCAAAAGCTCGGCCAATCATCGTGTTTCATCTCTACTTCTGCTCCAATAAAAACGGCCAGCACGGTTTTGCCCGTGCCAGCCTCGGTGTCAGACCTCTACTTCAAGGTCTCGCAGGATTTCCTCGACCTGTTCCCGAATTAAAGCCGGAACCTGCTCGAGGGTCTTTTTACCCTTAACGATAAGGGTTGCGTAGATAACTGCCATGTCTTTCACCTCCCTCCCGAAAAAGATGTATAGCAAAAGCTTTCGGACGGCACTCATTTTGCGCCGCCCGCAAGCAGTGCTTCTACTGCGGCTCGGAGCTTTGGCGGCACTTGGTCAATCGTCTTCAAGCCTTTACGGACAAGATTTGCATAAATCGCTGCCATGTCTCACGCCTCCGTATTTGGTGTGGTTTGATTATCCGTACCTGCGTCGGTCTCTGTATCAGTGTCAGTCATGGACGCACTTGCGACAGTGAGCAACTGCTCATACACATCACACAGCGCAAGGTTGGTGCTGTCCAGTTCGTTTTCCAATGCCGTGACCTTGTTCTTCAAGCTTTCGTTTTCCTGTTGGAGCTCTGCAAGTGTTTTCTTGCCTGCAAGCTCAGCCACCGAGTCAATCCTCAACCGTCTCAAGCCCATTACTGGAATCCTCCCTGAATCGATGTGATGTAGCCACCCGAACTGCTACCGCGGTTTGCAGTTACTTTGAAGTTGAATGCAAATCCATTTGTCGCCGTCGTGTTCGTAAACAGGTAGTTGACGCCTTTCTTTACTGCACTGGTGGCATCCTCCCATACAGGCGATGAGTCATTGGCATTGTTCGTCACTTTCACACTGAACGTGGCAGCGTCTGGTATGCTTCCGCTCACCGTGATGACGCAGAGTGTGATTTGAGAATCCGCCGTCATCGGTTCTTCTAGTGTGATACTTGCTGCCGTAACCAGCTTCGTGAATGTAAACTTTTTAACGGTCGTTTCTTTGCCGTCACTTGCGGAAATCGTCAGTGTATGCGTACCGTTCAGTATCTTCTGGAAGTAGTCTCCCGTGACTGCAAAGCTGTTCGTCGCATTGCGTGTAGCGGTAAACGTTCGCTTTGTCACTCCGTCCAGCAGCTCTTTGACCGTAATCGTGTCTCCGCTATCAACATCATTGACCGAATACGAAATCGTAAAGCCGCTTGCCTTTGTTCCAAGGCTTTCCGCACTGCTCGTCGTGATAGTCGGCGCAGTGTTGTTTTTGACAGTTCGGACAGGCGATGTAGTGCAGTCGGAAAGCCAGTCATAGCTGTCATATGCGTACACCGTATACTGGACAGTGTTCCATCCTTTTGTGATGGAATCCGTATACGACAATGCGTTGCCTTTGTATACTTGCGTTCCCTGACCGCTGTCAACCCTTCGCCACAGTACATAGCCTCTCAAATTGTCGTCTACGTCCGATGCCGCAGTCCATGTGATGGTCAGTGGGCTTCCGCCGTTTACGTTGGCTGGTACACTGATCGTTGCAGGCGCTGTCGGCGCGTGATTATTGATAACCGCAGCTGTCTCGCCTGTCTGGTAGTCGCTCTTCAGCCATTGGGCGTCATAGGCTCTTACGCGGTACGCTACATATGCCGACCCAAACGGAACCGTGTCCTCGACCGATGTTTCGCTGCCCTGATAGACCTGTGTCCAAACATCGCCGCCGTCCAAAGACCGCTCCAGCATATAGCCCGTCAGGTTGCCTTCCTTATCCGTCGATGCGGTCCATGACACAGTGATGGTATCATCGCCATAAATCGTAGACGGGTAGCTGATACCGTCCGGAGTAGTCGGCGCAGTATTGCGCACGATCGTGTTATCATCCGCAAGAAGTGAGGCTTTGTTCAATATCATGAACGGACGGACGCAGTTGGTTTCAACCGAGTTGTACACCCGTCTGTTATACTGGTCGCCGTCATGACCGATAGCGCAGTTGTAAAGGTAACTTGTGCCTTCCGAAGACGGCGTTCTTGTCCACCACGGACGATTTGTTCCGTTACCATCGTACGCAACACGCAATGTGCTGTCAGCAGTTGTCAGACCTTTGAAGTAA
The DNA here is from genome assembly GCA_963639765.1 of Oscillospiraceae bacterium. Lineage (GTDB taxonomy): Bacteria > Bacillota > Clostridia > Oscillospirales > Oscillospiraceae > CAVHXA01. The sequence goes on along the minus strand of CAVHXA010000026.1, from coordinate 22,491 downwards.
CTTAGAATGTTCGATTCCTGTTCCGTAAAACTCAGCTGTGACGGTTTCGTAATAAGTTCCCATGCGCTGGGGATGAACACTCTGACGCTTTGGTTGACGAAATGAGGTGTGGAATTAGGATAGTAAGCATTGATTTTCACGTTCAGTACGCATTCCTGAACAGCCGTGCTAAACGTATCATAAAACTTCTCAGCTACTTTTGCGGCATTCGATTCAGCATATTTTGTTCTCGCGTTTGATGTTTGATAAGATACGTTGCCTGTTCTGCAATACTTTCTCATCAGCCATGTGCCATCGCAAGAAGAATCGAGCGTTGCCGAGCCTGATGGCAGTCCCTGTTGAACTACGATCCAGTCATGGTTTTCGCCGTTTTCTTCAATCTTGATAACGCTTCCGACCGCCTTTGAACCCAGGAGTGTATATGCCATTTTTTCTTTGCCTCCTTAGAACTCGATTCGGCTGGCAGATGTGTTCCAAACTCCCGCCGTTGTGGTTCCGTCCAGCGATTCAAATGTGATTGTGAACGGGTTGCCTGTGACATTCGTGTTAAACAGTAGTTCCAACAGCGTCACTCGTGCATCCAGCACAGAGATTGTACCTCGGATAGCACTATGCGCCTCTCTGTCGTCATTGTGTGTATCAATCAGTTTTTGCGCTTCATCCAGAAATTCCGGCAGGACCGTACTCGTGCAGTATTCGGCAACGTCATCCGCAGTCATCCATGCCTCGCAGTTGTAATCAATCTCAATGTTGACATCCTGATTGACCGCAACGCAGATTGGAAAACGTCTTACATCGACGCCTGTGGAGGTTCCTGCGCTGACATATTGCGGGTAGTCACCCAGTGAGCCGTAATACAGCAGAATCTCTCCTTTGTCCGGGTCCTGTGCAAGTACGCCAAACTCGTTCAGCCAGAATCCTTCATCTATGCCGCCGTTCATATCAGAGCGGTACTCAATGGTCATTCGCAATGTCGCTCCGTCATATGTCGGTATGGTAGACGTGGCTCGTGCCACGGGCTGCACCAAAGCTGTCTGTTCCGCTGGAATTGCTGTATCATCCAGCACGCCGCTTCCAACCAGAACATTGGAGATTGCCAGCGTCTGTCCGGCCACAAGCTTTGTAATCAGATCACGTCCTTCGTCCGTGATGCAGAAACCATAATAACTCATCTTGATTTCCTCCGTTTTTATGTGCAGAATCCAAGCACGATGCCATAGGACGAGCTGCTTCCGGCGCTGCTATAACTCGACATGCTTGTCGAGCTTGCAGCTCTATAGCAGAACGAGCCTCTGCTAGACGATTGATAAACATCTCGCAGCCAGTAGTCCTGACTGATTGTAGGCGCGTACGCAGCCCCCTTTAGCAGGTCATAGTAGCTCAAGTACAGTTTAGCGTATCGCGTGTCGCCGCCGTTCATTCTCAGCTCAGCTCTGTTAGGTATCCACAGCTTATCCTGCACGTTGGCAGTAGAGGTATAGGTACCGGAAGTGTCGTAAAGGTCGTATTCCTTCGACGCCAAGACGATTGCGTTTCGCACATTTTCCGGGATGCATGGCAGCACATCGCTTTCCAAGTAGGCACGCAGCTCGCTCTTTTCCCAGCCGCCGATTGTTCCCGTTCCCTCTTGATAGCCGGATACGCCCTTGTTCTTTTTGACTGTCGCGCCGCCTGCAAGTACGGTGATTGTGCCAGTACTTGCAAACCGGATGTAGCATGTATCGTCAAACTTATCCTGACTACTGTCTTTGGCGTAGGTTGCTTTCACGGTAACGGAGTCTCCCGCGCTGCACACCACAGTATGTTCCGTCCATTCACCTTCGCCGGAGATTGCATCGGCAACAGTCGTGTCATTTACTATGACGGTCAGTTTGTCCCAATTTTTTTCTGAGCTCACTTTGTACCATACGCTTACCGTTCCGGCTGTGGTTGCAGTTACCGTCCACGTTTCTGTGACGCTGCTGCTTTGCATGCTTTGGTTATTGCTCTTATACCCGTTTGCCTGCTCCGTGTCTGCCGTCCATTGCAATGCTGTCTCGGTAATGTATATCGTCACAAGGCTTGGGTTCATTCGGTGCTTTCCCCGCAGCATTTGCTTTGCGACCCAGCTAAGCGGAGCTTTACTTGTGCTGCTCCCAATGGTATCGACATCGATTCCTGCAATCTGCATATCAACCGTGCCAAAGTCTGTGCCAAGGTCGAGCGGCTTGTAGTTGCCCACCTTGTAGTAGGTGGCATACGTACCGTTCTTTACACGGCTCAGTATGGTATCCCAGTCATCCTCAATTTCCACATCGGCGTACTCTGTATATGTCGCATAACAGTTCGTATCGCTGCTGATATTAGTCGGTTCAGGGCTCCATCCAACAAAACTTCCGCTGTTGCTTCTCGTTGGCGTCGCGCCCGTGTATGTCGCCGAGCCTCCATAGGGTGCCTCGACCGTTTGCAGCGCCGTTCCCTTTTGGCTGTAGAACACAACTTGGAACATTCGCGGTATTGCTTCAAAAGCAGGGTACAGCGACAGATTGTACTGCACGTTCTGCAACACATTCAGGTTTGCGCTTCCGCCGTTCGTCAGGCTCCAGCCGTCAAACTCGTACTCGTAATACTCCGTGGGCTCTTTGTAGGGTTCGTCTCCGTCGTAGGTTGCAGAGCTTCCGCCATCAACCGTTACCGTGTCCAACAGCGTTGTGCCATCCGCATCGTAAAAGCTGACCGTAACAGGCAGTCCCGGCAGCGTTGTGGTCATGTATCCGCGTCCGGCAAAACCTCCAATATGCAATTCAGCGGTTGGAAGATCGGTTTGGTGCACCGTGCCTTCAAGGTGAGATGTCAGCCTCCGCGCATAGCCTAGCAGAGCTTCAACATTTTCGATCGCATACGGTTCTATATCCGGATTATCCGATACGTTCAGCTTCACTCGCCAGTGTCCCGGCGTTCCCCCGTATTCATACCATTCCTCAATCTCCGGGTTGTTGTAGATAGAGGCAAGTGCTTTCAGTACCGCCCACTCTGTTCCGCAGTACCTCCGTACTTCCATTGCAGTTTTAATCACCCTGCGCTTGGTTTCTGTCGGGTAGTCATCTCTGTACCAGTCTACTTTGAACTGTGCAGCAAGTATATCAAGAGCATCATCCGGCGCAGTGTCTATTGCGGTGTAAACGCTCAGCCTCGCAATGGCTGTCAGCTCTTTTTTTAACCGTTCCCTGTATACCGCATCCAGCACTTTCACGTAGTGTTCCTGTGCCAGCGCCGGTGGCAGCCCTTCTGTAAGCCCAGTATCGCAGAGCTTAATCATCTTCGATACCTCCGTACGTCAAGTTGCAGCTCGTCATTTTTGCCACCTGCGTTTTGCCAATCGCGATGTAATCAGGGCTTGTTAGCCTCGGGCGTTTTGCGCCTGCTGCGCGCACCCTCATGATAAGCTCTGTTGGATCAACATCCAATCCAATTTTTCTTTGCCACGTTTGATACTCTTCGGCAGCCTTCTCTACAGCCTTTTGTATGCTCGTAGCATTTTTCGTGTCACTTGCCGCAATGTAGTAAGTCAGGTCAATCGCATAAGGCACTTCCTGAGGCGCTGTACCAACTACCAGGTCTCCCATTGGCTTTTTAACGTCCTCAAAGTATCTCTCCAGTGCTTTGCATTCATCGTCTGTTGGTATTCTCGCATTATCTCCGAGCAGAAAGTAAATGTAGATCGTGTATCCATCCTCGCAAACAATCCGTACATTAGAGATGTCCGATCGCCAACTTTTTGCGAAATACTCATACAAATCTTCTGGCCCCGCAACGGACACATTTGACGGTGCCAGGTATACGCGCTCCGTCAAAGTGTCGTCGTCTTCCACATCTGTGCCTCCGCTGGTCGCAGATACGTTCTCCACCGATTTTACGTAAGGCACAGCGTCAACAAGGATATTTACTTCTCCAGCAGGAATTTCCGTACTGTCTGCGCCTGCCTCGGCAGCCGTCGCTGGCACATCTACATAAAGTTTACCGACAGGGATTTCTGCGTATTCTTTGGTATAAAAATAATGTTTGTCTGCCGTCCTCGCCTGAGTGCCCACCGGAATGCCGGTTGCACTCGATCTCAGCGCCGAAACGGTAAAGCGCAATACCGTTGTTGCGTATCCCGCTTTCAGTCGCTCCGTTCCGACCAAAGTGGCAAGGTTGTCCAGATTAGCCCCTGTACTTGTTGGTAGAAGTTCAGCCCTCAACGCCGCATTCGCATACTCAAGTACATGGTGTGATCGATGCGCCAGGGCAAGCAATATCAGCCTCGCCTCGCGGCATCTGGCAAGCGGAGCGCTTTCCGTTCCGTCAAGTTCCTGGTCATACTTGGCGTACAGCGCTTTGCAATCCGCAATTGCTTCTTCCAGCGTTTCCATCTCCGCAATGTCGATGTCTGGAATGTTCTCAAATTCTTTAATTTTAGACAAGTTTGTACACCACCTTCGGGGTCACTTCTCCGCGCTGTGCATCGCTTTCTTCCCAGTCAACGCGTACCACCTGCGCTCTCGGTTCAAATACAGCTGTTTTCTCTGTTACTTCTTGCACATACAAAGCTTTTGCGATCTCAATCGGTTTGTCCAGGAATGTGCCTTGGTCTATTCCAAGTTCCCGATCTCCTTCCTGCGTTCCGACCTGCGTAGAATACAGCACGCGAAGGCAGCGTGCTACATCTTCCGCTTCTTCCTGCGTTGTGCCGTCTTCCGATAGTGCAAGCAGTGTACTTCCAATATCTATCATACGTACTCCTTAATGGTCAGACTCACTTTACACTGTACCAGTGTGCCATGCTTAATAACCGCATCCCAGCTGTCGCTCACGTCTGTTATTCGGAATTTATTCTGCGACAACGGGGAAAAACCGATTATAAAGTAGTGCACCTCTCCGTCCTCTGCCATCTGGACCAGCTTATTCAGCATGTTTCTCGGGTTGACGCCCATATGCGCATCCAAAAGGATATCGCAGCTGTATTCCTTGAGTTTCGGGTTAATATACTCCGCCCTTGCTTTTCCGCCGATCACTTCATGTTCTGACCAGTTCGCGCCATATTTTCCGCTAAGCCCAGACAAGGTCAGTGTCCGCAGGTGTCCGACCCAGAATATTACATCTCCAAACAATCCTACATACATCGTAGCTTCTCCTTACTGCGGAGCTGTGGTCGTTCCGCCAACACTGTCAGTATGCTTATGTGCCACCAGAGATTTCCCGGCCACCACCACATCTCCACCGCCACCGGTAATATTCACGCTTCCTGCGCTCGCTGTTATGCTGTCTGCTGTTACGCTCAGCGTTCCTCCGGCAGTAATCGTTATTCCGCTCGGCGAGTCGATCGTCACCATTCCGCTTTCAGATATCGCGACTTTTGTTCCGCCGATTTTTATTTCAAGGCTCTTCGCCTCAATAAATTCTTTGCCGTCGGTATAGTCTGTCAGTTCTTTAGCGCCTGCATCAAACTTTCGGTAGCATTGCCCGTCCGTATTGCTGTATTCCTTACGGTAAACACCGTCCCTGCCTTCCGCAGGTCTGATTTTGTCATTCCAGATCGTTCCCAAAACCACCGCGTCTTCCGGGCTTTCTCCGGGGTGCAGCACTGCCACAAGTTCCTCAACTTTCGGCATTCTAAATTCCCTGTTTGACAAAAAAGGCACATTTTCCGTTACGGTATCGTCTCTATCGGGGTATGTTATTTCCGCTCTGCCACGCTCATAGTCAAGAGAACTTATGTAACCGATTCTTACTTCACTGCTCATGTAAAATTCTCCTGTTCCACCTTGCTCGCCTTTATCGTGGTCTTGTATCCGCCAGAAGCCGAATAGCTGTGCCCCATTTCATCAATAAAATACTTACCTGCCATTTTGCCAAAACCAACCAGTTCAATACACTGCGCAGACGCTCCCGCAGGATATCCTAAAATCGTAAAACTGATAGACGTAGCTCCGTGGTTTGAGTTTTTTATTTTCGCAATCAGCCTTGCCTTCGCATCTTCCTCACTGGTGACTTTGCTGGTAAGCTTTAGCTGCCGTTCGTCCGTACCAACCGTTACATTGATGTCAATTCCCTCGTTCTTATTCGTGTAGGTGTAAACGCCTCCGGTATACGTCCCCGTCAGCTTTGTACTCCACTTAAACGTCCCCGGTTCGACGCATATTGCAGTCGGATCAGTCGCAGGTGCCTGTTCGTACACCGTCCACGCCGCATCTTTTTCCTTGTATCTTTCGCGGTCGTAAACCCATAGCTTTTCGGCATACACCTTAATAATCAGCCCATAGGTATCGCAGACATCCTGCAAAAAAGCACTGTCCGTCGCGTCCTGTTCCTTTGCGTCAATGTCATGATCGTCGCCATCAAATTCAAGCTCAAGCCCGTATCTTTCCGCAATCGTCTCTGCAATTTGCTTAACGCTGGTGTTTTTCCAGGTTGCAGTTCTCGTCCTCTCGCTGAAACTCGTGTCGTTTGGTTTTGCTACTCCGCCCATTGTCAGGGTGTCCGGCGAGCTTGTAAAGCTAAGTTCATCCAGGATAAAAGCGCCGCATTCTGCACTATAGTCCCGGTATCCGCTCCCTATACCGCCAACATTCCAGTCCTGTACTACAATGCTCGGGTAAAGCTTTGCTCCTTTTCCCGGCATCCAGTCATTCTTCCATTTGTTCTCTCTGGCGTTTACGGTGATGCTCACGCTGTCGCTTTCGGATGACGCTACATCAGTATACTTAAAGCTCTCCAGGTCTGGCGCGATCTCGGATGATATGTCCGATTTTTCGTACTTTAACAGGATTGACGCTTTTCTTCCTCTCGGTCTCGATGCTGTCACGATCACCATGATTTACACCCCCGACTTCCATGGCGGTAGAGTTCCGCTTTTCTCTGTCGGCAAATCAGGTATTCGCAGTACCGTCCCGGAGTCGAACTTGGTAACGTCCAGATGATCAGGGTTTGCCTGCATCAGCCAATCCGTTTTTATCTCATCGCCGTATACGGCCAGTGCTATCAAATCCCATGTATCTCCCGATTTCGTTGTGTAATCAGCCATAGCTCACACGCCTTTTTTCGTTGATGTACTTTTCAATATACTCGCAGAATCGTTCGTAGCTCTCCTCAAGCACCCCACGCAGGTCCGCTTCATTCGCATTTCCATATACCGTAAAGCTCGGCGCATAGTTGTACGTTGCTCCGTCAGAGCCTGTATAGCGGCGGGCAGAGCTGCTTCCCTGCAGATTTTGTCCTGGGATCATCACTCTTCGCTCTTGCTGATAATCTCGCAGCAAGCCAAGCATTCTGCCTGCTTGTAGCCAGGTGCCCACATTTTTCTCTCGCTGCGATTGCCGGAAGCTGATGATTGCCTCTGTTCCCGCTTCGCCTGCGATCGAAGGCCCTTCCGTAAAGCCGCCATTTGCAAATCTCGGCAGCGCGACTTCTTTCAAATTAAATCCAAACTTTCCGCCGCCGATTATAGGTACCCAATCCGGAACATCGAAGGATATCATGTTTAATGCTCGGATTATAAAGTTCACCACCTGCACTCCAATTGTTGCTATGCTCTTTACCATACCGATAAAGCCCAAGATACCCGCTTCTATCACCGGCATCGCGCTTTGCAGCGCTGCAAAGATAACTTTAATGGCATTTACAAGCACCGTCCCAATTAGGCTTACAATTGTGGACAGCATCGGTACCACGGCCGGAATGCCCTCGTTGATCAAAAAATCAAAAATTTCCAGGATGACCGGTTTGATGTAATTCACGCCCAGGTCTACTATCTGGTTGAAAACGCCAGCAAACGATTGGATCAGCGGCATTACCGTTTGCAGCGCCGGCATCATAGCTCCAAAGACATCTCCCAGGTTCAAGCCGCCAACGCTAAACCCCGACAGCGTCTCCTGAATGCCTTGCAGTCCCTCCTGCGTCGTAAAGCTCGCAAACGCATCCTGCACCGTTGTTCCGATATTTGACAGTTTCGCAGCAAAACCGTCAAACATTGTCAACCCGCTTGCTCCGAACACGCTTCCAACCACATTGCGGATATCTTCAAAATGATCGCTTAAAATGCTCACAAGAGCAATGATCCCTCCGATTCCCGTAATGATCGGTCCAAATGTTCCAAGCAGAGAGAGAAATCCGCTGCCCAGCTTTCCAGCGATAGCGGCAGCTCCGCCAGTCAGGTTCAATCCGCCTTTTCCAAATGCCGCTCCAGCTCCTGCGGCAAGAACGCCGCCAATTGTCGCCGTTGCCGCACCAGCCGGGTTCGCCGCGGCAGTCATTGCACTTATAACATTCCCCGGTATATTTTTTGCGTTTGCAATGTAGCCCGTTACCGCAGGCAGTGCCGTGCCTCCGACAAACTGCTTCGCGCTTCCCGCAAGTTTCCCGGCACCGCTGATTAAGTTTTTCGGATTCAGTAGGTTTGCAATTGTCGTTCCGCCGTAGTATCCGCCGGCAGCATTTCTTTTACCTCCGACAACCGTATTTCCAATCATGCCGACAATAGAGCTCCCCGCAGAGTACAATGCAGGCGCTGCTGTCATCGAGGCAAACGTGGCAACCAGCGCAGCAATCGCCCCCGCCGCGTCAGCCCCGTTTTCCGCAATATAATTAACGCCCTTCTGGATCCACGGCAGCGCCGCTTGTGCTGCATTTCCGATGCCTTGCAGAGCGGTCTCGAACATCGGCAGAATCCCGGAAACAAGGTTGGAAAGGTCAGGTAAGCTTTCCGTCAACCCGTTCGCTATGTCAATCCACATGCCCGCCAGCTGTTTTTCAACAGGCAAAAACTGCTCACCGATGTTGATCAGTAGCCGGTCTGTGGCATTGCCAGCCATCTGGCTTACCGCTTCCGCAGTGTCCATTTTTACCAGCAGCTCTTTTTCCATGCTTCCGCTGTATGCGCTCGTATCTCCCGACATGAGCAAAGCATTCTGAAACGCCGGCAGATTGCCTACAATTTTCGAGACGCCTTCAATCGCCCATTGTCCAAACAGTGCCTTAATTGTCGCTGTCTGTTTGTCTGCGTCCTGTTCCGATATCGCCTTAAAAACAGAGTACAGCGTCGATGCTGCGCCGTCCTCGCCGTTAGCTCCTGTCGATTGCATCGCCTTTGCAATGCCTTCTGCGGTAAAGCCCAGGCTTTGCCAGGCGCTTTTTTGTGCAGATGTGGCACTGCTTCCCAGAGACGCATTCGTGTAAATGCGGTTTAGGCTCGTTCCGGCTTTGCCCTCTTCAACGCCCATCGCCAACATCGTTGCTGCCAGGGCAGATGTCGTCCCCAGGTCTGCGCCTGCAGTTTGACCGACGCCGCCGGATGTATTCACAACAGCTGCAATTTCAGCAGCTGTTGTTGCCATATTTGCACCCAAATAGTTAATGGAGTCTGCAACATCGATTACTTCATCGTGAGTCTTGTTAAACGCCGTTTCCCACTTTGCCATGTAGTCGGCAGCTTGTTTTGCCTCAATATCCCACGCTGCTGCCATCTTCGCCGCATCATACAGGTAGCTGTCCGAGCCGTCTCCGCTAGAGCCTTCAAAAATCTCTTTGTAGCTCTTGCCAGACTGTCCCAGAGCTGCCGCTATCTGCGCCATTTCTTCGCGCCCCATCGGCAGCTGCGTCGTCAGTTTAAGGATTTGATCCTGCATCTTCGACTGCATTGTCCGGTTTATCTCTCCGGTGCTGGAGTCCATAATGCCGCTGACATACTTAACAACGTCGGCTGTCTGAGCTTCATACTCTTTCGCCATGTTGGTCGTTTTTGCGATCATCGCCGTCGTCGCTGTCGTCAAGCCCGCCATAATCGCAAGTCCGGCTTTGCCAATCGTTCCAATGGTATTCGCTGTGCTTTTTGCGAGGCTCGTATTCATCGAGCCGATCAGCGACTGGGTTTGCTTTATCGCTCCAGTAAGCGATGCGTCAACCCTGCCAGCTATTTTGATGCTTAGTTCTAGTGCTCCATTTCCTGCCACGCCTCGTTCACCTCCTCGCACAGATTCAGCAAGTCTCTACGCGGCATATTCAGATACTCGCTTAGGTTCGAGTGTGTCGCCACCGATAGAGAAATCGCCGCTTTTCGCATGGTCTTTGCGCCGCCGTTTACTCGAAAAAACCTGCGTCCACCGCATTGCGCAGTTTCAGCGCTTCACAAATCGGCAGACCGGTAAAAAAGTCCGTCGGGTAGCCCGTACCCATGCTTGCTATAATAGCGCAATAAAGGTAATTGCGCCCGGTCTGCACAGGGGCAAAGCCTGCCGCAGCAAGTCGGTTCTCTGCTGCTGTTTCGCTCATGGTGTTCAATTCGCCGACGCCGGACAGGTCAACCTGCTCAAACGTCTCACCCGCGATATTCGGTTTGCCCGCTCCGGTATAAGTATAGGCTTTTTCAAACTTCAAGATATGGTCCTGCAGCTGTTCTTTGTTCTGGTCTGCGTTCAGTTGTCCTACAATTGCAGCTTGAATCTGTCTGATTTTGCTTCGCGGCATAAGTTTGAAAAATTCAACAGGCTTTCCGCTCGCTTTTACAGCCATCTCCTGTGCAAAAATCGTAGTGGTCTCCATCATCAAAATTGCCGCAGTATCGCCGCTAAGTTTCTTTTGCACGTCAACCATATCCTGTACGGTCATCGTCTCCATGCCGGACAAGTCAACCTCTTTGTACTCTTTGCCCTCCCATGTATAGGGCTTGTCAAACGTAACAATAACTGCCATCGTTTTCCCTCTCTAAAAAAGAATCAGCCGCCCCATGGTTGGAGCGGCTGAAATGGTCCGTCAGTCGGTTTGTCGATATCAGATAATTGCGTTGATCTCAGCGCGCATATCCTCGCCATCTACGTAATAACGGCCGCCAAACTTATCAATATCAATCACGGTTTCGCCGTCGATTTCCATCAGGTACTGCGTCACTTCCAGTGTAGTGGAGCTGCCCATGGTATCGGCACGTTTTACCTTGCCAGGGTCAAGCTCTTTCGGGCGGCCGCCAAGGACAACACGCAGTGATTTGTAAGTATACCCGCCGTTCTTGTTGTCATTCTGCATCGCCGCGCGCAAGGTCAGCTGCACTGTTTTGTTCGGGTTCATCATCTTTGTGGCATAGCTGTACAAGGTATTCCAGTTCAGTGTTGCTTCCATGCTCTCAAACTGACCCGGCACAGGGCTGTCAACCTCGCCGCCAATGCCCATGCCGGACACGGTAGTTGTCTTGTTCTTGATTTTAGGCAAGGTAACCTCATCCGCAAGGCCAATCAGTTTGTCGTCACCGGAGTAAACGTTATAGTCGTTAATGACCTGCGGTACCAGGTCACTCGAAATATTCAGGCCCATATTTTACCTCCATCACAGCGACAGGGCAGAGGACAGAGCACCGGATTCATACTCCATGGTGTTGTTCACCTGCTTAAATGGCGGGAACGGCGTGCAATACTGGTAGAAGTGGTAGTGTCCTGCCACCAGTTCTGCCTCTGTATTAAGGTCTGCGTCAGACTTCATGCTGTAGCTTGCGCATACCTCAGTCGATACATAAACACTGCCCTTCATGTTTTCGCTATCAATGATAGACTGCAGGCGTTTCTTGTTCATCGGCTTATCCAGCTTTGACTGATTATCCAGGACAAAATTGGTCCATGTATGGTTGAAGAAACGCCGCACGCACAAATATGCGTCTTTGGGGTCAGTGTTTTTCGGGTAGCAGCAGGTTTCATTGCCCCACAGGACAAATCCGCTGGAACGGATAAAGGTTGCAACGCCATCGTCGTTCAGCACGTTGCCCTGCTCCTGATCCATCAAAACCTCCGTGCCGTCTTCAAGACACGCTGCGGAAATCGGCACAGATACATTCGACGGGCTTGCATTGGGACAGTCATTGTACTGGCTGTCGTTGTAAACAGTTGCCGCTGCTGCCAGAGAGCTGCCGCTGTAAATGGCAGTTCCAATTTTGCCGTAAAGCCAGATTGCATACGCCTCACGAGACGTTGCAGCCTGTCTCGTCTTTTGCTCCGCAACATCGGTATACTTGGTAGCCCCCGAAGAGCTGCTGTCGATGTCAATATAGCAAACTGCGTTGAATACGCCATTGATTTTGCGGCACTTTGCCTGCAGAGCTGCCGCCACTTGAGCATCTTTTGAATAGCGCGGCGCCAGCAGAATACCGGGCACTTTACCAAGCTTCGGGAATACTTGGCGTACAACCTCAATGCCGGATTCTGCGCCAGTGCTGACGTTGACGTTGCCAACAATGTCAGCTGCAGTCACCTTGGAAGGATCGATAACTGTGCCGGAAACCGTCAGGTTTGTCGCTCCGTCCGCCTTGCCTCCGCTGATGACCGCAATGCTTACTGTGCCGTCATCATTGAACATTGCTGTGTAATCCGTATCCGCAGTCAAAGTTGTACTGCCGCTTTTCACCACAAGCTTGCTCAGCAGAATACCGGTTTTCTCAATTTCAGCAATGCCGTCATTGATTTGTACCGTCGTGCTCTCCATAGTAGCCGTATGTTTTGCCGGGTCAAGAACGTTGATCAAAACCACAGGGCCAACGCCCATAACCTTAAAGTTTGCGCTCACTGCCTCACAAAGGGTGTATTTTTCAAAATCAGTTGAGTACCCTACGGCGGCAGATGCTTCTTTGAAACTGGTAACCAGAATCGGCGTATTGACTGCCGATTCTGGATCGTCCAGCATATTGACCGGCGCAGTGCCGATCACAACCTGAAGGCCGGAATCGACCGATACCGGTGCAGATACACTGGTAGTCGCTTCCGTCAGGTTAAATCCATGAGAAATTGCCATGTGTCAACCTCCTAACTTACAGGATCAAAGCAGCTCTTTTACAAAGAAGATTTTCTCTCGAGCCGTCCTGTTCCACTTTTACCCGCATCTCTGCAAGCTGTTCACTCGGAACGATCAGAGCCTTCACCACGGGGTTTCGCTCTGCAAGCTTCGTCAGCTTTGCAGGCAATCCTCCGGCAAATACCGTGTACTGCAGAGCAACGCCCTTGATGGTAGGCCCACAGTATGCCAGTACCTCCGCTGCTCCCGTCGTTGCCTTTGCTTCTGCAGCTTCTGTGACAGCAGGTTCTTTCTTTTCGTCGCTCATATCATGTCCTCCACATCTTCATTTCTTAAAGCATTCGGAGTTTTGCAAATCAGGTTTACGATGCCCCAATAATAGTAATCGGCGTCATCGTCCGAAAGTTCCCATTTTCGCGGGTAGCTTACTTCAAATGCGCCGCCAAATACAGGGTGCCGTGCGAAGTGCTGCATAATCATTTCTTTGATATTTACAGTATCCACATAGCCCTGCCGGTCAACGCCCGTGTCGTATCCACAGATCAGTATCTGTATTAGCACTAGCTGCGGTGTCGTCGCGTTTCCGATCTCTCCGCTCGTTTCTTTCACAATGATGCAAGGGAACGGAGAGTTATTCGTGTCCAGGTCATCATCGTTATCCGTTTGGATCGGAAGAAACTGCTTATAGATATTTAACGGTTTCTCTCCGTCCTGTCCGGCAAACGTCATATCTTTGAACAGTTCAGTCATCTCGTCCATCATCGCCTGTTGGCACATTTCGCTGGTATAGCCTGTGATATCCATCAGATTTTACCCTTTCTTTGCGCATTGGCGATTATCTGCGCCACACGGCGTTCCGTGTTGCTGCGCAGCATTTCTTCAACACCGGTCTTTTGCATTTCCCACACAGTGTGGTGCATTGCAGAACCAGACGGGCTGGACATGGTTACAAGCTTTTCGTTCGGTTTCCAGCGCACCTTTCCGCTCATGGTATGGTCGCGCTGAGCCGGCACTCCAAGCTGTCTTTGTACCATGCCGACGTGCCCTGACTGAAATTTCACCAAAAATCCTTTGCTCTTGCTGCTTGACCCGGACAAGTTTGTCATCTGGCCGCTTTTCAAAACCCTCGCCTGAAAGTATTCTGGAGCTCTCCAGACATTTCTCCCCATATACGGTTTCGACGGCTTTGTTTTGAAATATCCCAGGTCAGCCCTAAACGCACCAGGGTCATTTTTCGTAATGGCAAGGATTGCCGCCGGGTTGCGATTGGTTGCCTTCTGTCTCTGTCGCAGGTCCTCAATCATCCGTTTCCCGGCAGCATTCAGGTCATAGCGTTTCTTTACTTCAGCTAGCATCAGCTTTCTCGTTTGCCGAGCCGTCGTGTTCACTGCCACTTTCAGTACCGCCGGCGTTTTATCAGACAATACGCCAAGGGCTCTTATTACCTGTTCATCATCGACGGTAACCGTCATTGTTGCTGGATCATATCTGGTTTTGACGTAAGGCATTTACCTCACCCTTTCAAGTTCCATGCGGTAAACTCCAGCCTTTAATGCACAGTTTTTGATTTTGTAATCGCGCTTTTTGTCCAGTCGGATAAGCTTATCGTTTTTCGGCATCGGTCCATAGTCCTGCTGTTTCACGTACAGCAATAGATCAGCCTTGTACATTCCCTGATCAAAGCTCTGCTTTGCTCCAGCTTCCCAGTGCGCCGCGCGGTCAGAGATGCCGGGGTGCTGAACAATGCAAAGCATCGTTTTCCCATCAATTTCTCTGCTCTCGGCAAATTCATTGATATTGAAAAACACATTGTCTACATCAAGCGTTACAAAATCCTTAAATGTGCGTTTTGGCATTTTCAATCTCCCGATTTGCCTTTGTCAAATCTCAGCAGACCTCCGCTACAAGCCAGCTGTCAACCTTGTCGGGGATCGTCAGCGGGCGAGTCTGAAGCTCCATGATCATGCGATCAGGTCCGTGCTCAACATAAGTTCGAAGCAAGCGGGTAGTCTGCGCCGTTACGGTCTGTTTGCTTGCATCGTCAATGTAGCTGCACAGGGCATACGCACGCATAAAGTTCGGGTGAGAGGGCAGCAGCGCAATTTTGTTATCCTCAACCAGACGCTTGGTGGTGGGGTTCTCAGGGTCTGTCCAGTCATCCAGATACACCTCACTATAGGTATAAATGTCCAGATTAGGATTGTTCAGATGACCCACATACTTTACGCCGTTCGGCAGGTCTTTTGGACTGATCAGCCCCATTTCGATGCGGCGGTTGTCCAGCATCTTCTGGACACCGGCGTCGTTCAGGAAGTTGCGCAGCGCAGTGCGTCCCATAATCACATGGTCAACATTTGCAAAACCGTTTTCCAGCACCTGATCTACCCAGTCACCCAAATTCTCAAGAGGTTTTGCCGCGCTCTTGCCCCACTGCTTTGTAGTGTCAAGCTTGACCTTGTTGGTAAAACCAAAGTCAATAACTTCGTTGACACCGCTGCCGATTACCGGAATCTGACCATCCATAATGGTTCGGACTGCCATCCACTCCTCACGGCGTGTTGCTGCGTCGTTCAGGCGATTGTAGTCTTCAACCAACTGCTGTGCAGCGCGGTCCTCAGGGGTCATGCCGGAGTATAAGTCTTCGCCCGGCATACGGCGCATAGCGTCCTCAGCTGTAGTGATATCCAGCGGGTTGATCAATGGTGCCGCGTAGCTTTCAGTAGAGTACCCTTTGTCCTTAAGTACCTTACCGCCAACCATAGGGTGAACAAACGGTGCCATGCGGCGATCACCTTTCACAATGTCAATATCGATACGCTTGCTGGCGTACGTCTTAATATTGGTGAAGTACGTGTCCAGAAAGAACGTATGCACTGCGGGAGCAGTACGTACAACTTCTGCCAGAAACCGAGGCTCGTAAATATTGATTTCGTGCATAGTGGTTATCCTCCTATCACTTCAAAAAGATGCCGATGTTGCGCAGAGGAACTTCCAGTGCATCTGCGGTAACGCCGTTTGGCAGAGCCAGAGCATCTGCAAAAAATTCACCCGTCAGAAATACCACTGTCTCGCCGCCTTCTTCAACGCTGTCCGCAGCAATACCGTACAGCCCGGTGGTTACAGGGGTTTCGCCAGCGGAGACCGCCGCCAGCGGAGTGACTTTGCCGTCAGCAAGTAAAACCGGTGCATGTGCTTCAATGGCTGCACCTGCAGTCTTAGTTGCCTTGGCGATGTCCATCATGCCGGCAATAAAATAATCCGGTTCAGTACTGTAAGTTTTCTTTTCCAAGTCCATGCTCATCGTTTTGCCCTCCTGTTACTTTACGCCGTTTGCGCGGTGGATTGCGCCGAGGAAAGAGCTGCCCTGGTCTTCCTTCGCAGGAGGTGTGCCGTTAATGCCGTTTGCACCAGATGCATTCGCGGCATTCTTTGCGCTATTCAGATAGTGCTCGTTCTGTTCCTTTTCGCGCTTTTTCATGCTTGCAATCACTGCCTTCGCAAAGTCAGCAGAATTGATTGGTTTCACAAACTTCGCTTCATTTGCCACGCTTTCCGTACCGGGCAATGTTGCATCCTCGATCTCTTGAATACGACTGCGCTCGGACGTAACGGCAGAGTTTTCAACCTCTTCCACCAAATCCGGATAAGCAGCGCGGAGATCATTTACCGTCTTGATATCCATGTCGATTGCCTCCTCATGGTTTGTTGCCGGCATTGCAGCCGGATGATTATTTGCAAAACCAGGTGCAGTCTGTACGGCTTTCATCTGGTTTTGTACAAAGTCTGGTGCTTCGTCAAAAGCAAGTCTGGTTCCAACGCTGTTGATAAACAGCATTCCGCCTCTGTTTTCAACTACTGCTTCTTCTGCTTCGCTGGTCAACTCATCCACAAAGCCGTTTTCTTTAGCCTGGGCTCCAGTCCACCATGTCGTTGCATTCATCCATTCCTCGCACTCTTTGCGGCCTCTGCCGCTTTTCTTAGCATACAGCGATACAATTCCATCTTGGATTGCCTCTACCGCTTTCAGTGCATTTTCAATTTCGTCCGCGGTTAGATATCCTGCAAGTCCAATGCTCACCGGATGAATCATATAAAAGCTCGTAGGCGATGCAGTCACTCTGTCCGCATGGCAGGCAATAATAGTTGCTGCGCTTGCGCAGAGACCATCAACGCACGCCGTAACAGTCGCTTTGCTCCTCTCCAGCTGATTCCCGATGTTTTCCGCAGCAAACACGTCGCCGCCACCGCTGTCGATATGAACAGTAATTTCATCCACATCACCCAATGCAGCCAATTCCTGTGCAAACTGTGCAGGGGTCACTTCATCACCATACCAGCTTGTTTCTGAAATATCACCATACAGCATCAGCTCTGCGC
Source organism: Oscillospiraceae bacterium (assembly GCA_963639765.1). GTDB lineage: Bacteria > Bacillota > Clostridia > Oscillospirales > Oscillospiraceae > CAVHXA01. Next base: position 5,334 of record CAVHXA010000026.1, on the reverse strand, counting down.
TATTTGAGCCTTCCTTGTTGCGAAACTGCCAAAACTTTTTATTCACCGTTTCTGCACACCTCCTGCATTTTTTTCATTTCACTTACACGTTGACGCATATTGGCTCTCCAACTTCCGCCCGTCATCTGGGCAGTTTCCTGTTCCGCTGTGCTGATGCCTCTGTCCATCCGCAGGATTGCCGCCTCAATTTCTTTTTTTGCGTCGAGGTTGGTTCTTGCTGGTCCGTTCCATGTGCACCCCATGTACGCCTTCGCTATAGCCGGATCGTCAAAGAAGTGTGGCGCCTGTATTCTGCCGCGAGCAACCGCCTCGGCAAACCACTTTTCATAGGTCGGCTGACAAAAGTCATCCGCAAAGTTATCCCGCATTACTCCACATGTTCGCCAAAACTCATTCAGAGCGCCACGGCTTGCAGAATAATTTGAAGAAAATTTTTTATACAACACCTCTGACGGTATTTCAACACCTGTCGCCACCTGGTTCGACATAGCAGCCGTAAAACCCTCAAACGTTGTTGTCGGGTGTTTCGGGTCAAACGTCGTTGTGTCCTCGCCTGGTCCTAAGTCGAACACTGCCGCTGGTGCAAGATCAATGGATGTTTCGTCTGGCAGGGAGTTCGGGTCATCCGCTCGTTCTCTCGGTTCTTCTCCAAACGGTGCTTCATCTGTAACATTAGCGTGTTTGATAAACATTGTTACTGACGACGCAACAATTGCTGCCGACAGCTCAGCCTCCGTATACCTGCCCATCTGTTTTAGTGTGGTAAGCACCGGCGCAAGCAGCGGCACTCCACGTCGTTGCCCTGCTCGCTCACTTTGTGATACGCACAAAATGTTCGGCTGCCCGGTTTCCTCATCCATCACTTTCACTCTTTGCCACGCAAGTGGCTTAGGGCTTTCATATGCCAGCGGGTGTTTGTTCGCAATCCAGTACGCAACGACAGCACCGTATTCATCTGTTTCAACGCCCTGCACAATTTGGTAAATATCATGCCCATCCACATTGCATGGAAACAGCCTGTCTGAAAGGTTTGGACTGCACACCTGATCCGCTTCAATCAGCCTCAGCTGTAATGCGTACGGCCAGTTACTGTGTTCTTTGTATTGTAGCGCCGCAAACGAGTCTCCATTCATCAAAAAGCCAGTAAAAGCAAGACCCTGCAGCCTCCAGAAGTTATTCTTTGCATCCGCATCGCAGGCAGTGCTGTCCGCCCAAAGGTTAAATTCACGGACAATCTGCGCTTGCAGCAAATCCGCCTGTTTTTCAGTGAGGTGTAAGTAGTCAGCATCTACCTGCGGTGTCGGCACCAGACCGCTTCCAACAACATTTGTTCTCAGCGTTTTTATCGCTCCGGCCGCCAAAGGAATCCCCATGTATGCGTCTCTGCTTCGTTTGCGTAAAAGTTCAAGATTATCCTCAATGTCCTCTTTTGCGCTTCCGCCGCCAACTCGCCAGCTTCGCATTGCGCGCGACGTTCGATTGGCGCCATAGTTGCCGTAACCTGTACCATTGTTCAGCACCGACAGCGCAGCACGTGCAGAGGCTCGACGATATGCCGTTGTTGGTGAAATAGTTTCAATCACTTTGTCTAAAAAATTCATCTTTCATCAGCCTTTACACATCGTGCGGGGAGAAGTGGTAGATTCTGTTTCTCCCTCTGCCTTTTTCTTCATGCTCGATTGCAGCTACCTTTTCTTCCCAGTATGTTATGCTCTCTCGTATCTGCTTCAGGCTTGCTCTTGTCAACGTCATCTGTTCGATCTGATAGCTTTGTCCGGTCGATACAGCCTCTTCCGCTTCCAGCCACATTTCCAGATGCCGCCGGGCAATTTCTTTCGAGATAATAGACATCCGCTAAATTCCTCCCGATCTTTTCCTCCGGAACGGCTTTGGCTTTTCCTGCCGCTGTTGTTGTATGTCCTCGCCAGGTATTTCAAGCCCTTCCGGATTTGAGATTTCTAGGGCAGCTGTTGCATAGTTTCGCACGTCAAAGGCTTCGTTTCGTTTCTGTGCCGGGTCCTTCAACTCCCATCGCTCCACCTTGCGTCCGTTTTTCCATCGCGTTACTTTGTGCTCTGCCGTCAGCATCTTAAAGTAGTTTTCGTCGTATCCCGCATCTTCTGCAGCCGGGAAGTGACAGTAGTTTGGTCCCTTGATCATCACTTTCAGTCTCGCCAGCACCATATTTTTTCCGGTATCAACACCTAGCGTAAACAGCTCACCCTTTACTCGGTTATTCTTTGTTGGGTTTCGCAGATAAGGCACATCCATACCGCCCCTGCCTTTAATCGCCCATATTCTGCGGTCAGCTCTGTCTTTACAAAACCGTATTACCTGATCTGGGAAATGCCCGCCACTGTCCATGCAGACGCATCGCAGCGTCATCTCTGTGCCATCCCGTTTTTTCCATGTATGAGACAGGAACTCATCAAGGTCTGCCCATATCTGTCCCCGTTTCAAGTCTCCGTAAATACGTTGATAGCGGATGCCCCAGCTTTCCTTTCCGGCTCCCCAGCCGACCACCTCAACTTCAAATCGGTTGTCTTGCGTGTCAACACCTGCTGTCAGGTATACGACCTCGTCCGGTACCTCCGCCTCGTAGTATTCTCTGCGGTCGATTAGCGCATTTGATTCAACCGTTTCTCCCGGTTCTTCCCACGGCAGACCCAGATTGGTGTTTACAAACACCTGCATTTTCTCGTAATCTCCGCGCCTGGCATCCAGATCAGCTGCTATATATTTCTCAACGATTTCGTCCCATCCGCATAGCGTTGACCCCATTTTGTTCATATGGAATCCGCGCACTTTGCGCTCCGGATGTTCTGCTACCCATTTTCCTTGCAGACTGTGTTTCTTCCAACGATACTCATTGTCGAGACATCCGCACTCTGCGCACCGATACTGCGCACCGCCCTCTGGCCATTTTTCTTTATCGAACACCATGTTGTCCCACACGAACGGCTGGTATTTGCCGCAGTTCGGGCAAGGCACATTCCACTCTTCCTGTGTGGAGTTTGCAAATTCATCCAGGATGCGGCTTCCGTTTTTTGTTGTCGGCGTTGACACCATGACCGTTTTGTAGTCCCAGTATGTAGTTTGGCGCTCCTCGGCCAGCATGACCGGGTCACCTTCCTTGCCGGCGCTTGCCTTGTACGCATCAACTTCATCTGCCAGCAAAACCTTGATCGGTCTGCCACGCAGGTCTGTTGGCGCATTCGCTCCCACAATGGTCAGCTGTCCGCCGGGAAAGTTCTTTTTCATGATAGTATTGCCGGAATAGCGGCTTTTGCTGTTCACAAGCCCTCGTAGTGCCGGCGTATCTCGTATCATTGTGGCCAATCGGTCCTTGCTAAAGCTTTCGCCAAGATTGACCGTAGGCTGAACCACCATGATCGGGGCAGGGTAGTATTTCATGTAATAAGCAATGGTGTTCAGGATCAATCCATCCGTTTTGCCGCTTTGGGCACTCATCATCGCAACCACCTTGCGGGTATGCACATCACCGATCGCATCCATGATTTCCCTTTGGAATGGGGCATTGTCCGTATGCCACTGCCCCTGCGATGCCGACGCCTCCGAGGAAAGTTTTCGGTATTTATCCGCCCATTGGCTCAGCGTCAGTTTCGGTGGTGGTTTCAGCGCTTCCAGGGCTCTGCAAAACATCTGTTCCGTCTGCGGTTCCATCTTGATTTTCGCCACAGTATCCGCCTCCCGGTTTGATGCACTTCCAAAACGAGCAATACTGCAACCCTTCATCTACCAGCCAGCCCCAGACGCAATGATTGCACTTATGGTTCTCGCACATCTTCTGCACCTTCCTCCGGTTCAGCAAGGGCTACATCAGGGTTGCTCAATTCGACCAAGGCTTCCTCAATCGCATTTTGCAAAATATCATGAGCTTCTGCAGGGTCTGTAAGCTGTGCCATTGTCTTTGCGTATTTCGTTGGTATCGTTTCAAGCCTGTTTTTGAAATTGGCAAAAATTGTTTTCTGGGCACGTTCCACATCATCCGTGCGGTGCAAGTCGCCCTTTGCCTCTTCCATTCGCATTTTTTCAATCTGACCCCGCGTAACTTCTCTGTCGGCTCTTGCCGCAGTAAGCCTTGCTTGGTCGTCTCTGTCGCCTATTTTGTAGCGCAGATACTGGCGCACGGCCGTTTTCATGTTGTAGACTCCCGGTCTCTCTTCGGTGAGTACGCCTTCATCTCTCAGCTCTCTAACTCGTCTCTCTGTAATACCAAGGCAATCAGCTATTGCCTTACTCGTATACAGTGCCATTTTCTTCACCGTCTTCCGGTATCTCACCTGTAGCTCTAATTCTCAGCAGTTCAAGCTTTTCTTTCTCCAGTTCGATGCGCCTGTCTGATTCTTCAGCTGCTCGCAGAGCTCCTGCGGCTGCCGCAATACGCCCCTGTGTCTTGTATAATGCTTCCTGCAATTTTAGGATCCTGGCAAACGGCGTATCCTTGCTATACATTCCCATGTTCTGCGTATAGCCGTCTTTCTTCTGTCCACCCTTTTTCGCAGCTCCAGGGACGCGCATATCCAGCACGCTGGAAGTAATCAAGGTATCAGGGTCCATATCCTCGTATTCCTTAATCTTTTCCAGTATTTTCAGTTCTCTCAGCTTTAGAATGCCCATTTCATGCTTCAACGCTTCAACGCCATCTCTCGGCGCCGTATCGAACGCATTCTTTTCCTCAGGCGTCAATTTGTCAAAGAAAATAGCGGAATAGGCGCCGTCTTTCTCAGCATTCAGGTTTCCAATCGGTGCACCGCCACCGACATTGCCCACAGCGTTTTTATTGCCTGGTTGACCGCCGCGCTTGTTTTGCCTTGGTATATTTCCCCAATCATCTTTCGACTTCCATTTTCGAACGGTGTCGTATTTCAGGTTTAAGTCATCTGCAAGTTTGCGCAGATTCACTTTGCCATCTTTTTTCATTCTGGCAATATACTCGGCGCGGGCGGCTTCGCGCTCATCGCTTCGTTCTGCCATGTTCAATCTCCTTTACTCTGCTAAGCAGTAATTAAAATGCCTTGCCGGAACAGACCAGCAGAGCATTTTATCGCGCACTGTTGCGCGCCGTTAAAGCAGCGTCGCGCATTCATGCAGTAATAACAAAGCTCCTCGGTTCATACCGGGGAGCTTTTGTCATAATTTCACTGTACTAAGTATAGCACAAAATGTGGGACATAGCGGGACAGATTTTCAGCGATATCGCCTTTGAGACCATTCCGTGTAAATTTTTGTGGAGGTCAGATTTCTCGCGCCTGTGCATTTGCGGCAGCCATACAAAAAGCGATGCGAAATCCGCACCGCTCCCTGCATTTA